>NZ_AP022582.1:4916711-5531300 GCF_010731595.1 Mycobacterium seoulense | reverse complement strand
TCGATCATCACGCTGGGTGGAGCTGCCGCTCGTCGAGGGCAGCCGCTTCTGGATGCTGGCCGGCTCCATCGCCGTGTGCGGTTTCGAGCACGGGGTGCGGCAGCTCGCCGCGCTCGGATTGACCAGCCAGCCGCAGGCGATCAAACCCGGGTGAATACCGAACCGGTGTTCGCGTTGTGCGGACCGAACCAGACTCTCGTTGCCGAGGGGGTGCGGCAGCGTTACCGCGAAGTGGCCGCCGCGCAGGACGCGCTGCGTTCCGGTTCGGTCCCAATAGTATTGGGCGCGTTGCCTTTTGATGTCGAACAACCCACTGCGCTGCTGACCCCCGACGGGGTGCGCCGCACCGACGCGCCACCGGACTGGCCGACCGGCCCGCTGCCGCCGGTGCGCGTCGCCGCCGCCGACCCTCCGCCGGCCGAGTATCGCGCCCGCATCAGCCGGGCCCTCGATCAGCTCACCGCGCCCGACAGCCTGATCACCAAGGTGGTTGTCCCGCGCGCTGCGGCTGGTCGCCGACGCCCCTGGACGCACGCGTCATCCTGCGCCGCCTGATTGCCGCCGACCCGGCCGCATACGGCTACCTCGCCGACCTGACCGGCGCCGGCGACGACTACGCCGGCGTCGCGCTGGTGGCCAGCCCGGAGCTGCTGGTGGCGCGCTCCGGGGACCGGGTCACGTGCCGGCCGTTCGCCGGCTCGGCACCCCGGGCCGGCGACCCCGAGACCGACGCCGCCAACGGCGCGGCGCTGGCCGGCTCGGCCAAGGACCGGCACGAGCATCAGCTGGTCATCGAGACCATCCGGGCGGCCTGGAGCCGCTGTGCGACGAGTTGACGATCGCCGCCGAGCCCGAGCTGAGCCGCACCGCCGCCGTATGGCATCTGTGCACACCGATCAGCGGGCGGCTCCGCGACATGTCAACGACCGCAATCGATTTGGCGCTGGCCCTGCACCCCACCCCGGCCGTCGGCGGGGTGCCGACCAAGGCCGCGGTCGAGCTCATCGCCGAGTTGGAAGGCGACCGCGGTTTCTACGCCGGGGCCGTGGGCTGGTGCGACGCGCGCGGTGACGGCCGCTGGGTGGTTCCATCCGCTGCGCGCAACTGTCCGCGGACCGCCGCACCGCGCTCGCCCGCTCGGGTGGCGGCATCGTCGCCGAATCCGATCCCGACGCCGAAGTCGCCGAAACCACAACGAAATTCGCCACCATCCTCAACGCATTGGACGTCGAGCATTGACCATCCGCCGCGCGACGCCCGAAGACGCCGGCGCGATCACCGAAATGATCCACGCACTGGCCGAATTCGAAAAGGCCGCCGACCACTGCACGGTCACCGAAAACCAAATCGCGGCGGCGCTTTTCGGTGACGCGCCGACGGTATTAGGGCATGTCGCTGAAGTCGACGGCCAGATCGCCGCGATGGCGTTGTGGTTTCTCAACTTCTCCACGTGGGACGGCGTGGCGGGCATCTACCTCGAAGACCTGTTCGTGCGGCCGCGGTTCCGCCGCCGTGGCCTGGCCCGCGCGCTGCTGGCGGCGCTGGCGGCCGAATGCCTCGACAAGGGCTACACGCGGTTGTCTTGGGCCGTGCTGAACTGGAACGCCGATGCCATCACGCTGTACGACGCCGTCGGCGGCGAACCGCAGCGCGAGTGGACCACCTATCGGGTGTCCGGTCCGCGATTGGCCGAGCTGGCGGAGTCGCGCTGATCGCCGCCGGCGGCCCAGCGCACGCCCGCGGGGCTGAAGAGCAGCCCCAATACCGCCAGCGCCACCACGCCCGCGGGAATCCCGAACCCCGGCCGGTGCGAATCCACCGTCAGGTACCACGCCACCGGCAGGAGCAGCAGCTGGGTGATCACGGCCGGCCCGCGGCCCCAGCGCTTGCCGAGGATCAGCGCGCGCCCGGCGGCCAGCACCACCGCCCCGGCCAAGAGGAAGAACACCGCGGTGCCGAGCCCGTTGACCACGTGCTGGTCGGCGCCCGCGACGCCGCGCACCACCAGCACCGCCGCGATGACCAGTGCGGCCGCCCCTTGCACCACCACGAGGAGTCCGGCACCGCGCACTGCGGACGGGACGGCCGCTGGGTTGCGGCGGAAACCTGTCACCCGCGTCAGCGTAGTCACCCCGGCCGCCGGGGGGAGTTCCCCACAGCGCGGCCTTAGGCCGCCCGCATAAGCTCGTGCTTCATGCGCGCCGTGCTGATCGTGAACCCCACAGCCACGTCCACCACCCCGGCCGGTCGCGACCTGCTGGCGCACGCGCTCAAGAGCCGGCTGCAGCTCACCGTCGAACACACCAATCACCGCGGTCACGGCACGGAACTCGCGGAGAAGGCGGTCGCGGACGGCGTCGATTTGGTCGTCGTGCACGGCGGCGACGGCACGGTGAGCGGTGTGGTCAATGGCCTGCTCGGCCGTCCCGGCGCCGCATCGGGGCCCGTCGGCCCGGTCCCTGCGGTCGCGGTGGTTCCCGGCGGTTCGGCGAACGTGCTGGCGCGGTCGCTGGGCATCTCGCGGGACCCGGTGGCCGCCACCAACCAGCTCATCCAGTTGCTCGACGACTACCACCGCCACCACACCTGGCGGCGCATCGGCCTGATCGACTGCGGTGAGCGGTGGGCGGTGTTCAACACCGGGATGGGTGTCGACGCGGAGGTGGTCGCCGCGGTCGAGGCCGAACGGGACAAGGGCGGGAAGGTGACGGCCTGGCGCTACATTCGCGCCGCGGTGCCCGCCGTCTGGGGCTACACGCGCCGCGAACCGATGCTCACCCTCGAACTGCCGGGCCGCGAACCCATCACCGGGGTGAGCTTCGCGTTCGTGTCCAATTCCAGCCCCTGGACGTTCGCCAATGACCGGCCGGTATGGACCAATCCCGGCTGCACCTTCGAGTCGGGGCTGGGCGTGTTCGCGCCCACCACCATGAAAACGATTCCCACGCTGCGCATCGTGCGGCAGATGTTCGCCAAGCGGCCGAAGTTCGAGTTCGACCACCTCATCACCGCGGACGATGTGCCCTGTGTGCGCGTCACCTCGACCGGGGGCCCGGTCGCCTGCCAGTTCGACGGGGATTACCTCGGAGTGCGCGAAACCATGACGTACCGGGCGGTACCGGACGCGCTTGCCGTGGTCGCACCGCCTCGAAAAAATCCGCTCTGACCTGCGCGAACGAAGCGCCCACGAGCCGGGCGGCGAAATTTTTCCGCGAGAGTGGCCCGTCAGTGTAGTACAACGGAGTAAGGGCTCGGCTACCGAATGATCAAAGTGAGATAGCCCACGAGCTAACTCGGTCCTATTGACTTCTGTTGAGCCTGTGAAACGATCGAAAGGTTGCATGCAGAAATTTGGATAGGGGTACGGACCCTTTTCTTGTGCACGCGTTAACAGCCGAAGAAAATTGGCCGTGCGCCCTGCTGCGCACTCAGTGAGGAGTAAGAACGTATGGATTGGCGCCACAAGGCGGTCTGTCGTGACGAGGACCCGGAGCTGTTCTTCCCGGTAGGGAACAGCGGCCCGGCGCTCGCGCAGATCGCTGACGCGAAACTGGTCTGCAATCGGTGCCCGGTGACCACGGATTGCCTGTCCTGGGCCCTGAATACCGGCCAGGACTCGGGCGTCTGGGGCGGCATGAGCGAAGACGAGCGGCGCGCCCTCAAGCGTCGCAATGCCCGGACGAAGGCCCGCAGCGGAGTCTGATTCAGTCAGAGCACACAGTGCGGCCCCGACGAAAGTCGGGGCCGCACTGTTGTGTTGGCGTGACGCCTACAACACCAAGCGGGCCCGCCGGCCGATCGGCACCCGCAACACCACATCGGTGCCGCTGGACGGGGCTTGGCGCATGCCCAGCGTGCCGTCGAGCTCGGCCGACACCAGGGTCCGCACGATCTGCAGACCGAGGCTGTCGGACGTCTCCAGGCTGAAGCCCTCGGGCAACCCGCGGCCGTCGTCGTGGACGACGACGTCGAGCCAGCGCGCCGACCGCTCGGCGCGGATGGTCACCGACCCCGCTTCGACCGCCGGGTCGAACGCATGCTCGATCGCGTTCTGAACCATTCGGTGATCACCATGATCAGCGCGGTCGCCCGGTCGGAGTCCAGCACCCCCAGGTCCCCGACCCGGTTGATCCGGATCGGCCGGTCCACCGACGCCACGTCGTTCATGATCGGCAGGATCCGGTCGATGACCTCGTCGAGGTTCACCTGCTCGTCGACCGACATCGACAGCGCGTCGTGCACCAAAGCGATCGACGAGACCCGGCGCACCGACTCGATCAGGGCTTCGCGCCCCTCGGCGTTGGCCGTCCGTCGGGCCTGCAGGCGTAGCAGCGCCGCCACCGTCTGCAGGTTGTTCTTCACCCGGTGGTGGATTTCGCGAATCGTGGCGTCCTTGGAGATCAGGGCCCGGTCGCGGCGCTTCACCTCGGTGACGTCGCGGATCAGCACCGCCGCCCCGGCGCTGGCGCCGTTGACCACCAGGGGCAGCGTCCGCAGCAGCACCGTGGCGCCGCCGGCGTCGACCTCCATCCGCATGCTCTTGCCCCCGGCGAGCAGGTCGAGCACGTGCTCGGCCAGCTCCTGCGCCTCGAAGGGATCCGAGATCAGCGGCCGCGTCACCTTGACCAGGTTGCGGCCCTCCAGCTCGCTGGTCAGCCCCATCCGATGGTAGGCCGACACCGCGTTGGGGCTGGCGTACGCGACGACGCCGTTGACGTCCAGCCGGATGAAGCCGTCGCCCGCCCGGGGCGTGGAACGGGACATGACGACGTCCCCCACGTCGGGGAAGGTGCCGTCGGCGAGCATGTGGACGAGGTCGCTCGCGCACTCCCGGTAGGCGGTCTCCAGTTGGCCGGACGTGCGGTCGGCCGCGACCGCGGTTTGATGGCGGGTGAGCACGGCCACCACGCGGCCGCCGTACTGCACCGGCGAGGCCTCGACGTGCGGGCCGGGCAGCAACGAATCCTCTTGGCCCGCATCGTAATCCCGCTGGGCGGCGCCGGATTCGAAGGTCTGGGCGACGAGCGCCAGCCGGTCGGCGGCGACCACACTGCCCACCGAATCGGTGAGCAGCACCGTGGGCGCGGTGTTGGGCCGGCACTGCGCCACACACACCAACATGCCGTCGTCGCGGCGAACCCACATCAGGTAGTCGGCGAACGACAGGTCTGCCAGCAGCTGCCACTCCCCCACCACCGCGTGCAGGTGGTCCACCGCGTTGCCCGGCAGCACGGTGTGTTCGGCGAGCAGATCACCGAGAGTCGACATCACTCACCCCGGGCATCCCCGGCAACAGAGGGGTCCAACGGCTAGCTGATCACGGCAATCAGGTCGCCCGCCTGGATGACATCGCCCACGGAGACGCTCACCTTGCTGACGGTGCCGTCGACCTCGGCCAACACGGGAATCTCCATCTTCATCGACTCCAACAACACCACGACGTCGCCTTTGCCGATCTGGTCACCCTCGCTCACCACGACTTCGAGCACGCTGGCCACGATCTCGGCGCGGACATCCTCGGCCATCTTCACCCCACTCGTATCGGCCATTGCGCAGGCCGGCTGCTGGTCATCAAGCTTCCGTCAGGCTCGGTGTCTATCGAACCACAGGTGCGGTCCGGACCTCGGCACGCGGGGCTCTGGTCTTGTGCCGTGGGCGGTGCGGGCTCACGTCAGGCGGGTAGGGGGCTATCCCTGCGCGATGCCCGAACGATCCGCTGTCCGATCCCGGCCGCGCGCAGCATCAGAATCCCGATGACCGAGTAGGCGGTCGCCCCGACGAAGCCGACGAGCGCCCGCGCGTGGCATCTGGCGGCTCGCCGCCAGCGTGGCCACGCCATCAATGACATCGGCGAGGATTCCGACCCTCAACCACAATGAGTCCGGCGTAGCGTTCGCCGTAAGGCCGAGTCCGATGCCCAGGTCCCGTCCGCCGACACAACGCAAGAGCGCGGTACCCGCCGCCGGCGGATCGGGTTCGCCGAACCACAGTTCGCCGGGACGTTGAGGCGCCAGCGCGAGCCACAGACCAAGCGCCATCCGTGATAGACCAAATGCCCGAATCAACGTCGACGTCGTCACGTATGTCAGTGTGACGGATGGATTGGAGCGGTCGTACGGTGGCACGGGCTTCGGCGTCGTGCCGATTTCACGTGGTTCGGACCTCGTGAGAGACTGTGCGGCAGGCTGACGGGCGCCGCGCGCCCGCACAAAGACCGATCAACGGAGGGTTCGACCATGGCCAAACGGGGCCGTAAGAAGCGCGACCGCAAGCACAGCAAAGCCAACCACGGCAAGCGGCCCAACGCCTGAGGACCGCTACTGCGACTCGCGGATGACGGTGGTCCGCCGGATCTCCAGCCGTAGCCGCTCGCGGAGGCCTTCGGGGGCCTTCTCGCCCCGGCATTTGGTGGCGATCAACGCCTTGATCCGCTCCTCGAGGCCGTAATGCTTGAAGCAGCCGGGGCACGCTTCGAGGTGGCGGCGCAACTGGTCCCGCGACTCCGGCGTGCACTCGCCGTCGAGCAGGAGCCAGACCTGACGGATCACCTCGGCGCAGCCGACGGCACCGTGGGCGTCGTCGTTGGGGCAGGAGTCGCCCGGGCCGGAAAGCTCGCTCATGACGACACCTCCTCGTGCGCCTGCTGGCCGCGGTTGAAGCCCCGCTCTTTGGCCACGTCAGCCAACAACCCACGCAGCTGACGCCGGCCGCGGTGCAGCCGTGACATTACCGTCCCGATGGGCGTGTCCATGATCTCGGCGATTTCCTTGTATGGGAACCCCTCGACATCGGCGTAATAGACGGCCATCCGGAACTCTTCCGGCAACGCCTGCAGCGCTTCCTTGATCTCGGTGTCGGGCAGCGCCTCGAGCGCCTCGACCTCGGCCGAGCGCAGCCCGGTGGACGAGTGCTCGGCGTTGGAGGCCAGCTGCCAGTCGGTGATCTCCTCGGTCGGGTACGGCCGGCTGGCGCTGCCGCTTGCGGTAGCTGTTGATGTAGGTGTTGGTCAGGATCCGGTACAGCCACGCCTTGAGATTGGTGCCGGCGCGGAAGGAACGAAACCCCGCGTACGCCTTCACCATCGTCTCTTGCAGCAGGTCTTCGGCGTCGGCGGGATTGCGCGTCATGCGCAGGGCACCGCCGTACAGCTGGTCCAGCAGGGTATCGCGTCGCGCTCGAAACGCGCCATGAGCTCGGCGTCCGTCTCGTGCGGGGCCGGATCGGGAGCCTCGCGTGCTGTCGCGCCGTCTGTGTCGGCCATGTCGATGAACCCGGTCCCTTCTGCTGCGGTGTCGCCGGGCAGCACTGAAAGCGCCACCGGGCTTGCAGGAACGCAAGCCAACTGCTCGGCACCCATTGGACGGTCCAACAGGCTCGTCGCCGCTGACACCAAACCGCTCCTCCCAATCTAGAGGCTGCCACCGACAGTGTCTGCCCGGGTGCGCCCACGTCACATCAGAGACCGCTTGCTTCAACAGCGGTGGCCGACGTGCTATTTCCCGCGGCATCCGGGTCCGCCCGTCCCCCGATCCGGGCGAGCGGGCCAGGACGTTAATGTGGCGCCATGTCCCTCAACGGCAAGACCATGTTCATCTCCGGCGCCAGTCGCGGTATCGGCCTGGCGATCGCCAAACGCGCCGCCCAAGACGGCGCCAACATCGCCCTGATCGCCAAGACCGCCGAGCCGCACCCCAAGCTGCCGGGCACGGTGTACACCGCCGCCAAGGAGCTCGAGGAAGCGGGCGGGGCGGCCCTGCCGATCGTCGGGGACGTCCGCGACCCGGACTCCGTCGAGTCCGCGGTCGCCAAGACCGTCGAGCAGTTCGGCGGCATCGACATCTGCGTCAACAACGCGTCGGCGATCAACCTGGGGTCCATCACCGAGGTGCCGATGAAGCGGTTCGACCTGATGAACGGCATCCAGGTGCGCGGCACGTACGCCGTATCGCAGGCCTGCATCCCGCACCTCAAGGCCGCGGAGAACCCGCACATCCTGACGCTTTCCCCGCCGGTGCTGCTCGGCAAGGAATGGCTGAAGCCGACGGCGTACATGATGGCCAAGTTCGGCATGACGCTGTGCGCGCTGGGCATCGCCGAGGAGATGCGCGAGGCGGGCATCGCGTCCAACACGCTCTGGCCGCGCACGCTGGTGGCCACCGCCGCGGTGCAGAACCTGCTCGGCGGCGACGAGGCGATGGGACGCGCCCGCAAGCCGGAGGTGTACTCCGACGCGGCCTACGTCATCCTCAACAAGCCCGCCCGCGAGTACACCGGCAACACCCTGCTGTGCGAGGACGTGCTGGTCGAGTCCGGCGTCACCGACCTGTCGGTCTACAACTGCGTCCCGGGTGGGCAGCTCGGTGTCGACTTCTGGGTCGACGGCGTGAACCCGCCGGGGTACACGGGTCCCTAGCGGGGCCGAGCGGTGGGCCGCGCCGCCACGCCCGCGATCGCCGCGTTGGTGAAAGCCGGTGTGGCGCACGAGGTTGTCACCTTCGACCACGATCCGCGGGAACGCTCGTTCGGTGTTGAGGCGGTCCACGCGCTGACGACGGCGCGCGGCATCGCGCCCGAGCAGATCTACAAGACGCTGATCATCGCGGTGCCGGGCGGGCTTGCGGTCGCGATGCTGCCGGCGCCGGCCCGCCTCTCGCTGAAGGCGGCCGCGGCGCTCGGGGTGGCCAAGGCGGACATGGCCGATGCGGCCGTGGCCCAGCGGGCCACCGGCTACCTGGTGGGCGCCGTGTCGCCGTTCGGGCAGCGCAAGGCCCTGCCGGCCGTCGTGGACGCGGGCGCACTGGCCTGGGATCGGGTGTACTGCAGCGCGGGCGCCGCGGCTGGGACGTCGGGGTTTCACCGCGGGACCTGATCCGGTTGACCGGCGCGGTCACGGCGGACATTGCGGCCTAGAGAGTCCGCGGGCGCCTAGGCCCGTTCGCCCGGTTCGGCCAAGAACTCTCGATGACGGGCGCGAGCTCGGTCGCGTTGTGTACGACATCGATGTGCCCGCCCGAATGCAGGTGGAGCATCGAATGGGGCAGCAGAGCGTGCAGGATGCGGGCGTTGACCACCGGGATGATCGGGTCGTCGGTGCCCGCCACGATCAGCGTCTCCTGCCGCACGGCCGGCAACGCGAACAGGCTGGTCCAGACGGCGCCCGCGAGCAGCTGGTGCAGGTAGCCCATCTTCGACCCAGCGTGCAATTGCCGCACGAACAACCGGGCCACGTCTTCACCGTGGGCGCGCACGGTACCGCCGTACAGCTCACCGGCGATGGCCGCGGCGTAGTCGGGATCCGAGAACCTGCGCGGGGTAACCATTTTCGACAGCACCCGCGGATGGGCCGGCACCATCAGCACGCCGGTACCGGTCGCCACCAGGACGATGCGCCGGCAGCGGCGGGGGTTCTGGAAGGCGAACTGCTGCGCCAGAGCGCCGCCCCAGGACAGCCCGAGCACATCGACCACCCCGATGCCCAGCCTCGACAGGACCCGTCCCAGCACCCAGGCGAGGTAGGGAAAGCCGTACGGCAGCGGTGAGGTGGGTGAGCCCCCGGTGCCGGGGACGTCGAACCTGACCACTGTGCGATCGAGTCGCTCCACCAGCGGGTCGAGCACCTCGAGGCTGGCGCCGATGCCGTTGCACAGCACCAGCGGCACGCCGGTTCCACGGTGCACGTTGACCCGGATCCGCTGCCCACCCACGCTGACGTAGCGCTCGGCGCCGAGCGTGCTCGGCGTTACCACGCGCAGGCGCCGCTGTTGTGCACCGCGCTTCACTCACTTCTCCATCACGTAGCTGCCGGGGGCCGGGCCGAGTGGCGGAAACCCTTCGCCGCCAAGCGCTTTCGGCGCGTCGACCTCGGGCCCGCTGCGCTCGGCGAGCCAGGCCACATAGTCCGGCCACCAGGAGTCACTCGACTCCTGCGACGACTCAAGCCACCGCTGCGGATCCTCGGCGTCGACCGGACCGGTCCGGTATGACGCCTTCGGGTTGCCCGGCGGGTTGACCAGGGCCGCGATGTGACCGCTGGTGGACAGCACGTACCGGTTGTCCTTGCTGCCGAGAAGCCGCGCGCTGCGGTAGGTGGCCTGCCACGGGGAGATGTGGTCGGCGACGCCGCCGACCACGTACGCGTCGGAGGTGATCTTCCCCAGGTCCACCGGGGTGCCGAGCATGCTGACCCCGCCGGGGTTGACGAGCGCGTTCCGCATCGCCATCTGCACCATGTCGCGGTGCAGGGCGGCGGTCATCCGGGTGGTGTCGGCGTTCCAGAACAGCACGTCGAAGGGGGCCGGCTTGCGGCCCTGCACGTAGTTGTTCACCCAGTACCGCCAGACCAGGTCGGTTGGCCGCAGCCACGCGAACATCTCGGCCATGTCCCGCCCGTCCAGATAGCCCTTCCGCCCCGAAACGCGGATGGCCGCCTGGGCGGCGCGGTCGCTCATCATGGCGGCCGCGAACCCGGCCCGGGTCTCGTCCAGCACGGTGACGGACAGGTTCAGGCCGGCCACCCGGTCGCCCTCGCCGACACCGGCCAGGTGGGCGGCCGTCATCGCGGCCAGGATGCCGCCCGAGCAGGTGGCGAACAGGTGCGTGCTGTCGGTCCCGGTGATCGCCTGCAGCGCGTCCATCGCCTCGACGATCGCGGCGCCGTACACGTCGAAGCCCCAATCCCGGTGCCGCTTATGCGGATTGCGCCAGGAGATGACGAAGACCTGCTGCCCTGCTGGACGAAGTATTCGATGATGCTGCGCCCGGGCGCGATGTCCATGACGTAGTACTTGTTGATCACCGGCGGCACCATGAGCAAGGGAATCTCGCGCACCTTGGCCGTCTGCGGGGCGTACTGGATCAGCTCGAACATCGACGTCTGCAGCACCACCGCACCCTTGGTGACAGCCAGGCTCTCGCCCACCACGAAGGCGTCGGGCTCCACCATCGCGGGCACCCTCGGCTTCGAAAGCATGTCGCGGGCAAAGGCTTTGACGCCCCGGACCGCGCTCAGCCCGCCGGTGTCGATCATCGCCTTCCAGCCCAGCGGGCTGATCAGCGGGTTGTTGCCGGGCGCCAAACCCTCGACCAGGTTGTCGACAACGAACCGCATCCGCTCCTGGTCCCGCCAGTCCAGCCCGGCGTCGGCGAGCAGCCCTTCGGCAGTCTCCGCGCCCGCGAGATAGGCCTGCATGATCCGGTGCAGCAACGGGTTCTGCTCCCACGCCGGGTCGGCGAATCGCTTGTCGGAGCGCGCCGGAACGCGGTGCGAATTGCCCGCCGCTATGGCGCCGAGCTCGCGGGTGAGCGCGCCGATCCGGCCGGCCACCGCGCCGGGCTGCTTGGCCAGGTTGGCGCCGAAGCGCGCCCAGGTGGCGTCCGGCAGCATCCGGCTCGCGAACGGTTTGGTGGCGCTGGTCAGCAGCAGGTCCAGTGGTACGGCGAGCTCATCGGCCGCGGTCTTGGTTGCCATGGTCATCGTGCACTTTCGGTTGTGGGGACGGTGATGTCGCGTTTCTGGACCTTCCCGGTCGGTCCTTTGGGCAGCGCGTCGACGAGCCACACCAGTCGCGGGTATTTGTAGGCGGCCACCCGGGCCTTGACGTAGTCGCGCAGCTCTTCCGGCGCGACGGCCGCGCCCTCCTTGAGCGCGACGGCGGCACCGACCTCCTCACCGAGGGAGTCGTGCGGGATGGCGACGACGGCGGCTTCGGCCACCGCCGGGTGCTCGTAGAGCACCTCCTCGATCTCGCGGGGATACACGTTGTACCCGCCGCGGATGATCATGTCCTTGGTCCGGTCGACGATGTAGAAATAGCCGCCGGAGTCGACGCGTCCGATGTCACCGGTGTTCAGCCACCCGTCGGCCGTGATGCTGCCCGCCGTCGCGTCGGGCAGGTTCCAGTAGCCCTTCATCACGTTGTGGCCGCGGATCTGGACCTCGCCCGTCTCACCCTGCGGCACCTCGACGCCGTCGAGGTCGACCACCCGCATCTCGACACCCTCGATCGGGGTGCCGATCGAGCCCGCCTTGCGCGGCCGGTTCGGGTGGTTGAACGCCGCCACCGGGGAGCTCTCGGACAACCCGTACCCCTCGAGAACCGGGCAGCCGAAAGCCTTTTCGAAGTCGGTGAGCACCTGGACCGGCAGCGCTGCACCACCCGAGACGCAGGTTCGAAGGCTGTGCGTCGCCCCCGGCACGGCCTCGTCCGCCACGGAGAGCAGCGCCGAATACATTGTCGGCACCCCCTGAAAAACCGTGACCCGGTCACGCTCGATCACCTCGAGCGCCTTGCGGGGGTCGAAGCGCGGAACGAGCGTCAGCATCGCTCCCGCCAGGACCGAAGAATTCAGGCCACAGGTCAGCCCGAAGACATGGAACAACGGCAGACAGCCCATCACCACGTCGTCCGGACCGGTCTCGATCAGGGTGCGGACGCTGACGTCGGCGTTACGGCGCAGATTGCCGTGAGTGAGCATGGCGCCCTTGGGCTTACCCGTGGTCCCGGAGGTGTGCAGGATGACCGCGATGTCCTCGTCGTCGCGCTGAACTGGGGAGTCCTGGGCGGGCACGCCGGCGACCAGCTCGGCCAGCCCGGCGTCGTCGACGAGCCAGCAGCGGGCGCCCGCGTCGCGGGCACCGGTGGTGGCCGTGTCGGCGAAGGCCGGTGTCGCGAACAACGCCCTGGCACCGCTGTTGAGCAGGTAGTAGGCGACCTCCCGGGCCTTGAGCAACGGGTTCACCGGTACCGCGACGGCGCCGCGATACATGATGCCGTAGAAGACAATGGCGAATGCCGGCGTGTTGGGCAGCATCACGCCCACCCGATCACCCGGCTCCACCCCGGCCCGCTCGAGGAGCGTGGCGACCCGGGCCGCCGCCGCGTCGAATTCCGCATAGGTGAACCGCAAGTCGTCACAACGCAGCGCCGTGCGTTCTGCGTGGCGATCTTTCGACCTGACCAGATCGGCGCTCAATGCGGTCATGCGGGGCCTCCGGGGAGTGCTTATCGTGCTCGCTTCAAGCGTGATCTCGGCCAGCGCGGGTCACAATGTTTGCGGAAACAACAAGAAGGCCGGTTCGGTGTGAGCGGCCACATTCGCCAAGACCCGGGCATAAGGTTTGCGCTATGGGCGTGGCACCGAGAAACCGCGGTGTTCGGCATGGCGCACCGATCGATCCGTATGTCGCCGAACTCAGCAAGCTCATGCTGTCTCGCGCACCGAAATTGGGAAAGGCGATGGCCGATCTGCTCTGCCGCGACATCGACGCATACCGGGACGGCGGCGTCGTCACCAAGGATCAGGTCGCGCAGAGTTGCGCGGCGAACGTGGCGTTCATCTTCGACTCTCTCACCAGCGGCGCCGATGTCGACGTCTCACCCGCCGAGCGCACCGGCACCGAACGTGCGCTCGCGGGCGTGCCGCTACCGGCGGTGATGACCGCCTACCGGATCGGTTTTCGGTTCATGTGGGAGGAGACCCTCGCCACCGCCCGTGCCGCGGCAATACCGACCGACGCCATCCTGGATGCGACGGCACGGATCTTCTTCGCCCAGGAGACGTTCACCCAAGCGATGGCCGACGCTTACCGCCACCAACTCACGACGCAGATCCTGGAGCGGGAGGAAGAGCGATCGGCATTGGTGGAAGCGCTGTTGTCCCGCCGGATGACCAACAGGCGGAGCCTCTGGGAGGCCGCCGATCTGCTGCGCCTGCCCACCTCTGGCCCCTATGTCGTGGTGGCCGCGGAACTGCCCGCGATCGGGAGGGTGGGGCTGCCGGTGATCGAAAACAAGCTGTCCGCCCGCGATATTCGGTCGGCCTGGCGGCTCCTGCCTGACGTGCAGGTGGGCATCGTCCATCTCAACGGGCCAACGACCGACGCCCTGAACACCCTCGTCGAAGTGCTCGGCCAGGTCGCGATCGCGCGGGTCGGCATCAGCCCGCCGTTTCGCGAACTGGCCGAAACCAGCGACGCGTTGCGACTAGCCCGATTGGCGCTCACCGGCAAACCGTCTGGTGCGTCGCTGATCTCGGTCTTCGACGACACCCCGCTGGCCGTGTTGGCGGTCAGCGCGCCCGAGGCGATGGCAAAGATCAGGTCGTCGCTGTTGCGGCGGGTGGACGAACTGCCCGCCGAGGAGCGCGCGGTCCTTCTCGATACCTTCCAGGCTTGGCTGGATTCGGGCGGCTCCGCCAACGACGCCGCGTCGAAAATCTTCTGCCACCCCAACACGGTGCGGCACCGGCTGCGCCGCATCGAGGAGTTGACCGGCCGATCGCTTTCGCGGCCAAGGGATGTCGCCGAGCTGTGCCTGGTGTTCGAGGCGGAGCGGCGGCTCCCCTAGACTCCCGTCACGCCTTTGGCCCGGCTGCGAACCTGAAGCGCCGTGATGACGTCCACTATGCCGATGGCGATCAGCCAGCAGCCGGCGACCAGGGTCAGGACGGCGATCGAGTCGAGCGGCGAGACGATCAGCACGGCGCCGCCGATCACGATGATCAGCCCGGACAGCACCTGCCAGCCGCGGCCGGGCAGGTGGTCGAACGACAGCGCCGCCGCGAGCAGGGTGAACCCGCGAAACAGCCAGCTAACGCCGATCCATATGGCGAGCAGGGTGACCGCCTCGAATTTGTCGCGAAAGCAAAAGAGGCCGAGAACCAGCGACACGATGCCGGTGATGAACGTCAACACCCTCATCGCGGCCCCGGTGTGTGTGCCGAACGCGGCAAACACATACCCGATCCCGGAAACCACCAAATAGATGCCGAACAGCACACCCGCCACGAATAGTGTCTTGCCTGGCCAAGCCAGCACGATGGCACCAAGTGCCACCGCCAGGACACCGATGAGCAGAAGCAACTGCCACGCGCTGCGGGCAAGTTGCTGCAGGGGACCCTCAAACACGGTCTGGTCGGTATTCGTCATGCCAATATGGTTCGCCATCATCGGCGCAAAGGAAATGTCTTTGGCGAAACAATTCGGTATCACGCGTGGATATCGCGGACAAACGTTGAACCAAATTCCCGTGCATTGTGCGGGGCCGCGCCACCCATTTGTCGGCGGGAGACAACGTTGTTGCCCAGTTCGAGCGGCTCGTGGGCTCGTGTGGTCATACACTTTGCGCTACCGCGGGTTCGTATCCCCCTCACGGACCGCCAGATGGAGCGCCACAGGAGGATTGAATGGAAACGAAGCGATCGTTCAACCGGACTCGGCCGGGTGTGAAGAAATCGGCCGGCAAAGCGCGCGCCGGGACAATCCTTGCCGCCGGCGCACTGGCATTCGCGGGGTTGATGACGACCGGCGTGGTTGTCAGCCACGCCGACACGATTCAGACCGAGGGTAATTACCCAACCCGGGAGGCGTGCCAGAACGCCGGGCCGGGCGTGAAGGCCACCACGCCGGGTACCTGGAACAACTTCTGGTGTATTCCGGATCGGAACATCAACGGTAACTGGAAGCTGGTGCTCAGCAACTAGGCCACGCGTTCGGCCGGACCTGGCTCGGCGGCGTCGCGGTCACGCCCCGGACCGATAACTGTAGAAACCTTCGCCGGACTTCACGCCGAGCTTGCCGGCATCGACGTACGACTGCAGCAACTCCCGCACGTGCCTCGGGAGGTGCGGGAACTCGTCGGCGTAGTGGTTCTCGATGTCGAGCACCACGTCCAGCCCGACCGCGTCCATCATCTGGAACGGACCGGCCGGCACGCCCAGGTTGCTCTTGAACATCCCGTCGACATCCTCTGGGCGCGCCACACCCTCGGCGACCACGGCCAGGGACTCCCGCTTGATCGCCGCCCAGATGCGATTGAAGATGAAGCCGGTGCATTCCTTGCGCGCCTCGAAGGGATGGACGCCGAACTCGGGCAGCACGGTCAGCAGGGTGTCGAGCAGGCCGCGGTCGGTCTGCCCGTCGGACATCAGGTCGACGGCGTTGGCCTCGGGCGGCATGTAGAAGTGCGTGTTGCACAAGCGGGTCTTGTCGCGCACGCCGCGGGCCATCAGACGCGACGGATACGACGAAGAGTTGGTGCCGAAGATGGTGCCCGGCGGCGCGGCTTGGTCGATCTGGTCCCACGTTGCGATCTTGATCTCCAGTTTCTCCGGGACGGACTCCACGACAAGCCAGGCGTCGTCCAACGCCTCTTCCAGCGACCCCGCGGCCGTCGCGCCACCCAGTTCACCAAAGCCGCGGTCCTCCAACAGCTTCGGTAGGGCTTCCGCGACGTACTGCACCGCGGCGGCGCGCTGTTCGGCGCGCGGGGCGAAGATCCGGACGGTGCCGCCGCGGCTGGCGAACATCAACGCGATGCGGCGGCCCAGCGTTCCCGCCCCGACCACCGCGACCGGACGGTTTCGGATGTCATCGAACGAGTATGTGTACGAGCCAGTCACACAGGCATGCTAAGTCCCGCCTCAGCAATTGACGCTAGAGCAGGGTCGCCTGTTCGGGTTCCGGGCCGGCCGGCTCGAGTAGCTGCGGCCCGTTGTTGCGGACGTTGTTGACCAGCGTCGAGACCTCGCGCATGCGGATGCCGCGCACGTCGGGCGGCCGGGTCAGCAGCTCTTCGTCGGCCGGGGCGTCGGGGTCCAGCCAGCGGTCCCACTCCCGTTCGGGCACCACCAGCGGCATCCGGTCATGGATCTCGGCCAGCTCCCCGGGCGCATCGGTGGTGATGATGGTGCAACTCAGCAGGGGCGACGCCTCCTTGGCGGGCTTCCACACCGACCACAGGCCCGCCATGAACAGCGGCTCGCCGTCCTCGCGGTACATGAAGAACGGCGTCTTGCGGGACTTCTTGCCGGCGACGGCGTCGTTGACGCGCCATTCGTAGTAGCCGTCCATCGGGATCAGGCACCGCTTCGACTTGGCGCTCGACCGGAACGCGGGCGAGGTGGTGACCTTGTCCGCACGGGCGTTGATCAGCATCGGGCCCTTGGTCTCGGGCGCCCCGTCGGCACCGGCCTTGGCCCACGGCGGCACCAGGCCCCAGCGCATCAGCCGGACCCGCCGGGTGGGCTCGTCGTCGGGGTCGCTGTGGCGGCGGACGACCGTCGCGACGGTCGACGTCGGGGCCACGTTGTAGTTGGGCGCCCCGGCGCTCTCCGAGGCGCCGGTGGCCTCGTCGATCGCCTTGATCTTCTGGGCCAGCAGAGCCGGATCCGTGGTGACCGCGAACCGTCCACACATAACTCCATGGTGGCAGAGCCACGGCACTCCCATTGGTGGCAGAGCCACCAAGACACGCCATGATGGACCGGTGAGTATGTGGACGGCCCCCAGCGCACCGCAACCGGTGCACGCGACCGTGACCGTTCCGGGCTCGAAGTCGCAGACCAACCGGGCGCTGGTGCTGGCGGCGCTGGCGGCCGCGCAGGGCCCGCCGACTGGGGGCACCCCGAGCATCAGCGGGGCGCTGCGCAGCCGGGACACCGACCTGATGATCGGCGCGCTGCGCGCACTGGGTTTGCGCGTCGACGGCACGGGATCCGAGCTGACGGTCAGTGGCCGCATCGCGCCCGGGCCCGACGCGCGGGTGGATTGCGGCCTGGCCGGTACGGTCCTGCGCTTCGTGCCGCCGCTGGCCGCGCTGGCCGAAGCGGTGGTCGAGTTCGACGGCGACGAGCAGGCCCGGGTGCGGCCCATCGCGCCGCTGCTCGACGCCCTGCGCGGCCTGGGCGTGCCGATCGAGGGCGCGGGTCTGCCCTTTCGCGTGCACGGCAGCGGGTCGGTCGCCGGGGCACCGTGGCGATCGACGCCTCGGCGTCGTCGCAGTTCGTCTCGGGGCTGCTGTTGTGCGCGCCGTCGTTCGCCGAGGGCCTGACCGTGCAGCACACCGGCGCGACGCTGCCGTCGGCGCCGCACATCGCGATGACCGTGCAGATGCTGCGGCAGGCCGGGGTCGACGTCGACGATTCGGTGCCCAACCGTGCGCCCGGCCCGGTCGCGGCCCGGCGCTGGGAGGTCGAACCCGATCTGACGAACGCCGTGCCGTTCCTGGCGGCGGCCGTGGTCAGCGGTGGAACGGTCCGCATCACCGGCTGGCCGGCCGCCAGCGTGCAACCCGCCGAGAACATCCTGACCGTGCTGGGCAAGCTGAACGCCGTTGTCAACCAAGGTGATTCGTTCCTCGAGGTGCAGGGTTCCGCCGACTACGACGGGTTCGACGTCGACCTGCGCGCCGTCGGCGAACTGACCCCGGCGGTGGCGGCGCTGGCCGCGCTGGCGAAGCCCGGATCGGTGTCGCGCCTGTCCGGCATCGGGCACCTGGGGCCACGAGACCGACCGGCTCGCCGCGCTGAGCGCCGAGATCAATCGCCTCGGCGGCGACTGCACGGAAACACCCGACGGCTTGGTGATCACCGCGGCACCGCTGCGGCCCGGCGTCTGGCGCGCCTACGCCGACCACCGGATGGCGATGGCGGGCGCGATCGTCGGGCTGCGGGTGGCCGGGGTCCAGGTGGACGACATCGGCTCCACCTCCAAGACGCTGCCCGAGTTTCCGCAGCTGTGGGCGCACATGCTGGAGTCCGATATTTGAGGCCCGGCGATTACGACGAGTCCGACGTCAGGGTCCGCTCCGGCAGGGGCTCGCGACCGCGCACCAAGACTCGTCCCGAGCACGCCGACGCCGAGCCGGCGATGGTGATCAGCGTCGACCGCGGCCGCTGGGGGTGCGTGCTCGGCGGGGACCCCGATCGGCGGGTCACGGCCATGCGGGCCAGGGAACTGGGCCGCACCCCGATCGTGGTCGGTGACGAGGTCGACATCGTCGGCGATCTGTCCGGGCGGCTGGACACGCTGGCCCGCATCGTGCGGCGCGGGGAACGGCGAACGGTGTTGCGCCGCACGGCCGACGACACCGACCCCACCGAACGCGTGGTGGTCGCCAACGCCGACCAGTTGCTGATCGTGGTGGCGCTGGCAGACCCGCCGCCGCGCACCGGCCTGGTCGACCGCGCGCTGATCGCCGCCTTCGCCGGCGGGCTGACGCCGATTCTGTGCCTGACCAAGACCGACCTCGCGCCGCCGGAGCCGTTCGCCGCGCAGTTCGTCGACCTGGACCTGACGGTCGTCGTGGCGGGCCGCGATGACCCGCTGCTCGCGGTGGCCGACCTGCTGGCCGGCAAGATCACCGTGCTGCTCGGGCATTCCGGCGTCGGCAAGTCCACGTTGGTGAATCGCCTCGTGCCCGAGGCGGAGCGGGCCGTCGGCGAGGTCACCGACATCGGCCGAGGGCGGCACACCTCCACCCAATCGGTCGCGCTGCCCCTCGCCACATCGGGCTGGGTGGTCGACACCCCGGGCATCCGGTCGTTCGGGCTGGCCCACATCCAACCCGACGACGTGCTGATGGCCTTCTCGGACCTCGCCGAGGCGATCGAGAACTGCCCGCGCGGCTGCGGACACATGGGCCCCCCGGCCGACCCCGAGTGCGCGCTCGACACCCTGTCCGGCCCCGCCGCCCGCCGCGTGGGGGCCGCGCGCCGGCTGCTGGCCGCGCTCAACCAGACTTAGCCAGCCGCATGCCCAGCTCGTCGGGCGGAACCAAATGCCCTTCGGTGCAACGGATTTCGACGCCCGCTTCGGCGCCACACCCCAGATGCGTCAGGCGCAGGCGGTTGCGCCCCGGCAGGTGGCGCCGACCCCACTCGAACATCGCCCACACCACCGGCATGAAGTCGATGCCGGCCTCGGTGAGCACATATTCTTGGCGGCGGCGTTGCCCGGGCTCGTGGTACGGCCGGCGCTTCAGCAGCCCCAGCTCGACAAGCTCGGACAGCCGCGCCGAGGTGGCGGCCTTGGTGATGCCCACCCGGCGGGCGAAGTCGTCGAAGCGTGTCGTGCCGTAGTAGGCCTCGCGCATGATGAGCATCGCGGATTTGGTGCCCACCACCGCCATGGTCTTCTCGATCGCACATTCGCCCGCGGCCGACCAGGCATCGCGGTCGGCCAGCGGTCCCTGCAGCAGTGTCATAGATCACCTCCCCGTCTGGGTTGCGTTTAGTGTACCTAGATGTTTATCTGGGTACAGCGATCTATACCTAGATGGCTGGGACTCGAGGAGGAGCCATGAACCGCGACGCCGTCATCGTCGGAGCCGTCCGCACCCCAATCGGCAAGGGCAAACCCAGCGGTGCCCTGCACGACGTGTTGCCCGCCGACCTGCTGGCGCACAGCCTGCGCGAACTGGTGGCGCGCACCGGCGTGGACGCGGCGCAGGTGGACGACGTCATCGCCGGCGCGGTGGCCCAGGTCGGCGACCAGGCAGTCAACATCGCCCGCAATGCGCTGCTGGGTGCCGGGTTCCCGGAGTCGGTTCCCGGCGTCACGATCGACCGGCAGTGCGGCAGCAGCCAGCAGGCCATCAGCTTCGCCGCGCAGGGCGTCGTTTCCGGCGCCTACGACCTGGTCGTGGCCGCGGGGGTGGAGTCGATGGGCCGCGTCCCCATGGGCAGCTCGGTGCTGCCGGGCAGCAATCCCTTCGGCGACGACATGACGCGTCGCTATCCCGACGGCCTGGTGCCGCAGGGCATCAGCGCCGAATTGATCGCGGCGAAATGGGGATTCTCACGCACCCAGCTCGACGAGTTCTCCGCCGGCAGCCATGACAAGGCCGCCCGCGCGACCAAAGACGGGCTCTTCGACAACGAGCTGATCCCCATCGCCGGCCTTGCCGCCGACGAATTCATCCGGCCCGGCACGACGGTGCAGACGCTGGCCGGGCTGCAGCCCGCGTTCTACAGCGAGGCGATGAATGCCCGCTTCCCGCAGATCAATTGGGAGATCACCGCCGGCAACTCCTCGCCGCTCTCCGATGGAAGCGCCGCGGTCATGATCGCCAGCGGCGAGGCCGCCAAGAAACTTGGCCTGCGCCCGCTGGCCCGCATCCACACCACCACCGTGGTGGGCTCCGATCCGCTCTACATGCTGACCGGGGTCATCCCGGCCACCGAGAAGGTGCTGCGGCGGGCCGGCCTGACGCTGGCCGACATCGACCTGTTCGAGGTGAACGAGGCCTTCGCGCCCGTCGTGCTCGCGTGGGCCAAGGACACCGGCGCCGACCTGGCCAAGACCAACGTCAACGGCGGTGCCATCGCGATCGGCCACCCTCTCGGCGCCAGCGGTGCCCGCATCATGACCACGCTGGTCAACGCCCTCGAACAGCGCGGCGGACGGTACGGGCTGCAGACGATGTGCGAGGGCGGCGGCATGGCCAACGCCACGATCATCGAGCGGCTGTAATGTCTTCCGACACCGTCTCGAAAGTCTTCGTCATCGGCGGCACCGGAGCCCAGGGCATCCCGGTCATACGTGCCCTGGTCTCCGACGAGAAGTACTCGGTTCGATTCCTCAGCCGCGACCCCGGCTCCCGGCGAGCCAAGGACCTGCTCGCACTCGACAATGTCTCGGTCCTGGAAGGCTCGTTCGCCGACGAGGCCGTCCTGCGGGAAGGATTCCGCGGTTGTGACGGAGCGTTTGTCAACATCGACGGGTTCAACACCGGCGAGAAGACCGAGACCTATTGGGCCATCCGCAGCTACGAGATCGCCATCGAAGAGGGTGTGAAATTCTTCGTCTACGGAAACCTGGACTACGGCCTCAAGAAATCGGGATACGACACGCGCTTCCGGACCGGCCACTACGACGGCAAGGGCCGCGTGGGCGAGTGGATCCTGTTCCAGAATCAGGTGAATGGCGATCGGATGGGTGCGGCGGTCTTCACGACGGGTCCCTACATCGAGATGGTGCTCTCGCCCGGGACGCCCATGACGCCCACCGTCGAGGACGGCGTCTTGACGTGGCGGGTCCCGCTCGGTGAGGGCGCTGTGCCCCATCTGGCTCTCGAAGATTGCGGATATTATGTCCGTTGGATTTTCGACCATCCCGAGCGCGCGAACGGCATCGATCTCGGAGTCGCCGTTGACCATATCGCCTACGCGGATCTTGCTGCGGCGTTTGAGAACGTCACCGGACATCCGGCGCAGTACATCGACACCGATTTGGACACGTACTTCAGGGACGGCCCCCTCGGTAGAATCGCGGATGCGCCTGCCGGGTACAACGCGGACCCAAACGACAAGAGCACCATGAATGTCCGCGACAACTTCACGGGATTCTGGAATCTCTGGAAACACGGAGTCGTTGAACGCGATTACGCTCTGCTCGATGAGATTCACCCGAATCGGATAAGGAGCGCCGAGGAGTGGTTCCGGCGCGAGGACCAGCGGGGACGAGCGCTGGGCAAGGGCGGCCTGTGGGAGAGGGTTCAACTGGAGAACCGGGCTCCGATCCTCAAGACCGGTGAGGATCTAAGGACAGGGAAGCTGTAGATCTAGTTCTGAAAGGCACAGGTAGACATGGACTTCCGACGTCATACAATATCCCGGGCGGTGGGGCCAGTCCGATGACCGAGACCCGGTTCGAGGGCGTGCGGGTGCGCTACGCCAGCACCAAGAGCTACGACGAACTGTGCGCCGCCTTACTGGCAGACATCGGTGAGCGGCCGGTGCCCATCAACGACATCGCGACGAGCAGCGATGACTGGGAGTCCTACCGGCAGCGCGTCGAATCCCACGTGGGGCCCAGCGGATTCATGCTGTTCGGGGTGTTCGACCACGGTGCGTGGATCACCAGGGCGGGCATCGACCGCAAGGCGGTCCGCGTCATCCTCGGCAACCCGTTGATCGCGATCACGATGCTGCGCCACGACGTGACCGCGGGCCTGTTCGTCCCGGTCGAGCTGCTGATTGTCGACGAGGGCGCCGGCAGCAGCCTGACCTACGTCAAGCCGTCGTCGCTGATGGTCGTCGGACCGAATCCCGAATTGCTCAAGGCCGCAACCGAACTCGATGCCAAGCTGGCCGCGCTGGCGGTGAAGGTGACGGGCTAGAGCCAGCCGGTGCGAGCGGCGGCGACCGGCTCGTCGGGCGCCGGGGCCAATTCCCCATCCCGCACGCCGTCCAGCATCCGTTTGACCGCGGCGACGATCTCGGGGGCCGCCGCGGCGAGCCCGGCCTTGTCGGCCTCGCTGACCTCGTCGGGGTCGACGCCCGCCCTCGTCAGCACGGCGGCCGGGTCGGCCAGCTGGCCGGCCAGCCAGCCCACCGGGTCGGCCGACAGCTCGGGGACGAAATGCCGGCGGCCGGGTTCCCACCCGTCGAAACGGGGGTGGTGATGGGCCCGGTCGAGCGTCCCGGGCGGGCTCTCGGTGGATCCGAACAGGTCCACCCGCCACACCGGGCGGTTGAACGAGATCGGAACCCCCGCGTAGATCGACCCCTGCGGCTCGTCGCGGTCGACGAGGCGCAGTTCCAGTCTGACTCCCCGCTCCGGGGTCTCCTGGCCTTCGAGCGGGCGGGGGTCGACGAAGAACATGTCCCCGACGACGACACCCATGGTTTCGAATCCGAACGCTGCGAGCATGTTTGCGAGCGTAGTCGCGGCCGGCGAACCGGGTTAGGCGCCGACCTTCTCGGCCGCGCGCTCGGGAAGGACCACCTCGTAGTCCGCCAGCACCGCGGTCCGGGTGCGGCGTTGGTATTCGTGCACCAGGCCGGGCCAGTTGGTGGTGACGCGGCCGGAGGCGGTGCGGTACCAGGAGTCGCAGGTGGTCCACACGCCGGCATCCAGGCGGGACTGGACCTCCGCGTCGTAGGCCTGCTCCACGGCGCGCCGGACCTCGAACGCGCGGGCCACACCCCCGCGCGCGAGCTCCTCGGTGATCTGGCGGATGTAGCGGGCCTGCTGCTCCATCATCAGGATGATCGAGCTGCTGCCGAGGTTGGTGTTGGGCCCGTAGATCAGGAACATGTTCGGGAAACCCGGCACCGCCATGCCCAGATGCGCGCGGGCCCCCTCGGCCCACTCGGCGGACAGGTCCCGCCCGCCGCGGCCGGTGATCGTCATCGGGGCAAGGAATTCGGTGGCCTTGAACCCGGTGCCGTAGATGATGACGTCGACCTCGTGCAGGCGCCCGTCGGCGGTGCGCACACCCGTGGGCGTCACCTCGGTGATGGCGCCGGTCTCGACGTCGACGTTGTCGCTGGCCAGCGCCGGGTACCAGTCGTTGCTGAACAGCACGCGCTTGCAGCCGACCGGGTAGTCGGGCGTGAGCTTGGCCCGCAGCACCGGGTCTTTGATGTGGTGCCTGAGGTTCAGCGACGCGACGACGCCGATCAACCAGGCGAGCGGGGCGACCTTGGTCAGCGCGAGGCCGAAGAACTCCGAGATCTCCCAGATCAGCCCCCGCATCGCGGCGGTGAACCCGGGCACGTTCCGGAACGCGGCGTGGTGCGCGCCGGTGTAGGCGCGGTCCGGCTTGGGGATGACGTACGGCGCGGAGCGCTGAAAGACGGTGACCCGCCCGGCCGTCTCGCGGATGCGCGGGACGAATTGGATCGCCGACGCGCCGGTGCCGAGCACCGCCACGCGCTTGCCGGCCAGGTCGACGTCGTGGCGCCACTGGGCCGAATGGAACGACGGGCCCGCGAACGTGTCGAGCCCCGGGATGTTCGGGAACGCCGGCCGCGACAGCTGTCCGACCGCGGGCACCAGGACGTCGGCCTCCAAGACTTCGCCCGAGGCGGTCTCCACCCGCCAGGTGGCGGTGTCGTCGTCGTAGCGGGCGGCGGTGACCTCGACCCCGGTCCGCACCAGGTCCCGCAGGCCGAACCGGGCGGCGGTGTCGTGGATGTAGCCGAGGATGTCGGGCTGCTCGGCGTAGCGGCGCCCCCAGTCCGTCTTGCGGGCGAAGGAGTAGGAGTACAGGTTCGACGGGACGTCGCAGGCGGCGCCGGGGTAGGTGTTCTCCCGCCAGACGCCGCCGATGTCGCCGGCCTTCTCCAGCACCGTCACGTCGGCGAGGCCGTCCCGGAAGAGCTCGTGGGCGGCGGCCAGGCCGCCGAAGCCGGCGCCGATCACCAGCACGCGGGGTTTGCGAGTGGTCGAAGTCATGGAGCAAACGTTAGGCGCGCACGGCACGCCGCAGGCAGCCGATAGCGGTCGGCAAATCCATGATTCCGGCCACGCTCAGCCGGCGGCCAACCGGGCGCGCGGCGCGACCGAACGCTGATAGCGCGCCGGCGTCGTGCCCGTCCACCGTTTGAACGCGGCGATGAAACTCGTCGCCTCGGCGTACCCCAGCCGCAGCGCGACGTCGTCGACCGACAGCGCGCCGGTTGCCAACAGCTCCTCGGCCAGGACGCGGTGCACCTCCTCGACCAGGTCCCGAAAGCTCGTGTTCTCCTCGGCCAGCCGGCGGCGCAGCGTCCGCTCGCTCATCGCCAACTGCCGCGCGACGGCCGCGATGGTGTGGGGTTCGCCGTCGACCGACGCCAGGCGCTCACGCACCCGCCGGGCCACCCCGGTCCGCTGCCGGCGGCGTTCCAGCAATTCGCGGCACTGCTGCTCGCACATGGCCACGGTCATCTCGCTGGCCCGTGGCAGCGGATTGTCCAGCAACGCGGCCCGCCAGCGTGCCACGTTGGCCGGCGAGTCGTACCGCGGTGTCACGCCAAAGGCCTTGCGGGCCAAGGTATCACCCGACGCCGGGGCGGGCCCGGCGAACTCGATCGAGGTGAACGGGACGGGACGGCCCAGCATCTCCGCCATGACCCGGGCGATCGCCACCAGGTCGCGCCGCACCAGGAACTCCGCCACCGGACCGGTCAAGTCGGGCAGGTCGAGCCGCATCGCCGCCACGGGTCCGTCCACCGTGACGGTCGGCAGGCAGAAGCCGTAGCTCAGCTCGTAGAACCGGGCCGCGAACCGGACGGCGTCACCCAGCGTCGAACTGGTCAGGCAGGCAAAACCGAAGATGCCGAGCGCCCCGACGTGATAGCTGCCGCCCACCCGCACCCCCAGGTCGGCCGCTCCGGCCTCGTTGCCCAGCAGGTTCACCAGGTTCGTCGCGACCGTCAGTTCCTGGCGCCCGACGACGGTCCGGTTGGGGTCGTGCAGATCGGCCTCCGACAGACCGGTCCCTTCCAGGACGTCGGCCACGGCACAGCCGTTGTCGCAAGCGAACTCGGCCATCAGGGCGACGCTGACCGTGCTCCGCGGGAAATCCCAGTGGGACACCGGCGAGCCGACGAACACCTGCACTTATCCAGTATGGCGAACGACGATGGGCGAAGGCGGCGATCAGTCCATCGGTTCGACCCACTGAGCCCGGGATGGCCCCGGCTCGAACGGGTCGCCGAAGTACTGCGTCTCGCGGACGACTTCCCCGCTGTCGAATTCCATCACGCTGATCACATAGAACGGTTGCCCGTCATAGGTGAGGACGAGCTCGCTGATCCAGAGGTCGCCGCCGCCGAGCATCCGCCGCACGGTGAAGCGTTTCGCGTTCGGCTGGGCGGCGCGCGATGCCTGGATGTTGGCCCGACCCCGGATACGCTCGCCCGACTGCGGATACTCAAGAACCGCGTCGGCTCGGTAGATTTCGTGCTCCGTGGCGAAGTCGTTGACGTCCGAAGCCGCCCAATGGCGCTGCAGGGCGATGCGCACGTCGTGATCACCCATGGCTGGCTCCTCCCAGACGGCCCCCGCACGGGACACGCTAGGCCGTCGGAACGCTAGGCCGCCAGGCCGTCCGCGCCGCCGACCGAGCGCCGCGCATCGCGCTGCGCGCGCTTGCCCTTTCGCCAGCCGCGCACGGTCGCGATGGCGGTCTTCAGCCCGCGTCGCCGGCCGGTCTGCGGGTCGGTCCCCGCGAAACCGGGCTCCAGTTCGGCGAACATCCGCTCGCTGCGGGTTTCCGGCGCGTCGTCGGCGCTGTCGCGCAGGTAGGAGTTCGGCAGCGACAGCTTGGCCAGCGTGCGCCAGGTCTTGGCGTACTGCACCAGGAACGAGCCGGTGGTGTAGGGCAGGTCGTACTTGTCGCACACCTCGCGCACCCGCACCGAGATCTCGGCGTACCGATTGCTCGGCAGATCCGGGAACAGGTGGTGCTCGATCTGGTGGCACAGGTTGCCGCTCATGAACCGCAGCGCGGGCCCGGCCTCGAAGTTGGCGCTGCCCAGCATCTGGCGCAGGTACCACTGACCCCTGGTCTCGCCGATCATGTCGGTCTTGGTGAATTTCTCTGCGCCGTCGGGGAAATGGCCACAGAAGATGACGGCGTTCGCCCAGACGTTGCGGATCACGTTGGCCAGCGCGTTGGCCTTCAATGTGGACGTGTACGTGGCCCCGGGCGACAGCGCGGTCAGCGCCGGGAACGCGACGTAGTCCTTGAGCACCTGCCGGCCGGCCTTGGCCAGGAACTCGTCGACCCGCTGCCGCGCGTCGTCGTGATCCATCCGCTTCTTGGCGATCTTGCCGAGCTCCACGTGCTGCAGGCCGACGCCCCACTCGAACAGCAGCGCAAGCAGGGTGTTGTAGACCAGGTTGAAGATGTTGAAGCGCTTCCACTTCTGGTCGCGCGTGACGCGCAGCAGTCCGTAGCCGACGTCGTCGTCCATCCCGAGGATGTTCGTGTATTTGTGGTGCACGAAGTTGTGGGTGTAGCGCCAGTGCTTCGACGACCCGCTCATGTCCCACTCCCACGCCGAGGAGTGAATCTCGGGGTCGTTCATCCAGTCCCACTGGCCGTGCATGACGTTGTGGCCGATCTCCATGTTCTCGATGATCTTGGCCACGCCCAGGGTGACGGTTCCCGCCCACCATGCCGGGCGGCGGGAACTCGCGGCCAGCATCAGCCGGCCGGATACCTCCAGCGCGCGCTGCGCTGCGATGGTGCGGCGGATGTAGCGGGAGTCCCGCTCGCCGCGAGAGTCTTCGATGTCCTGGCGGATGGCGTCCAGCTCAACGGCCAGGTTCTCGATGTCGGCGTCCGTCAGATGGGCGAATACGTCGACGTCGGTGATCGCCATCGTCTTCCTCCCTGCGGTCGATTGTCTGTTCCTGAACCAGGTCCAGACCTACGCTATCGTAACCTACGAACCCGTAGGTTACCTGTGAGTAGCCTTTAGATGTCGAGCACACAATCGCCGGACGCGGCCGACACGCAGGTCTGAATCCGGGTGCCCGGTTCGTGTTCCGCGCCGGTGCGCAGGTCACGGACGTGGCCCTCCGTCAGGCCAACCACGCACGACTGGCATATACCCATTCGACAGCCGAACGGCATCTGCACGCCGGCGCTTTCGCCCGCGTCCATCAACGACGTCGCGGCGTCGGCCGCGACGGCGCGACCGCTGCGGGCGAACGTGACCGTTCCGCCCGCGCCGGTCGGCGCCGCCTTGGACACGGCGAATCGCTCCAGGTGCAGCCGGTCCCCGATGCCCGCCGCCGACCAGATCTTCTCGGCCTGGCTCAGCATCCCCTCCGGCCCGCAGGCCCAGGTGTGGCGATCGCGCCAGTCCGGTACCTCCTGGTCGAGCCGGGTGAGGTCGAGCCGGCCCTGGGTGCGCGTCTCGCGCAGCAGCACGCGATAGCCGGGGTGGTCGGCGGCCAGCGCGGCCAACTCGGCGCGAAACATCACGTCGGCTTCGCTGGGCGCCGAATGGACGTGGATGATGTCACCAATCTGGTTGCGGCGCACCAGAGTTCGCAGCATCGACATCACCGGCGTGATCCCCGAGCCGGCGGTGAGGAACAGGATGGACGGCGGCGCCGGGTCGGGCAGCACGAAGTTGCCCTGCGGGGCGGCCAGGCGGACGATGGTCCCCCGCGCGACGCCCGCCACGAGGTGGGTGGACAGGAACCCCTCGGGCATCGCCTTGACGGTGATCGTCACCGTGCGCGCCGAACCGGATCCCGACGTCTCGGCCGGGCTGGACGTGAGCGAATACGACCGCCAGCGCCAGCGTCCGTCGATCAGCAGGCCGATCCCGATGTACTGCCCCGGCCGGTAGTCGAAGTTGAAGCCCCAACCCGGTTTGATCACCAGCGTCGCGGAGTCCTCGGTCTCGCGCCGCACCTCCAGCACGCGGCCTCGCAGCTCGCGCGCCGACCACAGGGGATTGGCCAGATGCAGGTAGTCGTCGGGCAACAGCGGCGTCGTGATGCGCGCGGCCAGCTTGCGTAGCGCGTGCCAACCGGGATGCCGGTCGGCGCCGGCGACGACTGGCCGCCTGGTCTCGACGACGTCGCCCGTGATCGATGGGTTACGTCTGCCCAGTGGATGCTCCTGCTCACGATGCTGCGTCTTGCTTGCACTCACCATTGTGGTCGACTCTTTGGGCATCACGAAACCTACGGTACCGTAACCTACGGTTCCGTAGCCAGCGCTGCGACCTGGAATTCGGTCACAGTCGCGCCTGTCAGAGCAGCTCGAGCAGGAAGGGCAGCTCCTGGTTCGCGTACCACGCCAAGTCGTGGTCTTGGGCGTCGCCGACGATCAACTCGGCATCCTCGTCGCCCAAGTCGGCGGCATCGATGGCCTCGATCGCCTTCGTCACGTCCGGCTCGGCGTCCGCGTTGTCGACGTAGGCGGCGATCACGTCCTCGAGCGCCACCGGCCCACCGAGCCGCACCACCGCGTCGTCGAGGTCGGGCCGGTAGCTGACGTCGCCGGCCTCTGCGGCCAGCACCGCGCGCCGCGGCGGGAGCGATCCGGCGGCGGCGTCGTCGGCCAGCAGGCGCAGCGACGCCAGCGCCGCCTCACGCAGGGCGACCTCGGCGAGCTCGTCGTCGTCACCCTCGGCGTAGGCCTCGCGCAAGGTCGGCGTCAGCGCGAACGCGGTGCCGTTGACGGGCCGGAACTCGCCGTCGGCGACCAGCTGCTGCAACATGGCCAGGGTTGCCGGAATGTAGACGATCGTCACGAATCCCCGATCAGTGTGGCCACGTAGTCGTCGACGTACTTGGACAGCTCGCGCGGCGGGCGCCGGTAGTTCCCGCTCACCACCGGAGTCTTGGGCAGTTTGACGCGCGGCCGCTCGACGTCGTGATAGGGGATCGTAGACAGCAGATGCGCCATCATGTTCAGCCGCGCGTGCTTCTTGATGTCCGATTCCACGACATACCACGGGCTGACCGGGGTGTCGGTGTGCACCATCATCTCGTCCTTGGCGCGCGAATAATCCTCCCGCCGGTACAGCGATTCGGTGTCCATCGGGCTCAGTTTCCATTGCCGCACAGGGTCAGTCAGGCGAGCCCTGAACCGGCGCAGCTGCTCTCCCTCGGAGACCGAAAACCAATACTTGCGCAGCAGGAGCCCGTCGTCGATGAGCATCTGCTCGAAGATCGGGGTCTGCCGCAAAAACAGCGCATGCTCTTGCGGCGTGCAGAATCCCATGACTTTCTCCACGCCGGCGCGGTTGTACCACGATCGGTCGAACAACACGATCTCCCCTTTGGCGGGAAGCTGCGCAATGTAGCGCTGGTAATACCACTGGCCGCGTTCCCGCTCGGTCGGCGCCGGCAACGCCGCGATGCGGGCGACGCGCGGATTGAGGTATTCGGTGATCCGCTTGATCGTTCCGCCCTTGCCCGCCCCGTCGCGCCCTTCGAAAACGACCACCAGGCGTTGGCCGGTATGCCGCACCCATTCCTGCAGCCTCACGAATTCCGTTTGCAGCCGGAATAATTCGGCTTGATATACCTCGTCGGAAATCCTGGGCGCGTTCGGCGCCGCTGATTTCGCCGATTTCGCCTTGGGGCCCTTCGTCGTGGTGCTCACAACAACGAATGATAGAACCGGCCACCGCTTTTCACCGCGACTAATTAGCGGGAGGCTTCCAGCAATTCCTCGAGCGATTGGCTCAACAGGCCGGGCAGCAGCTCGACGTCGCTCATCGCCTCGCGGTCGGCGTTGATGCCGAAATACAACATGCCGTTGTAGGACGTCACGCTGATGGCCAGCGCCTGGTTGTGCAGCAGCGGCGGGACGGCATAGGTCTCGAGCAATTTGGTGCCCGCGATGTACATCTGCGACTGGGCCCCGGGCGCGTTGGTGATCAGCAGGTTGAACGTCCGCCGGGAAAAGCTGGGGAAACTGGTGGCGACCCGGATGCCCATGGCGTGCAGCGTGGGTGGGGCGAATCCCGACAGCGTGACGATGGTCCTGGCGTCCACCAGCCGGGCGGCCGTCGGGTTCGACTCGGTGGCGTGCGCGATCTGCGACAGCCGCACCACCGGGTTCGGCTCCCCCACCGGCAGGTCGACCAGGAACGGCATCACCTGCCCGACGGCCTGGCCGGGGCCGGTCGCGTCGAGCTGGCTGTCGGCGTAGATGGACAGCGGCGCCATGGCCCGCACCGTCGCGGTCGGCGATACCGCCACCCCGCGCGACATCAGCCAGTTGCCCAGGGCGCCGGCGATCACCGCGAGCACCACGTCGTTGACGTCGCAGTCGTACCGTGCGCGCACGGTCCGGTAGTCGTCGAGGTTGCAGCTGGCGACGGTGAACCGCCGGTGGCGTGAAACGGTGGCATTGAGCGGGCTGCTCGGCGCGGTGCCCCGCGACACGGCCCGCGCGAAATCGACGACCCGGCGACCCGCGGCGAGGAGCTCGCCATGGTTGGTCACCACGCCCCCGAGGGCCGATCCGACGGCCTGCAGCTGGGTGCTCGGTCCCACGAACCAGTCGCCGATGGCACCGAAGACCAACCGCGCGTTGCCCGGGTCGCGTTCCGGGACCCAGATGTCCTCGGGCAGCGCCGGGGGGCGTTTGGTGCGATCGGCGATGACGTGGTTGATCTCCAGCGCCGCCATGCCGTTGATCAAGGCTTGATGCGACTTGGTGTAGAGCGCGACCCGGTTCTTGGACAGGCCCTCGACCAGATACATCTCCCACAGCGGCCGCGACTTGTCCAGCGGCCGGGCCGCCAGCCGGGCGATCAGCTCGTGCAGCTGCTCGTCGCTGCCCGGGGAGGGCAGCGCGGAGCGCCGCACGTGGTAGGTGATGTCGAAGTCGGCGTCGTCGATCCACACGGGCCGGGCCGAGCCGACCCGCACCTCCCGGACCTTCTGCCGGTAGCGCGGGATTTGCGGCAACCGCCGTTCGACCGTGGACAACAGCGTCTCGTAGCTCAACCCCGCGCGCGGACGGCGCAGGATCGACAGCGATCCGACGTACATCGGGGTGGCCGTGTTTTCCAGCCGGAAAAACGACGCGTCCGATGGGGACAACCGGGTCACCATGGGGCGCAGTCCTCCTCATCGAATCATCGCCCTGCCGCAAAAAGGAGATGTCTCGCCCACGGTAATCGTCCGGCCGGGCCGGGTCCGAGCGCGGGTACGCGCGAGCCGGAGTTGTGCCATGATGACCACTGCCTGCCACTCTCCAGCGGGCGCCGGTTCGGCCGAAGATTTGGAGAGTGCGCGTTGAACACCAGTCCCGCCGTGAGTCCGTCCGACGCCTTCGCCGTCCTGCCCGTCGTCGACTACGAGCCGCCGGCACGGGACGTATCGCGGAATGTCCCCACATGCCGGCAATCGCCGCGCGCGCCGTCGCTCCGGCGCGGCAGCCCCGCGCAGTACCGGCCCCATCCGGCCGGCAGGCAGCCGGCGGTCGGGCCGCGCGCCGCGATGTCCGCGCAGATGCGGCAGGCCGCGGCCTTCGCCGACGCGGCGCTGCGCCGGGTGCTCGAAGTCATCGACCGCCGCCGCCCGGTCGCCCAGCTGCGGCCGTTGCTGACGCCCAGCCTGGTGGATTCCGTGGTCTCGATGGGCCAGTCGGCCGGCGGCCACCAGGGCGCCGCGGTGCTGCGGCGGATGCGGTTACAGCCCGCCGGTCACCGGGACCCCGAGGCCGCGGCCGAGGTCTGCGGCTCGTACAGCCGCGGCAACCGGATCCACGCCATCGCCTGCCGCGTCGAGCGGGTGCCGGCCGCGACCGGCAACCGGTGGCTGGTGGTTGCCCTGCACATCGGTTGACCCGGCGTCAGTGCGGGGTCAGTGGGGGGACCCGGCGCTGGGCGCCAGCGGTCCGCCCGTGTAGCGGGCCAGCACCGGACCCGCGATCGCCATGATGAAGACGTACGACGTCGCCAGCGCGGCGACCGCGGGGATCGACGTGCCCGCCAATCCGATGATGATCAACGAGAACTCGCCCCTGGCGATCAGCGCGGTGCCCGCGCGCAACTGCCCCCGGCGGGCCACCCCGTCGCGCCGGGCGGCGAAGACCCCGGTGGCCACCTTGGTCGCCGCGGTCACCGCGGCCAGGATCAGCGCCACCGGCAGCATCGGGATCAGCTCCTGCGGGTCGACCGAAAAGCCGATCGCCAGAAAGAAGATCGCGGCGAACAGGTCCCGCAGCGGGCCCAGCACCTTGCGCGCCCGGTCCGCCGTCTCCCCGGTGAGCGTCAGCCCGACCAGGAAGGCGCCCACCGCGGCCGACGCGTGCAGGGATTCCGCCACGGCCGCCACGATCAAGGTGATGCCCAGCACCCGCAGCAGCAGCTGTTCGGAGTCGGGGTGTTCGACCAGCCGGCCCACGTGGTGGCCCCAGCGGTAGGACGCGGCGAACGCCGCCAACAGGGCGCCCACCGCCGCCGCCATGCCCACGACGGCGCGCAGCCAGCCGCCGCCGGAGGCCAGCACCGCGAACAGCGGCAAGTAGGCCGCCATCGCGAAGTCCTCGAGGACCAGTACCGAGAGCACGGCCGGGGTCTCCCGGTTGCCGAGCCGACGCAGGTCCACCAGCAGGCGCGCGATGACGCCCGACGAGGAGATGTAGGTGACGCCCGCCAGGCACAGGATCGCCACGCCGTCCAAACCCAGCAGCCAGCCGGCGATCGCGCCGGGCGCCGCGTTGAGGACGACGTCGACGCCCGCGGACGGCAGGTGGTGGCGCAGGCTGGTCGCGAATTCGGCGGCGGAGAACTCCAGGCCCAGGGTCAGCAGCAGCAGCACGACGCCGATGGGCGCGCTCGTCGTGATGAACTGGCCGCCCGCGTCCAGCGGGAGGATCCCCCCCTTCCCCAGCGATAGACCGGCGAGCAGGTACACCGGGATCGGGGACAGCGCGAACCTGCGTGCGACACCGCCCAATACGGCCAGCGTGGCCAGGAGGGCGCCGAGTTGTAACAACAGCGCCCACGAAACTTGCACCGGCTCAGCCCTTGTCGATGATCTGCTCGACGCCGGCGATGCCGTCATGGGTGCCGATGACGATCAAAACGTCTTGGGCATAAAGTGTTTCGGCTGGGCCGGGCGAGGCGAGCACTTCCTCGTTACGCACGATCGCGACGATGGAGGCACCGGTGCGGGTGCGGGCGTGGGTGTCACCCAACGGGTGGCCCACGAACGGGCTGTTGGCCAGGATGTGGACCTGCCCGGTCTCGAGTCCGGGTATCTCCCGGGCCAACTCGGTGAACCGCTCGGCGATCCGGGGGGCGCCCAGGATCTGGGCCACCGCCTCGGCCTCCTCGTCGCTGAGGTGCAGGAGCGGGCGGGCCTCGTCCGGATCGTCGCGGGCATAGACGACGACGTCGAAGTCGCCGCTTCGCCGCGCGATGATGCCGATGCGGTCGCCCTTGTGATCGGTGAACTCGTAGCGAAGGCCGACGCCCGGCAGCAGCACCTCCTTGACATCCATACCGTCAATCCTGACAGGTCGGACGGAGGCACGGTCAGTGGATTGCCGAGCTCCTAGAGAACTGCTGAAGAGTCCGCCTGGCGCTCGATCCCCGCGGCGTGGCGGCGCGGAAGCGGGAGCAGCATCGACACCTCGCGGCGGTAATCGCGATATTGGTGGCCCAGCGAGGCGACCAGGTCACGCTCCTCCAGCTGCGTGGCGATCAGGATGTAGAGCGTCATGCCGCTGGAGAACAGCAGATGCCCGGCCGTCATGACGGGTGCGGCCCAGAACGCGATGACCATCCCGAGCATCAGGGGGTGGCGCACCACCCGGTAGAGCAGGCGGACGCGGAATTCGATGCTGGTGTACGGCTTTTGGCGCGCCGCCAGATACACCTGCCGGAGCCCGAACAGGTCGAAGTGGTTGATCAGGAACGTCGACAGCAGCGCGATGGCCCAGCCGAGCCAGAACAGCGCCCACAGCACCGCGCGGGCGGCCGGCAGCCGCACCTCCCAGATGGCGGTCGGCATCGTCCGCCATTGCCAGTACAGCAGGGCGAGCACCACGCTGGACAGCAGCACGTAGGTGCTGCGCTCGATCGGCGACGGAATGAACCGCGCCCACCATCGCTTGAACGCGGGCCGGGCCATCACGCTGTGCTGGACCCCGAACACGGCGACCAACACCGTGTTGACCAGTACCGCCTCGCCGACAGGTGCGGCGAGCCCTCGATCGACGCTTCGGGGCACCGCGAGGTTGCCCACGAAGCCAATGAGATACAGGAAGGCCGCGAGGAAGAGCAGGTACGCCGCGGCGCCGTAACCAAGCGTCATGTATCGCTTCATGGGCTAAGTGTCCGCCGGGTGGGCGCACTGGCCTATAGGTCGTTTGCCTCATTTTTTCGTTGCCGGGCTCTAGGCAATTTTGACTAGCTCATTCGGAGCGCATACCCGCTGGCGGACTCTGCCATTTGAGGCAAACGCCTCATGCGACGGCAGAAGCGGTGGACCGATGATCGATCCTGACGAAGTTACCTCAAGAAAGCACGGAGATCAGATCATGACCGAATTAGCATGTGCCGCAACGATGTCCGATGCGCCAGTGGGTGCTCGGATCGATGCGATCGACATCGGCCGGCGCGCCGGCGGGCGGCAAGTCCTGCAAAAGATGTCGCTTTCAGTGGAACCCGGCGAATTGGTCGCCATCGCCGGCGGCAGCGGAGCGGGCAAGACCACCTTGCTGGAGGTCCTCGCGGGACTGCAACCGCCTTCAACCGGAGAGGTACGGCACGACGGCGTTGCCCGCCGTCCACGCATCGTCACCGACTCCCGAGTGGGCTACGTGCCTCAGGACGACATCATCCACCTGGAGATGCCCCTGCGCCGAACGCTGCGGTACGCGGCACTGCTACGGCTTCCAGCCGGCACGTCCGCGGCGGAAACGGAACGGATCGTTGAGGAGACCCTGCAGGACCTCGACTTGGCCGACCGTGCCGACGTGCCAGTACGTGCGCTGTCCGGCGGTCAACGCAAGCGGGCCAGCATCGCCGTGGAGCTGCTGACCGGGCCGAGACTGTTCTTTCTCGACGAACCCACCTCTGGGCTCGATCCGTCGACCGCGGCCGAAGTGATGCGCCTGCTGCGCCGGCTCAGCCGCCGCGGGGTAACCGTCATTCTCACCACGCACGAGCCGGCCGGAATCGATCGGTGTGACCGGGTGGTCTTCCTGGCTCGCGACGGCCACTTGGCCTTCACCGGCAGCCCGGCCGCGGCGCGGCGCTACTTCGGTGCGCAGGACCTCACCGAGGTGTACGAGCGCCTTGCGTGCGAAGGCACTCCGCAAATCTGGGCGGAGCGATTCGCGGGAAGCCGCGTCTACGCGTCAACTCGCCACGGATCCCCTCAACGGCGCGTCCCCCACACCCCGCCCCGCCTCAAGCACACCGGCGGGGTCCGACAATGGTGGCTCCTGACCCGGCGCAATGTCGACGTTCTCTCTCGCAACCGGCTGACCCTTGCGATCCTGCTCGGCTCGCCGGTGCTGGTGACGGTGATGATGGCGACGCTGTTCAAGCGCGGCGAGTTCGATCCGCGTGCCGCAGCCGGTGTGGGTCCGGCCCAGATCGTGTTTTGGATCGCTTTCGACGGCTTCTTCTTCGGCCTCACGTACGGCCTGCTCCAGATCGTCGGCGAGATGGCCGTTTTCCGACGCGAACGGCTGGCCGGGCTCAGCGTGGGCGCCTACGTGGCATCGAAGATCGCGGCGCTGCTACCGGTCTTGGCGACAGTGAGCGCGGTGTTACTCGTTGTGCTGCGCGCGCTCGGTCGGCTCCCCGCGGTCGGATGGGACGTCTACGCCTTCCTGTTTGCGACGATTCTGATCGAAGCGACCTCTGCCCTGGCGTTGGGCCTGTTCGCCTCGGCCGCGGTCTCCAATGCCGCACAAGCGGCCCTCGCCCTGCCGATGCTTTGCTTCCCGCAGGTTCTGTTCGGCGGCGCCATCGTCCCCGTCGACCAGATGGCCACCCCCGGGCGCCTGATGAGCCTGGCCCTGTCCAACCGCCATGCCTTCGATGCTCTGGGGCGCGGCCTGTCGCTCGACCGCTACACCGCCACAATGCCGGCCATGTCCGCCTACCGTGACACCTTCCAGGGGGGCACGGCCGTCAGCCTGGCCGCGCTCGCCGCCTTCGCCGTTGCCCTCACGCTGGCCACGGCATGGGTACTGGACCGGCGCTCCAGGCCCGGCGCTTCCGCGCGATAACGCCTGCACGCCGGCCGGCCCGCGACCCTGCAACAGGGTCGCGGGCCAGGTCTTCGACGCTTACAACGCGTTGGCCGTGCGCTCACAGGGTTCGTACGAAGGCATTCATCGGCTCTTGCTGGCCCCGCAGTATCAGCGTGCGCCGCGGCAGGTCGTCCACCAGCCCATCGGCGACTCCGCGGGCAACCAGCAACTCGCCCCCGGCGGCGTGTTGTTGCATCCGGGCCGCGGCGTTGACCGGACTCCCGAGGGCGGTGAAGTCGACCACCGCCCCGCCGACGTTGCCGACGTATGCCACGCCCGCGTTCACCGCTATTCCCACGTCCAGCCAAGGCCCGTCGGGGGTGCCGTATCCGACCGCTTCGAGCAGCGCGATCCCCGCCTGAACCGCTCGCTGACGATATCGGGGCCCGCTGATGCCCTGGACGAAGAACGCCATCACCTCGTCGCCGATCAGCTTGTCGATCACCGCGTCGTGGCGCAGAAGTGTCTGCGTCGCGGCACCGTAGAACCGGTTGAGCAACGCGGCGAAATCCGCGGCGGGCCGACGGTCACCGAGCGCCGTGGAGCCGCGGACGTCGGCGAACAGCACCGCGATGTCCACCTCCGCGCCGCCCCGCGGCAGTGCGTCGCAGCATCGCTCGCACAAGTTCGGGTTCTTGCGCGAACGGCGAAAACCGGCGGCGGCGAAGATCCGGCCGACGGGACCGCCGAACGGGTTGTTGCACAGCTTGCATCGCGGGGCCGAAGGCAGATAGCGAAACGCGCGCCTCGCTCGGATCAGGGAAGCGTGGCCGTCGGTGAGTACCTTGTCCCACAGACCCGACGAGGGGACCGACTGCCGGGCCGGCGCGACGGCCGCGGATTGCCGTTGGGCAGTGCGAGTCATGGGAAAATGGTCTCGCCGATTTCCCGCCCGCACATGAGGCATCCGCCCCAAATCAGTCGAGCGCGCTGGCGGTCAGGCCGTGCCGTGTCGCGTACAAGCTGGCCCCGATCCTGTTCGAGACCCCGATTTTGGCATAGATGCGCTCGACGTGATTGCGAACGGTCTTCTCGGAAATCCAGAGGGCCGAGGCGATCTCGCGGTTGGATTGCCCGCGCGCAACGTGCAGCAACACCTCGGCTTCGCGCCGCGTCAGTCCCTCCGGCCTGACGGCTCTGCGTGACGGCCGGTGACCCGCAGCCTCCAGCACGGCTTCGACCACATCACCGTCGAGGCGCCCGCGGGCGGCCTCGCTTCGTAGCCGCCTTGCGGCGTCGGTGTCGTCGAGGGCGTCACGGTAGGGCCGTGGTTCCATTGAGGAGCAATAACTTTCGGCAGCGGCAAGGATCCGATCGCGAACGGACAGGTCTTCACCCCGCACACCGTTCGGATACCCCGATCCGTCGAGTCGCTCGTGATGGTTCACCGCGGCCTCCCGGACGGCCTTCAGCCCACCCACCCGGGCCAGAATTCTGCCGGTCAGGTACGGGTGGATCTGCACCCGCTCGCGTTCGGCACCGGTCAACCCGCCCGGCTTCTCCCAGACCCGGTTCGACACGCCGATCCGGCCGAGGTCGTGGACGTAGCCTGCGCGGCGCAAGATGTCGATCTCGTTCTGCGGCAGCCGAGCACATTTTCCGGCGTTCTCCGCCAGCTCGGCCACGGCGCGGGAATGGCCAAGCGTGAACGGGCACTTGAGGTCCACGAAATCGCCCATTGCGCGCAGCAGTGCGTCGAGTGCGGGGCCGGTCAGCGCCTCCCCCGGGTCCGGGGCCAAGTCGGCGGCGGTCGACCATGCATCTTCGCTATCACTCAGCAGCTCATCGGCGGCAGCTGTGAACACCGCGACGATATCCGGATCGAACTGTGTGCCGCTGCGTCGGCGGACCTCCGCGACCGCGGCTTTCGCGCCGTACGCGCGATGGTGCACCTCGGCGATGTCGGCAACCTGCGCCACGCGCATTGTCACCGGTATCTGCCCGCCGGCGGCGCCACCGGGAAGGCCGCTGCCGTCCCACCGTTCGTACGCATAGGGCAGGGCTTCGCACACGTCCGCACCCAGGCCGATCTCGTCGGCGAGCAATGCGGCCGACAGGCAATGGGACTGCACCAACGCGCCGAGGTTGCCACGCGCGTCCAAAAAGACTTTGGCCGCCAGCTGCGCCCGTTTCGGCAATGTCGACCCACGACCGAGGTTGCCCAGCAGAAATCGCCGGTACGGTGCCCCTGACCAGTCGATGAAGTGGCTGTCGTGTCGCATCGCGATGTCGTCGCCGAACCATCGCGTGTACTCGTGGGAGTCGGCGTGACACCCGATCCACATCACCAGACCGGTGTAGAAGACGGTCCCGCGCTCACGTTCACCGAGCCCCAGCCGCTCGGCGAGCCTGGTACCCATAGCCGCCGACCTCAGCATGTGGTCCATCGGCTGGCCGAGCCCGAGGTCGACCGCCAAAGACAGCGCCGCCAGTACCTCGATTCGCGACACAGCTCCGTCGAAGGGCATGAAACTCGCCCCTTCCTTGACCGGGCGCGGTCGCGGGGTCATCTGTAGCCACACAGCAGGTGATGCCTGATTAGCCTATGGCATCGGCGTTGCTGCCGGGTGGAGAAACGACGGCTCCGGGCGCGGCTAGCGCCGCTTCACCGATTTCGGCGGCTTGGCGCCGCGGCCCTGCTGCCGCGCGGCCGCGCGCCGCTCGCGCCGGCTGGCCCCGCCGGGCACCCCGGCCGGGGCCTTCCCGTCGCCGCCGTTGCGCTGCACCTGCGCCGAGCCGTCCTCCGACGGACCCGAGTACGTCAGCGCGGGGCGCTCGTCATCGATCCCCTTGGCGCGCAACATGCTTGGGGCCTCCTCGCGGACGGCGGCCGGCGCGCCGCCCTGCTGCTCGGCCCCCGCCGCGGCGGTCGCGAATTCCGCCAGGCCCTCCGGCGCTTCCACCGGCGCGACCTGCGGTGCGGGCACCGCCTCGACGGTGACGTTGAACAGGAATCCGACCGACTCCTCCTTCATGCCGTCGAGCATGGCCATGAACATGTCGTAGCCCTCGCGCTGGTACTCCACCAGCGGGTCGCGCTGCGCCATCGCGCGCAGCCCGATGCCCTCCTTGAGGTAGTCCATCTCGTAGAGGTGCTCGCGCCACTTGCGGTCGATGACGTTGAGCAACACGTTGCGCTCCAGCTGCCGCATCGCGCCCTCGCCCGCGATCTCCTCAAGCTCGGCTTCCCTTGCGGCATAAGCGCGTTCGGCGTCTTTGAGCAGCTCGTCGAGCAGTTCCTCGCGGGTGAGGTCGTCGCGCTCGGAGTCATCGTCCGGGCGCACCAACGTCTCGTGGTCGATGCCGACCGGGTACAGCGTCTTGAGCGCCGTCCACAACGCCTCCAGGTCCCAGTCCTCGGCGTACCCCTCGGCCGTCGCGCCGTTGACGTAGGCGGTGACCACGTCGCGCACCATGTCCAGCGCCTGCTCCCTGAGGTTCTCGCCCTCCAGGATGCGGCGGCGCTCGGCGTAGATCACCTTGCGCTGCTGGTTCATCACCTCGTCGTACTTCAGGACGTTCTTTCTGACCTCGAAGTTCTGCTGCTCGACCTGGGTCTGCGCGCTCTTGATCGCGCGGGTGACCATCTTGGCCTCGATGGGCACGTCATCGGGCAGGTTCAGCCGGTTCAGCATCGCCTCGAGCGCGGCGCCGTTGAACCGGCGCATGAGCTCGTCGCCCAGCGACAGGTAGAAGCGCGACTCGCCCGGGTCGCCCTGCCGGCCCGAGCGGCCGCGCAGCTGGTTGTCGATGCGCCGCGACTCGTGCCGCTCGGTGCCCAGCACGTAGAGACCGCCGGCCTCGACCACCTCGGCGGCCTCCTTGCCGGCCTCCTCCTTGACCTTGGGCAGCTCCTCGTGCCAGGCCGCCTCGTACTCCTCGGGCGTCTCGACCGGGTCGAGGCCGCGCTCGCGCAGCCGCTGGTCGGTGAGGAAGTCGACGTTGCCGCCCAGCACGATGTCGGTGCCGCGGCCGGCCATGTTGGTGGCCACCGTGACCCCGCCGCGGCGGCCGGCCACCGCGACGATCCCGGCCTCCTGCTCGTGGTACTTGGCGTTGAGCACGTTGTGCGGCACGCGGCGCTTCTGGAATTGCCGCGACAGGTATTCCGAGCGCTCCACGCTGGTGGTGCCGATCAGCACCGGCTGGCCCTTCTCGTAGCGCTCAACGACGTCGTCGACCACCGCGATGTACTTGGCCTCCTCGGTCTTGTAGATGAGGTCGGACTGGTCGGATCGGATCATCGGCTTGTTCGTCGGGATGGGCACCACGCCCAGCTTGTAGATCTCGTGCAGCTCGGCCGCCTCGGTCTGGGCGGTACCGGTCATGCCCGCGAGCTTCTCGTAGAGCCGGAAGTAGTTCTGCAGCGTGATGGTGGCCAGCGTCTGGTTCTCGGCCTTGATCTCGACGTGCTCCTTGGCCTCGATGGCCTGGTGCATGCCCTCGTTGTAGCGGCGGCCGTACAGGACGCGGCCGGTGAACTCGTCGACGATGAGGACCTCGCCGTCGCGGACGATGTAGTCCTTGTCCCGGTTGAACAGCTCCTTGGCCTTCAGCGCGTTGTTGAGGTAGCTGACCAGCGGCGAGTTGGCGGCCTCGTAGAGGTTGTCGATGCCGAGCTGGTCCTCGACGAACTCGACGCCGAGTTCGTGCACGCCGACGGTGCGCTTGCGCAGGTCCACCTCGTAGTGGACGTCCTTCTCCATCAGCGGGGCCAACCGGGCGAACTCGAGGTACCAGTTGGAGGCGCCGTCGGCGGGGCCCGAGATGATCAGCGGGGTGCGGGCCTCGTCGATCAGGATGGAGTCGACCTCGTCGACGATGGCGAAGTTGTGCCCGCGCTGCACCAGGTCGTCGAGCGAGTGCGCCATGTTGTCGCGCAGGTAGTCGAAGCCGAACTCGTTGTTGGTGCCGTAGGTGATGTCGGCGTTGTAGGCCACCCGGCGCTCGTCGGGCGTCATCTGGGCGAGGATCACGCCGACGTCCAGCCCGAGGAAGCGGTGCACGCGGCCCATCCACTCGCTGTCGCGTTTGGCCAGGTAGTCGTTGACCGTGACGACGTGCACGCCCTTGCCGCCGATGCCGTTGAGGTAGGCCGGCAGCACCGACGTCAGGGTCTTGCCCTCACCGGTCTTCATCTCCGCGACGTTGCCGAAGTGCAGCGCCGCCGCGCCCATCACCTGCACGTCGAACGGGCGCTGGTCGAGCACCCGCCAGGCCGCCTCGCGGGCCACCGCGAACGCCTCGGGCAGCAGGTCGTCGAGGCTTTCGCCGTCGGCGTGCCGCTTCTTGAACTCGTCGGTCTTGGCCCGCAGCTCCGCGTCGGTCAGCTTTTCGACCTCGTCGGACAAGGTGTTGACGTAGTCAGCCACCCGCTTGAGACGCTTGAGCATGCGACCTTCGCCGAGGCGCAGCAACTTCGACAGCACGGTGTTGTCCCCTTTTGGGATGTTCCCCTATTGGTAGGAGTCTCTTCTCGTAAGCGACTCCCATGGTAGGTGACAACCCCGCGAGGGCCGACGAACCTTAGGAGAGCCTGATCAGCCCGTAGTCGTAGGCGTGGCGCCGGTACACCACGCACGGCCGCTCGGTGTGCTTGTCGTGGAACAGGAAGAAGTCGTGCCCGACGAGTTCCATCTCGTAGAGCGCGTCGTCGACCGTCATCGGCGTGGCCGGGTGCTCCTTGGTCCGCACGATGCGCCCGGGCTCGTGGTCCGCCTCGGCGCCGTCATGGTCGACCGCCGGTTCCGGCGTGCGTTCCTGCGGGGCTGGCGGCACGACCGCGGTGGCGGCGGCCAGCGACACCGGTGTCTTGTCGCCGTAGTGGACTTTGCGGCGGTCCTTGGCGCGGCGCAGCCGGTTCTCCAGCTTGTCGACTGCGGACTCGAACGCCGCGTAGAAGCTGTCGGCGCAGGCCTCCGCCCGGCTTACCGGCCCGCGGCCGCGGGCGGTGATCTCCACGCGTTGACACGATTTGCGCTGGCGCCGGTTGGGCGCGTGTTTGAGCTCGACATCGAAGAGGTAGATGGAGCGATCGAACCGCTCGAGGCGGGCGAGTTTTTGGGAGACGTAGACGCGGTAGTGGTCGGGGATTTCTACGTTGCGGCCCTTGAAAACGACCTCGGCGGTTGCCGTCGGCTGCGCTTGGCCGTCGGTTTGCGTCGGCGGTTGGTCGAGAATCTGACCGGAATCCACGGATAGCCTTGACATACGTGACAACTCGTTTCTCTTTCACGTCGCACGCGCCCTGCGTGCCCGGCTTACTACGACGCGCCGACGAGGTGGGAGAGCGGTCCTTTTTTCGGAAGTCACCGCCGCAGGCTGCTCGCCGATGCAAGGTGTCGAATACTCACCCCTTCCCGCGAGTGGGGTCTCAACCTGGGAATGTCGCGACCAGTGAGTCAGACCAGGTGAGTCGATTGATGTTGTCCTCGACGTTAGCTCGTGTTCGCCTCGCCATGCCACTGATTTCGCGGAGCTGTTGCGAGTTCTTCACATACTCTTGGCGACCGCACAGCCTCACGCGGCCGCGACCGTCAGCACGGCGGTGACACGGACACCGGCGGCGGTCAAGACCCGCACCGACTCGCGGGCCGTCGCCCCGGTGGTGACGATGTCGTCGACGATCAAGACCTCGGCGTCGGGCAGCCGTGCGCGCGTCCGGCGCAGCAGCACCCGGCCCGCGACGTTGCGTTCGCGGGCGGTGCTGCCCAGGCCCACCGAGTCGCGAACCAGCGCCCGCAGCCGCAGCGCCGGGGCGACGGTGATGGCCGGGTGGCCCGCCACCGCGGTGCGCGCCAGCCGGGTGACCGGGTCGCCGCCGCGCCGCCGGGCCGCCGAGCGCCGCGTCGGCGCGGGTACGACGATCAGCGGCGTCTCGACGATCCCCCACGACAGCAGCCGGTGCACGCCGGTGGCCAGCGCGCCGGCCAGCGGCCCGACGAGATCGGCGCGGCCGTGCTCCTTGAGCGCCAGGATCGCCTGCCGGCGGGCACCCGCGTAGCGGCCCAGGGCGAACACCGGCACCTGCGGGTCGACGCGGGGGTTCACCACATGCGGCTGGTCCGCGGGCACCGACAGCTGCCGGGCGCAGGCGTCACACCAGCGGGTCGACGGCGCCCCGCAGCCGCCGCACTGCAGCGGCAGGATGAGGTCGAGCATGGGCGCCAGTGTCGCGGGCGGGGGTGACAACCTCCGCCGTTGCGCGCCGCTAGCCCGATGGCGGCGACCCGCAGCGCCCGGCTCCGCCGCGCTCGCGATCGCCGCTAGCCCGATGGCGGCGACCCGCAGCGCCCGGCTCCGCCGCGCTCGCGATCGCCGCTAGCCCGGCAGCACCGGCGCGGCCCCGAACACCGTCAGCCCGGGCACATCGGACCACGCCTGCTGGCTTTCGGCCGCCGACGCCGAATACTGCAGCACGCCTTGCGGGGCCCCGACGTAGATCGTCGACGGGTTGGCCGCGACGGTCAGCACCGGCATCTGCAGGCCCCGGGCCGGTGCGTCGGAGTTCACCCCGTCGAGGTTGACGTAGGACACCGGGTGGCTGGCGTCGGTGCGGGTCACCACGATGTCGTCGCCGGTGCGCCAGGACAGCGACACCACCGAGTTGCCCAGCCCGAAGCCGAGTCGCCGCGGGTAGGTCAGGGCGAACTGGCCGGCCTGGGTCTGCTCGACGCTGGCCAGGATCACCTGGCCGCCGATCACCATCGCGGCGCGCGCGCTGTCGCGCGACAGCTGCAGGTCGGTGATCGGCCCCGGGAACCGGCTGGCCACGGCGACGGAATCGACCGGGATGCGGGCGGGTTGCCCCGACGCCGGCTCCTGGATCGCGCGCAGCACGTTGTTGCCGTCCACCACCGTCCAGACCGCGTCGTCCAGCGACCAGCTGGGCCGCGTCAGGCTGTGCCCGTCGGCGGACTGGACCGCCTCGCCGCCGAGGTCGCCGATCCACAGCGACGCCGCCTCGTCGGGCGCGCCCCGGTGCAGGGTGACGACGGACGCCACCTGCCGGCCGCTGCGGGACAGCGCGGCCCCGGTCTGGTCGCCCATGCGCCCGAAGGCGCCGGGCACGTTGCTGAAGCGCTGTCCGTCCAGCGACACCAGCGAGCCGTTCACCAGGGCATGCAGCCCGGCGCCCGCGCCGTCGGCCACGCCGGGGTCGGTGGCGGCGACATCGGAGGTCGTCCAGCCGTCGGCGAACCTGTCGTCCAGCGGCGCGCCGTCGGCGTTGATCACGTACGGCCCCCGGATGTCGGCCCTGGCCAGCGTCCAAATGATCTGCGCGGCAAGCAATTGCCGGCTGTGCGGGTCGGTGGTGGACAGCTTCTCCAGGTCGATGCGCGCGCCGCCGTAGCCGCGCCCGATCCCGTTCTTGCCGCCGTCGGCCCGGGTCACCGGGCCGCGCAGCCGCAGCGGCGGGGCGAGCAGGTTGCGGACGGTGTGGGCCATCTCGGGCCGCGGTCCGGCGATCAACTTGGAGACCAACTCGGTGGCCAACTGGTCGTGATCGGCGACCGCGACGTAGCGCGGGTCGGGAACCACCGTCTTGCCGGTCGGGTCGGCGAAGTACAGCGTGTTGCGCTTGTAGGTCGACTGGAACTGCTGCCAGTCCAGGAACACCCCGTTGGGCAGCCGGTCGATCCGCCACCCGCCCGAGGTCTTGACCAACTCGATCTGGCCGGGGTCGGGCAGCACCCCCTCGGCGGTTTCGAACACGCCCATGTCCGACAGCGAGCCCAGGATGTCCGCCCGCATCGTCGCCGAGACCCGTTCTGCGGCACGGGTTTCCACGAATACCACGTGGTCGATCAGCAGCGCGCTACCGGCGTCGTCCCAGGCGTTGGACGCCGACTGGGTGAGGAACTGCCGGGCCGCCAGATGCCGGTTGGCGGGATCGGCTGTGGCCTTGAGGAATTCGCGCAGCAGCACGTCGGGATCCATGCCAGGGGTCGGCTTGGGCAGATTGGACGGCGCCGGGCGTTCGACGGTGCCGATGGCCTGGGGCGCCGACGAGCTGGGCACCCCCGCACAGCCGGCGAGCACCACCGCGAGGAACAACAGGCCGAGCAGGCGCCGCATCACCCGCTCCGCTCGGCGTGCTCACGTTGCCGCGACCGGTCTTTGGTTTGTTGCGGGCCCGTCGCACTCCCTGTGGCGGTGGGCGGGATGGGCTTCATGGGCAGCGGGCTGGTGGTGACCTTGTGGCCGCGCACCAGGGGAAGCGTCAGCCGGAAGCACGAGCCCTCCCCGGGCTCGCCCCACGCCTCCAGCCGGCCCTGGTGCAGGCGGGCGTCCTCCACGCTGATCGCCAGGCCCAGCCCGGTGCCCCCGGACCGGCGCACCCGCGACGGGTCGGCCCGCCAGAACCGGCTGAACACCAGCTTCTCCTCGCCGGGCCGCAGCCCCACCCCGTAATCGCGGACGGTGACGGCCACGGTGTCCTCGTCGGCGCCCATCCGGATCTGCACGGGCTTGTGTTCGGCGTGGTCGATGGCGTTGGCGATCAGGTTGCGCAGAATCCGCTCCACCCGCCGGGTGTCGACCTCGGCGATCACCTCCTCTTCCGGCAGGTCGACGAGCAGCTCGATGCCGGCGTCTTCGGCCAGGTGGCCCACGTTGCTCAGCGCGCTCTGCACGGTGGTGCGCAGATCCACCGCCTCGACGGACAGCTCGGCCACCCCGGCGTCGTGCCGCGAGATTTCCAGCAGGTCGTTGAGCAGCGACTCGAACCGGTCCAGCTCGTTGACCATCAACTCGGTGGACCGCGCCAGCGTGGGATCGAGGTCGGCGCTGTGGTCATAGATGAGGTCGGCGGCCATCCGCACGGTGGTCAACGGGGTGCGCAATTCATGGCTGACGTCGGAGGTGAACCGGCGCTGCAGGTTGCCGAACTCCTCGAGCTGGGTGATCTGGCGGGACAGGCTTTCGGCCATGTCGTTGAAGGACACCGCCAACCGGGCCATGTCGTCCTCGCCGCGCACCGGCATCCGTTCGGACAGGTGCCCCTCGGCGAACCGTTCGGCGATCCGCGACGCCGACCGCACCGGCACCACCACCTGGCGGGAGACCAGCAGCGCGATCCCGGCGAGCAGCACCAGCAGCACCGCGCCGCCGGTGATCATGGTGCCGCGGACCAACGTGATGGTGGCCTGCTCGTTCTTCAGCGGGAAGATGAGGTACAGCTCCAGGTTGGCCACCTGCGACGACGCCGGCGTGCCCATGACCAGCGCGGGGCCGGAGAAGCCGTCGGTGTGCACCGTGGCGTACTGGTAGGACGCCTGCCCGGCCTTGACGAAGCCGCGCAGCGAATTGGGCACCTGGTCGACGGGGCCGGCCGCGGTCGCCGCGCGCGGCCCGTCGCCGGGCACGATCAGCACCGCGTCGAACGCGCCGGCGAGCCCGGCGCCCGACGCGGGGTCGGTCTTGGAGGTCAGCGTGTTGCGGGCCAGCTGAAGGCTGCTGTCCAGCGAGCGCGTCTCCTCGCCGCTGACGATCCCGCCGACGGTGGTGCGCGCCCGCTCGATCTGCTCGATGCCGGCCTTGACCTTGACGTCGAGCACACGATTGGTGACCTGAGAGGTCAACACGAAGCCGAGCGCCAGGATTACCGCCAGGGACATTCCGAGCGTCAGCGCGACGACACGCAGCTGCAACGACCGGCGCCAGGCCACGGCAACGACTCGACTCACCGCACCGATGCCGCGGGTCATGGGGCCGGAGCGCCCCCAACGGCTCCGAGTGCGTCGCCGGGAGCCCCAAATCACCGCCGGCGCCCTCCCCCACGACGAACTAGACGGCGCCCGCGGATCACGGAGGTCCGGCCTTGTAACCCACTCCTCGAACGGTCAACACCACGGTCGGGTTTTCGGGATCCTTCTCAACCTTGGCCCGCAGACGCTGGACGTGCACGTTCACCAGGCGGGTATCCGCCGGGTGCCGGTAGCCCCACACCTGTTCGAGCAGCACATCACGAGTAAACACCTGCCGCGGTTTGCGCGCCAACGCGACCAGCAGGTCGAACTCGAGCGGCGTCAGGGAGATCTGCTCGCCGTTGCGGGTCACCTTGTGCGCCGGCACGTCGATCTCGACGTCGGCGATGGAGAGCATCTCGGCGGGCTCGTCGTCGTTGCGCCGCAGCCGGGCCCGCACCCGGGCGACCAGCTCCTTGGGCTTGAACGGCTTCATGATGTAGTCGTCGGCGCCCGACTCCAGGCCCAACACCACGTCCACGGTGTCGGTCTTGGCGGTCAGCATCACGATCGGCACACCGGAGTCGGCGCGCAGCACGCGGCACACGTCGATGCCGTTCATGCCCGGCAGCATCAGGTCCAACAACACCAGATCGGGGCGCAGTTCGCGCACCGCAGTCAGGGCCTGGGTGCCGTCACCGATGACCGCGGTGTCGAAACCCTCCCCACGCAACACGATGGTGAGCATCTCGGCCAGCGAAGCGTCGTCATCGACGACCAAAATCCTTTGCCTCATGGAGTCCATGGTGTCACCAGAACGGGACAAACCCGGCGCGCCACACGGGCGTTTCGTGCGCAGAGCCGCAAATATGGATGCAAATCCGGTCAAAAACCCCTGTCCGGCGCCCCCGGCGTGCCCTCCCGGACGGTCGCGGGGACGTCCTTGGCGCCGATGAGGGTGGCGGCCAGCCGGCCCGGATCGACGTCCGCGCCGGCGACCAGCCACGGCCCGCCCCAGCCCGCGGCGGCCAGCTCCGCGTAGACGGCGCCGGTGCGCAGCTGCAGTTCGGCGTCCCGTTCGTAGCTGTCGCGTGCCCGCCCGGGGTCGGACTGCGCGCGGCCGCGCGCGCGCTGCCCGGCCAGCTCCGCGGGCACCGCGAGCAGCACCTGCCAGTCGGGCGCGGGCAACCGCAGCCGGCGGTACTCGAGCTCGAGCACCCAGGCGGCCGCCGCGCCGGCCGCGTCCTCGTGCAGGCGCGCGGCGCTGTAGGCGGCGTTGGATGCGACGTAGCGATCCAGGATCACCACGTCGCGGTCGCGGCGCAGCGCCTCGATGTCGTCGACGGCGCCCGCGCGGTCGAGCGCGAACAGCATCGCCATCGCGTAGACCGATGACGCGAGGTCACCGTGCTCGCCGTGCAGGGCCTCGGCCGCGACGTCGGCGGTCACCGATTTGCCGTAGCGCGGGAAGGCCAGGATCGCCACGGACTTCCCAGCCGCCTCGAAGGCCTTGCGCAGGCCCTCGGACAGCGTCCGCTTGCCCGCGCCGTCGACCCCTTCGATCGCGATCAGCACGGCGCCGAGCCTATCGGGCCGCCGAGCGCCCGGCGGGCCGGGCGTTCGGCCAAAGCGGGCTCAGTAGCGGTAGTGGTCGGCCTTGTAGGGGCCGTCGACGTCGACGCCGATGTACTCGGCCTGCTCCTTGGTGAGCTTGGTCAGCTTGCCGCCGAGCGCCTCCACGTGGATGCGGGCCACCTTCTCGTCGAGGTGCTTGGGCAGCCGGTACACCTCGTTGTCGTACTCGTCGTTCTTGGTCCACAGCTCGATCTGGGCGATCACCTGGTTGGAGAAGCTGTTGCTCATGACGAACGACGGGTGCCCGGTGGCGTTGCCCAGGTTCAGCAGCCGGCCCTCGGAGAGCAGGATGATCGACTTGCCGCTGTCGGGGAACGTCCACACGTCCACCTGCGGCCGGATGTTGGTCTTGGTGGCGCCGGAGCGCTCCAGCGCGGCGACCTGGATCTCGTTGTCGAAGTGCCCGATGTTGCCCAGCACCGCATAGTCCTTCATCGCCTTCATGTGGGCCAGCGTGATGATGTCCTTGTTGCCGGTGGCGGTGATGACGATGTCGGCGGAGCCGATCGCGTCCTCGACCGTCTCGACGTCGTAGCCCTCCATCAGCGCCTGCAGCGCGTTGATCGGGTCGATCTCGGTGACCACGACGCGCGCGCCCTGGCCCTTGACCGATTCGGCGCAGCCCTTGCCCACGTCGCCGTAGCCGCAGACCAGGACCTTCTTGCCGCCGATCAGCACGTCGGTGCCGCGGTTGATGCCGTCGATCAGCGAGTGCCGGCAGCCGTACTTGTTGTCGAACTTGGACTTGGTCACCGAGTCGTTGACGTTGATGGCCGGGAAGGCCAGGTCACCGGCCGCGGCGAACTGGTAGAGCCGCAGCACGCCGGTGGTGGTCTCCTCGGTGACACCCTTCACCGACTCCGAGATCTTGGTCCACTTGTCCTTGTCGGTCTCGAAGCGCTTGCGCAGCAGCTCCAGGAAGACCTTCCACTCGCTGGGGTCGTCCTCCTCCGCGGGGGGCACCACGCCGGCCTTCTCGTACTGCGCGCCGCGCAGCACCAGCATGGTGGCGTCACCGCCGTCGTCGAGGATCATGTTGGCCGGCTCGTCGGGCCACGTCAGCATCTGCTCGGCGGCCCACCAGTACTCCTCCAGCGTCTCGCCCTTCCAGGCGAACACGGGGACGCCCTTGGGCTCCTCGGGGGTGCCGTGCGGGCCGACGACCACGGCGGCGGCGGCGTGGTCCTGGGTGGAGAAGATGTTGCACGACGCCCACCGGACCTGCGCGCCGAGGGAGACGAGGGTCTCGATGAGCACGGCGGTCTGCACCGTCATGTGCAGCGAGCCCGAGATCCGCGCCCCCTTGAGAGGCTGCACGTCGTGGTACTCGCGGCGCAGCGACATCAGACCCGGCATTTCCTGCTCGGAGAGTTCGATGTCCCGGCGACCGTATTCCGCCAACGACAGGTCGGCGACCTTGAAATCGATGCCGTTGCGGACGTCGGCGGTCAGCGAACTTTCGGTCGTCGTCATAAAAGTCTCATTCCTTACTACGGCTTGGGTTCCCAGCGATTACTTAGCTTAGGTATGCGCTCTTGCGCCACTGTAGTCGGCGGCCGCCGCAGGGCGTCAGGGGACGTTGACCACGCCGTGACGCTCGGCGAACGGCGTCATCAGCCGCGCCAGGTCGGCCGCCACGTCGTGGTCGGCCTCGGGCGGCATCGACACGTAGCTCATCGCCAGCCGCACGATGGCCCGCGCCAGCACGCCGGCGTCCTTGTCACTGGTGGCCACCCAGCTCTGGGTGAAGGCCGCGCCGAGCCGATCCGACGCCCGCGTGATGATGGGTCCGCTGTCGGTGGTGATGATCTGCAGCAGGTCCGGCTTGGCGACTCCGGTCAGCAGGGAGATCACCAGCGGGTCCGCCGCCGACTCCGCGAAGAAGTCGCGGAAGCCTTGCAGGAACGCCTCGTAGATGTTGCCGACGTTGGCGTCGATCGCGGCATGGACGGTGTCGACCAGCCGGTCGGCCAGGCGCAGGGCATACCCCTGCGCCAGCCCCTGCCGCGAGCCGAACTCGTTGTAGATGGTCTGCCGGCTGATGCCCGCGGCGCGGGCCACGTCGGCCAGCGTGATCGCGGACCAGTCCCGGCTTCCCAGCAGCTCCCGCATCGCATCCAGCACCGAGTCGCGCAACAGGACGCGCGACGCCTCGGCGTACTGCATCCGCTTCACAGGCGCGACAATAGCCGCTTGGGCCACGCCGTTGGTGCCGATCACGCCCGGGCTATCTCGACCATCTCGAAGTCGGATTTCGCCGCGCCGCAGTCCGGGCAGCTCCAGTCGTCGGGAACGTCGTCCCAGCGGGTGCCGGGGGCGATGCCGTCCTCGGGCCAGCCCTTGGCCTCGTCGTACTCGAATCCGCACTGCACGCAGATGAAGAGCCTGTAGTCGCTCACCGGTTCACTCCTGAATTCTCGAAATCGACCTTCTCGCGCACCGCACAGTCGGGGCAGCACCAGTCGTCGGGGATGTCGCTGAAGGGCGTGCCCGCGGGAAAGCCTTCCCGCGGATCGCCTTTCGCTTCGTCGTAGGTGTAGTCGCAGCCGGGGCAGCGGTAGGTGGTCATGCCGGCACCCCGTAGCGCGCCAGCAGCTTGTCTCGCATCCGCGGCTGGATGTTGACCTTGGTGATGTCGCCCTCGTAGTGCGCCAGCACCCGATGGTCCATCACCTTGCGCCACAGTGGCGGGAAGTAGGTCAGCGAGATCATCGACGCGTATCCGCTGGGCAGGTTGGGCGCGCCTGTCATGCTGCGCAGGGTCTGGTACCGCCGGGTGGGGTTGGCGTGGTGATCACTGTGCCGCTGCAGGTGGTACAGGAACAGGTTGGTGACGATGTGGTCGGAATTCCAGCTGTGCACCGGGGCGCAGCGCTCGTAGCGGCCGTTGGCGTTCTGCTGCCGCAGCAGCCCGTAGTGCTCCAGGTAGTTGACGGCCTCGAGCAGGCTGAAACCGAAGACGGCCTGGATGATCACGAACGGGATGAGCGCCGTACCGAAGACCCCGATCAGCACGCCCCACAGCACGACCGACATCAGCCAGGCGTTGAGCACGTCGTTGGACAGATACGTCTTGGGATTCCAGGGGCTCGAGCCCTGCCGGCGTATGCGTTGCGCTTCCAGCCGCAGCGACGAGCGCAGGCTGCCAAAGACGCTGCGCGGCAGGAACTCCCAGAACGTCTCGCCGAAGCGGGCCGACGCCGGGTCCTCCGGGGTCGAGACGCGCACGTGGTGGCCGCGATTGTGCTCGATGTAGAAGTGGCCGTAGCAGGTCTGCGCCAGGGTGATCTTGGACAGCCACCGTTCCAGCGAGTCCTTCTTGTGGCCCATCTCGTGCGCGGTGTTGATGCCGACGCCGCCGAGCACGCCGACCGACAGCGCCACGCCCAGCTTGCCCGCCCAGCCCAGCGCGCCGTCAAAGCCGAGCCAGTGCAGGTCGGAGGCGGTGAAGAGGTAGGCACCCATGATCACGCTGAGGTACTGGAACGGAACGTAGATGTAGGTGCAGTAGCGGTAGTACTTGTCGTTCTCGAGCTGCTCCATCACCTCGTCGGGCGGGTTCTGCCCGTCGGGCCCGAACCGCAGGTCGAGGATCGGCAGCAGGACGTAGAGCAGGATGGGCCCGATCCACAGCGGCACCTGCGCGGCGACGTGCCAGCCGAGCTGGTTGAGCGCCCAGGTGATCGGCAGCATGACGAACAGCGCCGTGGGGGCGATCAGCCCCATCAGCCAGAGCCGGCGCTTCTTGTCCCGCCAGACGGGCGCCTCCGCGACGTCCGATTGCGGCCTCAATGTCGTCATATGCCAAACCTCCTTGTGAGTCACACCACGCTTGAGGTTGACAATATCGCCCATAGCGTCTCGTGTCTAGACACAAGACGTGGTTTTGTAAAGGAGTTCTAGGGCACGGTGTCGGGTTCGGCCCGCGCGGGCGGTTGGATCCCCTCCGCCTCGCGACGGCCCTGCACGGAGTGCCGGTATCCGTAACCGACGTAGATCGCGGTGCCCACCACCAGCCAGACGCCGAACCGCACCCAGGTCAGCGCGGTGAGGTTGACCATCAGCCACACACAGGCGCAGATCGAGGCGATCGGCAGCACCGGCACCCACGGGGCCCGGAAGCCGCGCTCCAGGTCCGGACGGGTCCGGCGCAGCACCATCACGCCGGCCGAGACCAGGACGAACGCGAACAACGTTCCGACGTTGACCATCTCCTCGAGCTTGGCGATCGGGAACACCGACGCCGTCGCGGCCACCACCACCGCGACGAGCACGGTGATCCGGACCGGGGTCCCACGCGCGCCGGTCTTCGCCAGCTGCCGCGGTAACAGCCCGTCGCGCGCCATGGCGAATAGCACCCGGCACTGGCCGAGCATCAGCACCATCACGACGGTGGTCAGCCCGGCCAACGCGCCGATCGCGATGATCTTGCTGGCCCAGTGGATCCCGTTCGCCGTGAACGCCGTGGCCAGGTTCGCCGGCTTGTGGCCGGGGGCGGTCTTGAGCTGGGTGTAAGAGACCATCCCGGACAGCACCACCGACACCGCCACGTACAGCACGGTCACGATGGCCAGCGACGCCAGGATTCCCCGCGGGACGTCGCGCTGGGGCCGCTTGGTCTCCTCGGCCATGGTGGCGACGATGTCGAACCCGATGAACGCGAAGAACACGATCGACGCGCCCGCCAGCACGCCGTACCAGCCGTAGTGGCTGCTGTGCGCGCCGGTCAGCAGCGACAGCACCGACTGGTTGACGCCCGAGGCCTCGTGCCCGGATTCGGGCTTGGGGATGAACGGCGAGAAGTTGGAGGCCTTGATGTAGAAGGCGCCGACGACGACGACCAGCAGCACCACCGAGACCTTGATGCCGGTGATGATGGCGGAGAACCTCGACGACAGCTTGGTGCCCAGGGAGATCAGGGTGGCCACCCCGGCGACGATCAGCAGCGCGCCCCAGTCCAGGTTGATCGAGCCGAGCTGGGAAGTGCCGCCGGCGAATCCGAACACGTTGCCCAGGTAGCTGGACCACCCCTTGGCCACGACCGCCGCGCCGATCGCGAGCTCCAGCAGCAGGTTCCAGCCGATGATCCAGGCGAGGAACTCCCCGAAGGTGGCATAGGAGAAGGTGTATGCGCTGCCGGCCACCGGCAGCGTCGAGGCGAATTCGGCGTAGCACAGTGCCGCCAGCGCGCAGGTGACCGCCGCGATGATGAACGAGATCCAGATCGCCGGGCCGGTGATGTCGCCGGTGGTCGACGCGGTCACCGTGAAGATACCGGCGCCGATCACCACCGCGACCCCGAAAACGACCAGGTCCAGCCAGGTCAGTTCCTTGCGTAGCCGGGTGTCTGGCTCGTCGGTGTCGGCGATCGATTGTTCGACCGACTTCATCCGCCATCGGTTGGCCATCCGCCGCCCTTTCCCGTCTGCTGGGACCCATTGGTCCGGGACAGTACTGGGTACTCTGCCGAGATGCCGGACACCAAAGCAAGCACCAGGGACCATGCGGTGGTCATCGGGGGCAGCATCGCCGGCCTGTGCGCCGCGCGGGTGCTCTCGGATGCGTATTCCCGCGTCACCGTCTACGAACGCGACGACTTGCCGAGCACGCCGTCGAACCGGGCGACGGTCCCGCAGGACCGGCACCTGCACATGCTGATGGCCCGCGGCGCAATGGAGTTCGAGAGCCTGTTCCCCGGGCTGCTGGAAGACATGGTGGCCGCCGGCGTGCCGATCCTGGAGAACCGCCCCGATTGCATCCACCTCGGCGCCGCGGGCCACGTGCTCGGGACGGCGCACACCCTGCGCGACGAATTCACCGCGTACGTGCCCAGCCGCCCGCACCTGGAGTGGCAGCTGCGCAAACGAGTCCAGCACACCGACAACGTCGCGATGGTGCGCCGCTCGGTGGCCGAACCGCGGTTCGACCCGGCCCGCCGGCGGGTGACCGGGGTGCAGCTGGACCCCGGCGACGGCGAGGAGCCGGAATTCGTCGCGGCGGACCTCGTCGTCGACGCGGCCGGGCGGGGCACCCGGCTTCCGGTGTGGTTGGAGCAGTGGGGATACGAGCGGCCCAGGGAAGACGTCCTGGACATCGGCATCCACTACGCCACCCAGCAGTTCCGCATCCCGGACGGACTGATCGCGGAGAAGGTGGTGGTGGCGGGCGCCTCGCACGACAAGTCGCTGGGGCTGGGCATGCTGTGCTACGAGGACGGCACCTGGGTGCTGACCACCTTCGGGGTGGCCAACGCCAAACCGCCGCGGACTTTCCCCGAGATGCTGGCCCTGGCCGAAGAGCTGGTCCCGGCCCACGTCAACGTGGCGCTGAGGCAGGCCGAACCCCTGGGCGAGCCGGCGTTCCACGCCTTTCCGGCCAGTAAGTGGCGACGCTACGACAAGCTGGACCGCTTCCCCGCCGGCATCATCCCCTTCGGCGACGCCGTCGCCAGCTTCAATCCGACCTTCGGGCAGGGCATGACGATGACGTCCCTGCAGGCCGGTCACCTGCGGCGCGCGCTGGCCTCCCCCGACGACGAGCTGGCCGCGGAGCTGAGCCGCGCCACCGCCAAGACCACCTTCCCGGTCTGGACCATGAACGCCATCGGCGACGTGACCTTTCACCACGCCGACACCAAGGGGCCCATCCCCTGGTGGTGGCGGCCGTCGGGCGCGCTGTTCGACCAGTTCCTGGGGGCCGCCGAGACGGATCCGGTTCTGGCGGAATGGTTTTTGCGCCGGTTCTCGCTGCTCGACAGCCTCTATATGGTCCCGCCGCCGCGCATCGTCGGCCGGACCATCGCGCACAACCTGCGGCTGTGGCTGGGCGAGCGCCGCCGGGCCGCCCGTGGCGATCGCGAGCGCGGCGAAGCCGGGCGATGCGGGTCGCCACTATAAGACCGCCGGCGCCCCGTCACAGCCCTACGGTCGCCCTGAACAGTTTGGTGGGCTCCAGCGCGACCAGCCGGATCGGGGCGTCGTCGGCCGCCACCCAGGCGGCCATCCCCCGGCGCAGCGTCAGCGACCCGGACTTGCCGTGCACGGTCGTGCAACCCTCGGTGCACAGCAAGATCTGCGGACCCTCGTGGCTGCACGAGGCGTCGACCTCGTGGCCGAGGTAATCGCCGTCGAGCTCGAGCAGCGCGACCGCGAACTCGTCGGCCGGGGTCTCATAGATCAGGCCGAAGCCCTCGCGGCGGACGTGGGGCCGCACCTGCGCCTCGGTGGTCGGGGTGAAGTCGAGCACCCGCAGCAGCTCGGGGACGTCGACGTGCTTGGGGGTCAGGCCGCCGCGTAACACGTTGTCGGAGTTGGCCATCACCTCGACCGCGAAGCCTCGCAGGTAGGTGTGCAGGCTGCCGGCCGACACGAAGATCGCCTCCCCCGGGGCCAGGATGATGCGGTTCAGCAGCAGGGCCGCCAGCACCCCGGCGTCGCCGGGATAGCGCTCCCCCAGTTCCAGCACCGTCTTGACTTCACCGGCGAATTCCGTTGCCCCGGAGCTGATGTACTGGATCGCACCGTCGAGCACGGCGGGGATCAGCACGTCGATGTCGGGCTGGGGTGCGGTGATCCAGGTGGTGAACAGCGCGCGCAGGCCGTCGGCGTCGGACTGGTCGTTGAGCAGGTCGATGAAGGGGTCGAGGTCGGAGACGGCCAGGGCACGCAGCAGCTCGACCGTGCGGGAGACCTGACGGAAGCCGGCGAGCGCCTCGAACGGCTGCAGTGCCACCAGCAGCTCGGGTTTGTGCGAGGTGTCGCGGTAATTGCGCACCGGCGAGGTCAGCGGGATCCCCAGCCGCTCCTCGCGCAGATAACCCTCCGCGGCCTGCGCCGCGCTGGGGTGGGCCTGCAGGGACAGCGGCTCGTCGGCCGCGAGCACCTTGACCAGGAAGGGCAGCACGTCTCCGAAGCGGGCGCGCGCGGCGGGGCCGAGCTCGCCCTCCGGGTCGGCGATCAGCGCGTCGAGCAGCGAGATCTCGCCCTGATCCGTTTCCAGCCAGGCGGGGTCGCCCGGGTGCGCGCCGAACCAGAGCTCGGCCTCCGGATGGGCGGCCGGGACCGCACGCCCGGTGAATTCGGCTAAGGCGGTGCGTGATCCCCAGGCATAGGTCCGCAAGGCTCCGCGAAGCAGTTCCACTGTTCTATCTATCCCCGCACCAGTCGCGCGTAAACCGCGGCCATCTCCAGCCGGACCGCCAATACCGCCAGTTGCTGCTCGGCGCTGACGGCCCCGCCCACCGCCGGCGCGACGGTCGAACCGGCCGAGCCGCCGGGCCCGTCCGGCACGTCCTCGGCGGCGAGCAGGTACACGTCGTCGAGCCCGGCGGTGCGGGCGGCGACCACCGGCTGTTCGGCGGACAACGTCAGCGCCAGCACCAGCAGCCGGACGGGCAGCGGCCCGTCGATCTGCTCGTCGTGAAAGAGCGCCTCGTCGGGATCCCGGAAGCCGCCGGGCGCCCCGGCGCGCAGCGCGAAGACGGCGTCCGACAACCCGCTGGCGGCGACCACCTGGTGGGCGGTCCGCAGCAGCACCGAGCTGCCGTGCCGCGCCAGCGCCAGCGTCGCCGCGCAGTCGCCGGCCAGCGCCACCTCGCGGCCGGCCAGGCGCGCCGCGATCGTCTTGGCCGGGTTGGTGAACAGCTCGCGGCCCGCGCTGTTGCGCAGCGCCTCGGCGTCCAGCTCGTCGGCCAGCGCCCGCAGGTCGACGCTCGGTCGCTGGTCCACGGTTTGCACGACGGCCAGGCCGGCGGCCAGGTAGCGGCACAGCCCGAACTCGTCGGAGATGGCGAGCCGCGGCGCCAGCACCGCCGCCCGGCCGGCCGCGGAATCCCGCAGCGGCCCCTCGTACGGCGCGACGACGACGACCCGGGCCCCGCGGCGCACCCCGGTCGCGGCGGCGGTCACCAGCGCGGGATCGCCGGGGTCATCGCCCGCGACGACCAGCACGTCGAGCGGGCCGATCCACGGCGGAACCTCGGCGGTCAGCGCGATCGGCTCGGAAGCCGCACCCCCCACCGTCGCGGCCAGCATGGCGCCGGCGCTGTCGGCGGCCCCGCGGCCGGCCACCCAGATCACGCTGCGCGGCCGGTCGTCGGTTCGCAGGGCGTCCAGCGCGCCCTCGTCGACCGCGGCGGCTATCGCGCGCACGTGCGCGCCGGCCGACGACGCCGAGCGCAGCAGCCCGTCACGGTCGGCTGCGAGCAGACCCTCGGTGTCCTCGAGATCGATCGCCCGGACGGCGCTCACGGGGCGACCTCTGCCGGCGCCGCCTGGGCCTCGATCTCCGCGCTGACCTGGGCAACCACCGCGTCGACGTCCTCGGTGCTGCGCGCCTCCACATTGAGCCGCAGCAACGGCTCGGTGTTGGAGCTGCGCAGGTTGAACCAGCTGCCGTCGCCGAGGTCGACCGTGACCCCGTCCACGTGGTCGATGGAATGGATGCGGCTGCCGAAGGACTTCAGCACCGCCTCCGTGCACAGGGACGCGTCGGCGACCGTGAAGTTGATCTCGCCGGACGATTCGTAGCGCTGGTAGTCGGCGGTCAATTCCGACAACGGCCGGTCCTGCTCGCCGAGGGCGGCCAGCACGTAGAGCGCCGCCAGCATGCCGGAGTCCGCGCCCCAGAAGTCACGGAAGTAATAGTGCGCCGAGTGCTCGCCGCCGAAGATGGCGCCGGTGTCGGCCATCAGCGCCTTGATATAGGAGTGGCCGACGCGGGAGCGCAGCGGTGTGCCGCCGCGTTCGGTGACCAGCTCGGGTACCGCCCTCGACGTGATCACGTTGTGGATGATGGTGGCGCCGATCTCCCGGCCCAGCTCGCGGGCGGCCACCAGGCTGGTGACCGTCGAGGGCGACACCGGCCGGCCGCGTTCGTCGACGACGAAGCAGCGGTCGGCGTCCCCGTCGAAGGCCAGCCCGACGTCCGCACCCGTGTCACGCACGTACGCCTGCAGGTCGGCCAGGTTGGCCGGATCCAGCGGGTTGGCCTCGTGGTTGGGGAACGAGCCGTCGAGTTCGAAGTACAAGGGCAGCAAGGTGATCGACTCGATCGCCCCGAGCACCGCCGGCGCGGTGAGACCGGCCATGCCGTTGCCGGCGTCCACCGCCACCCGCAGGGGCCGCAGCCCCGACGTGTTGATCAGCGACCGCAGGAACGTCCCGTAGTCGTCCAGCACGTCGCGGTCGGTGACGGTTCCGGGCCGCCCGTCATAGGGCTGCACGCCCGCGATCACGTCCTCGCTGATGGTGCGCAGGCCGCTGTCGGCGCCGACCGGCTTGGCGGCCGCGCGGCACAGCTTGATCCCGTTGTATGCCGCCGGGTTGTGGCTCGCGGTGAACATGGCGCCGGGGCAGTCCAGCGACCCGGAGGCGAAGTAGAGCTGATCGGTGGAGGCCAGGCCGATCCGCACCACGTCCAGGCCCTGCGCGGTCACCCCTGCGGCGAACGCGGCGGCCAGCGCCGGAGAGCTGTCGCGCATGTCGTGGCCGATCACCACCCGCCGGGCGCCTTCGCCGCGCATCAGCCTGGCGAAGGCCGCCCCCAAAGCGGTGACCAACGGTTCGTCGAGCTCTTCGCCAACCAGCCCCCGCACGTCGTAAGCCTTGACGACGCGGTGCACGGTCGCGGCGAGCCGAGACATGCGGGGCCTCCTGACGCCATCGATTCCTTCGCCTCTTGGCCGTCAGCCTATCGGCCCCCGGGAAACACGGACCGCAGCGGTGCGCGGGGATCGGGCGCGACGCCGCAGCGGTTAGTCGCTGGGGTCGGGCAACACGCGCAGATGCCCGCGGCGGCGACCGGAGGACCGATGCTCCGGCGGCGCGAGCACGCTGCTGCTGGGCGCGGTGGCCTGGGTCCCGCCGTGGGGGATGTGCGGGTCGGCGAAGCCGTTGAGGGGCGAGCCGGTGCCGCCGTAGGGCACGGCGCGCTCGACGGGGCCGCCTTCGCGCACCGCGTCGGCCAGGGCGACCAGGTCGTCCTCATCCGGATGATGGGTGGGCAGCGGACCGGCGTGGCGCACGAGATCCCACCCACGGGGCGCGGTGATCCGGCCGGCGTGGCCGACGCACAGGTCCCACGAGTGCGGCTCCCGCGCGGTCGCGAGTGGCCCCACCACGGCCGTCGAGTCCGAGTAGACGAACGTCAAGGTCGCCACGGCGTAGTGCGGACACCCGGGCCGGCAACAGCGACGGGGAACGTTCACGCCGAAAGGCTATCGTGCACAAACGCCGCTGAAGCGCCGGACACGCGCAACCGGCCGGCCCCCGATGTTCAACCGTTACCATCGGCGCGTGGGCGATTCGCGCAGCTCCCCGCGGAGGGATCGGTCCCAGGGCCGGTTCGCTTCCCGTCGGTCCGCCCGGCGGGGCCGCGACGTGCGCGGCCCACTGCTGCCGCCGACGGTCCCCGGGTGGCGCAGCCGGGCCGAGCGGTTCGACATGGCGGTGCTGGAGGCCTACGAACCCATCGAGCGGCACTGGCAGTCGCGCCTCGCCGAGCTCGACGTGGCGGTCGATGAGATTCCCCGCATCGCGGCCAAGGATCCCGACAGCGTGCAGTGGCCGCCGGAGGTCATCGCCGACGGGCCGATCCCGCTCGCGCGCCTGATCCCGGCCGGCGTCGACGTCCGCGGCAACGCCACGCGGGCGCGAATTGTGTTGTTCCGCAAGCCGATCGAGCGACGGGCCAAGGACACCGTCGAACTCGGTGATTTGCTGCACGAAATCTTGGTGGCCCAGGTGGCCATCTACCTCGATGTCGAGCCTTCGGTCATCGACCCGACGATCGAGGACGAATAGCGCTGGCGCGTTGGCGCCTTCGGCGCGTTAGATGATGCCGCGCTTGAGGCGGCGGCGCTCGCGCTCGGACAGGCCGCCCCAGATGCCGAAGCGCTCGTCGTGCTCGAGGGCGTACTCCAGGCACTCGTGGCGTACCTCGCACCCGAGGCAGATCTTCTTCGCCTCACGGGTGGAGCCACCCTTCTCCGGGAAGAAGGCCTCGGGATCGGTTTGGGCACACAGCGCCCGGTCCTGCCATTGGTCGGCGACAGGCGCCAGCATCGGCTCGGGCTCGAATGCGACTGGCGCATCGGGAACCACGGTCAGGTGCGGCCGAACGGGTCGGACCGGCGCTGAGCCGATAGGGGTGTGCGGCGTGCTCGCCATGACTCCTCGAAGATGTTCGTAAGACATACGGTCGTCCGCCTCCTCAGTTTCATTGAGAGAGTGAGTGGTTCCCACTTTTCTGATGTGTACAGACAATTCGAACAAGTGATCGAATCTCGGTCTGCGACACCGGAACCGGCCGGCCAACCGGGAAATGACACTGTTGTGATTAGACACGGGTTGACCAGCCGGGTCAAGCACTTCGGCGCATTTCCATACCATCTCGTGACCGAATTACGGCGTTTCCGTTGTTTTGCGCATTCGGCGTGTCGATCACACCGCCCACGATTAGGCTTAAGGGCCGCGTAACGGGCCCGCCACCGCACGGTCGTCGGGCAGTACTGTCGTCCACGTGAAGGTCACCGTTCTGGTCGGTGGGGTTGGCGGCGCCCGCTTCCTGCTGGGGGTTCAACAGCTGCTCGGGCTGGGGCAGTTCGAAACGCAACGGCACCCAGACGCGGGACCCGGCAACCACGAACTTAGCGCGATCGTCAACATCGGCGACGACGCCTGGATTCACGGACTGCGGGTCTGCCCGGATTTGGACACCTGCATGTACACCTTAGGTGGAGGGGTAGACCCGGAGCGAGGGTGGGGTCACCGCGACGAAACCTGGCACGCCAAAGAGGAATTGGCGCGCTACGGCGTGCAGCCGGACTGGTTCGGCCTCGGCGACCGGGATATCGCCACCCACCTGGTGCGCACCCAGATGCTGGGCGCCGGCTACCCGCTGTCGCAGATCACCACGGCGCTGTGCGATCGCTGGCAACCCGGCGCCCGGTTGCTGCCGGCCAGTGACGACCGCTGCGAGACGCACGTGGTGATCACCGATCCCGACGACGGCACCCGGCGGGCGATCCACTTCCAGGAGTGGTGGGTGCGCTACCGGGCCGGCGTGCCCACGCACAGCTTCGCCTTCATCGGCGCCGAAAAGGCCACCGCCACAAGTGAAGCTGTCGCGGCCATCGCCGACGCGGACGTCATCCTGCTGGCGCCGTCCAACCCGGTGGTGAGCGTCGGCGCCATCCTGGCCGTCCCCGGGATCCGCGCCGCGTTGCGCTCGGCGACCGCCCCGGTGGTCGGCTATTCCCCCATCATCGGCGGAAAACCCTTGCGCGGCATGGCCGATGCCTGCCTGTCGGTGATCGGGGTGGAATCCACCGCGGAGGCGGTCGGCCGGCACTACGGCGCGCGCGGCGGCACCGGGATCCTGGATTGCTGGCTGGTGCACGAAGGCGACCACGCCGACATCGACGGCGTGGCGGTGACCGCCGTGCCCCTGTTGATGACCGACCCGAAGGCCACGGCCGAGATGGTCCGCGCCGGGCTCGAGCTCGCGGGCGTGCACCCGTGACGGAACACGGCTCGGCGGCGGCGATCGAGATCCTGCCCGTCCCCGGGCTTCCCGAATTCCGGCCCGGCGACGACCTGGCCGCGGCGCTGGCCGCGGCCGCGCCCTGGCTGCGCGACGGCGACGTGGTGGTGGTGACCAGCAAGGTGGTGTCCAAGTGCGAGGGCCGGCTGGTGCCTGCGCCGCAGGACGCCGAGGAGCGCGACCAACTCCGGCGCAAGCTGGTCGACGCCGAGGCGGTGCGGGTGCTGGCGCGCAAGGGCCGCACCCTGATCACCGAGAACCGCATCGGCCTGATCCAGGCCGCCGCGGGCGTGGACGGATCCAACGTGGGCCGCGACGAGCTGGCGCTGCTGCCGGTCGACCCGGACGCCAGCGCCGCGGCGCTGCGCGCCGGGCTGGCAGAGCACCTCGGCGTCGACGTCGCGGTGGTCGTCACCGACACGATGGGCCGCGCCTGGCGCAACGGCCAGATCGACGCCGCGGTTGGCTCGTCGGGTCTGGCTGTGCTGCACGGCTATTCGGGGACCGTCGACCGGCACGGCAACGAGCTGGTGGTCACCGAGATCGCGGTCGCCGACGAGGTGGCGGCGGCGGCCGATCTGGTGAAGGGCAAGCTGACCGCCATGCCGGTGGCGGTGGTGCGCGGCCTGGCTGTGGCCGACGACGGCTCGACGGCGCGGCAGCTGCTGCGGCCCGGCGAGGAGGACCTGTTCTGGCTCGGCACCGCCGAGGCCCTCGACATGGGGCGCCGGCAGGCGCAGCTGTTGCGCCGATCGGTGCGGCGGTTCGGCGCCGAGCCGGTGCCGCCCGGGCTGATCGAAGCCGCCGTCGCCGAGGCCCTCACCGCCCCGGCCCCACACCACACCCGCCCGGTCCGGTTCCTCTGGCTGCAGACGCGCGAGGTCCGGCTGCGGCTGTTGGACCGCATGAAGGACAAGTGGCGGTCCGACCTCGCCGGCGACGGCCGGCCCGCCGACGCGATCGAGCGCCGGGTGGCTCGCGGCCAGATCCTTTACGACGCACCCGAGGTCGTCATCCCGATGCTGGTTCCCGACGGCGCGCACGCCTATCCCGACGCCGCCCGCACCGGCGCCGAGCACACCATGTTCACCGTGGCGGTGGGGGCGGCCGTGCAGGCGCTGCTGGTCGCGCTCGCCGTGCGCGGGGTGGGCAGCTGCTGGATCGGCTCGACGATCTTCGCCGCCGACCTGGTGCGCGCCGAGCTGGAGCTGCCCGCCGAGTGGGAGCCGTTGGGCGCCATCGCCATCGGCTACCCCGAGGAGCCCGCCGGGCCGCGCGACCCGGCGGACGCCGGGGATCTGTTGATCCGCAAGTGAGCCGGGTCCGTTCGGCGATACTCAAGCCCATGAGATTCGCCGGCAAGGCGGCGGCCTCCGCCGAGAAGGCCCGCGGCGGCTACTACACGCCGGTGCCGGTGGCCCGCTTCCTGGCCGCCTGGGTCCGCGAAGCCGGACCACGCATCCTGGAACCCGCCTGCGGCGACGGCGCGATCCTGCGCGAGCTGGCCGCACTCGGCGCTGGAGTCCACGGCGTCGAGCTGGTCGCCGAAGAGGCGGCCAAGGCGCGGGAATTCGCTCCCGTCGACGCGGCGAACCTGTTCGCGTGGCTCGCCACCACCGACCGGGGCGGCTGGGACGGAGTCGCCGGGAATCCGCCCTACATCCGGTTCGGCAACTGGGCGGCCGAGCAGCGCGACCCCGCGCTGGACCTGATGCGGCGCGCGGGTCTGCGGCCCACCCGGCTGACCAACGCCTGGGTCCCCTTCGTGGTGGCGAGCTCGACCCTGGTGCGCGACGGCGGCCGGGTGGGCCTGGTGCTTCCCGCCGAGTTGCTCCAGGTCACCTACGCCGCGCAGCTGCGCGAGTTCCTGCTGAGCCGATTCAGCGACATCACGCTGGTGACGTTCGAGCGATTGGTGTTCGACGGCATCCTGCAGGAGGTCGTGTTGTTCTGCGGGGTGGCGGGCGCCGGTCCCGCCCGCATCCGCATGGTCCACCTCGCCGCCGCCGAATCGCTCGCGGCGGCGGACCTCGACGTCGAATCGGCGCCCGCGCTCCTGCACGAGAACGAGAAGTGGACCAAGTACTTCCTGGACCCGGCCGCGATCCGGATGCTGCGCACGCTCAAGGGGTCGACGGCCATGACCCGGCTCGGGTCGGTCGCCGCGGTGGATGTGGGCATCGTGACGGGCCGCAACAGCTTCTTCACGTTCACCGACGCACAGGCCCGCGAACTCGGGCTGCTGCCCCACTGCGTCCCCCTCGTCTCGCGCAGCGCGCAGTTGTCGGGATTGGTCTACGACATCGACTGCCGCGCGGGCGACCTCGCCGCCGGGCACCGCGGCTGGCTACTCAACGCGCCGCGCGACCCGGCCGACCCCGACCTGGCCGCGCACATCGAGGCCGGCGCGGCCGCGGGGGTGGATCGGGGCTACAAGTGCTCGATCCGCGACCCGTGGTGGAGCACGCCGTCGCTGTGGATCCCCGACCTGTTCCTGCTGCGCCAGATCCACCTGGCGCCGCGGCTGACCGTCAACGCCGCCGCGGCGACGAGCACCGACACGGTGCACCGGGTCCGGCTCGCCGCCGGCGTGGACCCGGCCGCGCTGGCCGCGGTGTTCCACAACAGCGTCACGTTCGCCTTCGCCGAGATCCTCGGCCGCAGCTACGGCGGGGGCATCTTGGAGCTGGAGCCCGGCGAGGCCGAGCAGCTGCCCATTCCCCCGCCCGCGCTCGCCGGCCCGGGGCTGGCCGGTGACGTCGATCTGCTGTTGAGGGCCGGCGAGACCGAGAAGGCGCTCGACCTCGTCGACCGCCACGTCCTGATCGACGGGCTGGGGCTGCCGCCCGAGGTGGTGGCGCAGTGCCGCGCGGCCTGGGTCTCGCTGCGGGATCGCCGGAAACGGCGGGCTTCTCGATGAGCGTGCGGGAGTCGGTGATCGCGCTGCTGTCCGACTGGCAAGCCCCCGACGCGGCGCAGGACGCGTTGCGGCACGCGGTCCTTGCCTTCGTGCTCGCCCGCCCCGACGCCTGCCGGCGCGAGTGCGTGCCGGGCCATGTCACCGCCTCGGCGCTGGTCCTCGACGACACCGGCGAGCGGGTGCTGCTCACCCTGCACCCCCGCGTGGGCCGCTGGGTGCAACTTGGCGGCCACTGCGACGAGGACGACGGCGACATCGTCGCCGCCGCGCTGCGCGAGGCCACCGAGGAGTCCGGTGTCGACGGCCTGCGCATCGCGCCCGGGCTGGCCGCCATCCACGTCCACCCGGTCACCTGCTCGCTGGGCGTGCCCACCCGCCACCTGGACCTGCAGTTCGTCGCGCACGCGCCGGCCGGGGCGCGCATCACGATCAGCGACGAGTCGGAGGACCTGCGGTGGTGGCCGGCCGGCGCGTTGCCGGACGGCGCCGACCACGCGCTGGCGTACCTGGTGGGGCGGGCCCGCCGCCCCTAGCCGCGCACGGACCTAGACGTCGGAGGAGTAGCGGATCCCGCCGTCGGGAATCGAAACGCCGGGCCAGACCCGGGCGCCGCGCAACAGCTCGCAGCGCGCGCCGATGTCGGCGCCGTCGCCGATCACGCCGTCGCGGATGAGCGCCCGCGGGCCGATGCGCGCGCCGAAGCCGATGATGGAGCGCTCGATCACGCTGCCCGCCTCCACCTTGACGCCGTCGAAGATCACCGCGCCGTCCAGCCGGACGCCGGGGCCGATCTCGGCGCCCCGCCCGACGACGGTTCCGCCGACCAGCACCGCGCCCGGCGACACCGCCGCGCCGTCGTGCACCAGCTGCTCGCCGCGGTGCCCGTGCAGCGCCGGCGACGGCGCGATCCCGCGCACCAGGTCCGCCGAACCGCGCACGAAGTCCTCCGGCGTGCCCATGTCGCGCCAGTAGGTGGCGTCTACGTAGCCGCACACCTTGACGTCCGGATCGGACAGCAACGCGGGGAACACCTCGCGTTCGACCGACACCTCGCGGCCCCGCGGAATGCGGTCGATGATGTCGCGCGCGAACACATAGGTGCCGGCGTTGATCTGATCGGTGGGCGGATCCTGCGTCTTCTCCAAAAATGCTGTGACGCGGCCGTTTTCGTCGGTGGTCACGCAGCCGAAGGCGCGCGGGTCGCCGACCCGCACCAGGTGCAGGGTGACGTCGGCCCGGCTGCTGCGGTGAAACTCGAGCATCTGGCCCAGGTCGGCGCCCGAGAGGACGTCGCCGTTGAACACCATCACGGTGTCGTAGCGCAGGTGGCCGGCGACGTTGGCGATGCCGCCGCCGGTCCCCAGCGGCCGCTCCTCGGTGACGTATTCGATCTGCAGGCCCAGCTTGGACCCGTCGCCGAACTCCGCCTCGAACACCGCGGCCTGATACGAGGTGCTCAGGATGACGTGCTCGATGCCCGCGGCGGCGATCCTCGACAGCAAGTGGGTCAGGAACGGCAGCCCGGCGGTGGGCAGCATGGGCTTGGGCGCCGACAGCGTCAACGGCCGCAGCCGGGTCCCCTTGCCGCCCACCAAGATCACGGCATCGACTTGCGGGTTAGCCATGTGAGCGCCGCCCTTCCGCCAGTTTCCGTCTCCGACTGCGCAGCGCGCCGCGCACCATCAGCCGGGACCGTAGCGCCAGCGCGACCCGCAGCACCCAGCGCAGCGGCGCCCGCCACCAACCCGAATGCCGGTCGGCCAGGAACAGATAGGTGCTCGCGTGATGCGCCGCCAGGTGGCTCGCCGGGTCGTCCCCGGTGGAGTGGCCCTTGTGGTGCAGCACCTCGGACGACGGCACGTAGACGCTCAGCCAGCCGGCCCGGCCGAGCCGGTCCCCGAGGTCGACGTCTTCCATGTACATGAAGTAGCGCTCGTCGAACCCGCCGACCTGGGCGAAGGCGGACCGGCGGACCAGCAGGCACGACCCCGACAGCCAGCCGACCGGGCGCTCGGTGGGCTCCAGCCGCTCCTGCCGGTACGCCGCCGTCCACGGGTTGCGCTTCCAGAGCGGCCCGACGACCGCGTGCATGCTGCCGCGGACCAGGCTGGGCAGGTGGCGCGCCGACGGGTAGACCGAGCCGTCCGGATCGCGGATGAGCGGGCCCAGCGCCCCGGCGCGCGGCCAGCGGGTGGCGGCGTCGAGCAGGGCGTCGATGCTGCCGGGGCCCCACTGCACGTCCGGGTTGGCCACGATCACCCAGTCGTCGTCGACCTCCGGCGTCTCGGCGAGCTGCGCGACCGCGCGGTTGATCGCGGTGCCGTACCCGAGGTTGGCCCCGGTGTGGAACAGCCGCACGTTCGGGTAGCGCTCGACGGCGGCCTGCGGGGTTCCGTCGGTGGAGCCGTTGTCGGCCATCACCACGCACACCGGCCGCTCGGTGGCCAGCGACAACGAGGCCAGGAAGCGCTCGAGGTGCGGGCCCGGTGAATAGGTCACCGTCACGACCGGCAGGACGTCAGTCACGCGTAGAGGGTAACGGTCGATCGGCGGCGACGGTGGTATCGGTGGCGGCCAGCGCCGCGACAAGCGCAGCGCGCCAGGGCCTTAACGGCCGCAGCCCGGCCGCGGCGGACCGGCGTCCCGACAGCGCGGAGTAGCTGGGGCGCGGCGCGGGGCGGGGGAATTCCGCGGTGCTGACCGGATGCACCCGGGCCGGGTCGGCGCCGCACTCCTCGAAGATCGCCCGGGTCTGCTCGAAGCGGGACACCGCGCCCTCGTTGGCGGCGTGCAGGATGGGCCCGGGCACGCGGTCGTCGACGATTTGCAGCAGGGCCGCCGCCAGGTCGCCCACGTAGGTCGGGGAGCCGACCTGGTCGTGGACCACCCGCACCGGGCCGTCCCCCGCGGCCAGCCGGCGCATGACGGCGACGAAGTCCTTGCCGTCGCCGCCGGTGTAGACCCAGGCGGTCCGGACGATGACGGCCTCCGGCAGCGCCGCCAGCACGGCCTGCTCCCCGGCGAGCTTGCTGCGCCCGTACACGCCCACCGGGGCGGTTGGGTCGTCGGGTTCGTACGGACGCGGGTCCGCCCCGCCGAAGTCTCCGTTGAACACGTAGTCGGTGGAGACGTGGATGAACCGCGCGCCGGCGCGCGCGCAGGCCTTGGCGATGTTCTCGGGGCCGGCGGCGTTGACGGCGTAGGCGCCGGCCTCGTCGCTCTCGGCGCCGTCGACGTCGGTGTAGGCCGCGCAGTTGATCACCACGTCGCCGCGCTGGACGATCCGCTCGGCGGCCGCCGGGTCGGTGATGTCCCACTGCGACGACGTCAGCGCCAGCACGTCGCGGCCCTCGGCGGCCGCCAGCGAGCGCAAAAAGCCGCCGAGCTGCCCCCCGGCACCGGCGATCACGATCCTGCTCGACATCGTTCGAGTCTGGCATGCCCGGGAAAGCACGGGCGAACGCCCGGGGCGCGCGGGGCCTCGCTACCCACGAAGCGTCTGTGTCGCAAGTAACCTAGTGGGATGCCTGTGCAACGTGTGATTCGTGTGATTGCCACTGCGCTCACGCTCGCGGTCGTCCTCGGCACCGGGCTGGCGTGGAGCAACGTCCGGTCCTTCGAGGACGGCATCTTTCACATGTCCGCACCCTCGCTCGGCAAGGGCGGCGACGACGGCGCGATCGACATCCTGCTGGTCGGCCTCGACAGCCGCACCGACGCCCACGGCAACCCCCTGTCCGCCGAGGAACTGGCCACCCTGCGGGCCGGCGACGAGGAAGCGACCAACACCGACACGATCATCCTGATCCGGATCCCCAACAACGGGAAGTCGGCGACCGCCATCTCGATCCCCCGCGACTCCTACGTCGCGGCCCCCGGGCTGGGCAAGACGAAGATCAACGGCGTCTACGGCCAGACCCGCGAGGCCAAGCGCACCAGCCTGGTCAAGGCCGGCGACTCGGCCGAGGACGCCGCGGCGCAGGGCACCGAGGCCGGGCGCGAGGCGCTGATCAAGACCGTCGCCGACCTCACCGGCGTCACCGTCGACCACTACGCCGAGATCGGCCTGCTCGGCTTCTCCTTGATCACCGACGCGCTCGGCGGCGTGGACGTCTGCCTCAAAGAGCCGGTGTTCGAACCGCTTTCGGGCGCCGACTTCCCGGCCGGCCCGCAGCGGCTCGACGGGCCGGAGGCGCTCAGCTTCGTCCGCCAGCGCCACGAGTTGCCGCGCGGCGACCTGGACCGGGTGGTGCGCCAGCAGGTGGTGATGGCCTCGCTGGCCCACCGGGTCATCTCCGGCAAGACGCTGTCCAGCCCCACCACCGTCAAGAGGCTGGAGGCCGCCGTGCAGCGCTCGGTGGTGATCTCCCAGGGTTGGGACGTCATGGATTTCGTCCAGCAGATGCAGAAGCTGGCCGGCGGCAACGTCGCGTTCGCCACCATTCCGGTGCTGGACGGGGCCGGCTGGAGCGACGACGGCATGCAGAGCGTGGTGCGGGTGGACCCGCGCCAGGTGCAGGACTGGGTCAGCGGGCTGCTGCACGACCAGGAGCAGGGCAAGACCGAGGAGATCGCCTACACCCCGGCGAAGACGACCGCCAGCGTGGTCAACGACACCGACATCAACGGCCTGGCGTCGGCCGTCTCGCAGGTGTTGACCGCCAAGGGATTCGGCGCCGGCACGGTCGGCAACAACGACGGCGGCCACGTCAAGGGCAGCCAGGTGCGGGCCGCCAAGACCGACGACCTCGGCGCCCAGGAGGTGTCCAAGGAGCTGGGCGGGCTGCCCGTGGTCGCCGATCCGTCCGTCGCGGCGGGCTCGGTCCGGGTGGTGCTGGGCAACGACTACAGCGGCCCCGGCTCGGGGCTCTCCGGCACCGCGTCGGTGATGCCCGCCAAGGTGTCCAACGTCGGTTCGGTGGCGCCCGACCCCAATGTGCCTGCGCCCTCGCCGATCCTGACCGCCGGTTCCGACAAGCCCGAGTGCATCAACTGAGCACGCTCTCCGGCGCCATCCTCGACCCGATGCTGCGGGCCGACCCGGTCGGCCCGCGCATCACCTACTACGACGACGCGACCGGCGAGCGGATCGAGTTGTCCGGGGTGACGCTGGCCAACTGGGCGGCCAAGACCGGCAACCTGTTGCGCGACGAGCTGGGCGCCGGGCCGGGCAGCCGGGTCGCGATCCTGCTGCCCGCGCACTGGCAGACCGCGGCCGTGCTGTTCGGGGTGTGGTGGATCGGCGCCGAGGCGGTGCTCTCGGGCCCGGCGGACCTGGCGCTGTGCACCGCCGAACGGCTGGACGACGCGGACTCCGCGGTGGCCGCATCGGGGGGTGAGGTGGCGGTGCTCTCGCTGGACCCGTTCGGCCGCCCGGCCCCCGAGCTGCCGATCGGGGTCACCGACTACGCGACGGCCGTGCGGGTGCACGGCGACCAGATCGTTGCCGAACGCCATCCCGGTCCGGCGCTGGCCGGCCGATCGGTCGACGAGGTGCTCGCCGATTGCCGAACATCGGCCGCAGCAAGGGAATTGACGGCGACCGACCGGGTCCTGTCCACCGCCCCGTGGTCGGGACCCGGGGAGCTGGTGGATGGCCTGCTGGCGATCCTGGCCGTCGGCGCGTCGCTGGTGCAGGTGGCCAATCCCGACCCGTCGGCGCTGCAGCGCAGGGTCGAGACCGAGAAGGTCACCCGGGTGTTGTAGAGCCGCCCACCGGCCCCAATTCATATTGATATCGCAATATTTCAATGTTAACGTCGAGCGAGCATCAGCTGACGCCGCGACGACAGGGAGGTCCGGGCACATGGCGGGGTACGCGCTCTTGGCAAAGGCGGCATCGACGGTGGTCACCGGCCTCGTCGGCGTGACGGCCTACGAGGTGGTGCGCAAGGCCGTGGCCAAGGCGCCGCTGCACGAGACCGCGGTGTCGGCCGCCGAGCTGGGGCTGCGCGGGACGCGCAGGGCCGAGGAGGCCGCCGAGTCGGCCCGGCTGAAGATCGCCGATGTCATGGCCGAGGCCCGCGAACGCATCGGCGAGGAGGCCCCGACGCCGTCGGTCACCGACGCCCACCAGCACGAGCACTGATCGGGCGGGCATGTCCGTCGGCACGGCCGCGCTCCCCGACATCACGACGAATAACCCTGCGCTGCAAATTGTTTCCGACGCGGCGGGGCGCATGCGGGTGTCCGTCGAATGGGTCCGGTGCGACTCGCGGCGCGCGGTGGCGGTCGAGGAGGCCGTCGCCCAGTGCGACGGCGTGCGCGTGGTGCACGCCTACCCGCGCACCGGATCCGTCGTCGTCTGGTATTCACCGCGGCGCTGCGCCCGCTCCGAAGTGCTGGCGGCGATCGGCTCGGCCGCGCACGTCGCCGCCGAGCTGATCCCGGCGCGGGCGCCGCATTCGTCGGAGATCCGCAACACCGACGTCTTGCGGATGGTCGTCGGCGGGGCGGCGCTGGCCCTGCTCGGCGTGCGCCGCTACGTGTTCGCCCGGCCGCCGCTGCTCGGCCCGAACGGCCGGGCGCTGGCCACCGGCGTCACCGTCTTCACCGGCTACCCGTTCCTGCGCGGCGCGCTGCGCTCACTGCGCTCCGGCCGGGCCGGCACCGATGCCCTGGTGTCGGCGGCGACGGTGGCGAGCCTGGTGCTGCGCGAGAACGTGGTGGCGCTCACCGTGCTCTGGCTGCTCAACATCGGCGAGTACCTGCAAGACCTCACGCTGCGCCGGACCCGGCGGGCCATCTCCGAACTGCTGCGCGGCAGCCAGGACACGGCGTGGATCCGGCTGACCGACGGGGCGGAAGTCCAGGTGCCCATCGACGGCGTGCAGATCGGCGACGAGGTGGTCATTCACGACCACGTCGCGATCCCGGTGGACGGCGAGGTGGTCGACGGCGAGGCGATCGTCAACCAGTCCGCGATCACCGGCGAGAACCTACCGGTCAGCGTCATGGTCGGCGCGCACGTGCACGCCGGGTCGGTCGCGGTGCGCGGACGGCTGGTGGTGCGCGCGCAGGCCGTCGGGAACCAGACCGCGATCGGGCGCATCATCAGCCGGGTCGAGGAGGCCCAACACGACCGGGCGCCCATCCAGACCGTCGGCGAAAACTTCTCCCGCCGTTTCGTTCCCACCTCGTTCGTCGTCTCGGCCCTCACCCTGGCGGTCACCGGCGACGTGCGCCGCGCGATGACCATGCTGTTGATCGCCTGCCCCTGCGCGGTGGGCCTGTCCACCCCGACCGCGATCAGCGCCGCGATCGGCAACGGCGCGCGCCGCGGCATCCTGATCAAGGGCGGCTCCCACCTCGAACAGGCCGGCCGCGTGGACGCGATCGTGTTCGACAAAACCGGGACGCTGACCGTCGGCCGCCCGGTGGTCACCAATATCATTGCCCTGCATAAGGACTGGGAGCCCGAGCAGGTGCTGGCGTACGCGGCCAGCTCGGAGATCCACTCCCGCCACCCCCTCGCCGAGGCGGTGATCCGCTCGACGGAAGAGCGCCACATCACCATCCCGCCGCACGAGGAGTGCGAGGTGCTGGTGGGCCTGGGCATGCGGACCTGGGCCGACGGCCGCACCCTGCTGCTCGGCAGCCCCGGGTTGCTGCGCGCCGAAAAGGTGCGGGTGTCCAAGAAGGCGTCGGAGTGGGTGGACAGGCTCCGGCGGCAGGCCGAGACCCCGCTGTTGCTCGCGGTCGACGGCAACCTGGTGGGGCTGATCAGCCTGCGCGACGAGGTGCGGCCCGAGGCGGTCAAGGTGCTGAAGACGTTGCGGGACAACGGCATCCGCCGGATCGTCATGCTCACCGGTGACCACCCCGACATCGCCGAGGTCGTCGCCGACGAGCTGGGCATCGACGAATGGCGCGCCGAGGTGATGCCCGAGGACAAGCTCGAGGTGGTGCGCGGGCTGCAGAACGACGGCTACGTGGTCGGCATGGTCGGCGACGGCATCAACGACGCGCCGGCGCTGGCCGCCGCCGACATCGGGATCGCCATGGGCCTGGCCGGGACCGACGTCGCCGTCGAGACCGCCGACGTGGCGCTGGCCAACGACGACCTGCACCGCCTGCTCGACGTGCGGGACCTCGGCGCCCGGGCCGTCGACGTCATCCGGGAGAACTACGGCATGTCCATCGCGGTCAACGCCGCCGGGCTGATCATCGGCGCCGGCGGGGCGCTGTCCCCCGTGCTGGCCGCCATCCTGCACAACGCGTCGTCAGTTGCCGTGGTGGCCAACAGTTCCCGGCTGATCCGCTACCGGCTGGACTGACCCGCCCCCGGCCAGCACCCGCTTGAGCACCTTGCCGCCCGCATTGCGGGGCAGTGCGTCGACGAAGCACACATCGCGGGGAACCTTGAAGCGCGCCAGCCGGTTCCGCACGTACTCCTTGACGGCGTCCTCGGTCAGCGCCCCGCCCGGCCGGACCACGACGTAGGCGCGCAACCGCTGGCCGAACTGCTCGTCGTCCACGCCGACGACCGCGGCTTCGAGGATGTCGGGATGATGAGCGAGGGCGTCTTCGACCTCGCCGGGGTACACGTTCTCCCCGCCGGAGACGATCATCTCGTCGTCGCGTCCGTCGATGAAAAGCCTTCCGCCGGAATCGAAATGGCCGACGTCACCGGTCGACATCAGGCCCCCGATCGACTCCTTGGTGCCGCCGCCGGTGTAGCCCTCGAAGGCCAGCACGTTACCGACGAAGATCCGGCCCGGCGTGCCCGGCGGAACCTCCCGGCCGCCGTCGCCGAGGATCTTGACGACCGATCCGGGCACCACCGCCCCTACGCATCCGGGCGCGGCGGCCAGGTCGGCGGGCGTGGCGATGGTGGCGTAGGCAACCTCGGTGGACCCGTACATGTTGTAGACCACGGGGCCGAGCGCCGCGAGCGCCCGGGTGGCCAGTGCGGCACCGAGCTGGGAGCCGCCGACGAAGACGATGCGCAAGGAGGACAGGTCGTGCTCGGCCAGGGCCGCCGGCCCCAGATCGAGGATGCGCCGCAACATGATCGGCACGACGACCATGGCGCTGGCCCGGTGCGCGGCCACGCCGGCCAGCGCTTGGCGGGCGTCGAACTGGCGGCGCAGCACCAGGGTCGAGCCCAGCACCATCGCGTACATCGCGTGGCTGAAGCCCATCGAATGGAACAGCGGCACACAGCATTCGGTGACTTCCCGGCCGCGGAACGGTGCCTTGCCGAGCAGTCCGCCGACCGGGATCAGCGAACTGGGTTCGGAACGCGCGGCGCCCTTGGGCGTACCCGTGGTCCCGCTGGTCGCGATGACGATCTTGGGCCGCCCACCCGACGGGGGCGGCGGACCGGGGTCGCCGCGTTCGATCAGCGCGTCGAGGCTGTCGGGGGCGGGGGTTTGGGTCCAGGCCCGGATCCGGCCCAGCCTCGGCCGGACGTCGGCGACGACGGCGTCGTACTCCTCGTCGTACACCAGCAGGTCGGCGCGTTCCCGGGACAGCATCTCGGCCAGCTGCGCTGCGCCGAACCCGGTGTTGAGGAGCAGGACACCGGCGCCGCACTTGGCGGCGGCGTACACGGATTCCAGGAAGCCCCGGTGATTGCCCACCAGGATCGCCACGCCGGCCCCCGGTCCGAGGCCGCGCCGCCGCCACTCGTTGGCCAACGCGTTGGTCCGCTCGTCCAGCTCGCCGAACGTCAGGGGCCCACGCTCGTCGATCAGCGCCACCCCGTCGCGGTCTCGTCCGGCCGCGATGGCCGTCGCCGCCCCGAGCAGGCCGTAGCGCTCCAGGGCGCGCAGCACCGAAGGGAGTCGTCCGGGCGCGATCCACCGCAGGCCCCCGGACCGGGCATAGAGCAGGAGCGACCGGGCTTCCAGACCCGCGCGCCGGACGATTTGCACACGTCGATGCTGCCGCCCGGCCCGGCGCGGGGGTAAGGGCGCAACGCCACTACCGGGTGGGGCCTTAGGTCACCATCGTTATTCTGGCTAACGACTAGACGGAAGGGGCAGTGCCGATGACGCGTACCGAGAACGACGCCTGGGACCTGGCCACCAGTGTGGGGGCCACCGCCACCATGGTGGCGGCCGGACGGGCCCGGGCCACCCGCGACGGACTCATCGACGACCCGTTCGCCGAGCCGCTGGTACGCGCCGTCGGCGTCGACTTCATGACCCGGTGGGCCGCCGGTGAATTGAGCTCCGCCGACGTCGACGAGCCGGGCGCCCCGTGGGGCATGCAGCGCATGACCGACATGCTGGCCGCCCGCACGCGCTACATCGACGCGTTCTTCGCCGAGGCCGGCGCCCAACAGGACCCGGCCATCCGCCAGGTCGTCATCCTGGCCTCCGGCCTGGACGCACGCGCCTACCGGCTGCCGTGGGCGGCGGGCACCACGGTCTTCGAGATCGACCAGCCGCAGGTCATCGAATTCAAGACCGCCACCATCGCCGACCTCGGCGCAAAGCCCACCGCCGAGGTCCGGGCCATCCCGATCGACCTGCGCCACGACTGGCCGTCGGCGCTGCGCCGTGCCGGGTTCGACACCGGACGGCCCGCCGCCTGGGCGGCCGAGGGACTGCTCGGCTTCCTGCCGCCCGAGGCGCAGGACCGGCTGCTCGACGACATCACCGCGCTCAGCGCCGACGGCAGCCGGCTGGTGGCCGAGGTCTTCGTCAACTCCGGGACCAGTGGGGACGCCCTGAACGCCGCCAGCCAGAAGTGGCGGGACAACGGCCTGGACATCGCGCTGGGCGACCTGGGCTTCCCCGGCGAGCGCAACGACGCGGCGGCCCACCTGGAGCGGCGCGGCTGGCGCGCGGTTCGAACCCCCCTGAATCAGCTGTTGGCCGACAACGGGTTACCTTTGCAGCGCACCGACCCCGGTGCGCCGTTCGCCGAGAACTACTACTGCACGGCCATTTTGCCCAAGGCACAGCGCGCGGCCCGTTGACGGAAGGCCACCCATGGCAAACAGCACCCCCGCCAAGCCCCTGGACGGATTCCGGGTACTCGATTTCACCCAGAACATCGCCGGGCCGCTGGCCGGGCAGGTGCTGGCCGACCTGGGTGCCGAGGTGATCAAGGTCGAGGCGCCCCACGGCGAGGCGGCCCGGCACATCACCGCGGTGCTGCCCGGGCGCCCGCCGCTGCCCACGCTGTTTCTGCCGCACAACCGGGGCAAGAAATCGGTGGCGGTCGACCTCACCGACGACGAGGCCAAGCAGCAGATCCTGCGGCTGGTCGACACCGCCGACGTCGTGCTGGAGGGGTTTCGCCCCGGCGTGATGGAACGCATGGGCCTGGGCCCCGACGACCTGCGCGCCCGCAACCCCAGGCTGATCTACGCGCGGCTGTCGGCCTACGGCGGCAACGGCCCGCACGGCAGCCGGCCCGGCGTCGACCTGATGGTCGCGGCCGAGTCGGGCATGACCACCGGCATGCCGACGCCGACCGGCAAGCCGCAGATCATCCCCTTCCAGCTCGTCGACGCCGCGAGCGGCCACGTGCTGGCCCAGGCGGTGCTGGCCGCGCTGCTCAACCGCGAGCGCCACGGCGTGGCCGACGTGGTGCGGGTCGCCATGTACGACGTCGCGGTCAACCTGCAGGCCAGCCAGCTCACGATCCACCTGAACAAGCCGACGGAGGCGGCCACGCCGAAACCCGATGCCGCGCCGAAACCCAAGAAGCGCAAGGGTGTTGGCTTCGCGACCCAACCGTCGGACGCGTTCCGGGCCGCCGACGGGTACCTGGTGATCAGCGCGTATGTGCCCAAGCACTGGGCCAAGCTGTGCCAGATCATCGGCCGGCCGGACCTGCTGACCGACGAGCGGTTCATCGACCAGCGTTCGCGCGCAATGAATTACCCCGAGCTGACCGAGGAGCTCGAGTCGGCGCTGGCGGCCAAGACCGCGGCCGAATGGGTGGAGCTGCTCCAAGAAGGCGGCCTGATGGCCTGCCTGGCCTACACCTGGAAGCAGGTGGTCGACACCCCGCTGTTCGCGGAGAACGAGCTGGCCCTGCGGGTGGGCGGCCCCGAGGACCCGATCACCGTGGTCCGCATGCCCGCGCGCTACGCGAGCTTCGACGCGGTGGCCACCGAACCACCGCCCGCGCCGGGGCAGCACAACGACGAGTTCCTGAGCGCGCCGCAGACGGCGGGCTAGCCGTACACCGTCACAGGCTCGGCAGGCGCACCACCTGGACGAAGAACTCGTCGATCTGCCGGACCGCCTTCATGAACTGGTCCAGGTCGACCGGCTTGGTCACATAGGCGTTGGCGTGCAGCTTGTAGCTGCGCAGGATGTCCTCCTCCGCCGAGGAGGTGGTCAGCACGACGACCGGGATGCGGGCCAGGTCCGGGTCGGACTTGATCTTCTCCAGCAGCTGGCGGCCGTCGTACTTCGGCAGGTTGAGGTCCAGCAGGATCAGGTCGGGCCGCGGCGCGTCGGAGAACTGGCCGCGCCGATAAAGGTAGTCGAGGCCCTCCTCCCCGTCGTGCGCGACGTGCAGCCGGTTCTGAAGTTTGTTGTGCTCGAACGCTTCCCGCGTGATGAGCTCGTCTCCCGGGTCGTCTTCGACGAGCAGGATGTCGATGGCTCTACCGGCCGATGTCATTCATGCGCTCCTTCCAAAGCGGCTGGGCGTGACGCGTCCGCGTCCGGGTCGGGCTCGGGCCCGGCCATGGGCAGGGTGAACTCGAACCGCGTTCCCTCGGTGCGGGACGTGTCGATCCGAATGGTGCCGCCATGGTGTTCGACGATCTTCTTGACCAGCGCGAGGCCGACGCCGGTCCCGGCGTACACCTCGCGGCCGTGCAGGCGCTGGAAGATGACGAAGACCTTGTCGGCGAATTCCGCCGGGATGCCGATGCCGTTGTCCGACAAGGTGATCAGCCATTCGCCGCTTTGATTGCCGGTGCCCGGCGCGCACTCGACGACGACGCGGGGCCGGCGATCCTTGTGCCGGAACTTCACCGCGTTGCCGATGAGGTTCTGCCACAGCATCGTCAGCAGCATCGGATCGCCCTTGATATGCGGCAGGGCGTCGGGGCGCACGATCTCGGCCTCCGACTCCTCGATCGCGAGGGCCAGGTTGGCCAGCGCCGAATCCAGCGTCGCGTCGATGTTCACGTCGGTTTCCGTGGTGCCCAGCCGGCCGACGCGCGAGAAGGTAAGCAGGTCGTTGATCAGCGCCTGCATCCGCTTGGCCCCGTCGACCGCGAACCCGATGTATTCGATGCCGCGCTCGTCGAGCTTGTCGCCGTAGCGACGCTCCAGCAGCTGACAGAAGGAGGCGACCTTGCGCAGCGGCTCCTGCAGGTCGTGCGACGCGACGTAGGCGAACTGCTCGAGTTCGGCGTTGGACCGGCGCAATTCGGCCGCCTGCTCGTCCAGTTGCGCCTGGGCCGAACGCGACACCTCGAGCTCCTCGACCATCCGTTTGCGCATGTTCTCCACGTCGATCGCCATGTCGCGAACGTCCTTGGGCCGCCTCGGCGGTGTGATGCTCTGGTCGAAGCTGCCCTGGGTGATCCGGCGGCACGCCGCGGCCAGCGCCGCGAGCGGACGGGCGACCGTGTCCCGGACCAGGAAGCCCAGCAGCCCGGCGGTGACGAAGAACAGCAACACCATGGCGCCGAGCACCCGGTTGCGCCAGGCGTCGGTGTGTTTGAGTTCGTCGGCGGCGGTCGTCCGGGCCGCGGACAGGTTCGCGTTCTGCCGATCGAAAAGCGTTCGCAGATGGTCGAACTCGTTCTTTCCGCGCTCCGCCGACGGTTTGCTTGTGACGTTCTTGCCGTTGGGCATCACCGTGGCGATGACCGGTTCGGCGTAGCTCGCCCGCCAGTCGGCCGCGGCGTCCTCGATCGCCACCAGGTCGACGACGAGGTCGGGACGCTGGCTCAGGCGGCGCCGGATCTCTTCCGCCGCCACCTGTTCGGCGTGCTGCCCGTCGTAGTACGGCGTGAGGAATTGCCGGTCCCCGGCGATCAGGTAGCCACGGATTCCGGTCTCCTGGTCGCGCAACGCGGCCTGCATCTGGAAGGCCGCCACGCGCGCCGGCTGGATGTTGTCGACGAGCTGTCGCGTCATCTCGTCCGTGCGGTTCAGCAGCGCCGCGCCGATCAACGCACCGGCCAGCACCATCACGCCCATGCTGACCAGGATGAGGGCCTGCCATCCGCGCACGGTGAGCTGCGACAGCCGCAGGCGGCGCAACCCGGGGGTCACCTCGTGGTCCTTTCGACCCGCAGCACGGCGATGTCGTCGGTCAGCCCGCCTTGGGGCTGAGCGAGTCGCTGGGCCCCGTCGATGAGCGCGTCGACGAACTCCGGCCCCGGCCGGTTCGCGTGCGAGCGGGCCAGCTCGAGCAGGCCCTCCTCGCCGAGGCGGCGGGCGCCCTGCCCCGCATATCCCTCGAACAGCCCGTCGGTCAGCAGCAGCAGGCCGTGCCCCGCCGGCAGATCCATCTCGTGCAGCGGCCAGTCGTCGGCGCGCAGGCCCAGCGCCGGCCCCCCCGGCGGCTCCACCCATTCCACGGTGCCGTCACGCTGTAACAGCATCCCGGGATGGCCGGCCCGGATGGCTCTGATGCGCGGGCTGTCGGGCGGGATCTCCAGACTGAGCACGGTCGCGAAAACCCCTGTGCCCGTTCGTTCGGAGTGCAGCACCCGCTCGAGCTGCCGCATCAGTTCCACCCCGTGCACGCCGGCGAAGGTGAGCGCGCGAAAGGCGATCCGCAGCGCCGCGCCCAGGGCGGCCTCGTGCGGCCCGTGCCCGGCGACGTCGCCGATCAGGACGTGGACGACCCGGTCGGGCGTCTGCACCACGTCGTAGAAGTCCCCGCACAGCAGCGCGTCCTCGCGGCTCGGCCGGTACCGGGCGACGATGTCGACGCCCGGGTTGTCCAGCAGCAGCGGGGAGGGCAGCAGCCCGCGCTCCAGCAGCGCATTCTCGCGGGCCCGCAGCCGGGTCGCGTGCAGGTCGGCGGCGATCAGCTCGGCGCGCTTGCGCTCGATCGCGTACAGCAGCGCGCGCCGCAGCATCTCGGGCTCGACGCGGCCCTTGACCAGGTAGTCCTGGGCGCCGGCCGCGACCGCGGAGGCCCCGAAGAACTCGTCGTTCAAGCCGGTCAGCACAACGATCGGAACGGTGGCATCGCGCTTGGCGATGCGATCCAGCGCGTCCATGCCGCTGGCGTCGGGCAGGTGCAGGTCCAGCAGCACGCAGTCGGGCCGGGCGGAGGCCAGCTCGCGCTCGGCGTGGGCCATCGACTGCGCCCACACCACCCGGATGTCGGCGACCGCGTCGGCGATCAGGTCTTCCACCAGGACCGCATCGGCGCGGTCGTCCTCGACCAACAGCAACGACAACGACTGCCAATCCGCCGGGGTCGCTGCAGCGCGCACGGGCATCAATTCCCGGACATTCGAGGACGCGCAGAGGTAGCAACGCTGTTCACTTCAGACCCCCTGCCGCGGGCAAGACCCATCGCACGACTCTACGTCCGGCCTACCACCCCGAATGGTCAACCGTCGGAGATCCTATCGGTCAGCGCAGCAACGCCCGCGACATGACCACGCGCTGAATCTGATTGGTGCCCTCATAGATCTGGGTGATCTTGGCGTCGCGCATCATCCGCTCGACCGGGAAGTCGACGGTGTAGCCGGCGCCGCCGAAGAGCTGCACCGCGTCGGTGGTCACTTCCATCGCGACGTCGGAGGCCCAGCACTTGGACGCCGCGGAGATGAAGCCCAGGTTGGATTCGCCACGTTCGGCGCGCGCGGCCGCGTGGTAGACCATCAGCCGGGCGGACTCCAGCTTCATCGCCATGTCGGCGAGCATGAACTGCACACCCTGGTTGTCGCTGACCGGGCGGCCGAACTGCTTGCGGTCCTTGGTGTAGGCGATCGCGGCGTCCAGCGCGCCCTGGGCGATGCCCACCGCCTGGGCGCCGATCGTGGGCCGGGTGTGGTCCAGGGTCGCCAGCGCGGTCTTGAAACCGGTGCCGGGCTCGCCGATGATCCGGTCGCCCGGGATGCGGCAGTTCTCGAAGTACAGCTCGGTGGTCGGCGAGCCCTTGATGCCCAGCTTCTTCTCCTTGGGGCCGACGGTGAAACCCTCGTCGTCGGCGTGCACCATGAACGACGAGATGCCGTTGGCGCCCTTGTCCGGGTCGGTGACCGCCATGACCGTGTACCAGGACGACTTGCCGCCGTTGGTGATCCAGCACTTCGCGCCGTTGAGGATCCAGTCGTCACCGTCGGCCTTGGCGCGGGTGCGCATGGAGGCGGCGTCGCTGCCGGCTTCCCGTTCGGAGAGCGCATAGGAGGCCATCGCGGAGCCGTCGGCGATCGACGGCAGCACCTGCTTCTTGAGCTCGTCGGACCCGCGCAGGATCAGCCCCATCGTGCCCAGCTTGTTCACCGCGGGGATCAGCGACGCCGACGCGTCGACGCGGGCGACCTCCTCGATCACGATGCACGCCGCCACCGAATCGGCGCCCTGGCCGCCGTACTCCTCGGGCACGTGCACCGCGTTGAACCCCGAGGCGTTCAACGCCTCGAGCGCCTCGTCCGGGAACCGCGAATTCTCGTCCACATCGGCGGCGTGCGGGGCGATCTCCTTCTCCGCCAGCGCGCGGATCGCGGCCCGCAGTTCCTGGTGTTCCTCGGGCAACTGGAACAGATCGAACGTGGGGTCTCCGGCCCAACCAGCCATCTCGAGCCTCCTATAGCTACTCGTCGGTAACTTTACCCTGACGCTGTTGCAGCGCCTCGTCCTTGGCCCGCACGCTCTCGGCCAGCTGGGCTTGGAACTCGACGATCCGCGCGCGCAGCGCCGGGTCGGACGCCCCGAGCATGCGCACGGCGAGCAGGCCCGCGTTGCGGGCGCCGCCGATGGAGACGGTGGCCACCGGGACGCCCGCCGGCATCTGCACGATGGACAGCAACGAATCCAGGCCGTCGAGGCGCGCCAGCGGCACCGGCACCCCGATCACCGGCAGCGGCGTCGCGGACGCGACCATGCCGGGCAGGTGTGCGGCGCCGCCGGCGCCGGCGATGATCACCTCGATGCCACGCTCGGCCGCCCCGCGCGCGTAGTCGAACATGACCTGGGGCGTGCGGTGCGCCGAGACCACCCGGACCTCGGCCGGTATGTCGAATTCGGCCAGCGCCTCCGCGGCGTCAACCATCACCGACCAGTCGCTGTCGCTGCCCATGATCACCCCGACGCGAGGCGCCTGAGTACTAGTCATGCGGATCCCATCCGTCCGTCCACTGCCCGTTCGCCAACCAGTGTGCCGCCAGCCCGGCGCGCTCCCGCAGCGCGGCCACCCCCGCCATGTCGGTCCCCAGGAAGTTGATGTGCCCGACCTTGCGACCGGGGCGTTCCTCCTTGCCGTACAGGTGAACCCGGGCGTCGGGCATCCGCGCGAACAGGTGGTGCAGCCGCTCGTCGATCGTCATCGCCGGCCGCTGCGGGGCGCCGAGCACGTTGGCCATCACCGTCACCGGCGCGACGGCGTCGGTGTCGCCGAGCGGATAGTCCAGCACCGCGCGCAGATGCTGCTCGAACTGACCGGTGCGCGACCCGTCCATGGTCCAGTGCCCGGAGTTGTGCGGCCGCATCGCGAGCTCGTTGACCAGCAGGGCGCCGTCGGTGGTCTCGAAGAGCTCGACGGCGAGCACCCCGACCACGCCCAGGTCGGCGGCCAAGCGCAAGGCCAGCTGCTGGGCGGCCGCCGCCACGTCGTCGGGCAGCCCGGGCGCGGGCGCGATCACCTGCACGCAGATCCCGTCTCGCTGCACGGTCTCGACGACCGGCCACGCCGCGCCCTGGCCGAACGGGGACCGCGCCACCAGCGCCGACAGTTCGCGCCGCAGGTTCACCTGCTGCTCGGCCATCACCGGCACCTCGTCGGCCAGGAAAGTCGCCGCGATCTCACGGGCGTGCACCGGGTCGCGCGCCATCCGCACCCCGCGCCCGTCGTAACCGCCGCGGACCGCCTTCACGACGACGGGACCGGCGATGCGGTGCGCGAAGGCATCGAGCTCGTCGAGGCTGCGGATCTCCGCATAGCTGGGCACGGGAACGCCCAGCGCCTCCAGCCGCCGGCGCATGACCAGCTTGTCCTGGGCGTGCACCAGCGCCTGCGGCGGCGGCGCGACGTTGACGCCTTCGGCGACCAGCTTGTCCAGCAGCTCGGCCGGCACGTGCTCGTGGTCGAACGTCAGCACGTGGGCGCCGGCCGCGACCCGGCGCAGGTCTTCCAGGTCGGTATGCGAGCCGATCACGACGTCGGGGGTGACCTGCGCGGCCGACTCGTCGGCGGCGGTGGCCAGCACCCGCAGGGTCTGCCCGAGGGCGATCGCGGCCTGGTGGGTCATCCGGGCCAGTTGACCGCCGCCGACCATGGCGACCAACGGCGATACTGCGGGAACGGGCCCCGGCGGGCGTGTACTCGGCACGGCCATCATGGTGTCATGGCACCGGCGGCGTGTTGACCGGCGGTGACGCCGAATCGTTATGTACCATTTTGCGTCGATTTTGTGTGCGTCCGTACACTGACGACTTGTGCCCTTCGCCGAAGCCGCAATCGAGCGTCTGCCCGGGTTTATTCAGCCCTATTTGCTGCGCCACCACGAACTGATCAAATTCGCCATCGTCGGCGGAACGACGTTCGTGATCGACTCGGCGATTTTCTACACGCTGAAGCTGACAATTCTGGACTACAAGCCGGTCACCGCGAAGGTCATCGCCGGCATCGTCGCGGTGATCGCGTCCTACGTGTTGAACCGCGAATGGAGCTTCCGCGACCGCGGCGGCCGCGAACGCCACCACGAGGCGCTGCTGTTCTTCGCCTTCAGCGGCGTGGGGGTGCTGCTCTCCATGGCGCCGCTGTGGTTCTCCAGCTACGTCCTGCAGCTGCGGGAGCCCACGGTGTCGCTGACCGTGGAGAACATCGCGGACTTCATCTCGGCCTACGTCATCGGCAACCTGCTGCAGATGGCGTTCCGCTTCTGGGCGTTCCGGCGCTGGGTGTTCCCCGACGAGTTCGCGCGCAACCCCGACAAGGCGCTGGAGTCCGCGCTGACCGCCGGCGGCATCGCCGAGATGCTCGAGGACGAGATCGAGGGCGGCAACGTCACGCCGCTGCGGGCCTGGCGCAACCGGCGCGGCCGGTTGACTCAGCTGGGCGATTCCTCCGAGCCGAGGGTGTCGAAGACTTCGTGATACAGCAGCGCGTGCACATCGCGCAGCCGCGGAATGTCGTAGAACTCCAATGGATCTTGTGACGCCGATTCGATGATCAGCGTCCCCGTGCGAAACATCCGCTCGGTAATCCGGTCGCGGAATTCCACGCTGTTGATCCGCGCCAGCGGGATGTCTATTCCGGTGCGGGTCAGCACCCCGTGCCGAAACATCACCCGCCGGTTCGTCACGACGAAGTGTGTGGTCAGCCAGGTCAGGAACGGCCACAACGTCAGCCAGCCGACGATCACCAGCCAGACGCCCCAGATGACGCCGTAGATGACGTTCTTGGCCAGCTGGCCCCAATGCGTCGAGTTGAGGTAGCCGGAGCCGAACGACGCCAGCGCCGTCGCCAGCAGGAGGGCCACGACCGGCCAGATCAGCCGCTTCCAGTGCGGGTGGCGGTGGACGATCACCTGCTCGCCGGCGGCCAGGACGTTATCCGGATAGCTCACTCGCCCGAAGCTACCGCAAATGCACCACGTCACCGGCGGAAACGACGACGGTCTGTCCCCCGGTCTCGATGCACAGCCTGCCCTGGTCGTCGACGGCGCTCGCCAGGCCGACGACCTCCTTGCCGCCGGGCAGGTGGGCGCGCACCCGGTTGCCGATGGTCAGGCTGCGCGCCCGGTAGTCGGCCGCCAGCGCCCAGTCGGCCCCGCGCGCGGCGCGCCAGGCCACGATCCGCCGGCCGAGCTCGGACAGCAGGCCGCACACCAGCCGGGTGCGGTCGGGCGCCGGCACGCCCAGGTCGAGCAGCGAGGTGGCCCCCACGATGCCATCAGGGGCCTGGAATACGTTGAGCCCCAGGCCGATCACCACCACCGGCTTGGCCACCTCGGCGAGGATGCCCGCCAGCTTGCCCGGCGAATCCGGGGGACCCGCCAGCACGTCGTTGGGCCACTTGAGCCCCACCCGAACCCCCTCGAGCAGCGGGGCGACCGTGTCGACCACCGCCACCCCGGTGGCCAGGGGCAGCCACCCCCACCCCGCGGTCGGCACGTCGACGATGCTGACGCCGACCGACATCGTGATCTGGGCCCGCGGGGTGGCCGACCAGTCGCGGCCGTGCCGCCCGCGGCCGGCGGTCTGGTGCTCGGCGATCAGCACGGCGCCGGCCACGTCGGTCCCCGACGTCGCCTGCGCGAGCAGGTCTGCGTTGGTGGAGCCGGTCTGTTCGACGACGTCCAGCCGGCGCCAGCCCAGCCCGGTGCCGATCAGTTCGGCGCGCAGCGCGGCCGCGTCCAGCGGCGCCCGGAGCTCATCGGTGGCCATCACCACCCAGCCTAAAACTCCGTCGGGGCGGCGGCCGATACCATCGGATCCCATGACAAGCGTTACCGACCACACCGCGGAGCCGGCCGCCGAGCACACCATCGACATCCACACCACCGCAGGCAAGCTGGCCGAACTGCACAAGCGCCGGGAAGAGTCGCTGCACCCGGTGGGCGAAGAGGCGGTCGAGAAGGTGCACGCCAAGGGCAAGCTGACCGCCCGCGAGCGCATCCTCGCCCTGCTGGACGAGGACTCGTTCGTCGAGCTCGACGCGCTGGCGCGGCACCGCAGCAAGAACTTCGGCCTCGAGCACAACCGCCCGCTCGGCGACGGCGTGATCACCGGCTACGGCACCATCGACGGCCGCGACGTGTGCATCTTCAGCCAGGACGCCACGGTGTTCGGCGGGAGCCTCGGCGAGGTGTACGGCGAGAAGATCGTCAAGGTGCAGGAGCTGGCGATCAAGACCGGCCGCCCGCTGATCGGCATCAACGACGGCGCCGGCGCGCGGATCCAGGAGGGCGTGGTCTCGCTCGGCCTGTACAGCAAAATCTTCCGCAACAACATCCTGGCCTCGGGCGTGATCCCGCAGATCTCGCTGATCATGGGTGCCGCCGCCGGCGGGCACGTCTACTCCCCCGCCCTGACCGACTTCGTCGTGATGGTCGACCAGACCAGCCAGATGTTCATCACCGGGCCGGACGTCATCAAGACCGTCACCGGCGAGGACGTCACGATGGAAGAGCTCGGCGGCGCCCACACCCACATGGCCAAGTCGGGCACCCTGCACTACGTCGCCTCCGGCGAGCAGGACGCCTTCGACTGGGTGCGCGACCTGCTGAGCTACCTGCCGCCCAACAACGCCACCGACGCCCCGCGCTACGCCGTGCCCATCCCCGAGGGCGCGATCGAGGACAACCTCACCGAGGAGGACCTCGAGCTGGACACGTTGATCCCGGACTCGGCCAACCAGCCCTACGACATGCACGAGGTGATCACCCGCATCCTCGACGATGACGAGTTCCTGGAAATCCAGAACGGCTACGCCACCAACATCATCGTCGGGTTCGGCCGCATCGAGGGCCGGCCGGTCGGCATCGTGGCCAATCAGCCCACGCAGTTCGCCGGCTGCCTGGACATCAACGCCTCGGAGAAGGCGGCCCGGTTCGTCCGGACCTGCGACTGCTTCAACATCCCGATCATCATGCTGGTGGACGTCCCGGGCTTCCTGCCGGGCACCGGCCAGGAATACAACGGCATCATCCGGCGCGGCGCCAAGCTGCTGTTCGCCTACGGCGAGGCCACCGTCCCGAAGATCACCGTGATCACCCGCAAGGCCTACGGCGGCGCGTACTGCGTCATGGGCTCCAAGGACATGGGCTGCGACGTCAACATCGCCTGGCCGACCGCGCAGATCGCGGTGATGGGCGCCTCCGGCGCCGTCGGCTTCGTCTACCGCAAGCAGCTGGCCGAGGCGGCCAGGGAGGGCAACGACGTCGACGCGCTGCGGCTGGAGCTGCAGCAGGAGTACGAGGACACCTTGGTCAACCCCTACGTAGCCGCCGAGCGCGGTTACGTCGACGCGGTGATCCCGCCGTCGCACACCCGCGGCTACATCGGCACGGCGCTGCGGCTGCTGGAACGCAAGATCTCGCACCTGCCCCCCAAGAAGCACGGGAACATTCCGCTGTGAGCGAGAAGAACGGTTCCGCGGCAACCGAAACCGCGCCCGAGGCACACGAGCCGCGCGAGGCGCACGAGCCGCACCTCCACATCCTCAAGGGGCACCCCACCGACGATGAGCTGGCCGCGCTGGTCACCGCGCTCGGCCTGATCGGCGGCGGCGTCCCCGAGCCCACCGAGCCCGAGCCCACCCGCTGGGGCCTGCCGGTGGACCGGCTGCGGTTCGCGATGTCCAACTACCAGCGGCTCACCATGCAGCAAATGACACACATGAAGCGTTGACCCGCCTGGTCCTCGCGTCGGCCTCGTCGGGCCGCCGCAAGGTGCTGCGCCAGGCCGGCGCCGATCCGCTGGTCGTGGTCTCCGGTGTGGACGAGGACGCCGTCATCGCCGGGCTCGCTCCCGGCGCCGAACCGGCCGAGGTGGTGTGCGCGCTGGCCGCCGCGAAGGCCGAACGGGTGGCGGGCGAGCTGGACGGCGCCGTCGCGGCGGATTGCGTTGTGCTCGGCTGCGATTCGATGCTGCACCTCGACGGCGAACTGTGCGGCAAGCCCGGCTCGGCCGACGCGGCGATGGCCCAGTGGCGGGGCATGGCCGGCCGGTCGGGCCGGCTGCACACCGGGCACTGCCTGTTGCGGCTGAGCGGCGGCGCGATCACCGGCCGCGAAGCGGAATCGGCCTGCACCACAGTGCATTTCGCCGACCCCTCCGACGCGGACCTGCGGGCTTACGTCGCCGGCGGCGAGCCGCTGCACGTCGCCGGCGGGTTCACCCTCGACGGGCTGGGCGGCTGGTTCGTCGACGGGATCGACGGCGACCCGTCGAACGTGATCGGCGTCAGCCTGCCGCTGCTGCGGTCGATGTTGGGCCGCGTCGGCCTGTCGGTCGCCGCGTTGTGGGCGGCTAACCGGGCAACCGACATCCCCGAGACTTGAACCATGGCGGCCCGATCCGGCGTGTCGTCGCCATGGCGTAACTGTCGCGGCGGCAAACGCACGCTTCACCCCTGGCGGTAGGCTCGGTGGCGTGGCATTACCCCCCGATCCAAGCCCGACTCTGACGGCCTACGCCCACCCGGAACGACTGGTCACGGCCGACTGGCTCTCCGCCCACCAGGGCACCCCCGGCCTGGTGATCGTCGAATCCGACGAAGACGTCCTGCTCTACGACGTCGGCCATATCCCCGGCGCGGTCAAGATCGACTGGCACACCGACCTCAACGACCCGAGGGTCCGCGACTACATCAACGGCGAGCAGTTCGCCGAATTGATGGACCGCAAGGGCATCTCGCGCGACGACACCGTGGTGATCTACGGCGACAAGAGCAACTGGTGGGCCGCCTACGCGCTGTGGGTCTTCACGCTGTTCGGCCACCCCGACGTGCGCCTGCTCAACGGCGGCCGCGACCTTTGGCTGGCCGAGCGCCGGGAGACCACCCTGGACGTGCCGACCAAGACCTCCAGCGGCTACCCCGTCGTCGCGCGCAACGACGAACCCATCCGGGCCTTCAAGGACGACGTGCTGGCCATTCTGGGCACCCAGCCGCTGATCGACGTGCGCTCGCCGGACGAGTACACCGGCAAGCGCACCCACATGCCCGACTACCCCGAGGAGGGCGTGCTGCGCGGCGGCCACATCCCCACCGCCCGGTCCATCCCGTGGGCCAAGGCGGTCGACGAGAGCGGGCGCTTCCGCAGCCGCGACGAGCTCGAGGAGCTCTACGACTTCATCACCCCCGACGACAAGACCGTCGTGTACTGCCGCATCGGGGAGCGGTCCAGCCACACCTGGTTCGTGCTCACCTACCTGCTGGGCAAGCCCGGGGTGCGCAACTACGACGGATCGTGGACCGAGTGGGGCAACACCGTGCGCACCCCGATCGTCGCGGGTGAAGAGCCGGGCGACGTTCCCATCCGATGACCCTGCCCGCCCCGTTGGCCGAGGTGGTGTCCGACTTCGCCGAGGTCGAGGGCCAGGACAAGCTGGCGCTGCTGCTGGAATACGCCAACGAACTCCCGGCCCTGCCCGCCGAGTTGGAAGAACAGGCCATGGAGCCGGTGCCCGAGTGCCAGACCCCGCTCTTCCTCCACGTCGACGCCGGCGACCCGAACCGGGTGCGGCTGCACTTCAGCGCGCCCGCCGAGGCGCCGACCACCCGGGGGTTCGCGGCGATCCTGGCCGCCGGTCTCGACGAGCAGCCGGCCGCCGACATTCTGGCGGTGCCCGAGGATTTCTACACCGACCTGGGGTTGGCCGCGCTCATCAGCCCGCTGCGGTTGCGCGGCATGTCGGCGATGCTCGCCCGCATCAAGCGGCGGCTGCGCGAGTCCGGTCAAAATACCGGCACCGCCTCGTCGGCCTGACGGCGCGGCGCTTAGACTTCCCGGGAGTTGTAAGAAACTCTCTTAAAGAAGCCCACGGCGGAAAGAACGTCCGCTTCAGATATGCCAAACAGGAGGCGCAGTGGCTAGTCACGCCAGCTCGAGGATCTCCAAAGTGCTTGTCGCCAACCGCGGCGAGATCGCTGTCCGGGTGATCCGGGCGGCCCGCGACGCGGGCCTGCCCAGCGTGGCGGTGTACGCCGAGCCCGACGCCGACGCGCCGCACGTGCGCCTCGCCGACGAGGCATTCGCCCTCGGTGGCCAGACCTCCGCGGAGTCCTACCTGGACTTCGGCAAGCTGCTCGACGCGGCGGCCAAGTCGGGCGCCAACGCCGTGCACCCGGGCTACGGCTTCCTCTCGGAGAACGCCGATTTCGCGCAGGCGGTCATCGACGCCGGGCTGATCTGGATCGGCCCGAGCCCCCAGTCGATCCGCGACCTCGGTGACAAGGTCACCGCCCGCCACATCGCGGCCCGCGCCCAGGCACCCCTGGTGCCCGGCACCCCCGACCCGGTCAAGGACGCCGACGAGGTGGTCGCCTTCGCCAAGGAGTACGGCGTGCCGATCGCCATCAAGGCGGCCTTCGGCGGCGGCGGGCGGGGCATGAAGGTGGCGCGCACCATCGAAGAGATTCCCCACCTGTACGAGTCGGCGGTGCGCGAAGCCGTCGCCGCGTTCGGCCGCGGCGAGTGCTTCGTCGAGCGCTACCTGGACAAGCCCCGCCACGTCGAGGCGCAGGTGATCGCCGACCAGCACGGCAACGTCATCGTGGCCGGCACCCGCGACTGCTCCCTGCAGCGCCGCTTCCAGAAGCTGGTGGAGGAGGCGCCCGCGCCGTTCCTGACCGACGCGCAGCGCAAGGAGATCCATGAGTCGGCCAAGCGCATCTGCAAGGAGGCGCACTACTACGGCGCCGGGACCGTCGAGTACCTGGTCGGCCAGGACGGCCTGATCTCGTTCCTGGAGGTCAACACCCGCCTGCAGGTCGAGCACCCGGTCACCGAGGAGACCGCGGGCATCGACCTGGTGTTGCAGCAGTTCAAGATCGCCAACGGCGAAAAGCTGGATCTCACCGAGGATCCCACGCCGCGCGGCCACGCCATCGAGTTCCGGATCAACGGCGAGGACGCCGGGCGTGGCTTCCTCCCGGCGCCGGGCCCCGTCACCCGGTACGACACCCCCAGCGGACCCGGGGTCCGGCTGGATTCCGGTGTCGAGGCCGGTTCGGTGATCGGCGGCCAGTTCGACTCGATGCTGGCCAAGCTCATCGTGTACGGCGCCACCCGCGAAGAGGCCCTGGCCCGCTCCCGGCGTGCTCTTTCTGAATTCCACGTCGAAGGGCTGGCCACCGTCATCCCGTTCCATCGCGCCGTGGTGTCCGACCCGGCGTTCATCGGCGACGGCGACGGCTTCTCGGTCCACACCCGCTGGATCGAGACCGAGTGGAACAACACCATCGAACCCTTCACCGGCGGCGAGCCCCTCGACGAGGACGACGCCCGCCCGCGCCAGAAGGTGGTCGTGGAGGTCGGCGGCCGCCGGCTCGAGGTGTCGCTGCCCGGTGACCTGGCGCTGGGCAACGGTTCCGCCGCCGATCCGGCCGGTGTCATCCGCAAGAAGCCCAAGCCGCGCAAGCGCGGGGCGCACGCGGGTGCCGCCGCTTCCGGCGACGCGGTGACCGCCCCGATGCAGGGCACCGTGGTCAAGGTCGCGGTCGAGGAGGGGCAGGAGGTCGCCAGCGGCGACCTGGTCGTGGTCCTCGAGGCGATGAAGATGGAGAACCCGGTCACCGCACACAAGGACGGCGTGATCACCGGCCTCGCGGTCGAGGCCGGGGCCGCCATCACCCAGGGCACGGTACTTGCCGAGATCAAGTGATGCGGCGTTCCTGAGAATTGGCACAGGAATCGTTGTCGGCTTGCGGCACCGCGGGTAGGGTCAGGTCAGGTTGAGTTCACAGCCGTGCGGATAGCTCGACGGGCGCGGGAACTTGAACTCACTGCTCTCTCCTTCGGGTCCACGCCGGGCCTATTCCGCAGCACACCCTCCTCTACGGATGGAGTCAGTCATGCCTGTGGCCCAATCTTGGCAGCACAGCCGCGCGGCGCAGTTCACCGCGCGCTGGGAACCCTCGGGAACCCTGATCACGGTCGACGGTGAACTCGACGCCGCCAACGCCGACCAGCTGGCGGCGTATGTCCGACAGAGCATCGGCCGTTCGCGGCGCCTGGTCCTCGACCTTCGTGGCCTGAAATTCATTGGTACGGCGGGTTTTTCGGCACTGCACCGGATCAACGTCATGTCCTCGGGCGCCCAGGCGGATTGGGCCATGGCGCCCAGCCCGGCCGTGTCGCGGCTGCTGCGCATCTGCGACCCCGACGGCACGCTGCCGGTGACGACACCGATGGCCGAGCCGCTGCTGGAACCGCTGCGGGCGGAAGGCGACGAGTCGCTGTCCCTATTGCAGTTGGTCACGCAGTCGCGTTAGCGACTTCGCCAGCAGCCTGGAGACGTGCATCTGCGAGATGCCGACCCGTTCGGCGATCTGTGTCTGCGTCATCGACTCGAAGAACCTGAGCACCAACACCGTTCGCTCCCGTTCGGGCAGCGCCTCGAGCAGGGGGCGCAGCGACTCCTGGTCCTCGATCCGGTCCAGACCGGTGTCCACGTCGCCCAGGGTGTCGGCGATGGCGCGGGCTTCGTCCTCGTCGCTGCCGCCACCGCTGTCGATGGACAGGGTGTTGTACGAGCTCCCCGCCACCAGGCCCTCGACGACCTCCTCGCGGTCCATGCCGAGTTCGGCGGCGAGTTCGGTCGCGGTGGGCGCCCGGCCGAGCCGCTGCGACAGATCGGCGGTCGCGGTGCCCAGGCGCAGGTGCAGTTCCTTCAGGCGGCGCGGTACCTTGACCGACCAGCTGTTGTCGCGGAAGTGCCGGCGGACCTCGCCCATGATCGTGGGCACCGCGAACGACACGAAGTCCGAGCCCGTCTCCACGTCGAAGCGGACCACGGCGTTGACCAGCCCGACCCGCGCCACCTGGACGAGGTCGTCGCGCGGTTCGCCGCGGCCCTCGAACCGGCGGGCGATGTGGTCGGCCAGCGGCAGGCAACGCTCGACGATCTTGTCCCGTTGACGCTGGAATTCCATCGAGTCGGCGGGCACGGTCGCCAACTCGCGGAACATGTCCGGGACATCGGCGTACTCGTTCGGACGCGAGACCGAACCGCCGGCAGCTGGTGGTGTCACCTGCTGGAGGCCGCCCGTCGCGCCGTCAGCGTGATACCGAAGACGCTGCCGGTTTGGTTGGGTTCACGCCCGTCGTGGAAGGTCTGGACGTCGTCGGCCAAGGATGTCAGCACGTGCCAACTGAAGCTGCCGGGCGCCACCACGTCGTGGGTGTCGCACGCCGCGGACGCCTCCACCACCAATTGGTCGTCCTGCGGGTCCACCACGACGACCAGGACGGCGTCGGGGGTGGCGCAGCGGATCAACCGGGTGCACACTTCGTCGACCGCGAGCCGCAGATCCGCCACCGCGTCGAAGTCCAGGTCCTCGAAGGTGCCGATCGCACCGACCAGCGTCCGCAGCATCGCGAGGTTTTCCAGGCGCGCCGCGACGTGCAATTCGACGGCGCGATGCCCGCGCTGACGCTGGTTGGTGCGCAATCCCGCATCGTTCATCTGGTCTCCCGGCAATGATTGACTGACACTACTACCGCCCGGCAGACCGCCGTGGACCGTGCGTTCGAGCCGATTAGTCATGTTTGCCGCCGGGTATGCGACCCGCTGTGGAGGGTCCCGAAACCACCGGAACGGTCCGGACGCGACGGCTTCGGCGCGTGGCGATGATGGCAGCCGGGATCGCGCTGGCCGTAGTGGTGGTTCTGGCGGTAAGCATCTATGTCGGTGTCTTCGTGATCCTGTCCCCCATGATGGGGTGACCACGCTGACGCAACCCTTCCGGCACTCATCATGGTGCACACGTGATACCCACTCCGCGGGGCCGGTAACCCCCCGTATCCGCTCACCCGAAAAATGGTCCGGCGCTCACCTGGAGCGCGGCCGGCGCGCCAGCTAGCTGGCGGGCCGCTGCCGCTGCACCTCGGGGTGCTCGGCGTACCAGCGATCCGCCAGCCGGCGGATCCGCCGGTGTTCTATCGCCACCCACGTCAACCCGACGACCGCGGCGATGACGGCCAGTACGCCCGCGGTCACGCCCTCGTGATGGTGTCCGGTGCCGAAGGCCGCCAGGCTTCCGCACGCCCCGACCACGCCGGCCAACACCAGCAGATACCCGGGCCAGTGCAATACGTCGATCAATGACTCGCCGGCGAGCGGCCGTGTGGTCCTCAGATGGTCAACGGGGTCATGAAATGTGTCTCCCATGGCTGCTCCTCGTGGAGATTTGATGCTCGTGCGCAGCTCAATACGGGTTGCACCATCAACGGTAGATCCCCCGGAAGGCTTTGGCGAGACCCTGCTCAGAGGGCCAGCGCCGGACCGGCGATCGGGGACACGCCCAGGGCCACCATCAGCACCATCAGGGTGAACAAGAACCAGCCGGCACCGTGCCATCCCCACCAGGTGCCCCGCGACTTCCACACCAAGTAGGTGCGCAGGAACGCCCAGAGTCCGGCCGCCAGCAGAATCAGCGGTCCCCCCAGCGCCAGCAACGTGCGCTGCGGAGCGCCGCAGGCCGCGGTGTCCACCCCGGTGCCCGGACAGGTGCTCACCCACAGCGCGGCCATGACCAGGAACCCCACCGCCGCCACGGCGGACAGCGCCGCGAACCGCACGGCGGCGCGCACTTCGCCGTCTTCCTGCCCCAAGCGATCACCACCCGATCGCTCCTCCGCTTTGTGCATCCCTGCCCCTTATGTCCCCCGCGTCGTCAATGCTTTCTTCATCGTTTGCTGCGTCGCAATAGTTACCGCGCGATGACAAATGGGCCGACGAAACTCGGCGCTGCGATCGCGCTGGCACCAGCGGAATACGCATGGGAACAGATACCCACCGGTAAAACCGGTGAAACCGGGCGACGTTGCCACAGCCGGCGGCATGCGGGAAGCCCGGTTTCGGCGCGCGTGCCGGGCCCCGGGGGCGCGGAGGCCACCGACGCCTCCGTCAATTAATCCGCCAATAATCGCTGGCACAGGGCGTGGAGCCCGGATAAACACAATTTGGTCGGTGTCTCAGGACCGGTGAGTACTATCTCTCACATGCCGACAGCCAGAAGGCGGTTATCCCCCGAGGATCGACGCGCTGAGCTGCTCGCTTTGGGGGCAGAAGTCTTCGGAAAGCGACCCTACGACGAGGTGCGCATCGACGAGATCGCCGAGCGCGCCGGAGTGTCGCGGGCGCTGATGTATCACTACTTCCCCGACAAGCGGGCCTTCTTCGCCGCCGTGGTCAAGGACGAGGCCGACCGCCTGTACGAGACCACCAACATGGACGACGCCACCGGCCTGACCATGTACGAAGAGGTGCGGATGGGGGTCATGGCGTACATGGCCTACCACGAGCAGAACCCGGAGGCCGCGTGGGCCGCGTACGTCGGCCTGGGCCGGTCCGACCCGGTTCTGCTGGGCGTCGACGACGAAGCCAAGAACCGCCAGCTCGAACACATCATGAGCCGCATCCACGACCTGGTGGCCAACATCTCGGGGGCCAAGCTCGAAGGGGACGTCGAGCGGGACCTTCGGGTGATCTGTCACGGCTGGCTGGCGTTCACCTTCGAGCTGTGCCGCCAGCGCATCATCGATCCCACGATCGACGCCGAGCGCCTCGCCGACGCGTGCGCGCACTCGCTGTTCGACGCCATCGCCCGGGTCCCCGAGATACCGCCGGAACTGTCCCATGCGATGGCGACGGCCCGCATCCAGCCGCGCTAGCCCACGCTCTTGTCGGTGCACCTTGGCACCATGGTGTAGGTGACCACCCGTGACCCGCTAGGCCGGTTCAGCGCGACCACCCGCGAATGGTTCACCAGCACGTTCGCCGGGCCCACCACCGCGCAGGCACAAGCCTGGGACGCCATCGCCGACGGCGACAACACGCTGGTGATCGCGCCGACCGGATCCGGCAAGACGCTCGCGGCCTTCCTGTGGGCCCTGGACTCCCTGGCCGGACTTGCCGGCTCGGGCGAAAGGCCGGGGGGGACCCGGGTGCTGTACGTGTCGCCCCTCAAGGCGCTGGCGGTTGACGTCGAGCGCAACCTGCGCACCCCGCTGGCCGGCCTCACCCGCATCGCCGAGCGCCACGGTCGGCCGCCACCGGACATCAGCGTCGGCGTCCGCTCGGGCGACACCCCGGCCGCCGAGCGCCGCCAGCTCATCGCGCGACCCCCCGACGTGCTGATCACCACGCCGGAGTCGCTGTTTCTGATGCTCACCTCGGCCGCTCGCGAAACCCTGGCCGGCGTGCAGACGGTGATCGTCGACGAGATCCACGCCATCGCCGCGGGCAAGCGCGGCGCGCACCTGGCGCTGTCGCTGGAGCGGCTTGACGAGCTGCGGGAAGCTGCGCCAGCCCAGCGCATCGGGTTGTCGGCGACGGTGCGCCCGCCCGAAGAGCTCGCGCGGTTCCTGTCCGGGCAGCAACCGACGACCATCGTGGCGCCCCGGGCGGCCAAGACCGTGGAGCTGGCGGTGCAGGTGCCGGTGCCCGACATGGCCAACCTGGCCAACAACAGCATCTGGCCCGACGTCGAGGCCCGGCTGGTCGACCTGATCGAAGCGCACAATTCGACCATCGTGTTCGCCAATTCGCGGCGGCTGGCCGAGCGCTTGACCGCGCGGCTCAACGAGATCCACGCCGAACGCTGCGGGATCGAACTGGCGTCGGACGCCAACCGCGGGGTGCCGGGCGGGGCGCCCGCGCACATCATGGGCAGCGGCCAGACCTACGGCGCCGATCCGATACTGGCGCGCGCCCACCACGGCTCGGTGAGCAAGGAGCAGCGCGCCCTGGTCGAAGAGGACCTCAAGCGCGGGCTGCTCAAGGCGGTGGTGGCGACCTCGAGCCTGGAGCTGGGCATCGACATGGGCGCGGTCGACCTGGTGATCCAGGTGGAGGCGCCGCCGTCGGTGGCCAGCGGCCTGCAGCGCATCGGGCGGGCCGGCCACCAGGTCGGCGAGGTCTCCCGGGGCATCCTGTTCCCCAAGCACCGCACCGACCTGATCGGCTGCGCGGTGACCGTGCAGCGGATGCTGGCCGGCCAGATCGAGACGATGCGGGTGCCCGCCAACCCGCTGGACATCCTCGCGCAACAGACGGTGGCGGCCGCCGCGCTGGAGCCGCTGGACGCCGACCGGTGGTTCGACACGGTGCGCCGCAGCGCCCCCTTCGCGACGCTGCCGCGCAGCGTGTACGAGGCCACCCTGGACCTGTTGTCGGGCAAGTACCCGTCGACCGAGTTCGCCGAGCTGCGGCCGCGCCTGGTCTACGACCGCGACACCGGCACGCTGACCGCGCGGCCCGGCGCGCAGCGGCTGGCCGTCACCTCCGGCGGCGCCATCCCCGACCGCGGGCTGTTCGCCGTGTATCTCGCCTCCGAGGCCGAAAAGCCCACGCGGGTGGGTGAGCTCGAGGAAGAGATGGTGTACGAATCCCGGCCCGGCGACGTGATCTCGCTGGGCGCCACCAGCTGGCGGATCACCGAGATCACCCACGACCGGGTGCTGGTGATCCCCGCGCCCGGGCAGCCGGCCCGGTTGCCGTTCTGGCGCGGCGACGGCGTGGGACGGCCGGCCGAGCTGGGCGCCGCGCTCGGCGCGTTCACCGGCGAGCTGGCCGGGCTGGGCCGCGAGGCGTTCAACGCGCGCTGCGCCGGCCTGGGCTTCGACGCCTACGCGACGGACAACGTGTGGGCGCTGCTGGACGAGCAGCGGACCGCCGCGGGGGTGGTTCCCACCGACACCACCCTGCTGGTCGAGCGGTTCCGCGACGAGCTCGGCGATTGGCGGGTCATCCTGCACTCGCCGTACGGGCTGCGGGTGAACGGGCCGCTGGCGCTGGCGGTGGGCCGGCGGCTGCGGGAGCGCTACGGGCTCGACGAGAAGCCGACCGCGTCCGACGACGGCATCGTGGTGCGGTTGCCCGACACGCTCTCGGACTCCGGCGAGACCCCGCCCGGCGCCGAACTTTTCGTCTTCGACCCCGACGAGATCGACCCCGTCGTCACCGCCGAGGTGGGCGGTTCGGCGCTGTTCGCGTCGCGGTTCCGGGAGTGCGCGGCCCGGTCACTGCTGCTGCCGCGCCGCCACCCCGGGCGCCGCTCGCCACTGTGGCAGCAGCGTCAGCGCGCGGCGCAGCTGCTGGAAGTGGCGCGCAAATACCCCGACTTCCCGGTGGTGCTGGAGACCATCCGCGAATGCCTGCAGGACGTCTACGACGTCCCGGCCCTGGTCGCGCTGATGGGCGGCATCGCCCAGCGCACGGTGCGGGTGCTCGAAACGGAGACGGCGCGGCCGTCCCCGTTCGCCGCGTCCCTGCTGTTCGGCTATGTCGGCGCGTTCATGTACGAGGGCGATTCGCCGCTGGCCGAGCGCCGGGCCGCGGCGCTGTCGCTGGACAGCACGCTGCTGGCCGAACTGCTCGGCCGCGTCGAGCTGCGCGAGCTGCTCGACGCGGACGTCATCGCCGCGACCGGGCGCCAGCTGCAGCACCTGTCGGAGGACCGGGCCGCGCGCGACGCCGAAGGCGTCGCGGACCTGCTGCGGCTGCTGGGCCCGATGACCGAGAGCGAGATCGCCGCCCGCGCCGGCGGGGCCGAGGTGGGCGGCTGGCTCGAAGGCCTGCTCGCGGCCCGGCGGGCGCTGACCGTGTCGTTCGCCGGCCGCAGCTGGTGGGTGGCCATCGAGGACATCGGCCGGCTGCGCGACGGGGTGGGGGCGCCCGTCCCGCTGGGGGTACCGGCCGCCTTCACCGAGGCGGTGGCCGACCCGCTGGGTGAACTGCTGGGCCGCTACGCGCGCACCCGCACCCCGTTCACCACCACCGACGCCGCCGCCCGGTTCGGGCTGGGGCTGCGGGTGACGGCCGACGTGCTGGGCCGGCTGGCCGCCGACGGCCGGCTGGTTCGCGGCGACTTCGTCGCCGCGGCCGAGATTTCCGGCGCATCCGGCGGCGAGCAGTGGTGCGACGCCGACGTGCTGCGCGTGTTGCGGCGCCGCTCGCTGGCCGCGCTGCGCGCGCAGGTCGAACCCGTGAGCACCGCCGCGTACAGGCGGTTCCTGCCGGCCTGGCACCGGGTGGGCTCCGCCGGTTCGCCGGGCCACTCGGGGCTGGACGGGCTGATGTCGGCGGTCGACCAGCTGGCCGGTGTCCGGATGCCCGCGTCGGCGATCGAACCGCTGGTGCTGGGCCCCCGGGTCCGGGACTACTCCCCCGCCATGCTCGACGAGCTGCTCGCCACCGGGGAGGTCACCTGGTCGGGCGCCGGGTCGATCTCGTCCAGCGACGGCTGGGTCGCGCTCCACGTGGGCGATTCCGCCCCGTTGACCCTGGCCGGTCCCGCCGAGATCGACTTCAGCGACGCCCACCGCGCCATCCTGGACACGCTGGCCGGCGGGGGTGCGTACTTCTTCCGGCAGCTGGCCCAGAGCGGGATCCCCGACGCGGAACTGAAAGCGGCGCTGTGGGAACTGATCTGGGCCGGCTGGGTCACCGGTGACACGTTCGCCCCGGTGCGGGCCGTGCTGGGCGGCGTGGGCAGCCGCAGGCGTTCGGCGCCGGCGCACCGGTCACACCGGCCGCCGCGCCTGAGCCGCTACAGCGTCGCGCACGCGCAATCCCGCCCGGCCGACCCGACGGTGGCGGGCCGCTGGTCCGCCCTGCCCGCTCCCGAGCCCGACTCCACCGTGCGCGCCCACTACCAGGCGGAGCTGCTGTTGGGCCGCCACGGCGTGCTGACCCGGGGCGCGGTGGCGGCCGAGGGCGTCACCGGCGGGTTCGCCACGCTGTACAAGGTGCTGAGCGGCTTCGAGGAAACCGGCCGGTGCCAGCGCGGTTACTTCGTCGAGTCGCTGGGCGGCGCCCAGTTCGCCGTCGCCTCGACCGTCGACCGGCTACGCACCTACAGCGACGACATCGACCCCGAGCGCCCCGAATACCGGGCGGTGGTATTGGCCGCGGCCGACCCGGCCAACCCCTACGGCGCCGCCCTGCCCTGGCCGACGTCCGGCGGCGAGGGCGTCGGGGCCGGTGCCCGGCCGGGCCGCAAGGCCGGCGCGCTCGTCGTGCTGGTGGACGGCCACCTGGCCTGGTTCCTCGAGCGCGGCGGGCGGTCCCTGCTCACCTTCACCGACGACCCCGGTGCCCACCAGGCGGCGGCCGCGGCGCTGGCCGACCTGGTCGCCGTCCGGCGCGTCGCGTCGATCCTCATCGAACGCATCGACGGCACGCCGGCGCTGCAGCCCCAGGATGGACCCGGCCAGGTGGCGAACGCGTTGCAGGGAGCCGGCTTCGCCCGCACCCCGCGCGGACTACGGCTGCGGTAAGGCCGGGTAGCCATGCCCGAAGGAGACACCGTCTGGCACACCGCGGCCGTCCTGCGAGCGCGCCTGGTGGGGCGCACCCTGACGCGCTGCGACGTCCGGGTACCGCGGTACGCCACCGTCGACCTCACCGGGCAGGCGGTCGACGAGGTGCTCAGCCGGGGGAAGCATCTGTTCATCCGGGTCGGCCGGGCGAGCATCCACTCGCACCTGAAGATGGACGGCAGCTGGCGGGTCGCCGACCGGCCGGTGCGGGTCGACCACCGGGCGCGCATCGTCTTGGAAGCCGGCGCCGTCCGCGCCGTCGGCGTGGACCTGGGCGTCCTGGAGATCCTCGAGCGTGACCGCGACGGCGACGCCGTCGCGCATCTGGGGCCGGACCTGTTGGGCGAGGACTGGGACCCGGGGCTCGCCGCCGCCAACCTGGCGGCTGAGCCGGACCGGGCGCTCGCCGAGGCGCTGCTCGACCAGCGGGTGCTTGCCGGCATCGGCAACGTCTACTGCAACGAGCTGTGTTTCGTCAGCGGACACCTGCCCAGCGCGCCGGTGAGCGCGGTCTCCGACCCGCACCGGCTGGTCTCACGTGCCCGAGACATGTTGTGGCTGAACCGGTTCCGTTGGAACCGCTGCACCACCGGCGACACCCGGACCGGGCGGCAGCTGTGGGTCTACGGGCGGGCCGGGCAGAGTTGCCGCCGCTGCGGCACCCCCATCGGGTACGACAGCGCCGGGGACCGGGTGACGTACTGGTGCCCGTCCTGCCAGCGCTGAGGCGCTGGTCGTACGGTGGCGACCCCCAGCCCCCATACGGTCTAGTCCCGGGCGTGCGCCAGGAAGAACTGGGCGATCGCTTCCGACCCGTCGAGCGCGCGGGTGGTGGGCCCGATGATCGCCTTGGGCAGGTACTGCCTGCCGCCCGGCCAGGTGTGCCCGCCGCTGTCGATCTGGTAGAAGACCACCTCGGTGGACGCCGCGCACGCCGTGGAGTCGAACCGGCGCACCACGGTGCCGTCCCCGACGTTGGGCAGGACCTGCACCACCGGATCGCCTTGGCAACCATCGGCCGAGCGCCACTTGTTCACCATGCTGTCGGCGGCGATGGAGTGGCTCACCCCGCCGCGACCGCGCACGACACCGCCGTGGAACGGCACGAGCGGGTCGGCGGTGCCATGGGCCGCCCACACCGAGACCGGCCGCGACGGGTTGCACGCCACGCCCTCGCCCAGGGTGCCGGCCACGGGCGCGACGGCGGCGAACACGTCGGCGTGGTCACACGCCAACCGGTTGGACATGAAGGCGCCGTTGGACATCCCCGTGACGAAGACGTGTCCCGGCGCGATGCCGTAGTCGTCCCTCAGCTTGCCCACCAGCCCCACCAGGAAGCCGACGTCGTCGACGTGCCGGCGGTCCGCCGGCGAGGCCCCCCGCCCGTCGGCCCAGCTCTTGTCGTACCCGTCGGGATACACCACCAGCAGATTGTGGGCGTCGGCGACGGCGTCGAAACCGGTCAGCCCCCGCTGCCCGTTGCCGGTGCCGCCGCCGCCGTGCAAGCTCAACACCAGCCCGACCGGGGTACCCGGCGGCACGTGCAGCAGGTAAGTTCGGTCCATGCCGCCGGAACGGAAAGTCCCGGAAGCATCCCGAGCGCTGGCCGCCGACACATGCCGCACACCACAGCCCGCCAAGCACACCGCCACGATGACCAGCGCCAACCAGCGCACGTATGGCATATCGTCGCTACACCGAGGGGACCGGCGCAGGAGCCGCGCTGGGTGTGGCAATGGTCGCAATATCATTGATCGTGCACCGTGCGAGCCCGCCGCGTGCAAATATTCGGGCAGCCCCCGCTGTCAGCGAGCAACGGCACTTCGATGTCACGGGAGTATCAGAAATGACGAGGACCCAGGTACGCAACCCCAGCCTGCTGGTGTTGCTGTTGGCTGCCGGCGTCGTCCCGGCGGTCGGGCTGCTGGGCGTGCTGGCAGCGGCCCCGACCGTCCACGCCACCGCCGCCGATGACGCATTCCTCGCGGCGCTGACGGCCAAGGGCATCAACTACGAATCGCCCGAAACCGCCATCCGGTCCGGCCACCTGGTGTGCCAGCAACTCGAATCCGGCGAGGCGCCGCAACAGGTCGCAAACGACGTCATGTCCAACAGCCACCTCGACGGCTACCACGCCGGCTACTTCGTCGGCGTGAGCATCCGGGCGTACTGCCCGAAGTACGGCACCCAGGCGTGAAAGTTAACAGTCAGTTGACAGGCCCGTGACAAGCGCGCCGCTAAAATTACGCCTGAACTAATCTCGAGAACTCGAAGGCCAAATGATTCCTAAACTTTTGGTCGGCGTGGCACTCACCATCGGCGCTGCATGCTGGACGGCAGCATCGGCCAACGCCGACCCAAGCCCTTTCAACACCCTCAGCTGCAGTTGCCAGGAGACGGCTCCGGCGGGCAGCACGACTCTGATGGACAAAGTCGACTGGGGAATCCAGCAAGGCCTTTCGGACGTGCCGATCCTGCAAGTCGAGCACTGAAACCTAGTTCCGCTTCCGCATCCGTCGCTCGGCGTAGTGGTGGTAGCGCGCGGCGCGGCGCCGGATGCGGTACGCGCTTCCGCGGGTGCGATGCGGTTGCCCGTTGAGGCGTATCGGCTCGCTGTAGAAAAGGAGCTTGCCGAGCTCCACCAGCACCAGGTAACAGACGACGAAGGTGCCCAGCACGCCGAAGAACTGCCACGGCAGCGGCGTGAAGCCCAGCGTGCGGGCCAGCGGTGAAATCGTGAGCCCGGCGCCGACGGCGACCACGGTCAGACTGGTGACGGCCAGCAGCGCACTGGGCCGGCTCCGAAAGAACGGCACCATGCGGGTGCGGATGACGAAGATGATCAGCGTCTGCGTCGCAAGGGATTCCACGAACCAGCCGGTCCGGAACTCGATGGCGCCGGCGTGCAGCACCCCCAGCATCAGGCCGAACGTCAGGAAATCGAACAGCGAACTGATCGGACCGAAGATCAGCATGAACCGGCGGATGAACGCGACGTCCCAGTGCGACGGCGCCTGCAGCTGCGCCGCGTCGACCCGGTCGGTCGGGATCGCCAGCTGCGAGGTGTCGTAGAGCAGGTTGTTGAGCAGGATTTGGCTGGGCAGCATCGGCAGGAACGGCAACAGCGCCGACGCGGCCGCGGCGCTGAACATGTTGCCGAAGTTGCTCGAGGTGCCCATCAGCACGTACTTGATGGTGTTGGCGAAGATGCGCCGGCCCTCGGCCACGCCGGTGGCCAGCACACCGAGGTCCTTCTCCAGCAGCACCACGTCGGCCGCGTCCTTGGCCACGTCGGTGGCGCTGTCGACCGAGATCCCCACATCGGCGGCATGCAGGGCCAGCGCGTCGTTGACGCCGTCGCCCAGGAAGCCCACCGATCGCCCCTCGCGCCGCAGCGCGACGATCAGCCGCGCCTTCTGCTCGGGGGAAATGCGCGCGAAGATCGTGTGGTTCTGCGCGATGCGGGTGAACGCGTGGTCGTCCAACCCGTCGAGCTCCGCGCCGGTGATGGTGCCCTTGGAGGCCAAACCCAGGTCGCCGCAGACCTTTTCGGCAACCCGCGGGTTGTCGCCGGTGGCGATCTTCAGCTCGATGCCCAGGTCGGCCAGCTCCGAGAGCGATTGCCGCGCAGCGGATTTGGGCTCGTCGGCGAACACCAGGAATCCCGCGAGCGAGAGCTCGCATTCGTCCGCCCGGCTGAGCTCCGTCATCGCGGGCGCCGGTTTGGCGGCCACTGCCACCACCCGGCGCCCGGCGGCGAACAACGCCGACAGGGTCTCCTCGGCCGCCGGTGGTACCGCTCGGCATTGGGCCAGCACCTGCTCGGGCGCCCCCTTGACCACCAGCAGCCGGCCCCCGTCGACGTCGACCAGGGCCGACGTCGCCCGGCGTTCATGGTCGAACGGCAGCATCGCCACCCGGTGCGCGGCACCGGCCGCCAATTCCCGCGCATCGGGGGACTCCCAGAGTGCGGCGTCGAGCGGATTGGCGCTGGCGCCGGCGGTTTCCGGGTCCACATCCGAGGCCAGCAGCCCCAGCCGACGCACCGGGTCGCTGTGCGCACCGGCGGGATCGATGGAGTCCACCAAACGGAGCCGGCCTTCGGTCAGGGTTCCGGTCTTGTCGGTGATCAGGATGTCGATGTCGCCGAGGTCCTCGATGCACACCAACCGCTTCACCAGCACCTTCGCCTTGGCCAGCTGCCGTGATCCGGTCGCCAGGCCGGTGCTGACGACGGCGGGCAGCAGCTGCGGCGTGATCCCGACGGCGATCGCCAGCGAGAACAGCACGGAGTCGATGATCGGTTTGGCCAGCAGCAGGTTGCTGACCAAGATGATCACCATCAGCGCGGCGGCGACCTGCAGCAGCAGGTAGGAGAACCGGCGCAGTCCCACCTGGAAGCTGGTTTCGGGCTGGCGTTCGTCCAAACCCGATGCGATCCGCCCGAATTCGGCGTCTCTTCCGGTGGCGTACACCACCCCGATGCCCTCGCCGGCGCTGACGATGGTGCCCATGAAGGCCAGGTCGGTGGCGTCGGCCAAGCCGGTGCCGGCGGGCACCGGCTGCGCGGATTTCTCCGATCCGGTCGATTCCCCGGTCAGAATGCTCTCGTTGCATTCCAGGCCGTTGACCTCGATCAGCCGGATGTCGGCGGGCACGGCCTCCCCCAGCGACAGCCGAATCACGTCGCCCGGCACGAGCGCGGTCACCGCGAGCGAGACGAACTTCCCGTCGCGGCAGACCACGGCGTTGTGGTGCACGCTGGCGTGCAGGTCGGCGGCGGCCCGCTCGGCGCGGTATTCGTTGATGAAGCCCAGGCCGATGCTGGCCGCCAGGATGATGAAGATGATGACGGCCTGCATGCTGTCGCCCAGAAAGTACGAGACGACGGCGGTGCCGGCCAGCAGGATGAGCACGGCGTTGCGCAGTTGACGGCCCAGCACCGCAAAGACATTGACGTGATGGGTTTGCACCGCGTTGGGTCCGTGGCGCGTCAGCCGGGCGGCGGCCTCCGCGCTGGACAACCCCGCGGTCGAGCTGTCCAGCCGGCGCAGCACGTCGTCGACGTCGGCGGCGGCGACCAGCGCCGTGTTCGGGGCCGCGGTGTCGGGTAGCAGGTCAGCGGTCACAGCCAGTCCCGTCGTTTGAACATCGCGTAGATGAGCACCATCAGGACGAATATCAGGCTGGTGCTGGCAAGGAAGCCGGCGGCGTGGCCGAAGCCCGGGTAGGGGACGTTCTGGCCGTAGAAGCCCGTGATCGCGGTGGGGACCGCGATGATGGCCGCCCATCCCGTCAGCTTCTTCATGATGGTGTTCAGCCGGGCGTCCTGCAGCGACAGGTTCGTTTCGAAAATGGTGGTGACCATGTCCCGCAACGACTCCGTCCACTCCGACACGCGAAGCACGTGGTCGTACAGGTCGGCATACAGCGGGTCCAGCTCCCGGGCCGTGCCGACCTCGTGGCGGTGGTGCTGGATCGAGTTGACGACCTCCCGCATGGGCAGCGCCACCCGCCGCAGCGCCACCAGGTCGCGTCTCATCTGGAAGGTGCGGCGCTGGAAGCCGGCCTGGCGGGGCGTGCCGTCGAACAGCTCGTCCTCGATGTCCTCGACGCAGTCGTCGAGGGCCTCCACCGCGGCGAAGTGACTGTCGACGACGACGTCGAGCAACCCGTGCACCAGGGCGCCCACACCGTACTGCTGGGCGCCGATCTCCTCCCAGCGCCGCGCGACCTGAGTCATGTCGAAGTCCGTCGTCAGGCGCACCGTGATCAGGCCGCGGGGAAGCACGAACGCCGAAATCCGGTGCATGGACAGCATCCGTCGCGGCTCGTCGCCGGCGTCCGCCGCGACCAGAACGGCGTAGACGGTGAAGAAGGTGTGCGTGTCGTACGCGGTGGCTTTCACCCGTTCGGCCGCCGCGACGGCGTCTTCGACCGCCCACGTGTTGAGGCCGAGCTCGGCCGCCAGGTCGCACAACGCGTCGTGGTCGGGGGCGCACAAATCCACCCAGACGAGGGCCTCGGACTCGCGCAGGTAGTCCGATACGTCGTCGAACGTGAAGTCTTCCTGCGGCTTACCGTGGCGCCAGACGCGGCCCTGGATGTTCGGTGTGCCCTGCACGGCGCAATCTTCCCAGCCCGGTCCCACCAGCGCCCTTCAGTAGGTCGAGATCTCGTCCGGCGCGGGGAGATCACCGCTGACCACGAAGACGATGCGCCGGCCGATTTCCACGGCATGGTCGGCAAAGCGCTCGTAGAAGCGACCGAGCAACGCCGCGTCCACGGCGACGGGAATGTTGTCCCGCCAGTCGTCATCCAGCAGCGCGGTGAACAAGCTCCCGTACAGCTCGTCCATGGCGTCGTCTTGTTCGCGAAGCCGGGCGGCCTGCTCCGGGTCGCGGGAAGCCAGCGCCTGTCTTGCGCTTTCGCCCAGCACGACGGCCACCCTGGCCATGTCGGCGAAACACGCGCGGAGGTCGTCGGGCAACATCCGGTTCGGGTGCTCCCGCCGGGCGATCTTGGCGATGTGCACCGCCAACGCGCCCATGCGTTCGATGTCGGCGATGATCTGGATGGCGCTGAAGATCGCCCGCAACTCACTGGCGACCGGTTGTTGCAGCGCCAGCAGGGCGAACGCTTCTCGCTCCGCTCGCGCCCGCATCTCCACCAACCGGTCATGCTCCCGGATGACGCGTTCGGCGGCGTCGAGGTCTGCCTCCAACAAGGCTTGGGTTGCGCGCCGCATGGCTTCGTTGGCCAGGCCGCACATCTCGCCGAGCTGGCCGGTCAACTCGGCCAGCTGGTGGTGATAAGCGGTTCGCATAGCGCAACGGTGGCCAATGCGAGCGCTTTTGACAAGGGACAAAAGGCACCCGAAAAGGGCCTGAACGACTTTTCCCACGCTCGTCACCGCCCGTTAAGCTTCCGCTGGAACCCTTGCGGCATTGACGACACTGGTAGTAAACCCACCCGAGCCGGAGAACACGTGAGCACACGACGGGGCCTGCCCGGCCTGGGCTTGCTGACGGCGCCGTTGCGCGTGGCCGTGCTGGGCACCGAGATCGCCGCCGGCACGGCCCTGTTGGGCGGCCACGTCGCGGCGAGCCTGGGCAAATCGCTGGCGCACGCCACGCCGGACGTTCCCGCGCTGACCCGCGCGGCGGCGGGCGCGATGCTGGAGGCGGCGGGCGGGCCACCGGCCCGGCGGGTGAGCGACAACGGGCAGAGGCGCTGGATCGAGGTGCGCGGGCTCGGGGGCGAGCACGGCGCGGCGATCGCCGCCGACGTGTTGGCGGCCATCCGGGCGATGCCCGGCGTGCGGCAGGCCTACCTGAACGGCACCCTCGGCCGGGCGGTGGTGACCGTCGCCGACGACGGACCCTCGGCGGCCGAGCTGTGCCGGGCCGTCGCCCATGCGGAACGACGCCACGGAAGGAGCCCGGGCAGGTCGCTGCCGGCCAGCCTGCCGGGTGACGACGCTGTGCTGATGGGCCGGATGGTGGCGGCCACGGCCGCCTCCGTGGGGTTCGGCCTTTCGCTGACGGGCAGCCTGCTGCGGCTGCCCCGGCTCCCCGACCTGGTGGCCGTGCCGACGACGGTGGCCGACCACCTGCCGCGGGTGCGGCGAGAGCTGGAGCGGCGCCTCGGGCCGGACGGCACCGATGTGTTGTTCGGCATCGTCAACGCCGCCTCCGCCGCCTTGACGCTGTCGCCGGCGGCGGCGGCCGCCGAGGCCGCCACCCGCACCATGCTGGCCGCGGAGGCGTGGAACGGCAGGCTGGCGTGGATCCGGCACGAGCCCGGGCTGGCCGACCGGCCGGTGCCCGACGGTGCGGCGCTGGCGCCCATCGCCAACCCGGCCCCGCCGGACGGGCCCGCGGAACGGTACGCCAACCGCGCCGGGTTGGCCGGCATCGGCGCCGCCGCGGCGGTCGGCCTGCTCACCCGCAACCCCGACGCGGCCGGCGCCGCCGCGCTGGCCGCCGTCCCCAAGCCGCTGCGGACCGTGCGGGAAGCGTTCGGCTGCACGATGAACCGCGGCCTGTCCAGCCGCCACGACGCGCTGGTGCTGCGCCCCCGCGTGTTGCGGACCCTCGACCGGGTTGACGCGATCATGGTCGACCCGCGGGCGCTGTACACCGACGAACTGACGGTCAGTCGTGTTCTCGGAGTGGAGAATTCGGCTCGCGCCCACGCCTGGGAGGCGGTGCGGGCCGCGCTCGGCAATGACGGCCTGGAGCCGGGTTGGCACCAGCTGGCCGACATCCCCGGGGCCGGCGACGTCGGTGAGGCGCTCATCAGCCCGGTCCGCGACCCGCTCGCGGCGGCGGTGCTCACCGAAGCGCGGCGGTCACAACCGCGCGTCTATTCCCTCGATGACGACGGATTGCGTTCCCTGGCACAGGGTTTCGACCAGCTCTATCCCGCGGACGGGTCGATCGACCACGCCGTGGCGGCGGCCGTGGCGGAATTGAAGGCCGCCGGGAACACCGTGGCGCTGCTGACCACGTCGGACATGCGGGCCGCCCACCGCTCCGACGTCACGATCGGCCTCCTGCGGCCCGGGCATGCCCCGCCGTGGGCCGCCGACGTGATCGCAAACGACCTGACCGACGCCTGGCGGGTGTTGCACGCGCTGCCCGCCGCGCGCGCCGCCACCGAAGGCGCGGTCCGGCTGTCGGCCTCGGCATCCGCGATCGGCGCGTTGATGCTCATTCCCGGTGTGCCCGGGCGCAGCTCGGCCTCGGTCAATGTCGGCATGGTCGCCAGCCTGTGGTTCGGGTACCGGGCCGCCATCAAGACCCTGCGGGATCCGCTGCCGGAGCCCGAAACCAGCCACGACTGGCACGCGCTGCCGGTCGCCGAGGTGCAGCGGCTGCTGCCCCGCCCGACCGAGGAGGACCGCGAGGAGGCGGCGCCCGCGTGGTGGCAGCAGGTGCCCCCGGTTCGCGCGCTGCACGGCGCGAGCGTGGCGTCGTGGGGAGCCGTCCGCGACTTCGCCGAGGAGATGCGCGGTGACCTGGCGGACCCCATCACCCCGCTGCTGGCCACCGGCGCGGCGGCCAGCGCCCTGCTTGGCTCGCCGCTGGACGCCGTGCTGGTGGGCAGCGTGCTGTTGGTCAACGCCGCCCTGTCGGCCGAGCAGCAGCTGCACGCCGAGCGCACGCTGAATCGCCTACTGGCCGTGCAGGATCCGCCCGCCAGACGGCGGGTGGGCGCCCTGGAGGCCAAGCGCCGCGAGAAGGTGCCGACCAAGCGGCTGCGGCTGGGCGACATCATCGAAGTCCACGCCGACGAGGTGGTCCCCGCGGACGCCCGGCTGCTGCACGCCTCGAACGTCGAGGTCGACGAGTCGACGCTGACCGGCGAGTCGCTGCCGGTGGCCAAGCAGACCGAACCCACGCCGGGCGCGCCGCTGGCCGAACGGACCTGCATGCTCTACGCCGGCACCACGGTGGTCGCCGGGACGGCGGTGGCCGTGGTCACCGCCGTGGGATCAAGGTCCGAGTCGCGCCGGGCGCTGGCGATGGCGCCGAGGAAGCTGCAGGAGATCGGCCTGCAGCGGCAGTTGCGGCACATCACCCGTCGGGCCCTGCCGTTCAGCGTGGCCGGCGGCGCCCTGGTGGGATTGCTCAGCGTGGCGCGGGGCACCGGGCTGCGCGAGGCAGTGTCCAGCGCGGTCACCCTGATCGTCGCCGCCATTCCGGAGGGCCTGCCGCTGGTGGCGACGCTGGCCCAGCTGTCCGCCGCGCGCCGGCTCACCGGACAATCGGTGCTGATCCGCAACCCCCACTCGGTGGAGGCGCTGGCCCGGCTGGACGTGGTGTGCTTCGACAAGACCGGCACGCTGAGCGAAAACCGGCTGAAGGTCAAGGCGGTGCACCCGCTGACGGGCTACACCCCCAGCGCGGTGCTGGACGCGGCGCTGAGCACCAGCTACGCCAGGCACACCCACCGGGTCGACCACGCCACCGACGACGCGATACACCGGGCCGCCGGCGACGCCGCCCTGCGCGGCGACGGCTCGAAGCCGCAGCGGCTGACCCGCGACGCGTTCCTGCCGTTCCAGTCCGGCCGCCCGTTCGCGGCCGCGCTCGTCGGCACCCGGCTGACCATCAAGGGCTCACCGGAGGTGCTCGCGTCGGCGTTGCTGCACGACGACCACCCCCTGACGCAACGGGTCGACGAGATGGCGGCCAACGGATTCCGGGTGCTGGCGGTGGCCGAGCGCGAACTCAGCCCGGAAGAAGCGGCGGCCGCCGCCAAGGATCCCGACCAATTGGAGGCGCTGTGCGCCGGCGGGCTCACCCCGATCGGCCTGCTCGGGCTGGCCGACACCCCGCGGGCCGCGGCCCCCGCGTTGCTGAAGGAGCTCGGCGAGCGTGGCATCGGTGTCCGGCTGATCACCGGTGATCACCCGGCGACCGCGGCGGTGATCGCCCAGGAGATGGGGCTCGACGTCACGCCCGACCAGGTGATGACCGGGAGCGACTGGGAGGCGCTGTCCGCCGACGGGCGGGCCGCCGCGGCCGCGTCGCGGGTGGTGTTCGCGCGGATGACGCCGGAGCACAAGATCGACGTCGTGCAGACCCTCGAGCGGGCCGGGCTGGTGACCGCGATGGTCGGCGACGGCGTCAACGACGCGGCCGCGATCCGGGCGGCCAGCGTGGGCATCGGCGTGGCGGCGCGCGGCAGCGACGCGGCCCGCACCGCGGCCGACGTGGTGCTGCTCGACGAACGGATCGAGGCGCTGCTCGACGCCCTCGACGAGGGCGAACAGCTGTGGCGCCGCGTGCAATCCGCGGTGTCGATGCTGCTGGGCGGCAACCTCGGGGAGGTGTGCTTCGCCCTGATCACCACCATGCTGACCGGACGTTCGGTGCTCAACGCCCGCCAGATGCTGCTGGTCAACATGCTGACCGACGCGCTGCCGGCGGCCGCACTGGCCGTCAGCCCCCAGACCAGCACCGCCGGCGTCGACCGCGACGAGGCGGCGATGTGGCGGGCGATCGGCATCCGCGGCGCCGCCACCACCGTCGGCGCCACGGCGGGCTGGGCGATGGCCAGCGTGACCGGCACGCAGCGCCGCGCCGGGACGGTCGCGCTGGTCGCGTTGGTGGGCGCGCAACTCACCCAGACCCTGGTCGACTCCCGCGCCCCGCTGGTGGTGCTGACGTCGGTCGGCTCGATGGGGGCGCTCGCGGTGGTGATCAGCACCCCCGGGCTCAGCCAGCTGTTCGGCTGCACCCCGCTGGACCCGTTGGCCTGGGGCCAGGGCCTGCTGGCCGCGTCGGCGGCCAGCACCCTGTCCACGGTCGCACCCGGCCTGCTGCTGCGCGCGTCGCAGGGCATGCAGCGGCGCTGGCTCGGCGTCGAGCCGGCGACCGAGTCAGAAAGAGCAGAAAGTCCCGTCCCTTCGGTGCGGCAGACCCTGTCGGGTTCCGACCGCCCCGACGACGATTGAGGCGTGCATATGGAAGATCGCTTACAGCTCAAGCCCTATCGGTCCGTATCGGAGCACGTCGACGGTGCCTGGTGGCCGCGCACCATGAACCTGGTCGACGAATTACCGGCCCTGCTGACGTCGGTGGCCGAGCGGCTCGGCCCGGTCGTGATGGTGGGCTACCGCCGCAACGGCTGGCAGGAGACGCCTCCGCTGGCGCAAATCGACGGCCAGACGATCGAACTGCTGCCCTTCACCAGCGACGAGCCGTCCACCGTCATCCTGATCGGCGCGGACGGCCACCACCTCACCGTGCATGTCATCCGCCCGGACGCCAGCGAAGAGGTCGCCCGGCAGGCGCTGGAGCAGGTGCGAACCCCCGCCGACGACGCGGTACCGCAGCACAGCCATTCGATGGTGGCCCGATCCGTGGCCGACGTCGCCGACAAGCTGGCCCGCCATGAGGGTTTCGACGACGAGCAGCGGACCGCCCAGATCAAGCGCTGGTCCGAGGAGGCCGCCGAGCAGTTCGTCGACGCGCCCCTCCAGACCTTCGTGCCGATCCTGGTCGAACACATCGTGCGCAACCGCATGGTGGAGTCGCGCAGGGAAGCCCAGTCGCGGCTGCCGGCCAGCCACCGCTGAACGGCTGAGCGCGCTCGGTGGACGCCGCACTGCTCGACCCCGACCCCGCGCTCCTCGACGCCACAGCCGTCGTCGAAAAGCTGCGCACCGACCCGGAACTCGGACTGACCGCGGCGGAAGCCGCGCGCCGGCTCGCCGTGGTGGGCGCGAACGACATCGAGACCGTTCCACCGGCGCCGGCCTGGAAAAAACTGCTGGCCCAGTTCCGCAGCCCCCTGATCTACCTGCTGCTCGCCGCGCTGGTCGCCTCGCTCGCGGTCTGGGTCGTCGAGGGGGCCGGCGACTGGCCGGTCGACGCGGTGGTGATCGCCGTCATCCTCGTGCTGAACGCGATCCTGGGTTACGCGCAGGAGGCGAGGGCCGAGCGCGCGGTCGGCGCGTTGGCGCGGATGGCCGCCACCTCGGCGACGGTCGTCCGCGACGGGGCGCGTCGCGCCGTCCCCGCGAGCGAGGTGGTGCCCGGCGACGTGCTGCTGCTCACCGAGGGCGACGCCGTGGCGGCCGATGCCAGGTTGCTCTCGTCCGCGGGGCTCGAGGTGTCCGAGGCGGCGCTGACGGGCCTGAGTGAACCCGTCCTCAAGGACGCCCGGACGCTGGTGGAGCCGGCGGCGCTCGGCGACCGGGCGGACATGGTGTTCAAGGGCACCGCGGTCACCAAGGGCGTCGGGCGGGCGGTGGTCACCGCGACGGCGATGGCGACCCAGACCGGTCAGATCGCCGGCCTGGTGCGCACCGCCGACCACGAGCCGACACCGCTGCAGCGTGAGGTGGCCCGCGCCAGCCGGTTGCTGGGGATCGCCGTGCTCGTGATCGCCGTGGTGGTGATCGCGACCATCGTCGTGGTCTTCGGCATCCACAACGCCCACGACGCGGTGACGGCCGTGCTCCTGGGCGTCTCGCTCGCCGTGGCGGCCGTGCCGGAAGGCCTGCCCGCCATCATGTCGGTCGTGCTCGCCCTGGGCATGCGACGGATGGCCGGTCTGAACGCCGTCGTCAAGGAGCTGTCCGACGCCGAGACCCTGGGCTCGGCGTCGGTGGTGTGCTCGGGCAAGACGGGCACGCTCACGACCGGGGAGATGACCATCGTGCGGGTCGTCACCCCACTGGGGGAGGTGAGGGTCACCGGCGCCGGATATCGGCCCGAGGGTCGCCTCGAGCATGGCGGCGTGCCGCTCGGTGAGGGCGACGACCTGTGGCGCCAGGCCGCCCTGGTGCTCGACGGCGCCGCCGCCGGCCGTGATGCCGCCCTCGACGAGTGCGACGGTCGGTGGATCGTGCGGGGCGATCCCGTCGACGCGGCCTTCCTGGTTGCCCGCGGGAAGCTCGGCGGCGGGCCCCGCCCGACTCCGGCTGACGTGACGACGGGCGAGCCCGACGATGTGCTCGGCCGCTGCACGCACCTACAGGCCGGTGATCGGCTGGTGCCGCTCGACCACTCGGCGAAGGCCACGATCCGAAGCGATGCCGAGCGGCTGGCGCTCGACGCCCTGCACACCGTGGCGGTCGCCTGCCGGTCCGACGGGCACCTGGTGTACCTGGGCATGGTGGGGATCACCGATCCACCGCGACCGGAGGCGGCGACGGCGATCGCCGAGGCGCGCCGCGCCGGCGTCCGGGTCGTGATGATCACCGGCGACCATCCCCGGGTCGCGGCGCGCATCGCCCGGAAGCTGGGTATCGAGGACGGCGAGTCGGCGGTGTCCGGCGCTCAGCTCGCGACGCTGGATGACGAGCAGCTGCGGGAAACGGTGCGCCTGCACTCGCAATACACCCAGGTCGATCCGGCGGCCAAACAGCGCATCATCGACGCGCTGCAGGCCGACCATGAGATCGTCGCCGTCACCGGGGAGGGGATCAACGACGCGCCCGCGCTGAAGTCGGCCGACATCGGCATCGCCATGGGCCGCAGCGGCACCGACGTCGCCAGGGAGGCGGCGAACATGATCCTCGCCGACGACAACTTCGCGACCATCGTCCAGGCGATTCGTGAGGGCCGGGGCATCTTCTCCAACATCAAGAAGTCGCTGCGCTACCTGCTGTCCTCCAACATGGGGGAAATCTTCACGGTCTTCTTCGGCGTGGTGCTGGCCGGGACGGTCGGCCTGTCGCAGGGCGATACCGTCGCGCTGCCGCTGCTGGCCACGCAGATCCTGTGGATCAACCTGCTGACCGACGGCGCGCCGGCCCTGGCGCTGGGCGTGGACCCACACACCGAGGACGTCATGGGCCGACCGCCGCGCTCGGCCTCGGACCGGGTGATCGATGGGTGGATGTGGAACAACATCATCGTGATCGGCGCGGCGGTGGCGGCCGCCACGCTCGTCACGATCCGGCTCTACTCGCCCGGCGGGCCCATGCCGTCCTCCCTGGACACCGCCCGCACCGCGGGATTCACCGTGCTGGTGGTCGCCCAGCTGATCAACTGCATCAACGCCCGCTCGGAGACCCGGTCCGCTTTTCACCGGTTCTTCGCCAACCGGTGGTTGTGGGCGGCGATCGGGCTGTCGGCGCTGCTGCAGGTCGCCGTCGTTCAGCTGCCCGTCCTGAACACGGCGTTCACCACCACGCCGCTGTCGCTGAGCCAGTGGCTGGTGTGCATCGCGATGGCCAGCACGGTCCTGTGGGTCAGCGAGATCCGCAAACTCGTCCTGCGCCGGTGGACATCACGGCGGTGATCGCCTCGATGTCGGCCGGGCCGGGCAGCCCCCAGTCGGGCTGGTAGTCCAACAACTCGTCGACTCGCACCGTCTTCATGTCGATGTCGAGAAGTTCGATGGCGTCCAGCGGCACCAGCGCCGGATGGACGTAGCCGCAGGTGCGGGCCAGCTGCAGCAGCTCGAAGCGCAGGGTGGCGAGATAGTTGGCGCAGCGCACCGACTTCAGGGCCGGGTCGAGTCCGTGCTGGAGCCACGGCGACTGGGTGGCCACGCCCGAGGGGCAGCGGCCGGTGTGGCAGCGCTGGGCCTGAATGCAGCCGATGGCGAACATGGCCGTCCGGCCGACGTTGATCATGTCGCAGCCCGTGGCCAGCGCCAGCAGCGCGTTCTCCGGGATGCCGAGCTTGCCCGACCCGATGAACACCACGTCGCGGTGCAGCCCGTGCTCGGCGAAGGCCCGGTAGACCCGCGGGAGGGCCCACTTGAACGGCAGGGCGACGTGGTCGGTGAACACCAGTGGGGCCGCGCCGGTGCCGCCCTCCCCGCCGTCGACGGTGACGAAGTCGACACCGGTGCCGGTGCGCGCCATCCGCGCGGCCAGGTCGCACCAGAACCGCCCCTCGCCGACCGCCGACTTGATGCCGACCGGCAGCCCCGTCTCGGCGGCGATGGTCTCCACCAGCTCGAGCAGCCCGTCGACGTCGGCGAACGCGGAGTGGCCGGCGGGGCTCCTGCAGTCCACCCCGGCCGGTACGCCGCGAATGGCGGCGATCTCCGGGGTGACCTTGGCACCCGGCAGCACGCCGCCCAGGCCGGGCTTGGCGCCCTGGCTGAGCTTGATCTCGATGGCGCGGATCGCCGGCGTGGCCGCCACCCGCTCGATCAGCCGGGGCAGGCTGAACCGCCCGTCGTCGTCGCGGCAGCCGAAGTAGCCGGTGCCGATCTGCCAGACCAGGTCGCCGCCGGCCAGGTGATACGGCGACACCCCGCCCTCGCCGGTGGTGTGCAGCGCGCCGGCGATTTCCGCGCCCTTGTTCAGGGCGGTGGTGGCCGCGCCGCCGAGCGCGCCGAAGCTCATCCCGGAGATGTTGACCAGCGACGACGGGCGGAAGGCCCGGGCGCGGCCCCGCGCGCCGCCGAGGATCTTCGCCGCCGGCAACGGCACGGCCGGGTCCAGATGCTCGGGTTCGCCGGCTGGCGCCGCGACGGGGAACGCCGCGTGCTTGATGATGGGATAGTTGTGCACCCGTTCCAGGTCGTTGTCGGTGCCGAAGCCGAAATATCGGTTGCCCAGCTTCGACGACGTGTACACCCAGCGACGCTGGTCGCGGCTGAACGGCCGTTCCGCGTCGTTGTCGGTGACGATGTACTGGCGCAGCTCCGGGCCTACCGCTTCCAGCAGGAACCGCAGGTGCCCGATGATCGGGTAGTTGCGCAGGATGGTGTGGCGGCGCTGCAGCAGGTCCCATCCCGTGAGCCCGGCCAGGCCCCCGCCAACCAGCGCGGCCACCGCTCGCGGCCTCAAGAATCGAAATCCGTGTACACGCCCAGCAGGTCGCGGGCCGAGACGATGCCGAGCAGCGCGCCGTCGCGCTCCACCAGTACGTGGCGGATGTAGCGGTCCATCATCCGCGCGGCGACCTGATCCACCGTGGCCTCGGCGTCACACCACACCAGCTTGGTGCTGGCCACGGCGGAGACCGGGGCGGTCGCGGGATTCCGCCCGGCCGCCACCGCCCGCACGATGTCGCGCTCACTCACCAGCGCGGTGGGCAGCGCGTCGTCGCCGACCGCGATCGCGCCCACGTCGCAGGTCACCATGGCCCGGGCCACGTCGGCAATCGTGGCGTCGGCGGGGACGCGGGCCACGGGGTCACCGGTGATGGTCGAGATCGGCAGGGACCCGGCGGAATTGCTGTCGCTCACGTCACCATGCTGGCGGGGACCTCTCACCCCGGGCTAGTGACCTGAGTCCTCAATCCGCGTCCATCCGGCCCTAGCCTTCGCGGGCGCGCCGCGGAAGGCTGGCAAGCATGGATGCGCCCGCACGCGAGCGGTGGAGGTGGCCCGCGCGGCTGGTGGAACCGGTCCTTGCCGCGGTGACCGCCGTCGCCCTGACCGCCGGCGGGATCGCCTGGTTGGCCGGTGCGCCGCGGGTCGCCGACGGCTGCTGGATCGCGGGCACGGTATTGGCGGTGGTCCCCGCGGTGGTGTGGGTGCTCGCCGCGCTGCGCCGGGGCCGGTTCGGCGTAGATCTGATTGCGGTGTTGTCGCTGGTCGGCACGCTGCTGGTGGGCGAGTATCTCGCGGGTGCGTTGATCGCGGTGATGCTGGCCGGTGGGCGGGCCCTGGAGGCGGCGGCCGAGCGCCGCGCGTCCCACGACCTGCGCGCGCTGCTGGAACACGCGCCGCGGTTCGCCCGCCGCCGCGTCGGGGCGGCGGTGGACGTCATCGCGCTGGCGGACGTGGCGGTCGACGATCTGCTGGTGGTCGGCCCCGGCGAAGTGGTGCCCGTCGACGGGCGCATGGCCAGCCCGGTCGCGGTGCTCGACGAATCGGTCCTGACCGGCGAACCGCTGCAGGTGGAGCGCACCGCCGGCGAGCCGCTGCGCAGCGGGGTGGTCAACGCGGGCAGCGCCTTCGAGATGCAGGCCACCGCGACCGCCGCGGACAGCACGTACGCGCAGATCGTCCGCCTGGCCGCGGAGGCCGGAGCGGAGAACGCGCCGGTGGTGCGGCTGGCCGACCGGTACGCGGCGTGGTTCCTGCCGTTGACGCTGTTGGTCTCCGGTGCGGCATGGCTGGCCAGCGGTTCAGCGGTGCGGGCGGTGGCGGTGCTGGTGGTGGCGACCCCGTGCCCGCTGCTGTTGGCGGCGCCGGTCGCCATCGTGTCCGGGCTGTCGCGGGCGTCGCGTCGCGGCGTGGTGATCCGCGGCGGCGGCGCACTGGAAAACCTCGGCCACGCAACCACTTTGGTGATGGACAAGACCGGCACCCTGACCATGGGGCGCCCGGTCGTCATCGACGTCGCCGCCGCGCCCGGCCGCGACGCCATCGAGATCCTGCGGGTGGCGGCATCGGTGGATCAGATGTCCCCGCACGTGCTGGCCGAGGCGATCGTCACCGCGGCGCGGGCCCGCGGTCTGCAGCTGTCGCTGCCGGCCGACGTCATTGAGGAGCCCGGCCGCGGGGTCACCGCCACCCTGGACGGTCGGCGGGTCCACGTCGGCAAGCTCTCCCGCGACACCGCGAACGCGGAATGGGCCCGCGCGGTGGTGAATCGCGCCCTGCTCGACGGGGCCGCCATCGCGTGGGTGTGCGTCGACGACCGGGCAACGGGCGCGGTGCTGCTGCGCGACCCGCTGCGGCGTCACGCACCGCGCACCGTGCGCCGGCTGCGCGAGGCGGGGTTGAACCGGCTGGTCATGCTCACCGGAGACCGCGCCGAGCCCGCCCGGGAGGTCGGCGCCGTGCTGGGGTTGGACGAGGTGTACGCGGAACAGAGTCCGGCCGACAAGGTGGCCGCCGTGCGCGCCGAGAAGGACCGCGCGGTGACGGTGATGGTCGGCGACGGGGTCAACGACGCACCCGCGCTGGCCGCGGCCAGCGTCGGCGTGGCGATGGGCGCCCGCGGCGCCACCGCGTCCTCGGAGGCCGCCGGCATCGTGTTGACCACCGACCGGCTGGAGCGGCTCGCCGATGCGATGGACATCGCCCGGTGGTCACGGCGCATCGCCGTGCAGAGCGCGGTGGCCGGGATGACCCTGTCGCTGGCCGCGATGGCCGTCGCCGCCGTGGGATGGCTCCCCCCGGCCGTCGGTGCGCTGGTGCAGGAGGGCATCGACGTCGCCGTGATCCTCAACGCGCTGCGCGCCCTGCGCGGCAATCCCGACATCGAGGTCGACCTCCCCGCGAAGACCGAACAGATGCTGCGGCGTTTCGACGCCGAACACGACGAACTGCGCGACGCCGTGGACCTGTTGCGCGACGCCGCCGACCAATTGACCGCCGCGGCCGATCAGCCGGCTATGGAGGCGGTCCGCCACGCCCACACCGTGCTCACCGAGCGGATCATCCCGCACGAACGCGCCGAGGAGACGCAGCTTTATCCCGCGCTCGCCCACCCGCTGGGCACCAGCGAAGCGACGGCCACGATGAGCCGAACCCACGCGGAGATCCAGCGACTCTCCGACCGGATCGGCACCCACCTGGCGTTGGCCCAAAGCACCGGAGCGATCGGCCCCGACCAGGTCGACGACCTGCTCTCGTGCCTTTACGGGCTGCATGCCCTGCTACGGCTGCATTTCCTGCAGGAGGAGGAAAGCTACTTCACGCTGGCCGGCGACGAGCCCGGTCCGCCACCGCCGGAGCGCCGTCAGACGTTGGGGCACGAGCTATCCCGCTGACGGCGGCCGCTTCATGACGGTGCCGGGCAGCTCGGCGCCGATTTCGATGTCGTCGTAGTCCCGCCCTTCCCCACGACCACCCTTGCCGCCCAGCGGCGGCCGGATCGGGGCGACCGGTACCCCGGACGGCTGCGCCGCCCCCGGCGGGAGCGCGGACACCGCCGAGGCCAGCTGCACCGGCGGCTGGACGCCGGGCAGCATCCCCACCGTCGCGGGCGGCATGCTCAGCTTGCCCACCAGGACCGAGACACCCAGCGCGCCGCGCGGGGCGAGACCCGAACCGGCGGAGCCGATCGCGCCGACCAGCCGTGCCTCCGCCGACGCCAAGGCGGCCGACCCCTCCGACAGGCCCAGGCCGATGTCGCTGCTGACACCCTGAAGCGCCTGGGCCGCGTGGACCTGCGCGATATAGCTGAGCAGGTTGATGGGAAGTCCGCCCGCGATGGTCTGGTCACCCCAGGTGCTGAAATACCCGAACCAGCCCTTGTTGGGGTCGAAGGGGGTGACGCCGAGCGCGTCGAGAACCGACCCCGTGCCGGTGGTCGAGGCGCTGGTCAGCGCGTTCGCCGAGGGCACGATCGTGGCCTGGGTGGAGACCGCCGAGGGGTTGGCAACCTGCGGCGGCGAGGAGAACTGGGACAGCCGGACGGCGTTCAGCGACGTCGCGCCGTACCGGTACATCGCCGTGGAGTTGTTCACCCACATGGCGTTGTACTCGGCTTCGGTTTCGGCGATGGCCGGAGCGTTGATCCCGAAGAAATTGGTGGCCAGCAACAGCGCCAATCGCGCCCGGTTGGCCGCCACGACGGAGGGATGCACGACCGTCCAGTGGGTCAATTCGAATGAGGCCGTGACGATTTCCACCGAGGCGGCGATCTCCTGGCACTGCGCCGCGGTGGTGCGCAACCAGGCGAGGTAGGGCTCGAAGGCCTGCGCCATGGCCAGCGCGGACGGGCCGCGCCAGGTCGCCGTCAGCGACGCCAGCTCCGAGACATAACTGCTTGCGGCCCCCTCCAATTCGGCGCTGAGCTCTTGCCACGCGGCGGCAGCGTCGATCATCGACCAGGCGCCGGGTCCGGCATGGATCAGTGCGGAGGTGATTTCGGGCGGCAGCAGCCCAAAATCGATCACGGGTCACCCATACAGACATGCCACGCGCGATTTACCGCGCGGGCGCAACCAAACGGTCGCGCCGCCATTGACCTATCCGGCGACGAAATTCGACTTCCGGAGTAGTGAGGGACCGTCATCGGCTCTCATCCCCCGCTTGGCGGTCGGTGAATCACCTTCTTCGGGAGTTCCGCCCCGTATTCAAGGTCCTCGAACTTCTGCTGCTTGCGCTTGCGCCACCCGCTGCCCGCCGAATTCGTCGCAGGCGCCATCATCGGCATCAGCGGCATCCCGGTCAGCCCGGCGTCGGCCGGCAGGGGCGACACCGAGGAGGCGAGTTGCACCGGCGTCTGGGTCGCCGGGAGCAGCCCCACCACTGCGGGCGGCGCGGTCAGCTTGCCCAGCGAAACCCCGACCCCCATCGCCCCCGTGGCCGCCCCCCCGGGAGCGGCTTGTAGGGCACTTGCCAGCCTGGTCACCGACGACGCCAGTGCCCCCTCGCCCTCCGAGAGGCCCAGGCCGATGTCGCTGCCCACGCCCTGCAGCGCCTGGGCCGAGGTGTTCTGCGCCAGGTAGCTGAGCATGTTGATCGGGAAGCCGGACGAGATGAACTGGTTGCCCCAGGTGCTGAAATAGCTGAACCAACCGGCGTTGGGGTCGAAGGGGGTGACCCCGAGCTGGTCGATGGCGTTCCCCGTGCTCGAGGCCGTGCTGAGCAAGGAAGCATTGGACACCGCGGCGTTTTGGTTGATCGACGCCGCCGGGTCGGTGACGGCCATGGGCGAATTGAATTGGGACAGCTGGCTCGTGGTCTGGTTCGTGGCCGCCTGATACTGCGTCATCGCCGCCGAGTTGTTGGCCCACATGGTCTGGTATTCGGCTTGGGTCGCGGCGATCGCCGCCGTGTTCTGGCCAAACCGGTTGGTGGCCAGCAGTTGCGCCAGCCGCGTCCGATTGGCGGTCACCTGCGCGGGAGTGACCACCGCCGAGCGGACGGCGGCGAATGCCGTCGCCGCGGCCTCCGCCGAGGTGGCCATTTGCTGGGCCTGCTGTGCGGTGGTGCGCAGCCAGATGAGATACGGCTGCACGGCCTGCAGCATCGCCATCGAGGACGGGCCGTCCCAGGACTCGATGAGCGTCGACAGGGACGACGCATAGCCCGCCACCGAGTTCTCCAGCTCGACGGCCAGCTGCTGCCACGCGCCGGCGGCCTCGATCAGCGAACCCGCTCCCGGTCCGGAGTGGATGAGCGTCGAGGTGACCTCGGGTGGCGCGAATAAGTCCATCACATCTCACATTGTCTACGCCGAGTACGCGGCCGGAAAATTTCGTTTACCAGGTTGCAAAGTCGCAGGAAACATTACGCATTCCCCCCCAGGGTGCCCCCCATATCCTTCCCCGTCGAGTCCCGGATGTGACGAACGATATACCCGTGTCGTTAGGGTAACCAAAGTATTTACCGACCTGGCCCTTTTCAGGCGGCCATGCCTTCGATGCCGGCTACAGGCCCGGCAGGCAGATGGGGGCTCCGTAGCAGGGCGGCGGGCCCAGTGGGCGACGCGGCGCGTCTCCTTCCCACACGAATTGGCCGACGTTGCCCATGCCCCCGACGGGGACCCAATACCAGTGGTGGCAGACGCCCATGTCCCAACGCACATCGGGCATCGGCAGCGGCTGCCCGGGGCACCAGTCGTGCGGGACCGTGAAGTTGTCGACGGGCAGTGGGCGATTGAATTGCGGCGCGGCGCCGGGCTCCGCCTGGGCGGCGCCGGCGACGAGCCCCACACCGGCCGCCGCCATGCCGCCGGCCAGCAGCGCCCCGGCAATAACCTTCCCGAGCTTGCGATTGTGCGACATTGCCTCGCGCCTTTCCGATGTGGACTACGTCAATCAGCAGACCACAAAAGGTTCGCTACCGATCCCACAAAGGCGGTAGCGTCAAAGGTTGCTGGCTGGGTTGTCGACGGCGTTGGCACCACATGCGCTCGGCACCGCCCCCAGCGGCGAGGTGACGGGAGGCAACCATGAAGCGCGGCGTCGTCGCAGGAGTGGCCGCCCTGCTGATGGCCGCAGAGCTGGTCGCCTCGGCGCCACCGGCCGGGGCCGGCTGCCAGTACGGAGGAGGGGTTCTCAGCAGGTGCGATGGGCCCGTCCAGCCCGACGGCACCTGGCAACGTTGCGTGGCAGTCGCCCGGTTGATCCCCAACGGCGCCAGTTCCTACCTCGTGCCCGACGGGCACTGCGACGTGATGGGTCCCGGCCGCCCCCCTTCGGATTTCACCTTCGCCGACCCGCCGACGCACATCGACGGCTGAGCCCTCGCCGTGTTCTCGGAGACGCGGTACGCGATGAACGGGGACTTGCGCGTCGCCTATCGCACGGCGGGCGACGGTGAGCGCGACATCGTTTTCGTGCCGAACTGGTTCACCAACTGCGAGGTCTTCCCCGAGCTGCCTGGCGTTCGGGGCTGGATGGAAGCGATGACGTCGCTGGGTCGATTGATCCTCTTCGACCAGCCGGGCAGCGGGGCGTCCGATCCGGTCGAGCCGGGCGCGCTGCCGACCTTGGAGCAATGGGCCGACAGCATCACCGCGGTGCTCGACGCCCTCGACATCCCGGAAGCAGTTCTGGTCACATACGCCGGCGCATCCCCTACCTCGGCGTTGTTCGCGGCCACGCATCCGTCCCGCACCACCGCGCTCGTCTTGCTCGAAAGCACGATAGACGCGACAGTGCGCACCGAGCTGATGGATGGACTCGCCACTGTTGCTCCGGTCCTGTGGGGAACCGGCGAATTGGAACATCTGATCAATCCGGACATGCCGTGGAACGAGGAAATCCGCGCCGCCTGGGCGCGGCACGAGCGCCTGGCGGCGAGCCCGCGAACCGCCGAGCTCATGTTGCCGCTCGTCTCCGAGGTGAGCGCGCTTGCGATCCTTCCGACCGTCCGCGTACCCACCCTCGTGGTGCATCACCGCGACGATCCGTTCCTACCGCCGGAGAAGGGCAAGGAAGTCGCCGATCTCATCGAGGGCGCGAAATTCGTTGAGATTCCGGGGCGCAACTTCTACCACGTCGTCGAACCATGGCGCGAGTCCTTCCAGGAGATCGCCAAGTTCCTTACCGGCGAGCAGCCCGACGTGGCCGACGACCGCGTTCTCGCCACCGTGCTGTTCACCGACATCGTGGACTCGACGCGGCGCGCCGTAGCGATGGGCGACCGTGAGTGGCGCGCGTTGCTCGATGCCCACGATGCCATCGTGCGGTCACAACTCAACCGCTTCCGTGGCCGTGAGGTGAACACGTCCGGCGACGGCTTTCTCGCGACGTTCGACGGCCCGCAGCGAGCGATCCGCTGCGCCATGGCGATTCGTGACGCGGTGCACGCGCTGGGCATCGAGGTGCGCGCCGGTTTGCACACCGGCGAGTGCGAGGTCCGCGGTGACGACATCGGTGGGATCGCGGTGCACATCGGCGCACGAGTGAGCGCGCTGGCGGGGCCGAACGACGTACTGGTGTCCAGCACGCTGCGCGACCTCGTGATCGGATCAGGACTCGAGTTCGAGGACCGTGGCGCTCACGCACTCAAGGGCGTGCCCGGGCAGTGGCGCCTCTTCGGTGTCGCTTCCGCTTGAAATCGACGACGGCCGGCCGTCAGAAGGGCGGGGGGTCGTGGTCGGGGTCGGCTGTGGTGACCGGGGCGGGTTGGCGGGCCTGGCGGTTGTGTCGGCGTTCGGTGGCGGTGCGGGTGGCGCGGTCCTGGGTGCGGGTGCGGCGCCGGCGCGGCATCATCGCGGTGCGCCCGGCGCAGAAGTCCTGCGGGGGGTCGGCTTCGGGGGCGGGCATGCCGCCCACGGCCCGGCTCAGGCTGGGGAACAGCAGCGCACTGCCCGGGGTGGTGACATAGGTGTGCCCGGCCGGGGAGGTCCAGATCAGGGTGCCGTCGGGCAGCTGTTTGTCCTGCCAGCCCCAGAAGGTTTTCACCAGATGATGGGTGCGGCACAAGCATTTGAGGTTGCCCGCGTGGGTGGGCCCACCCAGAGCAGAGGGGAGGGTGTGGTCGAGGTCGCAGGACACCGCCGGGTGATCACAGCCCGGCCAGCGGCAGGTCAGATCCCGGCACCGCACGAAATCGGCCAACGCCGCAGAGGGCACATACCCGGGCTCGGGTGGGGCGTCGCCGGGGTGGACCAGCGGCACCAGCGTGGCCGCGCCGGCCAACTCGGCGAGCAACTCGGGGGGGATCAACCCCTCGGCCCCCAGCTGGCAGCCCGGGGCGCCGCCGCCGCCCTCGAGCGTGGCCTGTTCGGCGATGACATGGATCACCACCGGGCCGGCGGGCGCCCGGTCACCGGCCGCGCAATCCGGGCGCCCGCAGCGGCAGCCCAGCCGCTGGGCCCCGGCGGCCAACGCGCCCAGGGCATCGGCGCGGCGCTGCTGGTGGCTGCGCGGATCGTGGGCGCACACCGTGCCCGCCAGCGCATCCAGCCGGTTGTCCAGGGCGGCCGCATCCGGGCTGCACACCACGCCCTCGATGCGCGCCAACCCCTCACCCATCTCACCGATCCACACCTCGCGCCCCGCCGCGCGGTCCCGACGCCGGCGCACCGCATCGGCGTCCGCGCCCGCCACCACCTTGTCCACCCGCGCCGCCAGCCGGGCCGGGGTCAGCGACGGCCAACGCCCCACCTGCGCGGCCAACCGCGCATCCACGGCCGCCACCACCTCAGGGTCGGTGATCAAATCGGTGCGAAACACCAGCGTCGCCACCATCCGAAAATCGATGTCCCCGGCCGCGAACACCTCGGCCACCCGCGGCAACCGCTCACGCAGCGCCCGCGCATAACGCACCCGGCTGGCCGCCAACCCCTGACCGATCCGCAACTGCGCAGCCACCTCAGCGGCCACCGCCGCCTCGGTATCGATAGCCCAATCCTCGGTCTCACCACACCGCGAGAGCCGATAGGCAAACAACTCCCCGATCGCCGCCAACTGCGCGGCCACCGCCCGATTCTCCACCCGCGCAAAACAGCCGATCCGCTCCAGCAGCCCCGCCGACTGCGCCGTCGTCGACGGATACCGCCGCTCAAAGAGCTCATCGAACTCCGCGATCACCCCCGCCGACGACACCCTCGAATCGAACATAGGTTCGATCATGCCACCACGGTCCGACAAAAAGTTCAGTCCAGCGTTCGACGGCTGACGAACTCACGCCGAGCGCCCGTCACCGGATCGTCGAACTCGATGCGCTGCGCCAGCAACCGCAACGGCGTGCTGAAGTCTCCGGGTGGCACGTCGATAACGTTGGGGTACAACGGATCCCCGTCGATCGGCACGCCCAGCGCGGCCATGTGCACACGCAGCTGATGGGTGCGCCCGGTGCGTGGGGTCAGCCGGTACAGGCCGTCCGGGCAGACGAGCTCCACCAGCGTCTCCGCGTTGGGGGCGCCCGGTTCGCAGGCGGCCTGCAGAACCCCGCGCCGCTTGACGATCCGGCTGCGCACCGCGCGCGGCAACACCAGGGCGGGGTCGACGGCCGCGCGCGCCAGATACGTCTTACGCACCAACCCGCGGGAGAACAGGGTCTGATAGGCGCCGCGCACGTCGCGGCGCACCGTGAACAGCAGCACGCCGGCGGTCAGCCGGTCGAGCCGATGGGCCGGGCTCAGCTCGGGCAGGCCCAGCTCCCGGCGCAGCCGCACCAGCGCCGTCTGCGCCACGTGCCGGCCGCGGGGCATGGTCGCCAGAAAGTGCGGCTTGTCGACCACCACGATGTCCGCGTCGCGATGAAGCACCGTGATCTCGAACGGCACGGGCACCTCGTCGGGCAGTTCCCGATACAGGTAGACGAGGGACCCGGCACCAAGCACCGTGGCCTCGTCGACCACCGCGCCGTCGGCGTCGACCACCTCCCCGGCCAGGACCTTCACCCGCGCCGGCGCGCCGAACCGGTCGGTCAGCTCGTCCAGCACCGGCCCGCCACGCAGCCGCACCCGCGCCGGGCCGAGCCCGTCCCGCACCGGAAGCGGCGCAGGCCTCAATTGAGGGGTACCGGTTCGAGGATCTCGGCGCGCGCCTCCGGGGCGCTGGCCCGCAACTCGTCCGCCGACACGTCGTCGGGCTGGGCCTGCGACAAGACCTCGGCCTCCACCCGCGCGGAGTAGTTGGCCACCTCACGCTCGACGTCCGCGGCGCTCCACCCCAGCACGGGCGCGACCACGTCGGCGACCTCGCGGGCGCAGTCGACGCCGCGGTGCGAGTACTCGATGGAGATGCGCATCCGGCGGGCCAGGATGTCCTCCAGGTGCAGCGCCCCCTCGGCGGTGACCGCGTACAGCGCCTCCACCCTGAGGTAGCCCGGCGCCTCCTTGATCGGGTTGAGCAGGTCGGCGTTGCCGGCCGCCAAACCCAGCACGTCGCCGATCAGCGAGCCGTAGCGGTCCAGCAGGTGCCGCACCCGGTACGGATGCAAACCCTGAAGCGCCGCAACGTGTTCCGCCTGATTGACCAGCGCGAAATAACCGTCGGCGCCCAGCAGGCTGACCTTCTCGGTGATGGACGGCGCCACCCGGGCCGGGACGAACTGGGCCGCGGCGTCGATCGCGTCGGCGGCCATGACCCGATAGGTGGTGTACTTGCCGCCGGCGATGGCCACCAGGCCCGGCGCGGGGACCGCCACGGCGTGCTCGCGGGACAGCTTGGAGGTCTCCTCGCTCTCCCCCGCCAGCAGCGGCCGCAGCCCGGCGTACACCCCGTCGATGTCGGCGTGGGTGAGCGGGATGGCGAGCACGGTGTTGACCGTCTGCAGGATGTAGTCGATGTCGGCCTTGGTGGCCGCGGGGTGGGCCAGGTCCAGGTTCCAGTCGGTGTCGGTGGTGCCGATGATCCAGTGGGTCCCCCACGGGATGACGAACATCACCGACTTCTCGGTGCGCAAAATGATGGCGACGTCGCTGACGATGCGGTCACGCGGCACCACCACGTGCACGCCCTTGGACGCCCGCACCTGAAACCGGCCGCGCTGCTTGGACAACGCCTGAATCTCGTCGGTCCACACCCCCGTCGCGTTGACGACGACGTGGCCGCGAACTTCGGTGACGGCGCCGTTCTCGGAGTCGCGGACCCGCACGCCGGTCACCCGGTCGCCCTCGCGCAGCATCGCGACCACCTGGGTGGAGGTCCGCACCACCGCGCCGTAGTGGGCGGCGGTGCGGGCGACGGTCATGGTGTGCCGGGCGTCGTCGACGACGGTGTCGTAGTAGCGGATACCGCCGATCAGCGCGCTGCGCTTGAGGCCAGGGCTCAGCCGCAACGCGCCGGCCCGGGTCAGATGCTTTTGCGCGGGAACGGATTTCGCCCCGCCCATCCGGTCGTAGAGAAAGATCCCCGCGGCGACATAGGGACGCTCCCACAGGCGATTGGTCAGGGGGAACAGGAACGGCATCGGCTTGACCAGATGCGGCGCCAGGGTGGTCAGCGACAGCTCCCGCTCGTAGAGCGCCTCGCGCACCAGCCCGAACTCCAGCTGCTCGAGATAGCGCAGCCCGCCGTGGAACATCTTCGACGAGCGGCTCGACGTGCCCGACGCGAAATCGCGCGCCTCGACCAGCGCCACCTTGAGCCCGCGGGTGGCGGCGTCCAACGCGCAACCGGAGCCCACCACGCCGCCGCCGATGACGACGACGTCGAACTGCTCGGCACCCAGTCGTTCCCACGCCAACGCGCGCTGCCGGGGTCCCAACGTGGAAGCCGCCCAGGTCTGTGCGCTGTCGGGCGCCTGTATCGGGTTGCTCACGGCAGAGGACTCCTCACCGGGAAACTCCTGTCGGTTACTCGCCAGTAGGACGGTGTCGAACCAAGGCTAGTCCAGATCGTCGTGGGCCATCAGCCGACGAGCGGCCTCGGTGATGGACCCGGACAGCGACGGATAAACGGCGAGCGTCTGCGCCAGCTCGGTCACGGTGATGCGGTTTTGGACGGCCACCGCGATCGGCAGGATCAATTCGGAGGCGATCGGGGCCACCACCACGCCGCCGATGACCACACCGGTGGACTTGCGGCAGAACATCTTCACGAAACCCTGTCGCAGCCCGGACATCTTGGCCCGCGCGTTGGTCCGCAGCGGCAGCATGATCGTGCGGGCCGACACCGAACCGTCGTCGATCATCGTCTGCGGCACGCCGACGGCCGCGATCTCCGGCCGGGTGAACACCGTCGCCGCCACCGTGCGCAACCGAATCGGGCTGACGCCCTCGCCCAGCGCGTGATACATCGCGATCCGGCCCTGCATGGCGGCCACCGACGCCAGGGGCAGCAAGCCGGTGCAGTCCCCCGCGGCGTAGATGCCGGCCACCGAGGTCCGCGACACCCGGTCCACGGTCAGGTAGCCGCCGCGGCCCAGCTCGATGCCGACCCGGTCCAGGCCGAGGCCACCGGTGTTGGGGACCGACCCGATGGTCATCAGGGCGTGACTGCCCTCGACGGTGCGCCCGTCGGCCAGGGTGACCAGCACGCCGCCGTCGGTGCGGGTGACCGACTGCGCGCGGGCGTTCTTGACCAACTGGACGCCTCGTTCGGAGAACGCCTCCTCCAGGACCAGCGCCGCGTCGGCGTCCTCGTAGGGCAGCACCCGGTCCCGGCTGGCTACCACCGTCACCGGCACGCCCAGCTCGGTGTAGGCGTGCACGAACTCGGCGCCGGTGACGCCCGACCCGACCACGACGAGGTGCTCGGGCAGCGCCTCCAGGTTGTAGAGCTGCCGCCAGGTCAGGATGCGCTCGCCGTCCGGCTGGGCCGAGGGCAGGACACGAGGGCTGGCGCCGGTCGCGATCAGCACGACGTCGGCCTCGTACTCGCTGACGGTGCCGTCGGCCGCGGTCGCCCTGACGCGGTGGCAGGCCAGCCCGGGCGTCGGGTCGATCAGCTCGCCGTGCCCGGCGACCACGTGCACGCCCACGCTGAGCAGCTGTTCGGTGATGTCGGCCGACTGCTCCGTGGCCAGTTGCTTGACCCGGGCGTGGATCTGCGGCAGCGAGATCTTGGCGTCGTCGATGTCGATGTCCAACCCCAGCCGCGGCGCCCGGCGCAGCTCGGTGCGCAGCCACGTCGAGGCGATGAACGTCTTGGACGGCACGCAGTCGTCCAGCACCGCCGCGCCGCCGATCCCGTCGGAGTCGATCACGGTGACGTGCGTGGTGTCGGGGTGGGAGGTGGCGGCCACCAGCGCGGCTTCGTAACCGGCGGGGCCGCCACCGAGGATCACGATGCGGGTCGCCACAGCCCCCAACCTAGCGGGGAGACCGGGCACCCTGCAGCGCGGCGCAGCGCGGCGTGAGGAGCAACCGCGCCATCAGACAGCGCGGCGGAACCCTTGGGACACGACCGCTCGTGCGGGTGACGTCTAAGATTTCCCCGTGCCGCTCTACGCCGCCTACGGGTCGAACATGGATCCTGAGCAGATGCTCGAGCGCGCACCCCATTCGCCGATGGCCGGAACCGGCTGGCTGCACGGCTGGCGGCTGACGTTCGGCGGCGAGGACATCGGCTGGGAGGGCGCGCTGGCCACCGTCGTCGAAGACCCGAACTGCAAGGTGTTCGTCGTCCTGTACGACATGACCCCGGCCGACGAGAAGAACCTCGACCGGTGGGAGGGCTCGGAGTTCGGCGTCCACAAGAAGATCCGCTGCCGGGTGGAACGCATCTCGTCGGACACCACCACCGACCCCGTGCTGGCGTGGCTTTACGTGCTCGACGCCTGGGAGGGCGGCCTGCCGTCGGCGCGCTATCTCGGTGTGATGGCCGATGCGGCCGAAGTCGCCGGGGCCCCGGCGGATTACGTGCATGACCTGCGTACCCGGCCGGCCCACAACGTCGGTCCGGGAACCGGCTCCTAGGGAGCCCGTTGCCGCCGGCGTGCGTGTTTGTACGACGACACGCCGGCACGCCCGGCAATGTACGCACCTTCGCCTGGCTTCAGGCGGCCCGGCGCAGATACGTGTTGAGTCGGCCGAGGAGTTCGTGGCGCCGATGTCTGACATCTTCGGCGACGATGGGCACCGGTCAATCCGGCGCGTCGCCGTGCAAACACGCACGCTCGCGGCGGGACGCCCTAGGCCGAGGAGAACGCGGCCGACTGCTCGACGATGTTGACCATCACGCGCAGCCCGATCGCCAGGGCCCGCTCGTCGAGGTCGAACGTCGGCTGGTGCAGGTCCAGCTGCGGCCCCTGCCCCGACCAGACCCCCAGGCGCGCCATCGCGCCGGGGATCTCCTCGAGGTACCACGAGAAGTCCTCGCCCCCGCCGGACTGGCGGGTATCGGCCAGCGCGTCCGGGCCGATGGCCTCGATCGCATGGGTGAGGATGCGCGTCGAGACGTCCTCGTTGACCACCGGCGGCACGCCGCGCCGGTACTGCAGCGTGTGGTCGATGCCCAGCGGCGCCAGCAGCGCCGACACCGTCTCCCGGATGATCTCCTCGAGGCCGACCCACGTCTGCCGGCTCGCGGTGCGGACCGTGCCGCCCAGCACCCCGCTCTGCGGGATGGCGTTGGCGGCCACCCCGGCGTTGACCGCCCCCCACACCAGCACGGTGCCGTTGCGCGGGTCGATGCGGCGCGACAGCACCCCGGGCAGCCCGGTGATCAGCGTGCCGAGGCCGTAGACCAGGTCCGCGGTCAGGTGGGGGCGCGAGGTGTGCCCGCCCGGGGAGTGCAGCGTGATCTCGATCTGGTCGGCCGCCGAGGTGATGGGGCCGTGCCGGACCGCGATCTGGCCGACCAGCAGCCGGGGGTCGCAGTGCAGGGCGAAGATCCGCGACACTCCGGAGATCGCGCCTGCGGCGATGGCGTCGATCGCGCCCCCGGGCATCAGCTCCTCGGCGGCCTGGAAGATCAGCCGCACTCCGACCGGCAGCTCGGGCACCGACGCCAGGGTGAGCGCGGTGCCGAGCAGGATCGCGGTGTGGGCGTCATGCCCGCAGGCGTGCGCGACGTTGGGCATGGTGGAGGTGTAGGGCGCGCCGGTCCGCTCGGCCATCGGCAACGCGTCCATGTCGGCCCGCAGCGCGATCCTCGGCTCGTGTTCGGGGCCCAGGTCGCAGACCAGCCCGGTGCCGCCGGGCAGCACCTTGGGGTTGAGCCCGGCGTCGGCCAACCGCTCGGCGACGAACTGGGTGGTGGCGTACTCCTGCCGCCCCAGCTCGGGGTAGCGGTGGATGTGCCGGCGCCATTCGACCAGGTCGTCGTGGTGTGCGGCCAGCCAGGAGGTGGCGGCGTCGGGCAGGCTCATGCGGACGCCCGCCGTTCCCGCGCGGCCAGCACGCGGTCGCGTTCGGCGGGCGTCTGGGCCAGCTGGACCACCGTGCGGGCCAGCATGATCGCACCCTCGACGACGGCGCGGTCGCCGCTGGGGCCGGCGGCGGCCGTGGCGAACGCGCGCTGGTGAACCGTGGCGCCGCCGGCGTCGACCCCGACCACCGGATGGATCCCCGGCAGCACGTGCGTCACGTTGCCCATGTCGGTGCTGCCCATGGGCAGCGCCGCCTCGAACTCGCGGGCCACCGGCTCGCGGCCGAGCCGGCGCATCTCGTCGCGGAAGACGTCGGCCAGCCATTCGTCGGGCGTGAGTTCGTCGTAAGCGGGTGCCGGGTTGCCGATCTCGTACTCGCAGCCGGTGGCCAACGCGCCCGCGGCGAAGCACGCGTACATCCTGCCCTCCAGCTGTCTCAGCGAATCCGACTCGAACGCCCGCATCGCATACTCCAGCGTCGCGTGCCCGGGGATGACGTTGACCGCCTGGCCGCCATCGGTGACGATGCCGTGCACCAGTTGGCCGGGGGCCAGCTGCTGCCGCAACAGCCCGACGGCCACCTGCGCGACGGTTACGGCGTCGGCGGCGTTGATCCCCAGATGCGGCGCGACGGCGGCGTGGGATTCCTTGCCACGGTAGTGCACGGTCGCCTCCGACAGCGCCAGCGAGCGGGCCGCCGCGATGTCGGCCGGTCCGGGATGCAGCATCACCGCCGCGGCGACGTCATCGAAAACCCCGGCCTGCAGCAGCAGCGCCTTGCCGCCGCCCATCTCTTCGGCGGGGGTACCGATCAGCGCCACCCGCAGGCCCAAGTCGTCGGCCACGTCGGCCAGCGCCAGCGCGGTGCCCACAGCCGATGCGGCGATGATGTTGTGACCGCAGGCGTGTCCGATCTCGGGCAGCGCGTCGTATTCGGCGCATATCCCGACGGTCAGCGGCCCGCTGCCGAAGTCGGCGCGAAACGCGGTCGCCAGGCCACCGGCCTGCGCGGTGATCTCGAAACCGCGCTCGGCGACCAGCGCCTGGGCCTTGGCGCAGCTGCGATACTCGGCGAACGCCAGCTCGGGCTCGGCGTGGATGGCGTGGGACAGCTCAACCAGGTCGGAGCCACGTCGCCGCACGACATCCTCGACGTTGTCCAATGCGGTGGTGGGCATTCTCGCAGTATCCCACCGCGACCGTGAGGCCCGGGCTATACCAGCCCGGCGATGAATCCCGCCGCCTGTCCGGGGTAGGGCGCCACACCGTAATCGTGGTGGGCTTCCCGGTCCCGACCCCCGACCACGCACACCGGATCACCGGGGCTGCAGATGTCGATGGCGCGGCCGGCGAACTGGCCCGCGGTGGAAAGCGGCGTGTTGAACCGGTTGCCGGGGTTGCCGAACACCGCCACCGCCGCGACCTTGTTGGCCAGGCCGGGGTCCAGCGCGGGGGCCGACCCGAAGTTGCCGATGCGCTCGCCCAGCGGCGGCACCCCCGCCAGCATCGACACCGCGGCGGCGCCCTGCGAGAAGCCGCCGAGCACCAGCTTGGTCGCCGGGCACTGGTCGACCATCTGGGCGATGTGATCGCGGGCGTCATTGGCAGCGTCGGCGGTCTGCAGGAAGTTGTAGCTGGCCGGGTAGTTCACCGGGTAGGCGTCGACGCTGCGCGAGCCGAGGGCCGGCCGCAGCGCGTCGAGCAGCGCGTCCCCGGCGACCCCCAGGCCGGGCGGCTCGGCGGTGCCGCGGGCGAAGATCAGCTGGACGTCGGGGCACCCGTCGGCCCGCGCCGTCGGCACCGCGCCGCTGGTGATCGAAAACACCGCCGCCGCAACGGCGACGGCCAGGCCGACTACCGGCCACCTACGAAGACTCATGCGGCAGATTTTCACATATTCCGGCGGGCACCTGCGCAGGGCTAAGGTCGATGGCCGTGGCCGAACCCCCGACCGACCCCGACGACCTGGCTCGGCGGGCGGCGCAATTCATCGCCGAACGCACCGGCGCACCCCAGCATGACGTCGCCGTCGTCCTCGGCTCGGGGTGGCGCCCCGCAGCGGACGCGCTCGGCGTTCCGACCGCCGTGCTGCCGCAGGCCGACGTCCCCGGCTTCGCGCCGCCCACCGCCGTGGGGCACACCGGTGAGCTGTTGTCGACGCGCGTCGGCGAGCGCCGCGTGCTGGTGCTGGTCGGCCGGGTGCACGCCTACGAGGGCCACGACCTGTGCCATGTGGTGCACCCGGTGCGGGCGGCCTGCGCGGCCGGGGCGCGCATCGTCGTGCTCACCAACGCGGCCGGCGGTCTGCGGCCCGACATGGCGGTCGGCCGGCCGGTGCTGATCAGCGACCACCTCAACCTGACCGCGCGGTCGCCGTTGGTCGGCCCGCAGTTCGTCGACCTGACCGACGCGTACGCACCGCGGCTGCGCGAGCTCGCGCGCCTCGTCGACCCCGACCTGACCGAGGGTGTCTACGCCGGCCTGCCGGGGCCGCACTACGAGACGCCGGCCGAGGTGCGGATGCTGCGGCTGCTGGGCGCCGACCTGGTCGGCATGTCGACCGTGCACGAGACCATCGCGGCCCGGGCGGCCGGCGCCGAGGTGCTGGGGATCTCGCTGGTGACCAACCTGGCCGCGGGGATCGGCGGTGAGCCGCTGAGCCACGCCGAGGTGCTCGCCGCCGGCGCCGCGTCGGCCAGCCGGATGGGCGCGCTGCTGGCCGACGTCCTGGCCCGGTTGTAGATGACGCCCGAGGAGTGGATCGCGCACGACCCCGACCCCGCCACGGCCGCCGAGCTCGCCGCGTGCGGGCCCGACGAGCTCGCCGCGCGCTTTGCCCACCCCCTCGTGTTCGGCACCGCGGGCCTCCGCGGCCCGGTGCGCGGCGGGCCCGACGCGATGAACGTGGCGGTGGTGTCGCGCGTGACCTGGGCGGTGGCTCAGGTGCTGGGTGGGCGGGGCCTGGCCGGCGCGCACGTGATCGTCGGGCGCGACTCCCGGCACGGCTCCGCGGTCTTCGCCACCGTCACCGCTGAAGTGCTTGCTGCCCAGGGCTTTTCGGTGCAGCTGCTGCCCGGTCCGGTCCCCACGCCGGTGGTCGCGTTCGCCGTGCGCCACACCGGCGCCGCCGCCGGGATACAGATCACCGCCTCGCACAACCCGCCGACCGACAACGGCTACAAGGTCTACGCCGACGGCGGCACCCAGATCGTCTCCCCCACCGACCGCGAGATCGAGGCCGCGATGGCCGCGGCTCCCCCGGCCGACGAAATCGGCCGGGCCCCGGTGGAACCCGCCGTCACCGATCTGGTCGAGCGCTACATCGCGCGGGCCGCCGGGGTGCGTCGCGCCACCGGTTCGGCGCGGGTGGCCCTCACCCCGCTGCACGGGGTGGGCGGCGTTGTGGCCGTGGAAGCGTTGCAGCGCGCGGGCTTTGGGCAGGTGCACACCGTCGGAGCCCAGTTCGCGCCCGACCCCGACTTCCCCACCGTGGCCTTCCCGAATCCCGAGGAGCACGGCGCCACGGACGCGCTGCTCGCGCTGGCCGCGGACGTCGGGGCCGACGTCGCGATCGCGCTGGATCCCGACGCCGACCGGTGCGCGGTCGCCATCCCCACCGGGCCGGGATGGCGGATGCTCTCGGGAGACGAAACCGGTTGGCTGCTAGGCGATTACATCTTGTCTCGGGTCGCCGATCCCCGGACGGCGGTGGTCGCCAGCACCGTGGTGTCGTCGCGAATGCTGGCGGCGATCGCGCGTCACCGCGGAGCCACCCACGTCGCGTGCGTCCCCGGCGGGTACGCGCCGCGATCGCAGCCGCGCTCGAGGGTTTGACCAAACCCTCACCGGCTTCAAGTGGCTGGCGCGGGCCGACGGGAACGTGCCCGGCGCCACCCTGGTGTACGCCTACGAGGAGGCGATCGGGCACTGTGTCGACCCGGACGCCGTGCGCGACAAGGACGGCATCAGCGCCGCGGTGCTGGTGTGCGATCTGGTGGCCGCGCTGAAGGACCAGGGCCGTTCGGTGGCCGACGCGCTCGACGACCTCGCCCGGCAATACGGCGTGCACGACGTCGCGGCGGTGTCGCGTCGCGTCGCCGGCGCCGCCGAGGCCGCCGAACTGATGCGGCGGCTGCGGGCGACGCCACCGCAAACGCTGGCCGGGTACGCCGCGACCGTCACCGACATCACCGACGCGTTGATCTTCGCCGGCGGTGCCGACGACACGTCGGTCAGGCTGGTGGTGCGGCCGTCCGGGACCGAGCCGAAGTTGAAGTGCTACATCGAGGTTCGCTGCGCGGTGACCGGCGACCTGGGCGAGGCGCGGCAGCGGGCCGGCGCGTTGCGCGAGCAGCTGGTGTCCGCGGCGCGCGGCCTGTAGGCGCGCTAGCGGGGCCCGTACTGACGGTCGCCGGCGTCGCCGAGACCCGGCACGATATAGGCGTTCTCGTTGAGTCCGTCGTCGACCGCCACGGTGAACAGACGCGCCTCGGGCACCGTCTTCTCAAGCACGGCAACGCCTTCGGGCGCGGCCACCGCGCACAACACCGTGATGTCGGTTGCGCCGCGCTCCAGCAGCAGGCCGAGCGTGTACTTCACCGATCCACCCGTGGCCAGCATCGGATCCAGGACCAGCACCGGCAGGCCGGAAAGGTCGTCGGGCAGCGACTCGAAATACCCACTCGCCTGATGGGTTTCCTCGTTGCGCGCGACACCGACGAACCCGACCCGGGCCTGCGGCAGCAGCGCAAGCGCCTGATCGACCATGCCCAGCCCGGCCCGCAACACCGGCACCAGCAGGGGCGGCTTCGCCAGTCGCACCCCCAGCGTCTCGGCCAGCGGCGTGTGGACCGGAAACGTCTCCCGGGGCGCGTCCCGCGTGGCCTCGTAGATCAGCATCGCGGTCAGATCCCGCAACGCGGCCCGGAAACCGTCGTTGTCGGTGTGTTTGTCGCGCATCGTCGTCAGCCGGGCGACCGCCAGCGGGTGATCGACAACGCGCACCTCCACGGTGTTCGACCCTATATAACGATCCGGCCGCAATTCGTTAACGCCCCGCCGAAGCCGCCCGCGTCGGCGCCGCCGCCGCGCCGGCTGCACGCCTATGCTCCCTTGGTGCTGAGCGGAGTCACGGGTTCAACAGGATTGACGGGCAGCGCATTTCGAGTCCTGCGGCTGCTCGGCGCGCTGGCCCTGGTGGGACTGGCGGCCGGCCCGCTCACCTCGCGGATAGGCCTGGTGGCTTCGGCCATTCCACAGCCGGCGCACATCGTGATCGTGGTCGAGGAGAACCACTCCGAAAACGGCATCATCGGCAACAAGTCGGCCCCCTTCCTCACCGCGCTGGCCGCCGGCGGCGCCAACATGACCCAGTCGTTCGCCGAAACACACCCCAGCGAGCCGAATTACCTGGCGCTGTTCGCCGGCAGCACCTTCGGGGTGACCAGAGACCTGTGCCCGGTCAACGCCGGCGCCGCCCCCAACCTGGGTTCCGAATTGCTGGCCGCGGGTTACACGTTCGCCGGCTTCGCCGAAGGCCTGCCCGCGGTCGGCTCGCCGGCGTGCACCGCCGGCAAGTACGCGCGCAAGCACGTGCCCTGGGCCAACTTCGCCAACGTGCCACCCGCGAACTCCCTGCCGTTCTCGGCGTTCCCGATGGGTAACTACGCCGGACTGCCCACCGTGTCGTTCGTCATCCCCAACAACGACAACAACATGCACGACGGCTCCATCGCGCAGGCCGACGCCTGGCTGAACCGTCAGCTGTCGGGCTACGCCAACTGGGCGGCGGCCAACAACAGCTTGCTGATCGTGACGTTCGACGAGGACGACGGCGGCACCCGCAACCAGATCCCCACGGTGTTCTACGGCGCCCACGTCCGTCCCGGCAATTACGCCGAACAGATCAACCACTACAACGTGCTGTCCACGATCGAGGAGATGTACGGGCTGCCCAAAACCGGCTACGCGGCCGGTGCGCCGCCGATCACCGATATCTGGGGCTAGGTGTCCCGACGGCGGGCACCTCCCCGGGCCGTCGCTATTGTGTGCCGCATGGCTGCTGACCTCGTGCCCATCCGCCTGAGCCTGTCCGACGGTGACCGCTACACCGTGTGGGCACCCCGCTGGCGCGACGCCGGCGACGAGTGGGAGGCGTTCCTGGGCAAGGACGAGGACCTGTACGTCTTCACCTCCGTCGCCGACCTGGTCGCGTTCGTGCGCTCCGATACCGACAACGACCTGGTCGATCACCCGGCGTGGAAGGACCTGACCGCGGCGCACGCGCACAAGTTCTCCCCGGCCGAGGACAAGCAGTTCGATCTGGTCGCGGTCGAGGAGCTGGTGTCGGAGAAGCCGACCGAGGAGTCGGTGACCGAGCTGGCCCGCACGCTGGCGCTCGTCTCGTCCATCGGATCGGTGTGCGAGCTCGCGGCGGTGCTGAAGTTCTTCAACGGCAACCCCACGCTGGGCACGGTGTCGGGCGGGATCGACCACTTCACCGGCAAGGCCGGCCTCAAGCGCTGGAACGCGATCGGCGAGGTCATCGGGCGCAGCTGGGACGACGTGCTCGGCGCGATCGACGACATCGCCACCACCCCCGAGGTCGACGACAAACTGTCAGCCAAGGCGGCCGACGAGCTCGCCGAGGAGCCCGAGGAGCCCGAGGAGCCCGAGGAGGACGACGCGCAGGACACCGAAGCCGTCGCGGAGGCCGACGAGGACCTCGACGCGGAAGCCGAGGAGTCCGCGGAGGCCGACGACGAAGGCGAGGAAGACGAGGAAGACGAGGAGGAATCGCGCGCGGCCGGCGACACCGTCATCCTGGGCAGCGACGAGGATTTCTGGCTGCAGGTGGGCATCGACCCGATTCGGATCATGACGAGTTCGGGCACCTTCTTCACGCTGCGGTGCTACCTGGACGACCGCCCGATCTTCCTGGGCCGCAACGGGCGAATCAGCGTGTTCAGCTCGGAGCGCGCGCTGGCCCGCTATCTCGCCGATGAGCACGACCACGACTTGGCCGACTTGAGCACCTACGACGACATCCGCACCGCCGCCACCGACGGGTCGCTGGAAGTCAAGGTGACCGAGGACAACATCTACGTGCTCAGCGGGCTGGCCGACGACATCGCCGACGGGCCGGGCGCCGTCGACCGCGACCAGCTGGACCTGGCCGTCGAGCTGCTCCGCGACATCGGCGACTACTCGGAAGAGGGCACGGTCGACAAGGCGCTCGAGCCGGGCCGGCCGCTGGGCAAGCTCGTGGCCTACGTGCTCGAGCCCGGCTCCGTCGGCAAGCCCTCCGCCCCGTACGCCCCGGCGGTACGGGAATGGGAGAACCTCGAGCAATTCGTCGACGGGCGGCTCAGGCGCGAGTAGGGCGGGAGCGGCTCCCCGTTTGACGGGCCCGGAAGTCTCCTCTTTACTGGCGGGTGTCGCTTCCCGGGATAGGCCCGCTACCGCTGTACGGCTTTCAACGCCCGGGAATGCTGTTGTTCGGCCTGCTCCCGCTGGCTCTGCTCGCGGTCTACGTCCTGGTTCAGGCCCGCCGCCGCCGCCGGCTGCGCCGCTTCACCGAGGCGGACGTGCCGCAGTCGCCGACGCGGCACATCCCGATCGCGGTGTCATTGCTCAGCCTGACCCTGTTGACCATCGCGCTGGCCACGCCCACCCATGACATGCGGATCCCGCGCAACCGGGCGGTCATCGTGCTCGTCATCGACATGTCGCAGTCCATGCGGGCAACCGACGTCCCACCCAACCGGCTCAAGGCCGCCGAGGAGGCGGCCGGCCAGTTCGCCAGTCAGCTGACGCCGGGCATCAACCTCGGGCTGGTCGGCTTCGCGGGCACGCCGTACCTGCTGGTGCCGCCGACCCCGCAGCACCAGGCGACCATCGACGCGCTCAAGAAGCTTGACTTCGCCGACAGCACCGCCACCGGCGAAGCCATCTTCACCGCCCTGCACGCGGTCAGCGCCACCGCCATCACGGGCGGCGACACCCCGCCCCCGGCCCGTATCGTGCTGCTCTCCGACGGCGGGGAGAACAAGCCGTCGAACCCCAGCGACCCGCACGACGGGGTCTACACCGCGGCGCGGCTGGCCCGGGACGAGGGGGTGCCCATCTCGACGATCTCGTTCGGCACCAAGACGGGCGAGATCGAGATGGACGGGCAGCGGGTCGCCGTCCCGGTCTCGACGGACCAGATGAAGATGGTCGCCAAACTGTCCGGCGGGCAGTCCTACACCGCCGGCAACATCGCCGAGCTGAACAAGAGCTACAACGCCATCGAGAAGGACATCGGCTACCGCATCGTGCCGGGACCGGGCAGCGCCGGGTGGCTGCGCCTGGGCGTGCTGGCCGCGCTGATCGCGACGGCGCTGGCCCTGCTGATCAACCGGCGGCTGCCGGTCTGAGCGCTCAGGAGGGCAGCCGGCGGTTCAGGAACAGGCCCGCCAGGACTGCGCCGGCCATGGCGACGGCGCCCAGCAGCATCCAGGCCAGGCTGGCGTCGCCCTTGACGGTCTCGTAGCCGATCTGCCGCTGCAGGGTCGCATAGACGGTCTTCAGCGACTCCAGGCTGTCGGCGTGGAACGCCTGGCCGTCGGTGATCTCGCAGATCTTCTGCAGCGTCTGATCGTCGACGGGAACCGGGATGGTGGCGCCCTCGTACTCGACGGTGCCGTAGGGCGTCCCGAAGGAGATCGTCGAGATCTGCACCCCCTCGGCCTTGGCGGCGCGGGCGGCGGTGAACGCGCCCTGCGGCGCGTTGGGGTCCAGCGGCACGTTCTCGGCGCCGTCGGACTCCAGCACGATGCGCGCGGGCGGCGGGCCGTCCCCGCCCCCCATCACCGAGCCCACCGTCGCGATGGCCTGCAGCGCGGTGAACAGTCCTTCGCCGGTCGCGGTCTTGGGCGCCGGCTTGAGGCTGTCGATCGCCGCCTTCACCGCCGCACGGTTGGTCGTCGGCGAGACCAGCAGCGAGGCGTTGGCGGCGAACTCCACCAGCCCCAGGTTGATCGCGGGGGTGAGCTCGTCGGCGAACTGCTTGCCGGCCACCTTGGCGGCGGTCAGCCGGTCGGGTGCGACGTCGGTGGAGGCCATGGACTCCGAGACGTCGATGACCAGCATGACGACCGCCCGGTTCAGCGGGATCCGGACGTCGGAGGTCGGCCCCGCCATCGCGGTGGTCAGCAGCACCAGCGAGGTGGCCAGCAGGATCGTGGGCACGTGCCGCCACCGGCTGGGATGCGCCGGTGCGACCCGCTCCAGCACCTCCATGTTGGCGAAGCGCAGCACGCGCCGGCGCCGGGCGAACTGCAGCACGACGTAGATGCCCAGGACCAGCAGAACGACGAGCAAGACCAGGAAGAACCACGCGTTCTGGAAGCCGGTGACGGACACGGGGCCCAGCAGGGGCAACTTCATGTCCAGCCACACTATGCGGCAACTGTGGACCGTGCACGGTCCGGCGGGTCAGCCGGCGACGAGGTCGCGGCGCTGCGTGAACTTGATGTCGAGGCTGCGGAGGTGGGTCTGCAGGCCGGCGTCCTGGATCGGGATCAGGTGCGCGGGCTGGTCGGTCTCGTTGTAGTGCGCGTGCCACATGCCCGGCGGGGTGGTGAAGGCGCAGCCCGCCCGCCAGTCCACCCGGATCGGGTCGACGATGTCGCCGCGCTCGTCGAGCCGGGTGCCCAGCAGGGTGTAGCAGCCGTGGGCCGGCGCGTCGAGGATCAGGTCGAGGGCGACCGACTGGTGCCGGTGCGGGCGCTGCACCTGGTTGGGCGGCAGCACGCCGAACATGGCCCACAGCACGTGGGTGATGGTCAGCGTCTGTTCCTGGTTGGCGTTGGCCAGCAACACGCTGACCCGGCTCTTCTCGTTGGCGCCCGGGCGCGACGCGATCTCCTCCAGCTTGGCCACCGCGTCCGAACGGCGGAACTTGGTCGCGCGGAACCGCGGCTGGGTGGCTTGGGCGCCCAGGTAGCGCATGAGCGGCTCGTCGTGCACCCAGTACATGGCCGTGTCGGCGGCCGCGTAGAACACCGAGTGGGTGCCCGCGGGCAGGGTCAGGAAGTCGCCCTTCTCCCATCCGACCAGCTGGCCGTTGACCGCCGCGAAGCCCCGCCCGTAGAGCACGTAGTACAGCTGCGAGGTGGCGTTGGGGCTGGTGTCGACCTGTTCACCGGGGCGGATGCGCACGAAGTTGGCCAGCAGCGCGGGGCTGGTCGCCGCGCCGGTCTCGATGCCCAGCTCCCTGGACAGATCCAGCGGGATCACACCGGTGGGCTGATCGGTGTAGACATCCGGGTCGAAGCGGGTAACCGGGACCTGCGGGACATGGCCCGAGCCGATGGGGTTGGCGGCCTTGGAGTATTCGAAATACTCCGCGTCCTCGGCCCAGTCCTGGAAACGGCCTTCGAACCCGTACTCGGCCACGTTGACCATCGGGGCGGGGATCGTCGGATCGAGGTTCGGGGTCAGGGCTTGTTCCGTGACGGGCATTTCGCGTCTCCTTCGAACTGCTCGGGGGCCTCTCGAGTGCATCTTGCGTCTATCTCGTATCTATCTTGTATCTCAGTTGCGCTGTTGTCAATCCCGCGCTGGTGTACGGTCACCACACTGCTGGGATACGACTTAGCTACCGGAAGGCTGCAGTGGCAACGGGGAACGCCAGGCCGGCAACGGCCAAGGACCGCGCGCTCGACTACGTCAAGACGCAGGTGCTCACCGGCGCGTTCCCGGGCGGGGAGCTGATCAGCGAGGGCGACGTCGCCGCGGCGCTGGGAATGTCCCGCACCCCCGTGCGCGAGGCGTTCCTGCGGCTGGAGGCCGAGGGGCTGCTGCGGCTCTACCCGCAGCGCGGCGCCCTGGTGGTCCCCGTGTCGCCGGACGAGGTCCGCTCGGTGATGGAGGCGCGGCTGGTGCTCGAGCAGTTCGCCGCGACGAAGGTGGTGGGCCGCGGGCCGGCCGCGTGCGCCGCGGTTTTCCAGCGGTTGTCCGGCGAGCTGGCGCGGCAGCGCGCCGCCGTCGACCGCGCCGATTGGCCCGAGTTCCTCGACGCCGACCGCGCCTTCCACGCCGTGACGCTGGCCGAGTCGGGCAACGCCATCTTGTCGGGTTTCTATGCGTCGCTGCGGGATCGTCAGATGCGCATGATCGGCGAGTCGGCGCTGCGCGAACCCGACCGGACGACGACGATCCTGGACGAGCACCGCGAGATCGCCGAGGCGCTGCGCGACGGCGACGGCCCGCGGGCGCTGCGCGCGGTGCAGACGCACCTGGCCGGTACGGTGCGCGCCATCGGGCTCGCCTGATCCGGCTTCCGACCGAATTGTGTTAGAAGTCCGTCTTTTCGGGGAAATCCCCCTCGAAGATGGCGCCCACCCCGGGAGCCGTTATGACAGGAGCTGAAATGGTCGGATCCATCATCCTCGCCATCATCGTGGGCGCCATCATCGGTGTGGTCGCGCGTCTGGTGATGCCGGGTAAACAGAACGTCGGCATGATCATGACCGTCGTGATCGGCGCCGTAGGCGGTTTGATCGGCTCGGCGGTCGCCAGCCAGTTCGGATACCACAACGCCAACGGTGGCATCGCGTGGATTCCGTTCTTCATCGGAGTCGGCGCCGCCATCGTCTTGATCGCGCTCTACGAAGCGCTGACGGGCCGTCGCACCGGCACGCGCCTCACCCGCTGAGCCGAAAGCTGGTCCGCTCGCACATTTTTCGGGCGAGCGGCATCAGCCCGCGATCAGCACGGCGTACCGGGGCTTGATCACGTCGTCGATGATCGCCAGCCGCTCGTCGAACGGAAGGAACGCCGACTTCATCGCGTTGATGGTGAACCGCTCCAGGTCGCTCCACCCGTAGCCGAAAGCCTGCACCAGCCGGTGCATTTCGAGGCTCATCGAGGTGTCGCTCATCAGCCGGTTGTCCGTGTTGACCGTCACCCGGAAGCGCGTGCGGGCCAGCAGGTCGAACGGATGGTCCGCGATGCTTTTCACCGCACCCGTCTGCACGTTGGAACTGGGACACAGCTCCAACGGAATTCGCTTGTCCCGCAGGATCGATGCCAGCCTACCCAATCGGACTTCGCCGTCGCCGAGGACGTCGATGTCATCGACGATGCGCACCCCGTGGCCCAGGCGGTCGGCGCCGCAGAACGCGATCGCCTCGTGGATGGAGGGCAGCCCGAACGCCTCTCCCGCGTGAATGGTGAAGCGCGCGTTGTGGTCTCGCATGTACTCGAAGGCGTCCAGGTGCCGCGTCGGCGGGTTGCCTGCCTCGGCGCCCGCAATGTCGAAACCGACAACTCCCTTGTCCCGGAACCGGATCGCCAGCGCGGCGATCTCCCGGGACACCGCGGCGTGCCGCATGGCGGTCACCAGCAGCCGCACCACGATCGGCCGGCCCGCGGCGGCGCAGGCCTTCTCCCCGTCGGCGAAACCGGCCAGCACGGCGTCGACGATCCGGTCGAAGGACAGCCCCCGGTCGATGTGCAACTCGGGCGCGAACCGGACCTCGGCGTAGACGACGGAGTCGGCGGCCAGGTCTTCGACGCACTCGTAGGCGACGCGGTGCAGGGCGTCGGGTGTCTGCATCACCGCCACCGTGTGTGAGAACGGCTCCAGGTAGCGCTCCAGCGAGCCGCTGTGCGACTGGGTGCGAAACCAGGTGGCCAGCTCGTCGACGTCGGTGGTGGGCAGCCCGTCGTAGCCGACCTGGCCGGCGATCTCCACCACCGTCGACGGGCGCAGCCCCCCGTCGAGGTGATCGTGCAGCAGCGCCTTGGGCGCCTTCCTGATCTGCTCGAGGCCCAGTGGGGTGGTCACGTCACGATCCGATCGATGATCAGCGGCCGCGCCGCCGGCGGCGCGTCGCCGACGCTGTAGCCGCCGTTCAGCTCGGCCAGCGCGGCGCCGAACCGCTCCGGGGTGTCGGTGTACAGGGTGAACAGCGGCGCGCCGGCCGCGACCGGCTGGCCGGGGCGGCGGTGGATCCGGATGCCGGCGCCGGCCTGCACCCGTTCGCCCGGACGGGACCTGCCCGCGCCGAGCCGCCAAGCCGCCAGCCCCACTGCCATCGCGTCGATATCGCCCATTGTGCCGCCCCGGGCCGCGGTCACGGTGTCGGAATGTGCACCGATCGGCAACGGAACCGACAAATCGCCGCCCTGCGCGGCGATCATCCGGCGAAAGCGGTCCATCGCGGTGCCGTCGCTCAGTGTGTCGGCGGGGTCGCGGCCGTCGAGCCCGGCCAGCTCGAGCATCTCGGCGGCCAGCCGCAGCGTCAGCGCGACCACGTCGGGCGGGCCGCCGCCGGCCAGCACCTCCAGCGACTCGGTGACCTCGAGCGCGTTGCCGACGGTCGCGCCGAGCGGGGCGTTCATGTCCGTCAGGAGGGCGCGGGTGGGCACCCCGTGCGCCGCGCCCAACTCGACCATGGTGTGCGCCAGCTCGCGGCTGGCCGCCTCCGAGGCCATCAGCGCCCCGGAGCCGACCTTCACGTCGAGCACCAGCGCGCCCGCCCCCTCGGCCAGCTTCTTGCTCATCACCGAGCTGGCGATCAGCGGCAGCGACTCGACGGTGGCGGTGACGTCGCGCAGCGCATAGAGCCTGGCGTCGGCCGGTGCCAGCTCGCCCGCGGCGAAGATGGCCGCGCCGACGTCGCGGAGCTGCTCGCGCACCCGCCGGGTGGACAGCGCGGCGGTGAACCCGGCGATGGACTCGAGCTTGTCCAGCGTGCCGCCGGTGTGCCCGAGCCCGCGCCCCGACGCCTGCGGCACCGCCGCGCCGCACGCCGCGACGACGGCCACCAGCGGCAGGGTGATCTTGTCCCCCACGCCGCCCGTGGAGTGCTTGTCCACGGTGGGGGTCCGCAGGTCGCGGAAGTCGAGCCGGTCACCGGACGCCAGCATCGCCGAAGTCCAGCTGGCGGTCTCTTCGCGGTCCATGCCGCGCAGGAAGATCGCCATCAGCAGCGCCGACATCTGTTCCTCGGCGACCCGGCCGTGGGTGTAGGCGTCGACGACCCACTCGATCGCGGCGCCGGACAGCCGGCCGCCGTCGCGCTTGGTCCGGATCACCGTCGGCGCGTCGAAGTCGAAGTCGGTCAACGGGGTTCCCGTGGCAGGTCGGCGCTGAAGGCGTCGGGAAGCAGCTCGCCGAGGGGGCGGGGCCCGGCCGGATGGTCGATCAGCAGCCCGGGGCCGCCGTGCTCGAGCAGCACCTGGCGGCATCGCCCGCACGGCATCAGGGTGGCTCCCCGGCCGTCGACGCAGGCCAGCGCGATCAGCCGGCCGCCGCCGGTGGTGTGTAGGGCGCACACCACACCGCATTCGGCGCAGAGAGCAAGGCCATATGAGATGTTTTCCACATTGCAGCCGGTGACCACGCGGCCGTCGTCGACCAGCGCGGCCGCCCCCACCGGGAACCGCGAGTACGGCGCGTAGGCCCCCGCCGCGGCACCGATTGCCTTGTGACGCAGCGCATTCCAATCGATATTCGGCATAACGCAACCCCGCTCGTCTAAGGGGACGTGAGACTGCCACCCTAACTCCGGCATGGCACGTGGATGGGCGGACCGCTTGGCGCGGGCGCCGCCCCGGCGGGGTTAGGCTGAACTGCCCCGATGTCAGAAGGCGGTGAGGACTGGGTGACCACACAGGCGACGACCGCGGATCCGGCACCAGAATCTGCGCCCTCGCGCAGGCGGCGACCACCCCGGACCCTGTATCGGGGTGACCCGGGCATGTGGTCGTGGGTGCTGCACCGCATCAGCGGCGCGACGATCTTCTTCTTCTTGTTCGTCCACGTGCTGGACGCCGCGATGCTGCGGGTCAGCCCGCAGACCTACAACGCGGTGATCCACGACTATCAGACGCCGGTCGTCGGCCTGATGGAGTACGGGCTGGTGGCCGCCGTGCTCTTCCACGGGCTGAACGGGATTCGAGTCATCCTCATCGACTTCTGGTCCGAGGGCCCCCGCTACCAGAAGGTGATGTTCTGGATCGTCGGCGTCGTCTTCCTGCTGCTCATGGTCCCGGCCGGCGTGGTGACCGGCATCCACATCACCGAGCACCTCCGATGAGCTCCCCCGACCTGCAGCTCGGCCGGGGCCAGGTGGCCCCGGTGCGGCAGCGCAGCCACGACCGGCCCGCCAGCCTCGACAACCCGCGCTCGCCGCGGCGCCGGGCCGGCATCCCCAACTTCGAGAAGTTCGCGTGGCTGTTCATGCGGTTCTCCGGGGTCGCGCTCATCGTCCTGGCCGTCGGCCACCTGTTCATCATGCTGATGTGGGACGACGGCGTTTACCGCATCGACTTCAACTATGTGGCGCAGCGCTGGGCCTCGCCGTTCTGGCAGTTCTGGGATTTGGCGCTGTTGTGGCTGGCGCAGCTGCACGGCGGCAACGGCCTGCGCACCATCATCGACGACTACAGCCGCAAGGACAGCACCCGGTTCTGGCTCAACAGCCTGCTGCTGTTGTCGATGGGGTTCACGCTGGTGCTCGGCACCTACGTGCTGGTGACATTCGACCCGAATATCGGAGGCTGAGGTGATCCAGCAACACCGATACGACGTCGTGATCGTCGGGGCCGGCGGTGCCGGCATGCGCGCGGCGGTGGAGGCCGGTCCGCGGGTGCGCACCGCGGTGTTGACCAAGCTCTACCCCACCCGCAGCCACACCGGCGCCGCGCAGGGCGGCATGTGCGCGGCCCTGGCCAACGTCGAGGACGACAACTGGGAATGGCACACCTTCGACACCGTCAAGGGCGGCGACTACCTCGCCGACCAGGACGCGGTGGAGATCATGTGCAAGGAAGCCATCGACGCGGTGCTCGACCTGGAAAAGATGGGGATGCCGTTCAACCGCACCCCCGAGGGCCGCATCGACCAGCGCCGGTTCGGCGGGCACACCCGCGAACACGGTAAGGCCCCGGTGCGCCGGGCGTGCTACGCGGCCGACCGCACCGGCCACATGATCCTGCAGACCCTCTACCAGAACTGCGTCAAGCACGACGTGCAGTTCTTCAACGAGTTCTACGCGCTGGACCTGGTCCTCACCGAGACGCCGAGCGGGCCGGTGGCCACCGGCGTGGTGGCCTACGAGCTGGCCACCGGCGAGATCCACGTCTTCCACGCCAAGGCCGTGGTGATCGCCACCGGCGGTTCGGGCCGGATGTACAAGACCACCTCCAACGCGCACACGCTCACCGGCGACGGCATCGGGATCGTGTTCCGCAAGGGACTTCCGTTGGAGGACATGGAGTTTCACCAGTTCCACCCGACCGGTCTGGCGGGGTTGGGCATCTTGATCTCCGAGGCGGTGCGCGGCGAGGGCGGCCGGCTGCTCAACGGCGAAGGCGAGCGGTTCATGGAGCGCTACGCGCCGACGATCGTGGACCTGGCGCCGCGCGACATCGTCGCCCGCTCGATGGTGCTGGAGGTGCTCGAGGGCCGCGGCGCCGGCCCGCACAAGGATTACGTCTACATCGACGTCCGCCACCTCGGCGAGGACGTGCTCGAGGCCAAGTTGCCCGACATCACCGAGTTCGCCCGCACCTACCTGGGCGTGGACCCGGTGCACGAACTGGTCCCGGTGTACCCGACGTGTCACTACGTGATGGGCGGCATCCCGACCACCGTCACCGGACAGGTGTTGCGGGACAACACCTCCACGGTGCCGGGCCTGTACGCGGCGGGCGAATGCGCGTGCGTGTCGGTGCACGGCGCCAACCGGCTGGGCACCAACTCGCTGTTGGACATCAACGTCTTCGGCCGCCGCGCCGGCATCGCCGCCGTTAACTACGCGCGGGGGCACGACTTCGTCGCGATGCCACCGAATCCCGAGGCGATGGTCGTCGGCTGGGTGGCCGACATCCTGAACGAGCACGGCAACGAGCGGGTGGCCGACATCCGCGGTGCGCTGCAGCAGTCGATGGACAACAACGCCGCGGTGTTTCGCACCGAGGAGACGCTGAAGCAGGCGCTGACCGACATCCACGCGCTCAAGGAGCGGTACTCCCGAATCACCGTGCACGACAAGGGGAAACGCTTCAACAGCGACCTGCTGGAGGCCATCGAGCTGGGCTTCCTGCTGGAGCTGGCCGAGGTCACCGTGGTGGGCGCGCTGAACCGCAAGGAGTCGCGCGGCGGCCATGCGCGGGAGGACTACCCGAACCGCGACGACGTCAACTACATGCGCCACACCATGGCGTACAAACAGGGCACCGCTCTGCTGAGCGACATCGCACTGGACTTCAAGCCCGTCGTGCAGACCCGCTACGAGCCGAAGGAGCGGAAGTACTGATGTCCGAGAGTGCCGACGTCGAGGTGGACCGCGGACCGGAGCCGCCCTTGCCGCCCATCCCCGAGGGGGCGGTGATGGTGACGGTCAAGATCGCCCGGTTCAACCCCGACGATCCCGACGCCTTCGCGAAGACCGGTGGCTGGCAAAGCTTTCGGGTGCCATGCCTGCCCAGCGACCGGCTGCTCAACCTGCTGATCTACATCAAGAGCTACCTGGACGGGACGCTGACCTTCCGGCGGTCCTGCGCCCACGGGGTGTGCGGTTCGGACGCCATGCGCATCAACGGCGTCAACCGGCTGGCCTGCAAGGTGCTGATGCGCGACCTGCTGCCCGAGAAGAAGGGCAAGCAACTCACCGTCACGGTCGAACCGATCCGCGGCCTGCCGGTGGAGAAGGACCTGGTCGTCAACATGGAGCCGTTCTTCGACGCCTACCGCGCGGTCAAGCCGTACCTGGTCACCAGCGGGAATCCGCCTACGCGGGAACGCATTCAGAGCCCCACCGACCGCGCCCGCTACGACGACACCACCAAATGCATCCTGTGCGCGGCCTGCACCACCAGCTGCCCGGTGTTCTGGCACGAGGGCAGCTACTACGGCCCCGCGGCGATCGTCAACGCGCACCGGTTCATCTTCGACAGCCGCGACGAGGCCGCCGCCGAACGCCTTGACATCCTCAACGAGGTGGACGGCGTGTGGCGGTGCCGCACCACCTTCAACTGCACCGAGTGCTGCCCGCGCGGCATCCAGATCACCAAGGCCATCCAGGAGGTCAAGCGCGCGCTGATGTTCACGCGCTGACCAGCGGGTCAACAGAGTTCGTGATGACTACTTCGGTTGCCCCCCAACCGTTTAGCCTGATACATCGCCGCGTCGGCGGCGGTGATCAACTCGCCCAGAAGAGCTTGCGGTTCGACAGCGGTGTCGTCGAGGCGGGCGCAGGCCGTGCCGATGCTGGCGGTGACGCCCGCGGTCGAGGCCGCGATGGCCCGGCACATCCGCGCGGCCAACGACTCGGCGTTGCAGGCCGCCGAAGTGCCGGCCAACAGGAATTCCTCGCCGCCGCTTCGCGCCACCACCGCCTGGCCGTCGGCGGCAGCCAACAGCGCCTGGGCAACCTGGACCAGCGCATGGTCACCGGCGGCGTGGCCGCACCTGTCGTTGAGGGCCTTGAACCTGTCGAGGTCGATCAGCATGACCACGAGGTGGGAGTCGATGCCGCGGCGCGCCAGGATCATCCCCAGCGCCTCGTGCTGAAATGCGCGCCGGTTGAGCAGGCCCGTCAACGGATCGCGGTCCGCAGTCAGCAGGTCGCCCGACAGGGCGCGCACCAGGACCCGGATCGCCAACGGCAGGGCGATATTGACCTCGATCACCAGCCACAAATCCACGCCGGCGAGGTTGGGGTGCCCGGATCGCGCCAGCGACAAGGCCTCCCATGAGCCGACCGCGGCGGCCACCGCGAAGTTGTACAGCACCAATCCCGTCGTGTGGAAGAACGCCATGTAGGCGCCGAACGTCGCAAAAGCGATGCACCCGATCAGGGCGGCCAGCGGGTTCGGGTGCGCCAGACACGCCAGGGCCACTGCGGTGTTGCACGTGACGGCGAAGACGACGGACTGCCGGCGTGTGGGCCAGCGCCATATCCACAACAACACTCCGGCGACCCCGCCGGCGACGGCAAGCCACATCATCGCCACCGGGAGCTGCCCGCGGGGACCGTCCGAACCGGCCAGCAGCGCGAGAAGGCACAACACCATCGACGCGGCGATCGAGGCCATCACCGCCCGGGTGGCTCCGCTGAGGCGTCGCGACGCGAGGTAACCGGAGAGCCAGTCATACTGATCGGCGCGCCACCATGGGCTGAACAGCGCGGTCATCGTTGGCTCCCCTGCTGACCACTGGTCATCGACGCCGAGTGGCTAGCGGCATGGTACGACTCCCGCGCGGCCGTCGAAGCAGATTGCCGCCTCTGCGTGGGACGCCTGGCGAATTTGATAGCGCCGGCGATATCAAGTTCGGCAGTCGCCCATTGGGCGGAAAACCCCGTCACACTTTCGCGGCCCATCCCGTCTGACGGGTATGACATCAAAAACCCGCATCGAGCCCCTGCCCCCCGAGCGCGCCGGGCTGCTGACCCGCGCGATGTATCGGATCGCCAAGCGCCGCTACGGCCAGGTCCCCGAACCCTTCACCGTGACCGCCCACCACCGCAAGCTGCTGGTCGCCGGCGCGGTGCACGAGACGATGCTCGACCGGGCGTCGAAGGTCCTGCCGGCCAGCGTGCGTGAGCTGGCGGTGTTGTGGACCGCGCGCAGCATCGGCTGTTCGTGGTGCGTCGACTTCGGGACCATGCTGCAGCGTCTCGACGGCCTCGACATCGAGCGGCTCAAAGACATCGACAACTACGCCAGCTCACCGCTTTTCACCGATGACGAGCGCGCCGCGATCCGCTACGCCGACGCGATGACGACCGATCCGCACACCGTCACCGACGAACAGGTCGCCGACCTGCGGACCCGGTTCGGTGATGCCGGCGTGATCGAGCTGAGCTATCAGATCGGCGTGGAGAACATGCGGGCCCGGATGAACACCGCGCTGGGCATCACCGAACAGGGCTTCAACTCCGGTGACGCCTGTCGCGTTCCGTGGGCCGACGAAGTCGGCGCCGGATAGCGTCCCCCGATCGTCGGACGCCCAGATCGTCCGATACGGGGAAGGGCAAATCCCCCGCCGCGGGAGCCGAACGGCGGAAAGACATCGCCCGGCCCGAAGGGGATAGTCGTCGTGTGCCCGAAAGCGGACGCGACCTGACCGGGAGAACCGACATGGACCAACTGATTAGCCCAGCGCCGGATCGGCGGGCGCGGCAACGGCGGCTGGGTGTCGTGGACGGGCTGGGCCCCCAGGCCACCGCCCGGTTCTACGCGATGCTGTGCGAGCACCATCGGGCGCTGACGGGTGGTTCCAGTCCGGACGTGACGGTGCACACCATCACCGTGCAGCGGCACCTCGGTAGACCGGCCTCGACCGGCTTGTCCCGGCCCGGGCGCCCGGAGGGGTTGCCGCAGCTGGTGACCCGGACATCTCGATCGCTCGCCGGAGGCGGTGCCGACGTCATCGCCGTCGCATGCAACGCCACCACGATCGACCCCGCGGCGGGCGCACCGGCATGCATCGGAATGGTCGAGGCGACGGCTCGGACGCTGCAACGGCTCAACGTCCGCCGGGTTCGCCTTCTCGCGTCGAGCATCATGGTGTCCACGGCGGCGTACGAACGCGGTCTGGGCCAGGTAGGGGTCGCCGTCGTGGCACCGGCCCCACGCGATCAGGAGATCATCGACCGGTTCATCGAGTCGCTGCGACGGTCACGGATTCCCGTCCCCATCCCGGGAGAAGTCCTCCGGGCCATCACCGGGCTCGCCGACGACGTGGACGCGCTGCTCCTCGACTGCGCCGAGCTCTCCGGCGTCCTCGACGCCGAGATCGCGGGCAAACCCGTCATCGACAGCGTGCGCGCGCTCGTCGAGCACTCGTGTCGCGCTCTGCTGGATCCGGGCTCCGAGGTGGCCAAACCCCTTGCCGGAACAAGACCGTCCAGCCGCTGGTCGCTATCCGGTTGGCGGCCTTATCGACCGCAGCGGAGAGCCGGTGAACTTGTCCGGGTTGGCGATATCCCATAGGGCACAAACCTTTCCGTCGCGCACCGTGAGCGCGGTGATCCGCGGCAACATCTCCCGGTATCCCTCGGAAGCCGGACAGCCGGCCGTGTAGATGCCCAGTTCGCCGTTGACCAGCCCCAGTTGATACGAGGTGAACATCGCCGGCCCGTAGCGTTGCGCAAGGCCCAGCATGAACCGCACCACCTTGTCCGGGCCGTGGATGATCTGAACGGCCGTGGGCGCCTTGCCATTCGAATCGCCGCTGAAGGTGACGTCGGGATGCAGCAGCGAGACCACGGTATCCAGGTCGCCGGCGGCCATCGCGGCCATCAGCAGCCCCACCACCTCGTCGTGCGACGGGTCGGGCTTGGGCGGGGGTTCCGCCGCGACCGCCTTGCGGGCCCGCGACGCCAGCTGGCGGGCCGCGGCCTCGCTGGTGCCCAGCACGGCGGCGACTTCGGCGAAGGGCACCGCGAACCCGTCATGCAGCACGAAGGCGACCCGCTGATCCGGCGACAGGCGCTCCAGCACCACCATCGCCGCGAACCGGGCGTCCTCGCGGGCCACCACGGCCGACAGCGGATCCGCGCGGTCGAGGCCGGTCACCACCGGCTCCGGCAGCCAGTTGCCGGTGTAGGTCTCGCGCCGGTGCGCGGCCGAACGCAACTTGTCCAGGGCCAGCCGGCTCACCACGGTGGTGAGCCAGGCCCGCAGGTCGGTGATCTCGGCCTCTTGGCCGTCCCACCGCAGCCAGGCTTCCTGGACGAGGTCCTCGGCGTCGGCCACCGTGCCCGTGAGCCGGTAGGCGACCGCCATGAGGTGCGGCCGCAGGGCTTCGAATTGTGAGACCTGTTCGGTCCCGGTCATATCCCGAGCCTAGCCGGGCGGGGGTTACGCTCACCGTCGAGATGACAGAACACCTGTGGCTGCACTTCGCCCGGCACGGCGCCGGCATCACACCGCCGATCATCGTCCGCGGCGACGGCGTCACCATCTACGACGACCGCGGCAAGAGCTACCTCGACGCGCTGTCCGGGCTGTTCACCGTTCAGGTGGGCCACGGCCGCACCGAACTCGCCGAGGTCGCCGCGCGGCAGGCGAGCACGCTGGCGTACTTCCCGCTGTGGGGATACGCCCACCCGACCGCGATCGAGCTCGCCGGGCGCCTCGCGCGCTACGCCCCCGGCGACCTCAACCGGGTGTTCTTCACCACCGGCGGGACCGAGGCGGTCGAGACCGCGTGGAAACTGGCCAAGCAGTATTTCAAGCTGACCGGCAAACCCGGTAAGCACAAGGTGATTTCGCGCTCGATCGCCTACCACGGCACCACCCAGGGCGCCCTGGCCATCACCGGCCTGCCGGCGTACAAGGCGCCGTTCGAGCCGGTGACGCCGGGCGGCTTCCGGGTGCCCAACACGAACTTCTACCGCGCGCCCGAACCGTTTGCCAACGACCCCAAGGCCTTCGGGCAATGGGCCGCCGACCGGATCGCCGAGGCGATCGAGTTCGAGGGCCCGGCGACCGTCGCCGCGGTCTTCCTGGAACCGGTGCAGAACGCGGGCGGCGCCATTCCCCCTCCCCCGGGGTATTTCGAACGGGTGCGCCAGATCTGCGACGAATACGACGTGCTGCTGGTCTCCGACGAGGTGATCTGCGCCTTCGGCCGGATCGGGTCGATGTTCGCCTGCGACGACTTCGGCTACGTGCCCGACATGATCACCTGCGCCAAGGGCCTGACGTCGGGCTACTCGCCGCTGGGCGCGATGATCGCCAGCGAGCGATTGTTCGAACCGTTCAACGACGGCGCCACCGTTTTCCCGCACGGCTATACCTTTGGCGGACACCCGGTTTCGACGGCCGTGGCGCTTGCCAACCTCGACATCTTCGAGCGCGAGGGCCTCAACGACCGGGTCAAGCAGAACGCGTCCGCCTTCCGCGCGACGCTGGAGAAGCTGTATGACCTGCCCGTCGTCGGCGACGTCCGAGGCGAGGGCTACTTCTACGGCATCGAGCTGGTCAAGGACAAGGCCACCAAGGAAACGTTCAGCGCGCAGGAGTGCGAACGGGTGCTGCACGGCTACGTGTCGCCCGCCCTGTTCGAGGCGGGCCTGTACTGCCGCGCCGACGACCGCGGCGATCCCGTCGTCCAGGTGGCGCCGCCGCTGATCAGCGGTCAGGCCGAGTTCGACACCATCGAATCCATCCTGCGCACCGTGCTCCGCGAGGTGTAGTCGCTCCCGGCGAGCGCCGGCAAACATAACGATTAACTGAAATACAAGTCGCGCCCCGCCTTCGGAGGTGTACGTTCGCCGCGATGGGCGCTCTCAGCCGAACCCTTTAAAGGAGCCGCGGCAGGGTGAAGACCGGACCAGGGGCCGGACCGGCTGGCAAAGCGCCGTTTCTGCCGCGGATGATCACCCGCTTCGCGGTGCCGATCGTGCTGTTATGGCTGGGGCTCACCGCGGTCCTCAATCTCGCCGTCCCGCAGCTGGAAGTGGTCGGAAAAGCGCACTCGGTGTCGTTGAGCCCGAAAGACGCGGCCGCGGTTCAGGCGATCAAGCACATCGGTCAGGTGTTCGGTGAGTTTGATTCCAACACCGCGGTGACGATTGTGCTGGAAGCCGACAAGCCACTCGGCACCGATGCGCACCGGTTCTACACCGAGCTGATGCGCAAGCTTTCGGCGGACACCGAGCACATCGCGCACGTCCAGGACTTCTGGAGTGATCCGCTGACCGCGGGGGGATCGCAAAGCGCGGACGGCAGGGCCGCGTACGTCGTGGTGTACCTCGTCGGCAACAACGAAACGCAGGCGTACAACTCGGTTCACGCGGTCCGGCACGTCGTGAACAGCACGCCGGCGCCGCGCGGGGTCAAGGCATATGTCACCGGCCCGTACGCATTGATCGCCGACCAGACCGAGGCCGGCGACCAGAGCGTCGCCAAGGTCACCGTCATCACCACCTTGGTGATCGCGGTGATGCTGCTGTTCATCTACCGATCCGTCGTCACCATGGTTCTCGTCCTGGTCATGGTCGGGATCGACCTGGGGGCGATTCGCGGGGTCGTCGCATTCCTCGCCTACCACAACGTTTTCGGGCTTTCGACCTTCGCAACAAACTTGCTTACCCTCCTGGCCATCGCCGCCAGCACGGACTACGCGATCTTCATGCTCGGCCGTTACCACGAGGCGCGCTACGCGGGCGAAGACCGAAAAGCCGCGTTCTTCACCATGTTTCATGGCACCGCCCATGTGATTATGGGCTCGGGCTTGACCATCGCCGGCGCCATGTACTGCCTGAGCCTTGCCCGACTGCCGTACTTCAAGACGCTCGGCGCTCCCTGCGCCATCGGCATGCTGGTCGCGGTGCTTGCCGCCGTCACGCTCGGGCCGGCGGTGCTGACCGTCGCCGGCTTCTTCAAACTCTTGGACCCCAAACGAAGGCTGAACACTCGGCGGTGGCGCCGGGTGGGCACCGCAATCGTTCGCTGGCCCGGCCCGGTGCTCGCCGCAACGTGCGCGGTGGCGTCCATCGGCCTGCTGGCATTGCCCAATTACCAGACGACTTACGATCTGCGCGGATTCATGTCCCCTAACATGCCGTCCCTGGTCGGCGATGCGGCCGCGGGTCGGCACTTCTCGCAGGCCCGGCTCAACCCCGAGGTGCTGTTGATCGAATCCGACCACGACATGCGCAATCCGGTGGACATGCTGGTGCTGGACAAGGTCGCCAAGGCGGTCTTTCACAGCCCCGGGGTCGCACAGGTCAAAGCGATAACCAGGCCGCTGGGGACGCCCATCAAGCACACGTCGATCCCGTTCATCCTCAGCATGCAAAGCGTGATGAACGCCGAAAACATGCAATTCATGAATGGCCGGCTGGACGACATGCTGGTCCAGGAGCGCGCGATGGATGCATCGATCGAGGCGATGCAGCGCATGTATCAACTCATGGGCGAAATGGTCGACGACACCGTCGACATGGACCACCTCACCCACGACATGTCGAACATCACCGACACCATCAGGGATCACCTTGCGGACCTCTCGGATTTCCTCCGGCCCGTCGGCAGCTATTTCTACTGGGAAAGGCATTGCTACGACATCCCGGCGTGCTGGGCCATCCGGTCGGTATTCGACACTTTCGACAACATCGATCAGCTGAGTGAGAAGCTGCAATTTCTCGCCACGGATATGGACACCCTGACCACGCTTTTGCCGCAGATGCGCGCGCAGATGCTGCCAATGCTTTCGACGATGACGATCATGCGCGACATTCTGGTGGTCTGGCACGGCACCCTGGCGTCCTTCAACAAGGAGCAGGAGATGAACAGCAAAGACCCCGGCGAACTGGGCCGGGTCTTTGACGCCGCCCAGATCGATGACTCGTTCTACCTGCCCCAGTCGGCCTTCGACAGCCCCGGTTTCCAGCGGGTCCTGAGGATGTTCCTGTCCCCGGACGGCAAGGCGGCCCGCTTCATCATCTCCCTGGACGGAGACCCCGCCACGCCCGAGGGCATCTCGCGCGTCGAGCCCATCCAGCAGGCCGCGCGGGAGGCCATCAAGGGAACTCCGGTGCAGGGCGCCGCGATCTCGATGGGCGGCGTCGCCGCGACGTTCAAAGACCTCAAAGAGGGCGCCCTCTACGACCTGCTGATCGCCGTCGTGGCCGCGATCAGTCTCATCTTGATCATCATGATGATCGTCACCCGAAGCGTGATCGCCGCCGCCGTGATCGTCGGGACGGTGCTGGTTTCCTTGGGCTCCTCGTTCGGCCTGTCCGTGCTCGTCTGGCAGGACCTTCTCGGCATCGATCTGTACTGGCTGGTGTTGGCGATGTCGGTGATGCTGCTGTTGGCCGTGGGATCGGACTACAACCTGTTGCTGATCTCCCGCCTCAAAGAGGAGATCGGCGCCGGTTTGAACACGGGGATCATCCGGGCGATGGCCGGCACCGGCGGGGTGGTGACGGCCGCCGGCCTGGTCTTCGCCGTCACCATGTCCCTGTTCGTGTTCAGTGATCTGCGCATCATCGGCCAGATCGGCACCACCATCGGCCTGGGCCTGCTGTTCGACACGCTGATCGTGCGTTCGTTCATGACGCCGTCGATCGCCGCGCTGCTCGGCCGGTGGTTCTGGTGGCCGCAACGGGTGCGCCCGCGCCCGGCCAGTCAGATGCTTCGGCCTTACGCGGCCCGCCGTTTGGTCCGTGCCCTGTTGCTGACGCCCGCCGAGCAGCCGCCGCGGACGGCCCGGCGCTAGGCGGGCACCGCCGCACGCCGCGGCGGCGACGCGGGCGCGCCCAGTGCCGCGACGGCGGCGGCGACGGCCAGGATCAGGACGACGGCGACCGGCCAGATCGTGGAGTGGTTCTGTGCGATGCCGCCGAGGGCGCCTCCCAGTGCCGTGGTCTCGATGGCAAGCAGCGTCGAACAAAAGCCGATCAGCGTGCCGCGGTGGGGTTCGGCCGCGACCATGCCGACCCACGAGATCGCCGCGGCGAAGACCGCCAGGGCGGCCACCGTCGCCAGTAGGAACACGGTGCCGTAGGCCCACATGTGCGACCACTGGCCGCACGACTCGGCCGCGATGCAGAGCGCGCCGGCGGCGGCGCTGAGCAGGGCACTGCCCAGCAGCATGCCCCGCACCCCGAATAGCTGGTGGATCTTGCGCCACAGCGCGGACCCGATGACCAGTCCGGTGCTGGACAGGAACACCAGCACATGCAGAGTGCCGCTCTGGTGTGCGGTGCGCAGCGCGTAGAAGGTCGTGCCCAGGGTGAGCGGGGCGAACAACAGGCACGTGATCACATACCGGCGAAACCACGGCTGGGTGCGGGCGACTCCGAAGCCCTGCCTGCAGGTGTCACGGACGGACATCCGTGGCGTGATTGACGTGGACCGCGCCGGGCCGATGAACAGGGCCGCGAAGCCGGAGGCAGCCAGTCCGAATGCGCCGAGACACAGCAGATCGCGGTGCAACACCATCTTGTCGCCGGTGGCCAGCCCCGGCACGACGAACAGCGCGGCGATGGTGGCCACCACCGAAGCGATGGTCCCCTGGACCAGCAGCAGCTTCAACGCGGACAGCTTGCCGGAGGTCGTGTCGGGGCAGGCGATATTGGATACCGCGACGATGACTCCGCCCCCGGCGCTCGTCAGCAGAAATACCGCCGCCGCGAGCAGGCCGTTCCAGGCGATCAGCGCGTCACACAAGATCAGCGCGGCCGCGCTCGCCGCCATCGCCGCCAGCAGCAGGTGCCGCATCTGGCCGACTCGCCGCAGCACCGCAGGCGACACCGAATTTCCGACGATGGAGCCCAGGCCGTAGGCCGGAAACAGCAGCGCGGCCAGCCACGTGAGACCCAGGTGTGCGCAGATGAACGGCAGCACCACGGCGCCATTGCTGAACTGCATCCCGGCCGTGTAGAACGCGCCCTGGGAAGGCAGGCGCGGGAACGGGTTTGTCTGCGCCACGGCCCCTTCGACTGATACGGCCATGACACCGAGGCTATGGGCGCTGAACAGGCAAAACTATCCCCCGATCGGACACTGGCGGACGAATCGCGTGTCCCCCGATCGGTGGACCTCGGGGCTCAGTTGGTCGCGAGGATCCGATTCACCTCGTAGGCGGCCAACGACATCTCCCGGCCCCGCTGAGCGGTCGGCTCGTTCTCGAACCGCGTTACGGCGTTGCACAGCCAGGCGAGCGCGGAGCGCAGGTCGGCGTCGGGTGTGGCGTCACGATGCGCCTTCAACTCGGTCAACACCCGGTCGAGCCCCGAGCGGCGAACCTGCGTCGCCTTTTCGACCTGCTTGATCAGGTGTTTCAGCGGGCGCCGCTCGGGCGCGCCGCCACCATCGCGGGACCCCCGCAGCCGAGACCACAACCCACCGTTTGGAATAGCCGCCAGTGTAGGGGCTGGACGCGACCACCGCGCGCCGATCAAATCGCAACTTGCGCCCCACCAGTCACAGCGCGGCTCCCTCGGATCGGGCCCGCGATCGCCTAGTCTGCACAAGCAATGGACTTCTTACGTTCCGCATCATGCCTGGCAGCGGCCCTTTTCCTGACGGCCGCTCCGGTGGCATTCGCCGCGCCGATCGCGAGCGCCGAGCCCGGCGCCGAACCCAACGCCGCCCCCGCGAACTGCCCCTTCAAGGTGAACACCCCGCCCGCGGTGGATTCCTCGGAGGTTCCCCAGGCCGGCGACCCGCCGATACCGCTCGCGGTGCCCGCCAAGCCGGTCGGCGGCGATGCGCTGGGCGGCTGCGGCATCGTCGCCGCCCCCGATACGCCGGCGCTGCCGACCGACGTCTCCGCCGACGCGTGGTTGGTGGCGGACTTGGACAGCGGCGCGGTGATCGCGGCCAAGGACCCGCACGGCCGTCACCGCCCCGCCAGCATCATCAAGGTGCTCGTCGCGATGGCGTCCATCAACGCGCTGAACCTGAACAAGTCGGTTCCCGGAACGGCCGACGACGCGGCAGCCGAGGGCACCAAGGTCGGCGTCGAAGAGGGCGGCGTGTTCACCGTCAACCAACTGCTGCACGGCCTGCTGATGCACTCCGGCAACGACGCCGCGCATGCGCTGGCCATGCAACTCGGCGGCATGCAGCAGGCGGTGGAGAAGATCAACGTGCTGGCCGCCAAGCTCGGCGGCAAGGACACCCGGGTGGCGACGCCGTCCGGGCTGGACGGGCCCGGCATGAGCACGTCGGCCTACGACATCGGCCTGTTCTACCGCTACGCCTGGCAGAACCCGACTTTCGCCGACATCGTGGCGACGCGGACGTTCGACTTCCCCGGCCACGGCGACCACCCCGGCTACGAGCTGGAAAACGACAACCAGCTGCTCTACAAGTACCCGGGCGCCCTGGGCGGCAAGACCGGTTACACCGACGACGCCGGCCAAACCTTCGTCGGCGCGGCCAACCACAACGGGCGGCGCCTGATGGCGGTGCTGCTGCACGGGACGCGGCAGCCGATCGCCCCGTGGGAGCAGGCGGCGCACCTGCTGGACTACGGGTTCAGCACGCCGCAGGGCACGCAGATCGGCAATCTGATCGAGCCCGACCCATCGCTGGCCCCCGCCAAACGCGACAGCGCCGCCGATCGACAGGGCAACGGCGCTCAGGCCGCCGGCCTGCTGCCGTCGGCCGATGCGTTGCCGGTGCGGGTGGGCGTCGCCGTCATCGGCGCCCTCATCGTGTTCGCATTGATCATGGTGGCGAGGTCGATGAACCACCGCCCCCAACATCACCACCGTTGACCGCAGAAGTTTGCCGTGACACCGTCGTGCGGATGACTGAAGCCTTGTACGAGGACTCCGGCCTCCGGTTCGACGAAGACGGAATCACCATCCGGCGGTACTACTTCCCGTTGGCCAACCCGAAGCGGATCCGATACAGCCAGATCCGGGGCGTCAAGGCCGAGCAGATGACCTGGAACTCCGGCAAGGGCAGGATCTGGGGAGCGGGCGACCCCCGCTACTGGTTCCCACTGGACATCCGGCGTCCCCGCAAGCGAACGCTGCTGGTGCTCGAGCTCGGCCGCCGCGTGCGGCCGTGCATCAGCCCCGACGACCCCGATCGGGTCATCCAGCTGCTGCGGGAGCGGGTGACGAACACCTGACGGGTTCCCGGCGGTTCGGTCTACCGCCACCCCGGCCTTTTCGAAAAGGCCATATAACGATTAGCTGAAAACCCACGATGCTGCGCTCCCTCGCCGGTAGCGTCTACGTCGCTATCGCACGAGACAAGAAATTGCGACGCGGGGCAAAGCGCGAGGGTAAAAATGAATTCGGTTACCAGAGCCGTGAAGCGAATGTGGTTGCTGCTGGCCGTCATCGCCATTGCCGGTGTCGCGAGTTTCGGTATCTATCGTCTCCATAGCATGTTCGGCGTTCACGGACATCCCGTTGTCAGGGTCAAAGCCGATCTCGACGATCCATTGTTCGACCCGAAACGGGTCACCTATGAGGTCTTCGGCCCCGCCGCGACCGCAAGGATCGCCTATCTGGATCCCGACGCGCGCGTGCAACGTCTGGAAGACATTCCCCTGCCGTGGTCGGAAACGCTGACGACGACGCTGACATCGGTCACCGTCAACCTGTTGGCGCAAAGCAACGGCGGCGAGATCGGCTGCCGCATCAAGGTGAACGGCGCAACGAAGGACGAGCGGTCCGAGACCGGGCCGAAAGCGCTGACCTTCTGCCAGGTCAACGCCGGATGAGCGAAACAACCACCGCTCCGGCCTTTCGGCCCCCGCCTTTTCCACGGCAGATCCGCCGGTTTGCGGTGCCGATCGCCCTGTTGTGGCTGGGACTCACCGCCGTCCTCAATATCGCTATCCCGCAGCTGGAAACCGTCGGCAAAGCGCACTCGGTTTCCATGAGCCCCGCGGGCGGCGCTTCGATTCAGGCGCTCAAGCGCGTGGGCGAGGTGTTCGGCGAGTCCGGCTCCGACAACGTGGCCACGATAGTGCTGGAAGGCAGCAAGCCGCTCGGCGACGACGCCCACCGCTTCTATAACGAACTGTTGCAACGCCTTTCGGCCGACACCAAGCATGTCGCGCACATCCAGGACTTCTGGAGTGATCCCCTGACCGCGGGCGGATCGCAAAGCCCCGACGACAAGGCCGCCTACGTCGTGGTGTACCTCGCCGGCAAAAGCGAGACGGCGGCATACAATTCGGTCTACGCCGTGCGGCACATCGTGGACACCACGCCGGCGCCACGCGGGCTCAGGGCGTATGTGACCGGCATGACGGCGATGATCGCCGATCAGTCGGAGGCCGGCGACAAGAGCATCGCGCGGGTCACCCTGATCACCGGTGTGGTGATCGCGGCGATGTTGCTCTTCATCTACCGGTCCGTGGTCACCACGATCCTTGTCCTCGCCATGGTCGGTATCGAGCTGGGGGCGATTCGCGGGGTGGTCAGTCTTCTGGTTTCCCACAACGTTTTCGGCCTTTCGACCTTCGCGGTCAACCTGCTCACGCTGCTGGCCATCGCCGCCAGCACGGACTACGCGATCTTCATGCTCGGCCGCTACCACGAGGCGCGCTACGCGGGCAACGATCGAGAAGCCGCGTTCTTCGCCATGTTTCACGGGACCGCGCACGTGATCTTGGGCTCCGGGCTGACCATCGCCGGCGCCATGTACTGCCTCAGCTTCGCCCGGTTGCCGTACTTCAAGTCGCTCGGGCCGCCCTGCGCGGTGGGCATGTTGGTCGCGGTGCTGGCCGCGCTCACCCTCGGGCCGGCGGTGCTCACCGTCGCCAGCTTCTTCGGGTTCTTCGACCCCAGGCGCAGGATGGCCACCCGGCGGTGGCGCCGGGTGGGCACCGCAATCGTTCGCTGGCCCGGCCCGGTGCTCGCGGCGACCTGCGCGGTGGCGTTCATCGGGTTGCTGGCGCTGCCGAGCTACCGGACGACCTACGATCTGCGCGGGTTCATGCCGGCCAGCATGCCGTCCCTGGTCGGGGACAGGGCCGCCGGTCGCCACTTCTCGCAGGCGCTGCTGAACCCCGATGTGCTGTTGCTCGAGACCGATCACGATATGCGCACCCCGGTCGACATGCTGGTGCTCGACAAGGTCGCGAAATATATCTTTCACAGCCCCGGAATCGCTCAGGTGAAATCGATAACCCGTCCCCTGGGAACGTCGCTCAAACACACCTCGATCCCGTTCATCATGAGCATGCAGGGCGTCTCGAATGCGGAGAACATGCAATTCATGAAGGACCGGTTGGACGACATGGTGGTGCAGCAGCAGGCCATGACCGTGTCCATCGAAACCATGAAGCACATGTATGACCTGATGGGTCAGATCGTCGACAACACCGTCGACATGGACCACCTCACCCACGACATGTCGAACACCACCGACACCATCAGGGATCACCTCGCGGACCTCTCGGATTTCCTCCGGCCGATCGGCAGCTATTTCTACTGGGAAAGGCATTGCTACGACATCCCGGCGTGCTGGGCCATCCGGTCGGTGTTCGACACGTTCGACAACGTCGATCAGCTGAGCCAGAAGTTGGAGGGCCTGGTCAAGGATCTGGACGTCCTCACCCGGCTCCTGCCCGAGATGCGGGCGCAAATGCTGCCGATGATTTCGACGATGACGATCATGCGCGACATGCTGGTGGTCTGGCACGGCACCCTGTTGTCCTTCTACAAGGAGCAGGAGATGAACAGCAAAGACCCCGGCGCCATGGGCCGGGTCTTTGACGCCGCCCAGGTGGACGACTCGTTCTACCTGCCGCAGTCGGCCTTCGACAATCCCGATTTCCAGCGCGGCCTGAAGATGTTCCTGTCCCCGGATGGCAAGGCGGCCCGCTTCATCATCGGGATGGAGGGAGATCCGTCGACGACGCAGGGGATTTCTCGCGTCGAGCCGATTCAGCTGGCGGCCAAGGAGGCCATCAAGGGAACTCCTTTGCAGGGCGCTGAGATCTCGATGGGCGGCACCGCTTCGACGTACCGGGACATCCAAGAGGGCGCCGTGTACGACCTGTTGATCGCCGGGGTGGCGGCGATCAGTCTCATCTTGATCATCATGATGGTCGTCACCCGAAGCGTGATCGCCGCCGCCGTCATCGTCGGGACGGTCCTGCTGTCATTGGGCTCTTCCTTCGGCCTGTCCGTCCTGCTCTGGCAGGACATCCTCGGCATCGACCTGTACTGGCTGGTGTTGGCGATGTCGATGATCCTGCTGTTGGCCGTGGGATCGGACTACAACCTGTTGCTGATCTCCCGCCTCAAAGAGGAGATCGGCGCCGGCCTGAACACGGGAATCATCCGGGCGATGGCCGGCACCGGGGGTGTGGTGACCGCCGCCGGCCTGGTGTTCGCCGTCACCATGTCCCTGTTCGTGTTCAGCGATCTGCGCATCATCGGCCAGATCGGCACCACCATCGGCCTGGGCCTGCTGTTCGACACCCTGATCGTGCGTTCGTTCCTGACGCCGTCGATCGCCGCGCTGCTCGGCCGGTGGTTCTGGTGGCCGCAACGGGTGCGCCCACGCCCGGCCAGTCAGATGCTTCGGCCTTATGCGGCCCGCCGTCTGGTGCGTGCCCTGTTGCTGACGCCCGCCGACAAATCGCCGGAGACGGTGCGGCCCTAGGCGGCCTGCAGGCTCAGCGACGGCGACATCGCCGGCAGGGACCGGTCCGGGCTTGCGACGCGACACTTGACCGCCCGCCGCCGCTCCGGCGCGGGCGCGCCCAGCGCGGCAAGGGCCGCGGCGACAGTCAGGATCAGCAGGATGACGTCGGGCCAGACCGTGGTGTGGATCTGCGCGATCGCGCCGAGGGCGGCTCCCAGCACCGCGGATGCGACGTTGAACAGTGTCGTGGCGAAGCCGATCAGCGTCCCGCGGTGCTGTTCGGCGGCGAGGACGCTGATCCACGAGACCGCCGAGGGGAAGATGGCCTGGGCTCCCACCGTCGCCAGGAAGAACGCCGTGCCGTACGCCCACGCGTGGGACCACTGGCCGCTCGACTCCGCGGCGAGGCACAGCACGACGGCCGTGACGCTGAGCAGGGCGCTGCCGAAGAGCATGCCGCGCACCCCGAACACGCGGAACACCTTGCGCCACAGCGTCGAACCGGCAACCAGTCCGATGCTGGAAAGGACGATCAGCACGTGCAGGCTGCCGTGGTGGTGGGCGGCGCGCAGGGTGTAGAAGAAGGTGCCGAGGTTGACCGGAGCGAACAACAGGTACGTCAGCACGTACCGGCGGAACCACGGCTGGGACCTGGCGACCACGAAGCCCTGGCGGTAGGTGTCGCGCACCGACATCCGGGTGGCGACCGACGCGGACCGCATCGGGCCGACGAACAGCGCCGCGACGGCGGACGCGACCAGCCCCGCCGCGCCCAGCCACAGCAGGTCGCGGCGAAATGCCATTTCGTTGCCATGGGCCAGCATCGGCACCACCAGCAGCGTGACGCCGGTGGCCAGCACCGACCCGATGGCCCCCTGGACCAGCAACAGTTCGCCCCGCCGCGATGCCGACAGCTTGTTGGACACCATGTCCGGGTAGGCGACGCAGCCGATCCCGACGACGACCCCGCTGACCACGCAGGTCAGCAGGAACACGGCGGCGGTCAACCTGCCCGTCCAGGGAATCAAAGCGTCAAGCAGGACCATGGCCGCCGCCGTCGCCCCGATCGCCGCCAGCAACAGGTGGCGCATCCGGCCCGATCGCTGCAGGACCGCCGGCGAGATCGAGTTTCCCGTGATCGCGCCCATTCCGTACGCCGGAAAGATCAGGCCGGCCGCCCAGCTGATGCCCTGGTGCGTGCAGATGATGGGCAGGACGACGGCGCAATTGCTGAGTTGCATCCCCGCCGTGTAGAGCGTGCCCTGCGACAGCAGTCGCCCGAACGAGTTCCTCTGCGCCGAGGGGGGCATCACCGTGACGGACATAACAAATGAATTTAGATCCGGTGAAGAGTGGGAAACATCCGCCGATCGGCTACTGCGGGTGGAATTGCGGGTCCCCCGATTGGGGGACAAGTCCCCACTAAACTCACCCAGATGACCAACGACCGGCGGGGATTGCTGGTCGGGCTGACCGCCGCCAGCGTGGGCGTCATCTACGGCTACGACCTGTCCATCATCGCCGGCGCGCAGCTGTACGTCACCGAGGACTTCGGCCTCTCGACGCGGCAACAGGAGCTGCTGACGACGATGGTGGTGCTCGGGCAGATCGCCGGAGCACTCGGTGCGGGCGTGCTGGCCAACGCGATCGGCCGCAAGAAGTCGGTGGTGCTGCTTCTGGTCGCCTACGCGGCGTTCGCGCTGCTCGGCGCGCTCGCGGTGTCGCTACCGATGCTGTTGGCAGCCCGGTTCCTGCTGGGCTTGACCCTCGGGGTGGCCGTGGTGGTCGTCCCGGTATATGTGGCGGAGTCGGCCCCGACGGCGGTGCGCGGCTCGCTGCTGACGGCCTACCAACTGGCCATCGTCAGCGGACTCATCGTCGGCTATCTGACCGGCTACCTGCTGGCCGGCACCCACAGCTGGCGCTGGATGCTGGGACTGGCCACCGTGCCCGCAATGCTGTTGCTGCCCATGCTGGTTCGAGCGCCCGACACGGCACGGTGGTACGTCCTGAAGGGCCGGTACGACGAGGCCCGCCGAGCGCTGCTGCGCGTCGAGCCCACCGCCCGGGTCGACGAGGAGCTGGCCGAGATCGGCCACGCCCTGAGCGAAGGTAGCGGCGGCTGGTCGGAGATGCTGCGCCCCCCGTATTCGCGGGCCACCGCCTTCGTGATCACGCTCGGTTTCCTGATCCAGATCACCGGCATCAACGCGATCATCTACTACAGCCCACGGATATTCGCGGCCATGGGCTTCACGGGCAATTTCGCGTTGCTGGGCCTGCCCGCCCTGGTCCAGGTCGCCGGCCTCGCGGCCGTGGGCGCGTCGCTGCTGCTCGTCGACCGGGTGGGCCGGCGCCCAATCCTGTTGTCCGGCATCGCCATGATGGTCGCCGCCGACGTCGTGCTGATGGCCGTGTTCGGGCGGGGCCTCGGCGGCGCATTCCTCGGCTTCGCCGGCATACTGCTGTTCATCATCGGCTACACCATGGGGTTCGGCTCGCTGGGCTGGGTGTACGCCAGCGAGAGCTTCCCGTCCCGGCTACGGTCCATCGGGTCGAGCACGATGCTCACGTCGAACCTGGTGGCCAACGCGATCGTCGCCGCCGTGTTCCTCACCATGCTGCATTCCCTGGGGGGCGCGGGCACTTTCGCGGTGTTCGCGTCCCTGGCGGTGGTCGCGCTCGTCGTCGTCTACCGGTACGCGCCGGAGACCAAGGGACGCCAGCTGGAGGAGATCCGGCACTTCTGGGAAAACGGCGGCCGCTGGGATGGCCCGTGCCAGTGATCGCCGCGGGCACCATGGTGCTCGACGGGCAGGTCCGCCGGCCGGGCTGGCTGGAAACGGCCGGGGGGCGGATCCTGGCCTGCGGCGGGGGCGCTCCGCCCCGCCCGGTCGACGCCGACTTTCCCGACGGCACGGTGGTGCCCGGCTTCGTCGACATGCACGTGCACGGCGGCGGCGGGGCGTCCTACACCGACGCCGACGGGATCACCGCGGCGGCGGAATTCGGGCTGCGGCACGGCACCACGACGACGCTCGCCAGTTTGGTGACCGCCCCGCCCGCCGAGTTGCTCGCCGGGGTGCGCGCGCTCGCCGACGCAACCCGGCGAGGCGTCGTCGCGGGTGTCCACCTGGAGGGGCCGTGGCTGAGCCGGGCCCGCTGCGGCGCGCACGACCCCGCCCAGATGCGCGACCCGGACCCCGCCGAAATCGACGCCCTACTCGACGCGGGCGCCGGCACGATCCGGATGGTCACCCTGGCCCCCGAGCTGCCCGGGGCCGACGATGCGATCCGGCGTTTTCGTGACGCCGGAGTCGTTGTGGCGGTGGGGCATACGGACGCCACCTACGAGCAGACCGAGCACGCCGTCGCGCTGGGCGCCACGGTCGGCACCCACTTGTTCAACGCCATGCCGCCGCTGCATCATCGCGAGCCCGGGCCGGCGCTCGCCCTGCTGCGCCACCCTGGCGTCACCGTGGAGGTCATCGCCGACGGCGTGCACGTGCACCCGGCCGTCGTGCGCGCGGTGATCGAGGCCGCCGGGCCCGAGCGGGTCGCGATGATCACCGACGCCATCGCCGCGGCCGGCCGCGACGACGGGGCGTTTCGCCTCGGCGCGGTCACCGTCGACGTCGTGTCCGGTGTGGCGCGGGTGCGCGGGACGCCGACGATCGCGGGCAGCACCGCCACCATGGACCGCATCTTTCGCACCGTGCACGCCCAGGCGGGCCTGGCCGTCGCGGCGCAGACCACCTCGGCGACGCCGGCGCGGGCGCTGGGCCTCGAGCGGGTGGGCGGCCTGTGCACCGGGTACGACGCGAATCTCGTTGTGCTGGACGGCAATCTGCGGGTGGCCGCGGTCATGGTGGCCGGCCGCTGGCGGGGGGCGGCTAGCGCAGCCACCGGGTGACGCGGGACAGCGCCAGCGCCCCGAGCGCCCCCATCGCCATCGCGGTCAACGTCTGCCGCGTGCCGATCCCCTCGTCCAGTTGCACGCGGGGCGCGATGATCGCCGGCGCGGGAGGCGGGATGTGGCGGGTGCGTGGGCGACCGGATGCCGTCGCCGCCCACGCCGTGCAGAAGAGCACGAGATACGCGGTGATGTAGGCGAACACCATCAGACCCAGCACCGGGCCGAAGGTGGCGCCGGCGGGGCTGCGCAGCACCACCCGCAGATAGATCGAGCCGACCTGTTTGAACGCTTCGAACCCGATCGCCGCCATCAGCGCGGCCCGCGCCGAATCGGCCACGCTGACCTTCTCGCGTGGCAGCCGGGCGATCATCCAGGCGAACAACAACCACGACACCGCCGTCGAGATGACGATCGCCAGCAGCCCGAAGAGCCAGTCCAGCACCGAAAGCTCAGGCACCCCAAGCCATTTCAGCGCCGCGGCGAGGGGCGCATCATGGCTGAGGGTGGTGAGACCGACGGTGGCCATGGTCACCGCGAACGTCCCCATCAAGGCCAGCAGGTCGGAGAGCTTGTTGCGCGCAAAGCCCGGCGACTCGATGCGCTCGTCCCACCACATCTCCGTCAGCGCCTGGCGCAAGTGCGATATCCAGCCCAGGCCCGCCCACAGCGCGGTGGCCAGGCCGATGATGCCCACCGACGCCCGCGCGGCGATCGCCGAGTTGATCAAGTGCAGCAGCTGATCCCCCAGGGCGCCGGTCACCTGGGACCGGATGTGCTCGTCGATCGTTTTCAGCAGTTCCGGCCGGCGGACGAGGACGAACCCGAAGGCCGCGAAACCGACCATCAGCAAAGGGAATAGCGCGAAGATCGTGTAATAGGTGAGTGCGGCGGCGAAGAACCCGCCGTTGCGTTCGTCGAAGCGCTGGTAGGCGCGGATGACGTGGTCGAGCCACCGGTGCCGGTCCCGCAGCCGGTCGAGGATGCCCGCCTTGGCCGGCTCGCCCATGGTGTGACTCATCCCCGTTGCGGAAGGAAACCCAGCCGATCGTAGACCCGCCGGACGGTCTTGCCGGCGACATCCTCGGCCCGCTGCGCTCCGGCCGCGAGTATCCCCTCCAACTCGGCCGGGTCGGCCAACAATTCGTCGACGCGGGCCTTGATCGGGCTGACGAACTCGACGACCGCCTCGGCCGTCTCCTTCTTCAGGTCGCCGTAACCCCGCCCTGCGTAACCTTCGACGAGCTTGTCGATGCCGACGCCGGTGACCGCGGACTGGATGGTCAGCAGGTTGGACACGCCCGGCTTGGCGTCGGTGTCGAAGCGGATCTCGCGCTCGCTGTCGGTGACCGCCGAGCGGATCTTCTTGGCCGACGCGGCCGGTTCGTCGAGCAGGTTGATCAACCCGGCATCGGTGGCCGCCGATTTGCTCATCTTCGACGTCGGATCCTGCAAGTCGTAGATCTTGGCGGTGACCTTCGGGATGAGGAGGTCGGGCACCACGAACGTGTCGGGAAACCGGCTGTTGAACCGCTGCGCCACGTCGCGCGCCAGCTCGAGGTGCTGGCGCTGGTCCTCGCCCACCGGCACCAGCTCGGCGTCGTAGGCCAGGACGTCGGCGGCCTGCAACACCGGATAGGTGAACAGGCCCACGGTGGTGGAGTCGCCGCCCTGGCGGGCCGACTTGTCTTTGAACTGCGTCATCCGCGAGGCCTGCCCGAAGCCGGTGAAGCAGCCCAGCACCCAGGCCAGCTGGGAGTGGGCGGGCACGTGGCTCTGCACGAAGATGGTGCTGCGGGCGGGGTCGATGCCCAGCGCCAGGTATTGGGCGGCGGTGACCAGGGTCCGGCGGCGCAGCGCCTCGGGGTCCTGGGGGATGGTGATGGCGTGCAGGTCGACCACGCAGAAGAAGGGGTCGTGGTCGTCCTGCAGCGCCACCCACTGGGTGATGGCACCCAACGCGTTCCCGAGGTGGAGCGAATCGGAGGTGGGCTGCACGCCGGAGAAGATCCGGCGGGATCCGGTAGCGGTGCTCATGATGCCCCGATCTTTTCACGCGACCCGCTTCCGCCGAGTCCCCGGCCAGCCGGGCGCTCGCCCTCGGATGCCCGGCCGGCCGGGCGCCCGCGCCGCACCTCGCTTGCGGTACCGGCGGTACCGCCTTTAATGTCGGCGGTATGGGGAGCAAGCGGACCAACAGCAACACGGGGACCCGGCCACCGATCCACCTCGGCTCGGGGGAGCCGGTGCTGTTGCTGCACCCGTTCCTGCTGTCGCAGGCGGTCTGGGAGGACGTCGCCCGGCGGCTGGCCGACACCGGGCGGTACGAGGTCTTCGCCCCGACGATGGCCGGCCACAACGGCGGGCCGCCGGCGGGCACCTGGTTCCTGTCCTCGGGGGTGCTGGCCGACCACGTGGAGCACCAACTCGACGAGCTGGGCTGGGACACCGCGCACATCGTGGGCAACTCGCTGGGCGGCTGGGTCGCGTTCGAACTCGAGCGGCGCGGACGGGCGCGCAGCGTGATGGGCATCGCCCCGGCCGGCGGGTGGACACGCTGGAGCCCGGCCAAGTTCGAGGTGATCGCCAAATTCGTCCTGGGCATCCCGCTGCTGGTGCTGGCCTGGCTGTTCGGCCCGAAGGTGATGCGCCTGCCGTTCAGCCGGCACCTGGCCACCTACGCGATCAGCGCGACGCCGGACGGGGTCACCGACGAGCAACTGCTCGGCTGCATCGACGACGTCGCGCACTGCCCGGCCTACTTCCAGCTGCTGGTCAAGTCGCTGCTGCTGCACGGCCTGCGCGAGCTGGCCGACAACGCCGTCCCGGCGCACCTGGTGATCTGCGAAAAGGACCGGATCGTGCCCGCGCCCAGGTTCAGCCGGCATTTCACCACGCATCTGCCCGACGACCACCAGGTCACCAAGCTCGACGGCGTGGGGCACATCCCGATGTTCGAGGCGCCCGAGCGCGTCACCCGGGTGATCACCGAGTTCCTCGCGGAGTGCAGCCCGGCGAGCCGGGGCGCCAACCCCTCGGCTAGTTAGCCAGTTTCTTTTCCAGGTTCTCGGCGATCGAGTTGAGGAACTCCTCGCTCTGCTGCCACTCCTGGTCGGGGCCGATGAGGATGGCGAGGTCCTTGGTCATCTTGCCGCTCTCGACCGTCGCCACGACCACGTCCTCCAGGGTCTGCGCGAACTCGATCACCTCCGGCGTGTTGTCCAGCTTGCCGCGGTGCTGCAGCCCACGCGTCCAGGCGAAGATCGAGGCGATCGGGTTGGTCGAGGTCGGCTTGCCGGCCTGGTACTGCCGGAAATGCCGGGTGACGGTTCCGTGCGCGGCTTCGGCCTCGACCGTCTTGCCGTCGGCGGTCATCAGCACCGACGTCATCAACCCGAGCGACCCGTAGCCCTGCGCGACGAGGTCGGACTGGACGTCCCCGTCGTAGTTCTTGCAGGCCCACACGTAGCCGCCCTCCCACTTGAGGCAGGCGGCGACCATGTCGTCGATCAGCCGGTGCTCGTAGGTCAGGCCCTCGGCCTCGAACTTGTCCTTGAATTCCTCCTCGTAGATGCGCTGGAACTCGTCTTTGAACATGCCGTCGTAGGCCTTGAGGATGGTGTTCTTGGTGGACAGATACACCGGCCACCTGGCGTTCAGGCCGTAGGCCAGCGAGGCGCGCGCGAAGTCGCGGACGGATTCCTTGAAGTTGTACATCCCCATCACGACGCCGCCGTCGGAGGGGATGGTCACCACCTCGTGCACCATCGGCGCGCTGCCATCCGACGGCGTGAAGGTGATCGAGACGGTGCCCGGCTTGTCCACCTTGAAGTTCGTCGCCCGGTACTGGTCGCCGAAGGCGTGCCGTCCGATGACGATCGGCTTGGTCCAGCCCGGCACCAGGCGCGGCACGTTGGAGATCACGATCGGCTCGCGGAAGATGGTGCCGCCCAGGATGTTCCGGATCGTGCCGTTGGGCGACAGCCACATCTTCTTCAGGTTGAATTCGGAGACGCGGGCCTCGTCGGGAGTGATGGTGGCGCACTTGACGCCGACGCCATGCCTCTTGATGGCGTAGGCGGCGTCGATCGTCACCTGGTCGTTGGTGCGATCGCGGTTTTCGATGCCGAGGTCGTAGTAGTCCAGGTTGACGTCGAGATGCGGCAGGATCAGCAGGTCCTTGATGAACTTCCAGATGACGCGGGTCATCTCGTCACCGTCGAGCTCGACTACGGGCCCCTTGACTTTGATCTTGTGTTCGCCTGACATGTCGAGTCCGACTTTCTCTTCGCGGCCCTTAGCCCTGCGAAGCGGCTAGCGCTTCATTGAACGTCTTGCTCGGCCGCATCACTGCAGTCGTCTTCTCGCTGTCCGGGTAGTAGTAGCCGCCGAGGTCGACCGTCTCGCCCTGCGCCTCGGCGAGCTCGGCCACGATGGTGTCCTCGTTCTTGCTCAACGACTCGGCCAGCGCGGCGAAGTGCTCGCGCAGCTCGTCGTCGTCGGTTTGCGCGGCGAGTTCCTGGGCCCAGTACAGCGCCAGGTAGAACTGGCTGCCGCGGTTGTCGAGTTCGCCGGCCTTGCGCGACGGACTCTTGTTGTTCTCCAGCAGCTTGCCGATCGCGGCGTCCAGCGTCTTGCCCAGAATCTTGGCGCGCTCGCTGTGCGCCTTGATGCCGATGTCTTCGAAACACGCACCCAGGGCCAGGAACTCACCGAGGGAATCCCAGCGCAGGTGATTCTCCTCGAGGAGCTGGTGGACGTGCTTGGGCGCCGAACCGCCCGCACCGGTCTCGTACATCCCGCCGCCGGACATCAACGGCACGATGGACAGCATCTTCGCGCTGGTGCCCAGCTCGAGGATCGGGAACAGGTCGGTGAGGTAGTCGCGCAGGATGTTTCCGGTCGCGGCGATGGTGTCCTGGCCGCGCATCGCGCGCTCCAGCGTGTACCTCATGGCCCACACCTGCGGCATGATCTGGATCTCCAGGCCCTCGGTGTCGTGCTCCTTCAGGTACTTCTTGACCTTCTTGCGCAACTCGACCTCGTGCGGCCGCTCGGTGTCCAGCCAGAACACCACCGTCATGCCCGAGTTTCGCGCCCGGGTCACCGCCAGCTTGACCCAGTCGCGGATCGCTTCGTCCGTGACGATCGGCATCCGCCAGATGTCCCCGGCTTCCACGTTCTGGGTCAGCAGGACTTCCCCGGTGTCGAGGTCGACGATGTTGGCGACGCCGTCCTCGGGGATCTCGAAGGTCTTGTCGTGCGAGCCGTACTCCTCGGCCTGCTGCGCCATCAGGCCGACGTTGGGCACCGTGCCCATCGTCGTCGGATCGAACTGCCCGTGGGTCTTACAGAAGTTGATGATCTCTTGGTAGATGCGGGAGAAGGTGGACTCGGGGTTGACGGCCTTGGTGTCCTTCTGCCGCCCGTCGGCGCCCCACATCTTGCCGCCCGCCCGGATCATCGCCGGCATCGACGCGTCCACGATCACGTCGCTGGGCGAATGAAAGTTGGTGATGCCCTTGGCCGAATCGACCATCGCCAGCTCCGGGCGGTGCTCGTGGCAGGCGTGTAGGTCGCGGATGATCTCCTCGTGCAGCGACGCGGGCAGCGACTCGATCTTGCTGTACAGGTCGACCAGCCCGTTGTTGACGTCGACCCCGAGTTCGTCGAAGAGCTCCTGGTGCTTGGCGAAGGCGTCCTTGTAGAAGACCTTCACGGCGTGGCCGAAGACGATCGGATGCGAGACCTTCATCATGGTCGCCTTGACGTGCAGCGAGAACATCACGCCCGTCTCGTAGGCGTCCTGCATCTGTTCCTCGTAGAACTCGACCAGGGCTTTCTTGCTCATGAACATGGAATCGATGACGTCGCCTTCGCGCAGCTCGACCCTGGGCTTGAGCTCGAGGGTCTGCCCGCTCTTGGTCTCCAGCACCATCTTCACGTTGCGCGGGCGGTCCAGGGTCATCGACTTCTCGCCGTGGTAGAAGTCGCCGTGCCGCATGGTCGCGACGTGGGTGCGCGAGGCCGGCGACCACTCCCCCATGCTGTGCGGGTGCCTGCGCGCGTACTCCTTGACGGCCTTGGGCGCGCGCCGGTCCGAGTTGCCTTGCCGCAGTACCGGGTTCACCGCACTGCCCAGGCACTTGCCATAGCGGGCGCGGATCTCCTTCTCCTCGTCGGTCTTCGGGCTCTGCGGGAAGTCCGGGATCTTGAATCCCTTGCCCTGCAGCTCCTTGACGGCGGCGATCAGCTGGGGCACCGAGGCGCTGATGTTCGGCAGCTTGATGATGTTGGTATCGGGCAGCTTCGTCAGCCGGCCCAGCTCCCCCAGGTTGTCGGGAACCCGCTGCTCTTCGGTCAGGTCGTCGCCGAACTCGGCGAGGATCCGTGCGGCCACGGAGATGTCACTGGTCTTGATCTCGATGCCCGCCGGCTCGGCGAACGCGCGCACGATCGGAAGGAACGCGTAGGTCGCCAGCAACGGCGCCTCGTCGGTCAGTGTGTAGATGACGGTCGGCTGTTCGGCGCTCACGGTCCCTCTCCCGGCGTCAAATATTCAAATATGGGTCAGCCTCCCTTGGGGGGCTCAGCGTTCTTGCTGCCACGTTATCAAGGGCGTTTAAGCAGGTGTCGACCTGCCATTGGCACTGAGTCGGCACAGTAAGCTAGTCTTCGTATTGGTCATGAGCGCCAGCATCAAGCCCCGGCTTGCTGGCCGGCAACCCTCCAACCGCGGTGGGGTGCCCCGGGTGATGACCAGGTCTAGTAGCCACAGGCTGCGCGGCAAGCGCGGGTCCGCCATCACGGACCCCTGACTAGAGGGGACACGTCATGTGCACATCTCCACCTCCGTCGGATCGGCTCATGTGTCGACTCGTGTTTCGCTGTTAAGCCGCGGCCGCCCGCCGCAGGCAACCCCGATACCGATTCGCCAATCTCGACCCAGAAAGCAACCCACGTGAGCCCCGACAACAGCACCACCAGCAACGACGACGCCGACCCGACCGCGCTTTGGTCGTTCGAGACCAAGCAGGTGCACGCCGGTCAGCGACCCGACCCGGCCACCCACGCCCGCGCCCTGCCGATCTACCAGACCACGTCCTACACCTTCGACGACACCTCTCATGCCGCCGCCCTGTTCGGGCTGGAGGTTCCGGGCAACATCTACACCCGGATCGGCAACCCGACCACCGATGTGGTCGAGCAGCGCGTCGCCGCGCTCGAGGGCGGCGTGGCCGCGCTGTTCCTGAGCTCGGGCCAGGCCGCTGAGACCTTCGCCATATTGAATCTCGCGTGTGCCGGGGATCACATCGTCTCCAGCCCGCGGCTCTACGGCGGCACCTACAACCTGTTCCACTACTCGTTGGCCAAGCTCGGCATCGAGGTGAGCTTCGTCGACGATCCGGACGACCTGGACTCCTGGCAGGCCGCGGTGCGACCCAACACCAAGGCGTTCTTCGCCGAGACCATCTCGAACCCGCAGATCGACGTGTTGGACATCCCCGGGGTGGCCGGCGTCGCCCACGCCAACGGGCTACCGCTGATCGTCGACAACACCATCGCCACGCCCTACCTGATCCAGCCGTTCTCCCACGGCGCCGACATCGTGGTGCACTCCGCCACCAAGTACCTGGGTGGGCACGGCTCCGCGATCGCCGGGGTGATCGTCGACGGCGGCACCTTCGACTGGACGCAGGGCCGCTTTCCAGGGTTCACCACGCCCGACCCCAGCTATCACGGGGTGGTGTTCGCCGAGCTCGGAGCGCCGGCGTACGCGCTCAAGGCGCGCGTGCAGCTGCTGCGCGATCTGGGCTCCGCCGCCTCGCCGTTCAACGCGTTCCTGGTGGCCCAGGGCATCGAAACGCTGAGCCTGCGTGTCGAGCGCCACGTCGCCAACGCGCAACGGGTCGCCGAATTCCTCGAGGGACATGACGGCGTGCTGTCGGTGAACTACGCGGGGCTGCCCAGCTCGCCGTGGCACGAGCGGGCAAAGAAGCTGGCGCCCAAGGGAACCGGCGCGGTGCTCTCGTTCGAGCTGGCCGGGGGCGTAGAGGCCGGCAAGGCGTTCGTCAACGCGCTGAAGCTGCACAGCCACGTCGCCAACATCGGCGACGTGCGCTCTCTGGTGATCCACCCGGCGTCGACCACCCACGCCCAGCTCAGCCCGGCCGAGCAGCTGCGCACCGGCGTCAGCCCGGGCCTGGTGCGGTTGGCCGTCGGGATCGAGGGCATCGAGGACATCCTGGCCGACCTGGAACTCGGCTTCGCCGCGGCGCGCAAGTTTGGTGCGGACGCGCAAACGTCGGGCGCCGACCCCCAAGCAGTGGCGGCGTTCTAGGAGCCCGGCCATGACGATCTCCGACGTCCCCACCCAGACGCTGCCGGCCGAAGGCGAGATCGGCCTGGTGCACATCGGCTCGCTGACCACGGAGAGCGGCTCCGTGATCGACGACGTCTGCATCGCCGTTCAGCGTTGGGGTGAGCTGTCGCCGACCCGCGACAACGTGGTGGTGGTGCTGCACGCGCTGACCGGCGACTCGCACATCACCGGACCCGCCGGCCCGGGACATCCGACCGGCGGCTGGTGGGACGGGGTGGCCGGGCCCGGCGCGCCGATCGACACCGACCGCTGGTGCGCGGTGGCCACCAACGTGCTGGGCGGGTGCCGCGGTTCCACCGGGCCGAGCTCGCTGGCTCGGAACGGAAAGCCTTGGGGCTCAAGGTTTCCGATGATCTCCGTGCGCGACCAGGTGGAGGCCGATATCGCCGCCCTGACCGCGCTGGGAATCGAACAGGTGGCCGCCGTCGTCGGGGGATCCATGGGCGGCGCAAGGGCCTTGGAGTGGATGGTGGGCCATCCCAGCCGGGTCCGGGCCGGGCTGCTGCTGGCGGTCGGCGCGCGGGCTACCGCGGACCAGATCGGCACGCAGACCACGCAGATCGCGGCCATCAAGGCCGACCCGAACTGGCAGGGCGGCGACTACCACGGCACCGGCCGCACGCCGGACACCGGGCTGACCATCGCCCGCCGCTTCGCCCACCTGACGTACCGGGGGGAGGCCGAGCTCGACACCCGGTTCGGCAACGACGCACAGGCCGGCGAGGACCCGGCCAGCGGCGGCCGCTACGCGGTGCAGAGCTATCTGGAACATCAGGGCGACAAGCTGCTGGCCCGCTTCGATGCGGGCAGCTACGTGACCCTGACCGAGGCGCTGAACAGCCACGACGTCGGCCGCGGCCGGGGGGGCGTGCGCAAGGCCCTGCGCGGTTGCCCGGTGCCTGCCGTCGTCGGCGGCATCACCTCCGACCGCCTCTACCCCCTGCGGTTGCAGCAGGAGCTCGCCGACCTGCTGCCGGGCTGCGGCGGCCTGCAGGTTGTCGAGTCGATCTGCGGCCACGACGGCTTCCTGGTGGAATCGGAGGCGGTCGGCGACCTGATTCGCAAGACGCTGGACCTGGCGCTGCTGACCAGCGAGGCCGAAGGCACGTGTCGGCGGTGACCCGCTCTCGCCACGACCGCTCCCTGTCGTTCGGTTCGGCGGCCGCAGCCTATGAGCGGGGACGTCCCTCCTATCCACCGGAGGCCATCGACTGGCTGTTGCCGCGCGGCGCGCGCCACGTGCTGGACCTGGGCGCGGGCACCGGCAAGCTGACCACCCGGCTGGTGGAACGCGGGCTGGACGTGGTGGCCGTCGACCCGATTCCCGACATGCTCGAGGTGTTGCGGACCTCCCTGCCGGAGACCCGGGCGCTGCTGGGCACGGCGGAGGGCATTCCGTTGCCGGACGACAGCGTCGACGTCGTCCTGGTCGCCCAGGCCTGGCATTGGGTGGACCCCGAGCGCGCCATTCCCGAGGTGGCCCGCGTGCTGCGGCCGGGCGGGCGACTGGGCCTGGTGTGGAACACCCGCGACGAGCGGCTGGGCTGGGTGCGGGAGCTGGGCGAGATCATCGGCTCCGACGGTGACCGGGACCGCTTCGACGTCGCATTGTCCGACGCGTTCACCGAGCCGGAGCGCCACCAGGTCGAGTGGACCAATTACCTTACGCCGCAAGCCCTGATCGACCTCGTCGCGTCGCGCAGCTACTGCATCACCTCACCCACCGAGGTCCGCACCAGGACCCTGGACCAGGTGCGTGAACTGCTGGCCACCCATCCGGCGCTGGCGAATTCGACCGGGCTGGCGTTGCCCTATGTCACCGTGTGCATCAGGGCGACGCTCGCCGGGTGATCGGGCTGGGGCTCGTCGCCACCACCACCGGCGGCTGATCGCTCTCATCCGTTCTACGAGGGAGCACGCCGCCACGAACCTCGTGGTCACCGGCCGAAAAGGCCTCAGCCCAGGTCTTCGACGAGGATGTCGTTGACCGTCTTGAGGTCGTCGATCGCGCGCTGGGTAAACAAGTCGGCTTGGTCCAGATCGGCCAGCGTGCTGTTCGGCCCCAGCGACATGCAGAGGTGCGTCGCCGTGTGGAAGTCGTTGATCTCGGACTGCAGGGCTTTGGTCAGCGCGGGGTCCGGCGTGGGCAGGTGGGCCTGCAGGCCGATCGTCTGCTCGTCGTGGACGGCCGAACACGCCGATCGGAGAGCGCCGAGGTCGTTGGCTTTGATCGCGTCGACCACCGCCTGCATGTAATTCGCCGTGTTGGCCAGATGCTCTTGGGCCTGGGAGTACCACTCCGGGACGCCGGGGTAGTCGGCGCCGGCCGTTCCCGGTGTGCCCACGGCGCAAAGACCCGCCGCGACGACGGCGGCACCAGCCAAGCGCTTGAGTACCTGCGTGAACATGTCTGACCTGCCTTCGGTGTGGAGCCGTGATACGCACAGTTTCCGCACCGGGCCAACACGTTCGGTAGGGCCTTCGGGCCCGCTTTGTGGGCCAAAGGACCCGCGCTGGACGTTCCGACAGACGCAAACCTCAGAAGTTCAACCCGGAGAACATGATCCGGTTCGGGTCGTACTTCTGTCGCACGGTTGTCAGCCGCGACAGATTCGAGCCGAAGTAGCGCGCCGGCGCGCCGCCGGCCTCCAGATAGTTGACGTATCCGCCGACCGAAATCTGTTGCACCGCTTGGTGTGCCGAGCTCAGCCAGGCGTTCGCGGCGGTGACCTGGTTGCCGGCCGGCTCGACGTACCACTGCAAGACGGCGGACTGATTGCGCCAGGGGAACGCGGTGTCGCCCGCTGCCACGTCCGCGACGGCGCCACCGAGCGGGTCGACCAGGACCGATGCCTGCCCGGCGCCTGAGGGCCACTGCCCGATCGCGGTGGCAATGGCGTGCGCCGCGGTGGAATCGACCGGGCCGATGACGTCCGACCCGGCGACGAACGAACGCGCCGGTGGCGTCGAAGTACCGCCGGCCAGAAACATCATCAAGTCGGTCCGGCTCATCGTCTTGTTCGAGACCGACGTGGGCGCCACCCCGACCGCGGACTTGAGCGCATCGACCACGCCGGAGCCGGCACCCGCCGGGCACGTCGCCAGCACATGGCAATTCGGGGCGGAGCCGACCATGAGATCGACGATGCCCCAGGTGTTCCGGTCGGCGGCACTGAGCCAGGACTGCCAGCCGACGAGCACCTGGGTGGCGGACGCGGGCGGGAAGTCGAGCCGCACGACGTCGCTGTCGGCCGTCGCAAAGGTGGACAACGTCATCGACGTCGTCACCCCGAAATTGCCTCCGCCACCGCCGCGCAGCGCCCAGAACAGATCCGGATTGTCGTTGGCGGACGCGGTCACCACGTCGCCGCTGGGCAACACCACTGTCGCCGACTGCAGCGCGTCGCAGGTCAGGCCCGCGCGGCGGCTGTCGGGGCCTATCCCCCCGCCGAGCGCGAGTCCGGCGACGCCCACGGTCGGGCAGGTGCCGGTCGGTATCGCCCGGCCGGACAACGCCTGCTGGATCGCGTACAGCGTGGTCGCCGGGGTGACGGTGACGTTGTTGCCATCGAAGTTGGCGCCGCCCGGGAGCCCGCGCAGGTCCAGCACCAATGTGCCGTTGGCGCTGGACGCGCCGACGTATGAATGCCCACCACCGCGCGGGGCGACCTTGAGATTGTTGGCCGCCGCGAACGCGAGCGCCTTCTGCACGTCGGCCTGCGACGAAACCGTCACTACCGCAGCGGGACTGGAGCTGTCATAGAACGAGTTGAAAACCTTTTTGCTGGTGGCGAATTGAGCGCTGTTGGTGGGCAGCACGACGCTGCCGCCGATGGAGGACGCCAGCCCGCCCCAGCCGGTAACGGGGTCGGCGGCCGCCCGTGCGGTGCCCAAAACCGCGCCGGTGGCCAACATTCCGACGGCGCCGCGAAGGAAGGCCTGGCGCGAGATGGCCCGCTGCAAGCCCGGGTCCGGCGGACGGCTGTGATTCGTCGTCATGTGCGGAGATTCTCAAACATTTCGCACGCAAAAGCCCGGCCTGGGCGCCCGTGTCAGATCACAGTGTGGCTTCGATCCGCCGGGCGGCCCGACGCCGCGCGTGGCGCCTTTTAAGCGACGTCCGAGGATCGGCGACCTCGCAAAACGCTTATTGTGCGAACCTTTACCCCAACGTGTCGTAAACGTGACTGTGATGGTTCAGAGTTCGTAACGTGATTCGAGTGCCCTCGGCGCACTCCACGAACGAGGGGGAGGCTGCATGAAGGCAGCGGCGCGAACGCATCACTGGGTCTGGCTGTTTCGGAATCAGCCCCTCACCGTTCGCCTGCTGGCCGTTGCCGCGGGCCTGCTCACCGTCGCGTCGGCGTTCGCCGCGCCGGCCGGGGCGGACAACCCCGACGACAACTTCATCGACGCGCTCAACCACGCGGGCATCGACTTCGGCGAACCGGGAAATGCGATGTCGGTGGGTCAGTCCATCTGCCCGATGCTCGCCCAGCCGGGCGGCAACTTCGCCGCGGCCGCCTCGAGTGTCTCCGGCCGCGGCATGTCACCGATGATGGCGCGCATGTTCACCACCATCGCGATACAGACCTACTGCCCCGAGCAGATGGCGAACCTGGCCAACGGCAATCTTTCGGTGCCGCAGGTGCCGGGAATGCCCGGGATGGCCGGGCAGATCCCCGGCATGACCGGACAGATCCCCGGCATGACCGGACAGATTCCCGGCATGGCGGGGCAGATCCCCAGCCTGCCGCGGTAGATCTCGCCGGGTGCCGGGTAGCTAACCGGTGCCCAGCGGGTCGATCGTCCACGCGATGTAAACCATCGCGGTCGCGACCGTCGCGGTGGTGACGAAGTCAATTCCCTTGCTGCGCACCACCAAAAGACCGGACCGCTCATCGGGGAGCACCAGTCGCAGCGCCGCGGCCAGGCCGACACCGATCCCGATCAGCAGCGAACCGCGACGCCAGAAGTTTGCCCCCACCAGGACAAGCGCCGCGGCGAAGGTCAAGCCCACCAGCAGGATTGGCCACTGGGCCCTGACGACGGACCTCGCGTTCATTCCCGCTCGGCGAGCTCGACGACGTTGCTCAGCAGGAACGCCCGGGTCAACGGGCCCACTCCACCGGGATTCGGCGACACGTGGCCGGCCACCTCCCACACGTCGGGGTGTACGTCGCCCACCAATCCGTTGTCGGTTCGGCTGACCCCGACGTCGACGACGGCGGCGCCCGGACGCACCATCTCGGCGGTCAGCATGTGCGGCACCCCGACCGCGGCCACGACGATGTCCGCCTGCCTGGTGTAGGCCGCCAGATCACGAGTTCCGGTGTGGCACAACGTGACCGTGGCGTTCTCGGAACGGCGGGTCAACAGCAGCCCCAACGGGCGACCGACCGTCACGCCGCGGCCGATGATGACCACGTGCGCCCCCGCGATCTCGACGTCGTAGCGCCGCAGCAGGTGCACGATCCCGCGTGCGGTGCACGGCAGCGGCGCGGGAACGCTGAGCACCAGCCGGCCCAGGTTCGTCGGGTGCAGCCCGTCGGCGTCCTTGTCCGGGTCGACACGCTCCAGCGCCGCGTTCTCGTCCAGATGCTTGGGCAGCGGCAACTGCACGATGTAGCCGGTGCAGTCCGGGTTGGCGTTCAGCTCGTCGATGGTGTCTTCCAGCGCCGCGGTGCTGATGTCGGCGGGCAGGTCGCGGCGAATCGACGTGATGCCGACCTTGGCGCAGTCGGCGTGCTTGCCCCGGACATAGGCCTGCGACCCTGGATCGTCACCGACCAGGATGGTGCCCAGGCCGGGGGTGCGGCCCGACGCTGTCAGGGCGGCCACCCGTTGTTTGAGGTCGACGAAGATCTCGTCACGGGTGGCCTTGCCGTCCAGTGTGATTGCGCCCACGCCTGACAGTGTTCCATGCCGAAGGTTTACGCTCCCGATATGTCTACCCCTCCGGACGTGTTCAGCCCAGCCAAGCTCGGCCCGATCACGCTGCGCAACCGCACCATCAAGTCGGCCACCTTCGAGGCCCGCACCCCCGACACCCTGGTGACCGACGATCTGATCGAATACCACCGGCAGCCCGCCGCAGGCGGCGTGGGCATGACGACCGTCGCCTACTGCGCCATCTCCCCCGGCGGCCGCACCGAGGGCAACGGGATCTGGCTGCGCCCCGAGGCGGTGCCCGGGTTCCGGCGGCTCACCGACGCGATCCACGCCGAGGGCGCCGCGGTCAGCGCGCAGATCGGCCACGCGGGCCCGGTCGCAAACGCCAAATCCAACAAGGCCAAGGCCCTGGCGCCGGTGCGGTTCTTCAACCCGATCGGAATGCGATTCGCCAAGAAGGCGACCCGCGACGACATCAACGACGTCATCGAGGGGCACGCCAACGCGGCCCGCCTGGCGATCGAAGCCGGTTTCGACGCGGTCGAAATCCATTTGGGCCACAACTACTTGGCGAGCTCGTTCCTGTCTCCGCTGATCAACCGCCGCGACGACGAGTTCGGCGGATCGCTGGAGAACCGGGCGAAGGTGGCCCGCGGCATTGTCATGGCCGTGCGCCGCGCGGTGGAAAAGGAGGGCACCCCGATCGCGGTGACCGCCAAGCTCAACATGGCCGACGGCGTTCGCGGCGGCATCAGCACCGAGGAATCGCTGACCACCGCGAAATGGCTGCAGGACGACGGTGGCCTGGACGCGATCGAGCTCACCGCGGGCAGCTCGCTGGTCAACCCGATGTATCTGTTCCGCGGCGACGCGCCGCTCAAGGAGTTCGCCGGTGCATTCAAACCGCCGCTGAGTTGGGGCATGCGCATGACGGGCAAGAAGTTCCTGCGCGAGTACCCCTACCGCGAGGCCTATCTGTTGCGCGACGCCAAGCTGTTCCGCGCGGAGCTGACGATGCCGCTGATCCTGCTCGGCGGTATCACCAACCGGGAAACCATGGACCTGGCGATGGCCGAGGGATTCGACTTCGTCGCGATGGCCCGCGCGCTGCTGGCCGAGCCGGACCTGATCAATCGGATCGCCGCCGACGGCGCCCAGCACAGCGTGCGGTCGGCCTGCACCCACTGCAACCAATGCATGCCCACGATCTACACCCGGACGCGGTGTGTGGTCACGGGCGCCCCGGATGTCTTGACGGGCAATCGCACCTAGCGCGCCGACGAGAGCCGGACCGCTAACACACATTTGGGCCTCAGGGTGGCCTCGGGTTCACGAGATACAGTTGGACCGATGAGTGCACCAGCCCCGCCCGTCTTGACGGTTCGCCATGACGGGTCAGAACGCACCTTCGCCGCCGGTCACGACGTGGTGGTGGGGCGCGATCTGCGCGCCGACATGCGCATCACGCACCCGCTGATCTCGCGCGCGCACCTGTTGCTGCGCTTCGACCAGGGCCGGTGGCTGGCGATCGACAACGGCTCGCTCAACGGCACTTTCGTGAACGGCCGGCGCGTGCCGGTGGTCGAGATCCACGACGGCCAGTGCCTCAACATCGGGAATCCGGACGGGCCGCAACTGACGTTCGAGGTCGGGCGGCACCAGGGGATGGCCGGGCGCCCACCGCAAACCGAGTCGATGGGCATCCCGATGGCGGCCCAACAGTCCGGGATGGCGTGGTCCGCCGCGCCGGCGGGTCCTCCGGTCGCCGCCCCGCCCGGCCCGCCGCCGGGCCCGGCGGGCCGCCCGCCCGGCTGGGCGTCGCCGCCGCGCAGGCCGCACCCGGGCGCGCCGGGGCCGCGCCCCGCGCCGCCGCCGCAACCGACGTATGCCGGCGCCGGACGCGCGCCGGCCCCACCGCCACCGCCGCCCAACTTCCCGCCGCAGCCCAAGATCTCCGGCCTGGCGTCGCCGCAGACCGAGATGTCGCGCGGCGCCGCCAAGCAGCCCGAGGTGGCGAACCTGGCGACGAAGATGTTCCAGGCGCTCAGGCCTTCGCGGTCCGGGGCGCTGCAGAAGCCGTCCGGCGCACTGACGATCGGCCGCGCCACCGACAACGACGTCGTCATCCAGGACGTCCTCGCGTCCCGCCATCACGCCTTCCTGACCCAGACGCCGCTGGGCACCGAGATCCGCGACGCCCACAGCGTCAACGGCACCTTCGTCAACGGCGTGCGGGTGGGGTCCGCGGTACTCACCGAGGGTGACGTGGTCACCATCGGCAACGTCGACCTGGTGTTCACCCGCGGTGAGCTGCTCCGCCGCACCGAGGCCGCGACCCGCACCGGCGGGCTGGAGGTGAACTCCGTCTGCTTCGCCGTCGACCACGGCAAGCAGTTGATCGACCACATCTCGCTGACCGCGCGGCCGGGCACGCTGACGGCCATCATCGGCGGTTCGGGCGCCGGCAAGACCACGCTGTCGCGGCTGATCGTGGGCTACACCAGTCCGACGTCGGGCTCGGTGACCTTCGAGGGTCACGACATCCATGCCGAGTACGCGTCGATGCGCAGCCGGATCGGGATGGTGCCGCAGGACGACGTGGTGCACCGCCAACTGACCGTCAACCAGGCGCTGAACTACGCCGCCGAGCTGCGGCTGCCGCCCGACACCAGCAAAGCCGAGCGGGCGCAGGTCGTCGCCCAGGTCCTCGAAGAACTGGACATGACCAAGCACGCCGAGACGCGGGTCGACAAGCTGTCGGGCGGCCAGCGCAAGCGCGCCTCGGTGGCGCTCGAGCTGCTGACCCAGCCCTCGCTGCTGCTTCTCGACGAACCGACCTCGGGCCTCGACCCGGCGCTGGACCGTCAGGTCATGCTGATGCTCCGCCAGCTCGCCGACGCGGGCCGCGTGGTGTTGGTGGTGACGCACTCGGTGTCCTACTTGGACGTCTGCGACCAGATCCTGCTGGTCGCGCCGGGCGGCAAGACCGCGTTCTGCGGGCCGCCCGACCAGGTCGAGGCGGCCATGGGCACCCGCAACTGGGCCGACATCTTCGCCAAGGTGGGCGCGGATCCCGACGAGGCCAACCGCCGCTTCAAGGAACGCAGCCAGCACTCGGCCAAGCCGCCATCCCCGGAAAGCCCGGCCGACCTGGGCGAGCCACCGAAGACCGATTTTTGGCGGCAGCTGTCCACGATCGCGCGCCGCCAGGTTCGCCTGGTGGTGTCGGACCGCGGTTACACGATCTTCTTGGCGGTCCTGCCGTTCCTCATCGGCGCGTTGTCGCTGACGGTGAAAGGCCCCAAACCGGGCCTGGGCCCGGCCGACCCGTTGGGCGTAGCCCCCACCCAGCCGCAGTACATCATGGTGCTGCTGAACATCGGCGCCGTCTTCATGGGGACCGCGCTGACGATCCGCGACCTCATCGGGGAGCGCCCCATCTTCCGCAGGGAGCAGGCAGTCGGCCTGTCCACCACCGCCTATCTGATGGCCAAGATCGCGGTGTTCTGCGTCTTCGCCACCGCTCAGGCCGCGGTCGCGACGATCATCGTCCGGCTGGGCAAGGGTGCGCCGACGGCACACCCCCAATTCTTCGGCAACTCCACCTTCTCGCTGTTCGTCACCGTCGCGGGCACCTGCGTGGCCTCGGCGATGCTCGGCCTGTTGCTGTCGGCCCTGGCGCAGTCCAACGAACAGATCATGCCGCTGCTCGTGGTGTCGATCATGTCGCAGCTGGTGTTCTCCAGCGGCATGATTCCCGTCTATCAGCGCTTCGGCCTCGAGGAGCTCGCATGGCTGACACCGGCACGCTGGGGCTACGCCGCGGGCGCCTCGTCCATCGACTTTCCGTCGCTGGTGAAGGTCAAACAGATCCCGACCAACGACCCGATCTGGCAGCACTCGAAACACATCTTCGTGTTCGACATGGCCATGCTGCTGTTGCTGTCCGCCGCCTACACGGGCTTCGTCCGGTGGCACATCCGGCTCAAACGCTGAGCTCACGGTCGCGAGAAGCCGCGGTCCGATGACCCAAGCCGCCGAGCCCGTGCTGACCGTTCGATCCGACCGATCGAAGGGCAGCTTCGCGGCCGGCCGCGACGTGGTCGTCGGCAGCGACCTGCGCGCGGACCTGCGGGTCGCACACCCGCTGGTCGCTCGCGCGCACCTGCTGCTGCGCTTCGATCGCGGCAAGTGGGTGGCGCTGGACAACAAGTCGCTGAACGGGTTGTACGTCAACGGCCAGCGGGTGCCGCTGGTCGACATCGAGGACGGCCAGACCATCAACATCGGCAAACCCGACGGCCCCCGGATCACGTTCGAAATCGGCCACCACACCGGGAGCGTGGGCATGCTTCCGCCGACCACCGAGTCGATCCCGGTCATCGCGCCCCCCGGCGACGCCGGCCGCGCGCAGCGGCCACCGGCCCCGCCGCGCCAACCCCCGGCCCGGCCGCCACGCCCCCAGCCGTGGCAGGGCCCGAGTCGCACCACCGCCGTCCCGATCGTCCGCCCGGACGCCGCGACCCGGTCGGTGCCGCAGTCCGGCGGGCCGCCCGAGGTGAACCAGCCGACCGAGATCGGGGTGAGCGGCCAGGCGGCGGAGTTCCCGACCACCCGGGTGAAGAACCTGGGGCCCGACGCCGAGCGGCTGACCGACCGGCCCGGCCGCCCCGCCTGGATCGGGCGCGCGCTCGACAACGACATCGTCATCCACGACGTGCTGGCGTCGCGCCACCACGCGTTCCTGACCCCGACGCCCGCGGGGCCCGAGATCCGCGACGCCAACAGCAGCAACGGGACCTTCGTCAACGGCGTCAAGGCCGCGTCGGCCGTGCTGTCCGAGGGCGACGTGGTGACCATCGGAAACGTCGACCTGGTGTTCTCCGGCGGCATCCTGGTCCGCCGTCAGGAGGCGGCGACGCGCACCGGCGGTTTGGAGGTGCGCGGCGTCGACTTCGCCGTCAACGGCAAGAACCTGCTCGAGAAGATCTCAATGACCGCCCGCCCGGGCACGCTGACCGCCCTCATCGGCGGGTCCGGCGCGGGCAAGACCACGCTGTCGCGGCTGATCGCCGGGTACGCCACCCCGACCTCGGGGCTGGTCACCTTCGAGGGCCACAACATCCACACCGAGTACGCGTCGCTGCGGACCCGGATCGGGATGGTCCCCCAGGACGACGTCGTGCACCGCCAGCTCACGGTCAACCAGGCCCTCGGTTACGCGGCCGAGCTTCGGCTGCCGCCCGACACCACCAAGGCCGACCGCGAAGAGGTCGTCGCGCAGGTGCTCGACGAACTGGGGCTGACGCAGCACGCCGACACCCGGGTCGACAAGCTGTCCGGCGGGCAGCGCAAGCGTGCCTCGGTGGCCCTCGAGCTGCTCACCGGGCCCTCGCTGCTGATCCTCGACGAGCCGACCTCGGGCCTGGACCCGGCGCTGGACCTGCAGGTCATGACGATGCTGCGCCAGCTGGCCGACGCGGGCCGGGTGGTGCTGGTGGTCACCCACTCGCTGACCTACCTCGACGTGTGCGACCAGGTGCTGTTGATGGCGCCCGGCGGCAAGACCGCCTTCCTGGGGCCGCCCAACCAGATCGGGACGGTCATGGGGACCACCAACTGGGCGCAGATCTTTGCGAAGGTGGGCGCCGACCCCGACGAGGCCAACAGGCGCTTCCTGGCGCAGAACAAACCGCCGCCGCCCGTGGAGACGGAGGCGCCGGCCGATCTGGGCGTCGCGCCGCGCACCGGCATGCGCCGCCAGTTCTCCACCGTCGCCCGCCGCCAGGTTCGCCTCGTCGTCTCCGACCGCGCCTACTTCGTGTTCCTGGCGCTGCTGCCGTTCATCATGGGCGCGCTGTCGCTGACCGTGCCGGGCCACACCGGTTTCGGCTACGCCGACCCGACGAGCGATTCGGCCGGCGAAGCCGGGACGATCCTGACCCTGCTGACCATGGCGGCGGCGTTCATGGGCACCGCGCTGACCATCCGCGACCTCATCGGCGAGCGCCCGATCTTCCGGCGCGAGCAGGCGGTCGGCCTGTCGACCACGGCCTACCTGCTGGCCAAGATTGCCGTGTTCTGCGTGTTCGCCGTGGTCCAGGCGGCCATCGCGACGGCCATCGTGGTGGCCGGCAAGGGCACGCCGAAGCGGCCGGCGGTGCTGCTGGGCAACGCGACGCTCGAGCTGTTCGTCGCCGTCGCGGCGACCTGCGTGGCCGCGGCGATGCTGGGGCTGCTGCTGTCGGCGCTGGCACGTTCCAACGAGCAGATCATGCCGCTGCTGGTGGTGTCGCTGATGGGGCAGATGGTGCTGTCCGGCGGGATGGTGCCGGTCACCAACCGGATCTTCCTCGACCAGCTGTCCTGGGTGGTGCCCTCGCGCTGGGGGTACGCCGCGCAGGCGTCGACGGTCGATTTGTGGACCGTGGCGCCCGGCCCGCAGAACCCGCGGGACAGCCACTTCCAGCACACGCCGGGCGCCTGGCTGTTCGACATGGGCATGCTCGCGGCGTTGTCAGTCGCCTATGCCGGCCTGGTGCGCTGGCGCATCCGGCTCAAGCACTGAGCCGATCAGCCGTCGAGGCGCAGGCCCTGGGCCGCCGCGAAGGCCACCGCCTGCCCGACGTCGACGCGGGCGCCCGCCAGCGACGCGGCCCGCCACAACGAGGCGTCGACGGTCGCGCCGCGCAGGTCGGCGCCGTCGAGCCGGGCGCCCGTCGCCCGCGCCCCGGACAGGTCGGCGCCGCGCAACACCGCCTTGCGCAGGTCGGCCTCGACCAGGCTGGCCTCCCGTAACCGGCACCCGCTCAGGTCGACGCCGCGCAGGTCGTTACCGCCGAGTACCGCCAGCGTGAAGTCGACCTCGTCGAAGGTGATGGGCCGCATCCGGCACTGCACGAACACCGAGCCCAGCATGCTGCATTGGGTAAACACGCTGTGCCACAACGATGTTCGTCGGAACGTGCAGTTGCGGAACGCCGACCCGCGGTGTCGGGACTCGGCCAGGTTGGCGCCGTTGAAGTTGCATTCGTCGAACACGACCCGTTCGGTGTGCAGCCGGCTGAGGTCCTCGTCGGTGAAGTCGTGGCCGGAAAATTCGCGGTCGGCCCACGGCGTGGTCAACTGGCAGTCAGGCTGGTCAGCGCGTATTCGCTGACCGCGATCAGCGCGTCGGTGGCCGAGCGGCGGTCCCGGGCGTCGACCGTGATCACCGGGATATGCGCGGGCAGGGTCAGCGCCTCGCGCACCTCGGCGACGGGATAGCGTGGCGCGCCGTCGAACTCGTTGACCGCGACCAGGAACGGCAGGTTGCGGTGCTCGAAGAAGTCGACCGCGGCGAAGCTGTCCTCCAGGCGCCGGCAGTCCACCAGCACGATCGCCCCGATGGCGCCGCGCACCAGGTCGTCCCACATGAACCAGAACCGGCGCTGACCCGGCGTCCCGAACAGGTAGAGCACCAGGTCCTCGTCCAGCGTGATCCGGCCGAAGTCCATTGCGACCGTGGTGGTCCGCTTGTCCGGCGTGGCGTCCAGCGCGTCGACGGCGGTCGAGGCGTCGGTGAGCATCGCCTCCGTGCGCAACGGCATGATCTCCGACACCGCCCCCACGAACGTCGTCTTGCCGGCGCCGAACCCGCCGGCGATGACGATCTTCGTCGAGGCGTGGGCCCCGGAATCGGGCCGCATCTCGGAGTGCGCGTCAGAGTGCCTTAAGGCCACGCAGCGTCCTTCCTATCAGTTCGTGGCGCTCATCTCTGGTCGAACGCTCGGACAACGTCCTATGCACCCGAAGGTAGCCGGACAAAACCAGATCACCGACCAGGACGCGCGTGACGCCGAGCGGAAGATCCAGCCGGGCAGAGATTTCCGCCACCGACGGGCTGCCGACGCACAGTTGAATGATCTTGCCTTTCGCGTCGTCGGGGGGCCATCGGTGAACCAGGCCGGCCTGCAGCGTCTGAATCGGCGCTTCCACGGGAAGCTCGACGTCGGTGCCGGTCCGTCCGGCCGTCAGGGTGTAGGGGCGGACCAGGTTGCCTTTACGTGCGGTCGGCCGGGGCTCGCGTTCGTCCATCGCGGCTCACGAGACGCCAGACCGGCGGGTGGACTGCACCACGCCCCCGACCCGCTCGACCAGGATGGCCATCTCGTAGCCGATTTGACCGATGTCGCACGATGTCGCGGCCAGCGTGGCCAGATGCGAGCCGTCGCCGACGCGCATCAACAGCAGGTAGCCGTGCTGCATCTCGACCACCGACTGCAGCACCTGGCCGCCCTCGAACAGCTGCGCGGCGCCGGTCGCGAGGCTGGCCAGGCCGGAGGCCACCGCGGCCAGCTGGTCGGCGCGCTCGCGCGGCAGATCCTCGCTGGCGGCGATGGGCAGCCCGTCGACGGAGACCAGCAGCGCGTGCGCCACGCCGGGAACCTCGCGGGCGAACCGCGTCACCAACCAGTCCAAGTTGTCCGGTGAAGTCATTCCTGATCGGACCCCTGACTCGCGTCGCGGGCGTGCGACCGGCCGGTGTGCACCCCGCCGAAGTGACTGCTGAAGGTGGCGCGAACCGCCTCGGGATCACGGCCCGCGGCCGCGTGCTGCGGCTCGCGGGCGGAGGCAGCCGGCTGGTCCTGGTCGGGCAGGCTCGTCCCGTTGGCCGCGCCGGGAACCAGCCGGGCGCCGGGCGTGCGGACCGGCAGGCCGTGCTCGGCGGTGCGCGACTCGACGGGCTTGTCCTCGGCCGCGGCGGCCAGCGTCCAACCGCGGTCCCACACCGACTGCCAGTCCAGGTCGGGGCTGTTGACGAGGTCGTGCGGATCGCCGAGCATCTCCGACAGCATCCGCCGGTAGATCACGTCGTCGTCAGCCGGGGTCGTCGTCTCGCTCTTGGGTGCGGCCGGGATCGACGGGCCGGGCACGCTCGGCGCCGGAGTCGCCGGCTTGTCGGCCTCGCGCGAGCGCGCGGAGAAGAACGCCGACGTGTCCGACGCGGTCCGCGCCGGCGCGGGCTTCGGCTCGGGCTCCGCCGGGCCCGCGGGGGCGGCCGGGGTGCCGCTCTCCCACCACGGGGTGGGCAGCTCGCGCCGGTGCCGCCGGGGCGGCTGCTCGGCGGGCTGGGCGGGCACCTCGGTGATTCCGCTGGAACCGGGGTTGCGGCGCGGCAGCAACGTGACCGGCGGCGCGGGGTTCTCGGCGGCGTGCTGGACGGCCGGCTCAGGCGTGGGTTCGGCGGTGGGGTCCGGCGCGGCGATCGCCGCGGCGAGTTGCGCGCTGGGCGACGAAACCGCGCGGATCCGCGCGGTGCGGACCGGCTGGGCGCCGCCCTCGAGGATGGCCGGCGGCAGGTAGATCTCGGCGGTGGTACCGGAGCCCGTCTCGTTGACCGCCGGGCCGCGCAGCCCGACCCGGATGCCGTGCCGGGCCGCGATCCGGCCGACCACGAACAGGCCCATGTGGCGGGCATTGTCGGGGCTGACCTCGCCCCCGGCCTGCAGCCGCATGTTGGCGATGCGCCGATCGGCGTCGTTCATGCCCAGGCCGGCGTCGGCGATCCGCACCACGACTCCCCCGTCACCGCCGCGGGCCGCCGACACCCGCACGGTCGTCGAGGGCGGCGAGTAGCGCAGGGCGTTGTCGATCAGCTCGGCGAACAGGTGGATGGCGCCGCCGGCGGCCGCACCGATCAGCGTGCTGTTGTCGGGCAGCCCGGCGATTTCGACGCGGCGGTAGTCCTCGACCTCGGACACCGCGGCGTTGAGCACCGTCGACAGCGGCACCGGGTCGCGCTGGTCGCGGGCGAGCTGCGCGCCGGCCAGCACCAGCAGGTTGGCGCTGTTGCGGCGCAGCCGGGCCGCGAGGTGGTCCAGCCGGAACAGGCTGTCCAGGCGTTCGGGGTCCTCCTCGTTGCGCTCCAGCCGGTCGATGAGCGACAGCTGCTGGTCGACCAGCGAGCGGCTGCGCCGCGACATGGTCTCGAACATGTCGTTGACCAACAGCCGCAATCGGGCCTCGTCGCCGGCGAGCAGCAGGGCCTGGGTGTGCAGTTCGTCGACCGCGTGGGCGACCTGGCCGATCTCCTCGGTGGTGTAGACCGGCAGCGGTTGCGGCGTCGGCTCGGCGCCGCCCGCCTTGACCCGGGCGATCTCCTCCTCGAGGTCGGTGTGGGCCACCTTCAGTGCGCCGTCGCGCAGGATGCGCAGCGGCCGCACCAGGGCGCGCGCCACCAGCAGCACGACGCCCAGCGCGATGACGATGGCGGAGAGCACCAGGACGGTGTCGACGATCGCGGCGTTGCGCTTGTCGGCGGCCTGGGCGTGCACGGACTTGGTCACCGACGCGGTGGCGTCCTTGATGACCTGGTCGGCGGTCTCGTCGGTGGTCTGTATCGAGCGCAGCAGGTCGGCGTTGTCGACGAGCACGCTGGCCGGATCGGACATGATCGCCATCCGGGTCACCAGTTGCTGCTGGAGCGTCTTGGCCTCGGGCGAACCGGCGCCGAGGACTTCGCTCATCCCGAACAGCGTCGACGGTTCGGTCCCCGCCAAGGTGATCATCGACGTCCGCAGTTGCGGCTCGGGCAGCTCGGCGCCGCGGGTGACGAGGATCTTCTGCATCGTCATCTGGCCGCGGGCCCCGACCGCCCGGCTCAGGCCCTGGGTCTGGGCGCGGATCTTCTCGTCGTCCACGCGCACCGACGCGTTGATGACGTCCTCCGCGGTCAGCAGGATGGGGGCGTAGAGGGTCACCCGCTCCCGTAAGCCGAGGCCGGTGTCGGACGCCTTGTTCACCAGCATCTGACCGCCGTCGAGCAGGTTGTTGACTCCCGATCGGACCTCGGGGCTCACGTCGGTGTCGCGCAGCCGGGTGTCCAGCTCGTACTTGCGCGCCTCAAAGTTCTTCTTGGCCCCTTCGACGTCGCGCCCCGTGCTGCCCGCCACCAGGGCGACGTCCAGGGCGGACATGTATTTGGTGATCACCGGGACCACGTCGGCGCGGGCGGCGGCCAGCCGCAGACCACTCGAGTTCGCCATCGCGCCCTCGATGCGCAGCGCCCCGAACACCGTCGCCAGCAGCAGCGGGACGAGCACGATCGCCAGGACCTTCCACCCGACGGGCCAGTTGCTCAGCGACCAGGCCGGCGGGCGTTTGCCCGGCGCCGCGACGGCGCCGGACGGCTGTGCGGTGTCGGGGGCGGCCGCCTCGGCCGGGTTGGCCGGGCGGGCGAACATGGTCACGTCGTCACGGCCGTGCGACCGGCCGCTGCGCTGACGCTCAGCGCTCGAGAAAACGAGAGGCTCATGAGACTTCCTGCTTTATCCACCCGTGCCACGCCAGATGGGCGCGAGCGCGTCAACGTGGCAATCCGACGAGTATGACAGCCCGCGGCCCAGCTCACCACAATCCTTACTGAGCAGACAGGCCCCTCCAAGGTGAACCCGCGCGCGGGCGGACGGCCCTGGCAAACAGGGGCCGCCGGAAACCTAGGCCGGGCGGAGGACCGCGACGAGGAAATCCGAGTCATCGGTGAACGGTCGCAGGTCCCAGGTGGACAGCAGCAGATCGGGCGCGAACCCGGCCGCCGCCGCGTCGCCGAGGAACTCGGCGAACTCGTAGTCGCGGCCGGCGCCGAAGCCGATCGCCGCCCGGCCGTCGTCCGCGAGGTGGGCCCGCAGCCGGCTCAGCACCCGGCCCCGGGTGCTCGGGGCGAGGAACGCCATGACGTTGCCGGCGGACACGATCACGTCGAACGGTTCGGCGATGCCGCGCGCGGGCAGGTCCAGCTCGGCGAGGTCTCCGACGAGCCAGCGCGGGCCGGGGTGGTCCTGCTCGGCCGCCTCGATGAGCGCCGGGTCGACGTCGACGCCGACGACGTGGTGACCGGCGGCGGCCAAGTACCCGCCCAGCCGGCCGGGTCCGCAACCGGCGTCCAGTATCCGGGCGCCGCGGGGCGCCATCGCGTCGACGAAGCGGGCCTCGCCGGCCAGATCGTCGCCGGCCCGGACCATGGCGCGGAACCGCTCGATATACCAGTGCGAGTGTCCGGGATCGGCAGCGACTTTCCGCATCCAGAGGCTCTGCTCGACCATGCGACCATTATCGCGTTGTGTTCAAGCTGATGTTCTACTCCCCGCGCATCCCCCCGAATACGGGCAACGCCATCCGGACCGCGGCGGCCACCGGCTGCGAACTGCATCTGGTCGAGCCGCTGGGGTTCGACCTGTCCGAGCCGCAGCTCCGGCGGGCGGGGCTGGACTATCACGACCTGGCGTCGGTCACCGTCCACCCGTCGCTTCAGGCCGCGTGGGACGCGCTCTCGCCGGCGCGGGTGTTCGCCTTCACCGCGCAGTCGGCCACCTCGTTCGCCGACGTCGGTTACCGGGCGGGCGACGTGCTGCTGTTCGGGCCCGAGCCCACGGGCCTGGACGCCACGACGCTGGCCGATCCGCACATCACCGAGCGGGTGCGCATCCCGATGCTCGCGGGCCGCCGATCACTGAACCTGTCCAACGCCGCGGCCGTCGCGGTCTACGAGGCGTGGCGGCAACACGGCTATGACGGGGCGGTGTAGGTCTTACCAGCCGTTCCAGTGCGTGACCTGCTCGGCGGGCAGCCGCTTGGCGGGGCGGAAGTCGGTGCCCTTGGTGTAGGCGATCGGGAACAAGCCGCCCTGGCTGTATTTGTCGTAGGGAATGCCCAGCACGTCGGCCACCTGCCGCTCGCCGTCGCGGAGTAGGTGCAACGTCGTCCAGCACGAGCCCAGCCCGCGGGAGCGCAACGCCAGGCAGAAACTCCAGACCGCGGGGAACAGCGAGGCCCAGAACGACACCCCGCCCAACGGCGTCTGGTCGTCGCGGCCTTCGATGCACGGGATCAACAACACGGGCGCCTCGTGCATGTGCTCGGCGAGGTAGGTCGCGGAGTCGCGGACCTTGCCCATCCGCTCGCCCCGGGTGTCCCCCTCGCCGTATTGCGGTGCCGGCGCGCTCAGGTAGTCCCGGGCGTTTTTGAGGTAGACGTCGCCGATCGCCTTCCGCTTCTCGGCGTCCTCGACGAACACCCATTGCCAGCCCTGCGAATTGGATCCCGTGGGCGCCTGCAGCGCCAGTTCGAGGCATTCCATCAGCACGTCGCGGCCGACGGGCTTGTCGAAGTCGAGGCGTTTGCGGACCGAGCGGGTGGTGGTGAGGACTTCGTCGACGGACAGGTTGAGGGTCATGCCTGGAGACTACCGAGGCGGTTGATGGCGCACGGGCTCACCGGAAGTCGCGCGAGCGCGAGCCGACCGCCAGGGTGATGCGGCCCAGCCGCTCGGCGACGACGGTGACTGCGCCGCTGGCGTTTTGGACCTGACCGCGCACCAGCATCGCGGGCGCGGTGTTGGCCAGCTTGCGGTGCCGCGCCCACACCGCCGGCGTGCAGAGCACGTTGACCATCCCCGTCTCGTCCTCGAGGTTGAGGAACGTCACCCCCTGGGCCGTCCCGGGCCGCTGCCGGTGGGTCACCGCGCCGGCGATCAGCACCCGGTCGCCGTCGGGTACGGACAGCAGCTTCTCGGCGGGCACCACCCCCATCGCGTCCAGGTCCGCCCGCAGGAACTGCGTCGGGTAGCTGTCCGGGGACACGCCGGTGGCCCACACGTCGGCGGCGGCCAGCTCCAGCTCGCTCATCCCGGGCAACGCCGGGACATGCGACGACGAGCCCACGCCCGGCAACCGGTCCGGGCGTTGGGTGGCGGCCGCCCCGGCCGCCCACAGCGCCTCGCGCCGGGACATGCCGAAGCAGGCAAAAGCCCCGGCCGTCGCCAGCGCCTCGGTCTGCGGCACGGAGAGCTGCAGCCGGGTCGTCAGGTCCAGCAGGGAAGCAAACGGGCCGTTGGTGTTTCGCTCCTCGACCAGCCGCTCGGCGAGATCGTCGCCGATGTGACGCACGGTGCCCAACCCCAGGCGTACCTCCGTCCCGGCGTTCTCGAGGGTGGCGTGCGCCAGGCTGGCGTTGACGTCCGGGCCGTGCACCGTGACGCCGTGCCGGCGCGCGTCGGCCACCAGCGACTGCGGCGAATAGAAACCCATCGGCTGCGCCCGCAGCAGCGCCGCGCAGAACGCCGCCGGGTGGTGCAGCTTGAACCACGACGAGTAGAACACCAGCGACGCGAAGCTCAGCGCGTGGCTCTCCGGGAAGCCGAAATTGGCGAAGGCCTCCAGCTTTTCGTAGGTCCGGTCGATCACCTCGTCGGGGGCGCCGTGCAGCGCGCGCATGCCGTCGTAGAACCGGCCGCGCAGCCGCCGCATGCGCTCGGTGGAACGCTTGGAGCCCATCGCGCGGCGCAGCTGGTCGGCCTCGGCGGCCGAAAAGCCGGCGCAGTCGACCGCGAGCTGCATCAGCTGCTCCTGAAAGAGCGGCACCCCCAGCGTCTTTCGCAGCGCCGGCTCCATGGACGGATGGTCGTAGACGACCGGGTCCAGCCCGTTGCGCCGCCGGATGTAGGGGTGCACCGACCCGCCCTGGATGGGCCCGGGCCGGATCAGGGCGACCTCGACCACCAGGTCGTAGAAGATCCGCGGCTTCAGCCGCGGCAGGGTCGCCATCTGCGCGCGCGACTCCACCTGGAACACGCCGACGGAGTCGGCGCGCGCCAGCATCTCGTACACCGCCGGCTCGGAGAGGTCGAGCCTGGCCAGGTCCACGTCGATCCCCTTGTGCTCGGCCACCAGGTCGATGGCGTAGTGCAGCGCCGACAGCATGCCCAGCCCGAGCAGGTCGAACTTCACCAAACCGATTGCCGCACAGTCATCCTTGTCCCACTGCAGGACGCTGCGGTTCTCCATGCGCGCCCACTCCACCGGGCACACGTCGGCGATCGGCCGGTCGCAGATCACCATGCCGCCGGAGTGAATGCCCATGTGCCGCGGCAGGTTGCGGATCTGGTTGGCCAGGTCGACCACCGGCGGCGGGATGCCCTCGACGTCGGGCGAATCCGCCAGCCCGTCCCAGTGGCCGAGCTGCTTGCTCCACGCGTCCTGCTGCCCCTGCGAGAAGCCCAGGGCGCGGGCCATGTCGCGCACCGCGATCCGGCCCCGATAGGTGATGACGTTGGCGACCTGGGCGGCGTAGTCGCGGCCGTAGCGGTCGTAGACGTACTGGATGACCTTTTCCCGCTGGTCGGACTCGATGTCCATGTCGATGTCGGGTGGGCCGTCGCGGGCGGGTGACAGGAACCGCTCGAACAGCAGCTCGTTGGCCACCGGGTCCACCGCGGTGACCCCGAGGGCGTAACAGACCGCCGAATTGGCCGCCGACCCCCTGCCCTGACACAGGATGTTGTTCTGGCGGCAGAACCGGGCGATGTCGTGCACCACCAGGAAGTAGCCCGGAAACGTCAGCTGCGCAATGACTTTCAGTTCGTGTTCGATCTGGGTGTACGCGCGCGGAGCGGCATCGGCCGGCCCGTAGCGGTCGCGGGCCCCCGTCATCGTCAGCTGCCGCAGCCAGCTGTCCTCGGTGTGCCCGTCGGGCACGTCGAACGGCGGCAGCTGCGGGGCGATCAGCGCCAGCCCGAACGCGCACTGTTCACCGAGTTCGGCGGCGGCGGCCACCGCGTCGGGGCACCACGCGAACAGCCGGGCCATCTCGTCGCCGGACCGCAGGTGCGAGCCGCCCAGCGGGGCCAGCCACCCCGCGGCCGAATCGAGCGACTGCCGGGCCCGGATGGCGCCCATAGCCATGGCCAGCCGGCGCCGCGACGGCCCCGCGAAATGCGCCCCGGTGGTGGCGACGACGCCGACGCCGAAGCGCGGCGCGAGGGCGGCCAGCGCCACGTTGCGCTCGTCGTCGAGCGGGTGGCCGTGGTGAGTCAACTCGACGCTGACCCGGCCAGCGCCGAAACGGTCCACCAGGTCGGCCAGCGCCTGCTCCGCCGCGTCCGGACCGCCATTGGAAAGCGCTTGGCGGACATGGCCTTTGCGGCACCCGGTGAGGATGTGCCAGTGCCCGCCGGCGGCCTCGGTAAGCGCGTCGAAGTCGTAGTGCGGCTTGCCCTTCTCGCCGCCGGCGAGGTGCGCGGCGGCCAGCTGACGCGACAGCCGCCGGTAGCCTTCCGGGCCACGGGCCAGCACCAGCAGGTGCGGGCCGGGCGGGTCCGGCGTCTCGGTGCGGGCCCCGCGCCCCAGGGACAGTTCCGCGCCGAACACGGTGCGAATGTCGAGCTCGGCGGCCGCTTCGGCGAACCGCACCGCACCGTACAGGCCGTCGTGGTCGGTCAGCGCCAGCGCGCGCAACCCCAGCCGGGCGGCCTCCTCGACCAGCTCCTCCGGCGTGCTGGCCCCGTCGAGAAAGCTGAACGCCGAATGCGCGTGCAGCTCGGCGTATGGAACGGACGAGCGGGGCGCCCGGGTGTCGTCCGGCGGCCGGTACGTTCCGCGCTTGGGCGACAGGGGGGCGTCTTCCCCGGGCACCACCGGCACGCCGGCATGGCGGGGCTTGCCGTTGAGCACCCGCTCCATTTCCGCCCAGCTCGGCGGGCCGTTGAACCACCCCACGGCCGACAGTCTATCGAATGTGTGTTCGAATTGCCGCGGCCCGGGACAACGGTTGTTAAACCGATCTTCAACTCCTAAACAAGCTCTTAACGCCGCGCGCCTACCGCGGGCGCAGGGACCGGGCAGACACTGGTAACCAGGCGAAATTTTCGGCGGGGGCGAGCATGGCGCAGGTGAAGGCACTGGATACGGCATTCCTGACGGCGCGGGATCCCGACCAGCACGCCGGCCTGGCGATCGGCGCCGTGGCGATCGTGGACGGCGCACCCGATTACCTGCGCCTCAGTCGCCTTCTGGCCGAACGCATTCGGACGATACCGCGCTGCACGCAATTGCCGCGCGCGCACCCGCCGCATCAGGACTGGGTCGACTGCCCGGAATTCGACCTCGCCCAGCACGTGCACCGGGTGGCGATCCCCCGGCCGGGCGACGACGCCGAGCTGGCCGGGGCCATCTCCCACGCCCTCGAACGGCCCCTGCGCCCGGACCGTCCGCCGTGGGAGTGCTGGGTGATCGAGGGCCTGAAAGGTAACCGGTGGGCGATCCTGATGAAGACCCATCACCGCCTGCTGGGGGGCAGCTCACCCGCGCACCTGCTCACCAGGCTGTGCGACGACGCCGACGACGACGCCTTCGTGAACACCCCTGTGGACAAGCAGCTTTCGCGACCGTCGAGGCGGCGCGAGGGCTGGGCCGATGCGCTGTGGCGGGCGTCGTGGACCGCGACCGGCGCCGTGCTCGCCGCGGTCTGGCCCGCGCTGCGGACGCAGGACCGGGCCGCCGTCCTGCGCCGCTACGCCACGGTGCGGGTCCCGATCGCCGACGTTGACCGCGTCTGCCGCCGGTTCGGTGTCACCATCAACGACGTCGCGCTGGCCGCCACCACCGAGGGCTTCCGGACGGTGCTGCTCGGCCGCGGCGAGGAGCCGCGGGCGGATTCGCTGCGCGCCCTGGTGCCGACGCCCGCCCGTTCGCCGTACCTGCCGGTCGAACACGACGACCCGGTCCAGCGCTTGCGCGCGGTGCAGACGAGGTGGAATGACAAGACAACTCCCCCGCCCCACACCGGCGGCATCGTCGAGTCGGCGCTCAACTCCTTGCCGACGGTGGTGCGGGACAACGTCATCGAACTGCTGTCGCGGCTGCCGCAGCGCGCCATCGTGACCTTGACGACGAACGTGCCCGGACCCCGGTACCGGCTGCGCCTGATGGGCCAGACGATGGAGCGCGTGCTGCCCATCCCGCCGACCGCCGTTCAGTTGAGCACCGGGGTCGCGGTGCTGAGCTACGGCGACGAACTCGTGTTCGGCATCACCGCCGAACCCGGCGCCGCGTTCGATGTCAAGCAGCTGGCCGCCGGGATCGAGCTGGGCATGGCGCGGCTGGTTGCGCTCAGCCAGGACTCGGTCCTGCTGTTCAGCGGTCGCCGCCGCAAGCGATCGCCGCGCGCGTTCCCCGGCCGCGCGCCGGGGCCGCGCCCGCCGTTCCCCGGACAAGCGCGGCACTGACCCGCTCCCGGCCGGTCCGGCCACCGTGAGAAGGTTGGGTCATGCCACAGCCGGGGCCGGTCGTCATCGACCCACGCCGCCATGACGCGGTGCTCTTCGACGCATCCGAACCCACCCTGGACGGGCGGCTGCGTGAGGTCGGGGTGGCCACCGCCGTTTTCTCCTCCCCCGAGAGCCTGTCGGGGGCGGCCGACGACCTGGGCGCCCGACCCGGGCGGTGCGTCGTCGTCACCACCGACGAGGCGGCCGTCGAGGCCGCACGTGCGGGCGGGTTCGCGTTGGTCATCGGCGTCGACACCGGACATGGCGACGCGCTGCGAGGCGCCGGCGCGGACGCCGTCGTCGCGGACCCCCGCGAGGTGACCGTGCGCACCGGGGACCGGCGGATGTCGCAGCTGCCCGACGCGCTGACGGCCCTCGACGACCTGGCCGCGCGCCGGCCGGCGGTGTTCTTCGACTTCGACGGCACCCTGTCCGACATCGTCAACGACCCGGATGCCGCCACCCCGGTCGCCGGCGCCACCGAGGCGCTGCAGCAGCTGGCCGCCCGGTGCCCGGTCGCGGTGCTGTCGGGCCGTGATCTGGCCGATGTAACGAAGCGGGTTGGGGTGCAAGGCATTTGGTATGCCGGTAGTCACGGTTTCGAGCTGACCGCGCCCGACGGCGCGCACCACCAGAACGACGCCGCCGCGACGGCCGTGCCGGTGCTGGAGCGCGCGGCCGGCGAGCTGCGGGAGCGACTCGGTTCCGTCCCGGGTGTGGTGGTGGAGCACAAGCGGTTTGGCGTCGCCGTGCACTACCGCAACGCGGCGCGTGACCGGGTCGGCGAGGTGGCGGCCGCGGTGCGCGCGGCGGGCCGGCGCGACGGGCTCCGGGTGACCACCGGCCGCGAGGTCATCGAGCTGCGCCCGGACCTGGACTGGGACAAGGGCAAGACGCTGCGTTGGGTGCTCGATCACCTGACCGAGGCCGAGGCCGGCCTGCGGACGCCGGTCTATCTCGGCGACGACATCACCGACGAGGACGCGTTCGACGCGATCCACGATGGTGGCGTGCCAATCCTGGTGCGGCACTACGACGACGGCGACCGGGCCACCGCGGCGGAGTTCGCGCTGGACAGCCCCGCGCGGGCCAGCGAGTTCACCGCCCGCCTGGCGGGCCAGCTGTCCCGCTAGGCCTGGACGTATTCCACCGCGCCGTCATCGAGCACCACGCGGGGGCCGGAACCCTCGGCGCCCGAGGCCTCGGTCCGAAACACCGCCTTGCCCGGTTCGGTGCGCCAGATCAGCGTGGTCAGCGTCTCGCCGGGAAACACCGGCGAGGTGAACCGCGCCGCGATCGAGGTGATGTTGGCCGCGACCCCGCCGCCGAGCTCGGCGAGCAGCGCGCGGCCCGCCACCCCGTAGCTGCACAGCCCGTGCAGGATCGGCTTGGGGAACCCGGCCATCTCCCGGGCGAACCACGGGTCGCTGTGCAGCGGGTTGCGGTCACCGGAAAGCCGGTAGATCAGCGCCTGGTCTTCCCGGGTGGGCAGCGCGACCCGGGCGTCGGGCTCGCGGTCGGGGATCTCCGGGGCCACCGGCCGCTGCCCCGGCACGCCCCCGAACCCGCCCTCGCCGCGGATGACCAGGGTGGTGAGCGTCTCGGCGATCAGCTTCTCCGAGTCGGGATCGGTGCCCCGGCCGCGCAACACCAGGATCGCGTTCTTGCCCTCGCCCTTGTCCTGGATGTCGGCGACCTCGGTGACCACCGACAGCTTCCCGGCGGGCGGCAGCGGGGCGTGCAGCCGGATCTCCTGCGAGCCGTGTAACAGCATGGCCCAGTTGAACGTCCCGACCTTGCCGGCCGCCCCGAAGGCCGGGCAGCAGATCACCGCGTAGGTGGGCAACACCTGCTGGTCGATGCCGTGGCTGTTCTCGGTGGTGAAGGACAGGTCGTCGAGGCCGGCGCCGACGCCGAGCGCGTACAGCAGCGTGTCCCGGTCGGTCCATTCGAACAGCATCGGTTCGGTCACCGCGCCGACGGCACTCGGGTCAATCGCCATCTGAGTCTCCTTCTGAAGTATTTTCCCACTCAACCATCGCAAACCCTTCCCACCGATACCGTCGGCAGGGCAGGCTATCGACATGCCGAAGCGCAGCTTGGTCCGGACCGTCTCGAAGGCCGTCGCGGTTCTCACCGCGGCCGTAATCGTCGGCGCCTGTGGCGGATCGCCGCAGGCACGCAGCATCACGGTGACGTTCATCCGGCACGCCGAGTCCGAAGCCAACGCCGGCGGGATAATCGACACCTCGGTGCCGGGCCCGGGCCTGAGCCCCGAGGGCAAGGGGCAGGCCCAGCAGGTCGCCCATCAGGCGGGTCATAAGGACTACGACGGCGTCTACGCCTCCACCATGGCCAGAGCCCAGCAGACCGCCGCGCCGCTGGCCGCCGAGCTGGGCAAGCAGGTCGAGGTGCTGCAAGGCATCCAGGAGATCAACGCCGGCTGGTTCGAGGGCAAGCCGGTTGCCCAGGAGGGCGCGACATACCTGCTGGCGCCGGCGGACTGGCTCAGGGGCGACGTGCAAGACAGCATCCCCGGGTCGATCAACGGCAAGGAGTTCAACGACAGGTTCACCGCGGCCATCCAGAAGGTCTACGCCAGCGGCCAGCACAATCCCGTGCTGTTCTCGCACAAGTTCGCCATCGAGTACTGGACGCTGATGAACACCAAGAACGCCAAGGACACCCTGCTGACCAGCCACCCGCTGCCCAACATCGGGCGCGTGGTGATCACGGGTAACCCGGTGACCGGCTGGACCCTGGTGGACTGGGACGGCATTCGCGACTTCCACAGCTGACGCGCGGGGAACGGTTGACGCGGTGGCCCCCAGCCGCCACGATGGCTGCATGCGGTATGTCGTTACCGGCGGTACCGGGTTTATTGGGCGCCACGTCGTCGGTCGCCTGCTGGAAGCCCGGCCCGACGCACAGGTGTGGGTGCTGGTCCGGCGGCCGTCGCTGGGCCACTTCGAACGGCTCGCGTCCGCGTGGGGTGAGCGGGTCAAACCACTGGTCGCGGGGCTGCCGGAGCTGGAGCTGACCGACGAGACCCTCGCCGAGCTGGGCCGCATCGACCATGTCGTGCACTGCGCGGCCATCTACGACATCACCGCCGGCGAAGCCGAGCAGCGGGCCACCAACGTCGAGGGCACCCGCGCCGTCATCGAGCTGGCGCAACGGCTGGGCGCGACGCTGCATCACGTGTCCTCGATCGCCGTGGCGGGCGAGCACCCCGGCGAGTACACCGAGGACGACTTCGACGTCGGCCAGCGACTGCCGACCCCGTACCACCGGACGAAGTTCGAAGCCGAACTGCTGGTGCGGTCGGCGCCCGCGCTGCGCTACCGGATCTACCGCCCGGCGGTGGTGGTGGGCGACTCGCGCACCGGCGAGATGGACAAGGTCGACGGGCCGTACTACTTCTTCGGCGTGCTGGCCAAGTTGGCGGCATTGCCGTCGCTGACGCCCATCCTGCTGCCCGACACCGGCCGCACCAACATCGTGCCGGTCGACTACGTCGCCGACGCGCTCGTCGCGCTCATGCATATCGACGGCTTGGACGGCCGCGCGTTCCACCTCACCGCCCCGAAAACCGTTGGGCTGCGCGGCATTTACCGCGGTGTCGCGAAGGCGGCCGGGCTACCGCCGGCGCGCGGGTCGCTGCCCGGCTCGGTGGCCGCACCGGTGCTGAAGGTGCGCGGTCGGGCCAGGGTGCTGCGCAACATGGCCGCCACCCAGCTCGGGATCCCGGCCGAGGTTTTCGACCTCGTCGACCTCAAGCCCACCTTCGTCAGCGACCAGACCCGGGAAGCGCTGCGGGGCAGCGGAATCGGCGTACCCGAGTTCTCCAGCTATGCCCCCAAGCTGTGGCGCTACTGGGCCGAACACCTCGACCCCGACCGCGCCCGGCGCAGCGATCCGCTGCGCGGGCGGCACGTCATCATCACCGGCGCCTCCAGCGGCATCGGCCGGGCGGCGGCGATCGCGGTGGCGGAAAAGGGCGCGACGGTCTTCGCTCTGGCCCGCAACGCCGACGCGCTGGACCAACTGGTCGCCGAGATCCGCGCGGGCGGCGGCGACGCGCACGCCTTCACCTGCGACGTCACCGATTCCACCTCGGTCGAGCACACCATCAAGGACATCCTGGGCCGGTTCGACCACGTCGACTACCTGGTGAACAACGCCGGGCGGTCGATCCGCCGCTCGGTGGTCAACTCCACCGACCGCCTGCACGACTACGAGCGGGTGATGGCGGTCAACTACTTCGGCGCGGTGCGCATGGTGCTGGCGTTGCTGCCGCACTGGCGCGAGCGCCGCTTCGGCCACGTGGTCAACGTCTCCAGCGCCGGGGTGCAGGCCCGCAACCCCAAGTACAGCTCCTACCTGCCCACCAAGGCGGCGCTGGACGCGTTCGCCGACGTGGTGTCCTCGGAGACGCTGTCCGACCACATCACGTTCACCAATATCCATATGCCCCTGGTGCGTACGCCGATGATCGCGCCGTCGCACCGGCTCAACCCGGTGCCCGCGATCAGCCCGGAGCGGGCCGCCGCCATGGTGGTGCGGGCCCTGGTGGAGAAGCCGGCGCGCATCGACACCCCGCTGGGCACGCTCGCCGAGGCCGGCAACTACTTCGCACCGCGGACGTCCCGGCGCATCCTGCACCAGCTCTACCTGGGTTACCCCGACTCGGCCGCCGCCCGCGGCCTGCCCACCGAACCGGCCGCGGCTCCCCCGCCACGACGCAAGCCGAGGCGGCCCGTCCGCGCGGTCACCGCCGGCATCCGGACACCGCGAGGAGTCAAGCGGTTGGTGCGGCTGGTGCCCGGCGTGCACTGGTAGGTCAGGCGTTTCAACCCCATCCGATTGCGGTATTCCGGCGCGATGACCCGGACTCTTACCGAGAAGCGGGCGGACGCCGACCCGGTGGCCGCCGCGGCCCGGCTGGTCGCCACGACGGGCGCCGCGGTGATGTCCTCGCTCGACGTAACGCGCAGCCTCGGCGCGGCCCGCGAGGAGTGGACCCGGTTCGCCCGGCACTGGCAGCAGCTGGGCCCGGACCCCTACGCGGCCGAGCTCGGTGTGCAGCGAATGCGCCGGTATGGCCGGTACTCGTTGCGCGATGGCGTGCTGCGCCCGATGCCCAGGACCACGTTCGTGCAGCCGCAGGACTCCAACCCCCTCTACGTCGGCAGGGACCGCGACTTCGAACCGCTGACGGATGCGTTTGCCCGGGATCCCTTGCTGCACAAGCTGATCGGGCTGCTGGCCCGGGTGGCGGCGGCCCTCGACGAGGTGGCGGAGTGGAACGTCAAGGTCCATCCGTTCCGGATTCGGTCGCTGACGGACGAGGGCGGCCATCCCACGCCCGAGGGCATGCACCGCGACGGCGTCACCCTGGTCAGCTCGCTGCTGGTCGGGCGGCGCAACGCCATCGGCGGCGAGAGCGCGGTGTGCGACCTGGACGGCCGGCAGCTGCTGGCGACGACGCTGGCCGAGCCCGGCACGCTGATGCTGGGCGACGACCGCCGCACCCTGCACGGCGTCTCCCCGATCCGGCCGATCGACGGCTCGGGCCCGGCGCAGCGCGACGTCCTGGTGATCACCTTCGCCTCGGCCTGGCCGTAGTAGGTCCCGGTGGCCGCCCGCGCGGTGCGCCGGGAATTACTTGAGCAGCGTGAACTGATTGACGTCGACGTAGCCGATGCGGAACATCTCGGCGCAACCGGTCAGGTATTTCATGTACCGCTCGTAGACCTCCTCGGATTGCACCGCGATGGCCTGGTCCTTGTGCGCCTGCAATGCGGCGGCCCAGATGTCGAGCGTCTTCACGTAATGCGGCTGCAGCGATTGCACGCGGCCCACGGTGAAGCCGTTCGCGGTCGCGCGCTCCTGCACCATCGGTATCGACGGCAACCGCCCGCCCGGGAAGATCTCGGTGACAATGAATTTGACGAAGCGGGCAAACAGGAACGACAAGGGCATGCCGCGTTCGACCATCTCCGTCGGGTGCAGCCCGGTGATGGTGTGCAGCAGCATGACCCCGTCGTCGGGCAGCAGGCCATGCGCCAGGCTGAAGAATTTGTCGTAGCGTTCGTGCCCGAAGTGCTCGAAGGCGCCGATGCTCACGATCCGGTCGACGGGCTCATCGAACTGCTCCCAGCCTTGCAGCAGGATCCGCATCGAGCGGGGACTGTCGGACTCGGCGATCAACTGCTCGACGTGATGGGCCTGGTTGCGGCTGAGGGTGAGGCCGACGACGTTGACGTCGTAGGTTTCCACGGCGCGCATCATGGTGGCGCCCCAACCGCAGCCCACGTCCAGCAAGGTCATGCCCGGTTGCAGCCCGAGTTTGCCGAGGGCGAGATCGATCTTGGCGATCTGCGCTTCTTCCAGCGTCATGTCGTCGCGCTCGAAGTAGGCGCAGCTGTACGTCTGGGTCGGGTCGAGGAACAGCCGGAAGAAGTCGTCCGACAAGTCGTAGTGGGCCTGCACATCGTCGAAGTGCGGCGTTAGATCTGTCCCCTCGGGGGGCTCCGACGTCGTTGGCATCGTGACAGCCTAACCGCCGGTCTGAGTATCTTGGACACAATGAAGTCGCCCGTTTTCGTCGACGTCGACACCGGCGTCGACGATGCGCTCGCACTGATCTACTTGTTCGCCAGCCCGGACGCCGACGTGGTCGGCATCGCCTCCACCGGGGGAAACGTTGCGGTGCAGCAGGTTTGCGAGAACAATCTGGGCCTGCTGCAGTTGTGCGGTGTCACCGGCGTGCCGGTCTCGCGGGGTGCCGGTGAAACCCTGACCGGACCGATGCGCCTGCCGTCAAAGGTCCACGGGCCGAGGGGATTGGGTTACGCCGACCTGCCGCCCACCGATCACCGGCTCACCGACCACGATTCGGCGACCGCCTGGGTGCGCGCCGCGCACGCGTTCCCCGGCGAGCTCATCGGCGTCGCGACCGGCCCGCTGACCAATCTGGCGCTGGCGCTGCGCGCCGAACCGGAGCTGCCGAGGCTGCTGCGCCGACTGGTCGTCATGGGCGGTTCCTACGATCACCGGGGCAACACCACCGCGGTCGCGGAGTGGAACATCAGCGTGGACCCCGAGGCCGCGGCAGAGGTGCTGGCCGCCTGGGACGCCGAAGTCGTTGGCCGACAGCGTCTTCCGATCCTGTGCGGCCTGGACCTGACCCGCCAGGTGGCGATGACGCCGGATCACCTCGCCAGGCTGGCGGCCGCCGCCGGGTCGACGGCGACGCCGATGAGCGACAAGGACGAGCCCGGCACCCGGTCCACGGCGTCCAATCCGTTGATCCGGGTGATCGAGGACGCGATGCGGTTCTACCTGGAGGCCTACCACGACATCGGCCACGGATACCAGGCGCATCTGCACGATCCGCTGGCCGCCGCCGTGGCGCTGGATCCGGGGCTCGTCACCACCCGTCCCGCGACGGTGGACATCGAACTCACGGGGACGCTGACCCGCGCCATGACGGTGACCGATTGGTCAGGCCGCCGGGACCCCAACGCGCTGATCGGCGTCGACGTGGACGCGGCGGCCTTCTTCGACCGGTACATCGAACGGGTTGGGCCCTTCGCGCGCGGGTTACCCCTATTCCATGAAGGTTCGTCTCATTGAAGTCCTGCGCGCGGGATGGGGCGCCGTGCTGCTGGCCGCCCCGTCCGAGGTGCTCGACCACATCCACGGGGTGCAGGTCGATCGCAAGGCGCTCGTCGTCACCCGGATCCTGGGCGCTCGCCATCTCGGCCAGGCGTTGCTGTCGGGAGTGAACCCGGGCCCGGAGGTGCTGGCGGCCGGCGTCTGGGTCGACGCCGTGCACTCCGCCAGCGCGCTCGGCCTGGCCGTGGTCGATCGGCGGAGGGCCCGCGGCGGGGTGACCGACGCCGCCGTCGCGGCGTCGTGGGCGGGCCTGGGCTGGCGCCATCTGCGCGCCGGCAAGGCCAGGACCGACGGCGTCAGCGGGCGCGACCGGTTGGCCCGCACCGTCGTGGGCGCGCTGCCCGGCGGCGCCGGGCTGATGGCTCAGGCGCAGGCGGCCCGCGCCGAGCCGGCCTACTCGTAGCTGCCCTCGAGATACCAGCGCCGCTGGCGATAGCACAGCAGGAACGCCCGCTCGCCCTCCAGCAGGACCTGCGCGCGGGCGGTGCGACTACCCCCTTGGCCGCCCACCGGGCGGTCATCCCACCACCGCTCGTCGACCGGCCACGGCCCGGCCCACCAGTGCAGCCGCTCGTCCCGGCCGTGCACCATCAGCGCTACCGGGTCGGCGGAGAACAGTCCCCGGCTGGTCACCCGCACCGGGTTGCCTTGGGCGTCAAGCATTTCCACCGGGTCGTCGAGCAACACCGCCGGTGACGGGTCGGGCAGCCGGCCGGGCCACGGCAAACCCGGGTCGGCCCGCGGGAGGAGTTCGTCACCCAGCGGAGTCAACGTGATGCGCTCGGCCGGCCCGCGCCCGCCGGACAGCACCGGCACCCGTACTGCCTCCGGGCCGAGCAGGCCCTGCACCCGCACCAGGGCCCGGCGGGCCCGCAGCCTGTCCTCCTCCCCCAGGCCGCCCCACAGCGGCAACTGCAGCGCCCCGGCCGACACCACCTCGACGGCCTGCAGCCGCAGCACCGTCACCGCCGCCGTCGGGCGGGGGTTGCGCGCGGTCCGGCTGCTCAACCAGCCGTCCAGTTGCCAGCGCACCCGGTCGGCGGTGGCGTCCTCGGTCAACGGCTCGGCGCACCGCCAGACCCGGTGCAGCTCTTCGCCGTTGGCGGTGACGGCGTGGATGGCCAGCCGGGTGCAGCCCACCCCGGCGGCCATCAGCGTCCGGTGCAGCGCGCCGGCCAGCGAGCGACCGGCGAAGGCCGCGGCGTCGACCCGGTCGATCGGTGGGTCGCAGTCCAGGACGGCCTCCAGCTCCTCGGGCGGCTCCCGCCCGGACGGGCCGCGCTCGGGTTGGCCGCGGGCCAACCGGTGCGCGGCCACCCCGTCGGCGCCGAACCGGGACGCCACATCGGTGGGCGACAGCGCGGCGAACTGTCCGATGGTGCGAATCCCCAACCGCCACAACAGGTCCGTCAGCTCTTCGCGCCCCGGGCAGCACAGGCTCGGCTCGGTGGCCAGTTGGCGGATCGACAGCACCGACAGAAACTTCGCGTCACCGCCCCGCGGGACCACCCGGCCCGCCCGCGCGGCGAAGACCGCGGTGGACAACCGGTCGGCGACCCCGACCTGACACTCGGCGCCGGCTGCGGCCACCGCGTCGATCAGCCGCTCGGCGGCGTCGGCCTCGGAGCCGAAATAGCGGGCCGCGCCGCGCACCGGCAACACCAGAAGCCCGGGCCGTAACACCTCGGCGCGTGGCACCAGGTCGTCCACCGCCGCGATGACCGCCTCGAAGAAGCGGGCATCGCGGTCCGCGTCGGCGGTGCCGACGTGCAGCTGCGGGCACCGCGCCGCCGCCTCCCGGCGCCGCAGCCCCCGCCGCACCCCCGCCGCCCGGGCGGCCGCCGAGCAGGCGATCACCCGGTTGGCCAGCGTGACCGCCACCGGGGCCGTCGCGGGCAGGCCGGCGGCCGCGGCCGCCGCGACCGCCGGCCAGTCCATGCACCAGATGGCCAACACCCGGGATGTCACCGGAATTCACCCGGCTCGTGCCCGGGTGGTCACCCGTCGTCCCGCACACACCCCGCTGACCTGCAGCCGCACCCGGCTGATCCGACCGAATCCGGGGCGGCTCCCCGGCGTGATCTCGTAGCCGCAGACCCGGGCCTCCAGCCGGGTGGGTGCCCCCTGCCAGTCGCCGTCGGTGACCAACACGGTGCACCCCTTGTTGCGGGCCCGCGCCACCACCGCCCGCGCCCGGGTATGCGGCACCCGGCGCCCGCCCAGGCCGAGGACCACCAGATCCATGCCGTCGACGAGCACCGCGGCCACCTCCACCGGATCGTTGCCGGGATCCGGTATCACGGCGAGCCGGCTCAGATCCGCCCCCATCTCCGCGGCGGCCAGCAGTCCGATGTCCGGCTGGCCGACGATTGCCACGTTGCCGCCCGCCGCCGTCACCGCGGCCACCATGCCCAGCAGCAGCGACCGGGCGCCCGAGAGCACCGCCACCGTCCCCCGCGGCAGCGGCGCCGGCAGCGACTCCGCCAGCCACTGCGGCAGCGCCAGCTGGGATTCCGTTTCCGGCAGCAGGTCGCCGGCGCGGCCGGATGCGGGCCCCGGCGCCTTCCCGGCGATCACGGCCATCCGTCGGCGCAGCGATTCGAGCTGCTCAACGCGGGTTTCCCGGCGTTGATCCGGGGCGAAAGCCGCAGTCATGACCAGCCTCCTACCACCGCTCTCGCACGACCATTTTCGAAAGTATGTTCGACTAATTGAGAGTAAACACCCGCCCTCCGACAACCGTCAAGAAACGCGAGGGGCGGCTTTATGCGATCGATACCGGTGGGGCGGATGGGTGTGATGTGGCGGGGATTTCGCCCCGCCGGTCACTCCCACTCGATGGTGCCGGGAGGTTTGCTGGTGATGTCCAGCACCACGCGGTTGACCTCGGCCACCTCGTTGGTGATGCGGGTGGAGATGCGCTCCAGCACCTCGTAGGGCACCCGGGTCCAGTCGGCGGTCATGGCGTCCTCGCTGGAGACCGGCCGCAGCACGATCGGGTGCCCGTAGGTGCGGTTGTCGCCCTGCACACCCACCGAGCGGACCTCGCCCAGCAGCACCACCGGGCACTGCCAGATCATGTTGTCCAGGCCGGCGGCGGTGAGTTCCTCGCGCGCGATCAAGTCGGCGCGCCGCAGGGTCTCCAACCGCCGCGCGGTGACCTCGCCGACGATCCGGATACCCAGGCCGGGGCCCGGAAAGGGCTGGCGCGCAACGATTTCCTCCGGCAGTCCGAGCTCACGCCCGACGGCGCGCACCTCGTCCTTGAACAGCAGCCGCAGCGGCTCGACGAGCTTGAACTTCAGGTCGTCGGGCAGGCCGCCGACGTTGTGGTGGCTCTTGATGTTGGCGGTGCCGCTGCCCCCGCCGGATTCCACCACGTCCGGATACAGCGTGCCCTGGACCAGGAAGTCGACCTCAGACCCGGTGTCGCTCAGGATATCTCGCACCGCGCCCTCGAACGCGCGGATGAACTGCCGTCCGATGATCTTGCGCTTGCCCTCGGGATTGGTCACCCCGGACAGCGCGGCCAAAAAGGTGTCCGCGGCGTCGACGGTGACGAGGTTGGCGCCGGTGGCGGCCACGAAGTCGCGCTGCACCTGGGCGCGCTCGCCGGCGCGCAACAACCCGTGGTCGACGAACACACAGGTGAGCCGGTCGCCGATGGCACGCTGCACCAGGGCGGCGGCCACCGCCGAGTCGACCCCGCCGGACAGCCCGCAGATCGCGTGGCCGTCACCGACCTGTGCTCGCACCTGCTCGACCAGGGCCTCGGCGATGTTGGCGGGCGTCCAGTCCGCGCCCAGCCCGGCGAAGTCGTGCAGGAACCGGCTGAGCACCTGCTGACCGTGCGGGGTGTGCATGACCTCGGGGTGATACTGCACGCCGGCCAGCCGGCGTGCCCGGTTCTCGAAGGCCGCCACCGCCGCACCCGGGCTGCTGGCGACCACGTCGAATCCGTCCGGCGCGGCCGTGACCGCGTCACCGTGACTCATCCAGACCGGCTGGATGCCCGGAAGCCCCGAATGAAGCTCGCCCCCAACCACTTTCAACTCGGTGCGGCCGTACTCGCTGGTGCCGGTGCGGGCGACGGTCCCGCCCAGGGCCTGCGCCATGGCCTGAAATCCGTAGCAGATGCCGAACACGGGAACGCCGAGGTCGAACACCGCCGGATCGAGCTGCGGCGCGCCCTCCTCGTAGACGCTGGACGGCCCACCGGAGAGCACCAGCGCCGCCGGTTGGCGGGACTTGATCTCGTCGATCGAGGCGGTGTGCGGGATGACCTCGGAGAAGACCCGCGCCTCTCGGACGCGCCGGGCGATCAACTGCGCATATTGGGCGCCGAAATCGACCACCAGCACGGGCCGCGGGGAGGATGTTTCCACGGCTGCCAGCTTAGTGGCTGGCGATGACCGCCCGGCTGGGGCCGTACCGTCGCCGCGTCACATCAGGTGCGTCGGTTGAGCGATCCCGAATCGGGTACCGGCGTAGCGCTTCAGGGCCGCCGGGCTGAAGTACACGTGCTGGCTGACGGTGTGGATATCGCGGAAGCATCGCTGCAGCGGGTGGCCCGCATGCACCGCGCTGGCGCCGGTCAGGTTGAACGCCGCATCCACCGCTTGAAGCGCCGCGCGCATCGCCTGTTGGGCGGCGAGTTGGAAGCCGGCGCGCTGCACCAGCGACGGCGGATCGCCGGCGCGGGCGGTTTCCCACAAAGCGCCGGCCTCGTCGAGAACGAAGGCGCGGGCGGACTTCAAACCGGCTTCGGCACGGGCGAATTCGACTTGGGCGGCGGGGTCGGCGGCGACCGGCTCGAACGTGCCGGCACGCGTCTTCGTCACCGCCAGCTCGGCGAATTCGTCGAGTGCGCGCCGCGCGATCCCGAGCGGGACACCGACTAGGCCTACTCCCACGAGCGTGAAGAACGGTAACCGCCACAGCGGCCCGTCGTGGCGGGCCGACCGGAAGAAGGGGCTGATGGTGTGTTCCTCGGCGATGTCGAGATCTCGGCCGACCACGTCGTTGCTGCCGGTGGCGCGCAGCCCCAGGACGTCCCAGTTCTCGACGATCTCGGCGTCGGCACGTGGAAAGAACGCGAGGCGCCAGTCCGGGCCCTGCTCGGCGATCATGCGCGGGGCGTCACCGTCGAGGACGAACATCCCGCCCAGCATCCATTCGGCATGGCGGCAACCGCTGGCGAACGGCCACCGGCCGTCGACCACGAAGTGGCCACGGCCGTCCGGGACGGCACGCCCGGTGGGGGCGAACACCGTCGCCGCGAGGAAGTCGGCGTCCGGGCCGAACAGCGCTGCGGCGACAGCGGGTTCGAGCCACGCGGTGAACGCGGGCGCGCCCGCCCCGATGGCCGCGAGCCAGCCCACCGAACCGTCGGCGCGCGCCAGTTCCTCGATCATCTCGACGAACGCGATCGGGGCCACTTCGAATCCGCCGAGAGAGCGTGGTTGCAGGGCACGAAAGACACCGGCGGCGCGCATCCGTTCGACCAAGTCGATCGGCAAGGCGCCGAGCGTTTCGGCCTCGGCGACGCGCCGCGAGATTTCCGGTGCCAGGGCGCGCGCCACGTCGGCGGGATGGCGGACGTCCGGAATGCCGGCGGCGTGGCGGGTTGCGGTTGTCATGTCGAGCTCCCCACTTCTGATACAGTGATTTGTATTAGATATAGGCGAATGTACTGAATTATGGGATCTGTCAAGCGCCAGCCTCCACGGCGGTACGACTCCACCCGTCGCAGACAGCAGGCACAGCACAACCGGCATGCGGTGCTGGCGGCCGCCCGGCGGCGGTTCCTGGCCCAGGGCTATGCGGCGACGACCATCGGCGAGATCGCCCGCGACGCGGGCGTCTCAGTCGAGACGGTGTACAAGGCCTTCTCGACGAAAGCGGGCGTGTTGAAAGCACTTTTCGATGTGTCCGTGGCCGGCGACGACGAACCGATCCCGATGGTCGAGCGAGACGTCATCCAGAATGTGGCCAACGCGACCGAGGCAGTCGACAAGCTGGAGCTCTACGCCAAGCACCTGGCCGCCAGCATGCCGCGCAGCGCACCGGTCCAGCTGCTCGCGCGCGACGGCGCGGCCTCCTCTCCGGACGCCGCGAATGTGTGGAAGCAGATCAGGGACGAAACCCTGACCGGCATGACGATGTTCGCCTCCGATCTGGCCGGCACGGGACAGCTCCGGGTCAGCGCCAGACAGGCGCGTGACATTTTGTGGACGTATCACGCACCCGAGCTGTACGAGCTGCTCGTCCTCGAACGCGGTTGGTCGGCCACGCGCTACGGCAAGTTCATCGCGCAGGCGTGGATCGCCGCCCTGCTCGAACAGTGAGCTCTACAGCGCAAACGCCCGACGCACCGCCCCGACGGTGTCCGGGTCCCCATCGAAGGTGACGCGCCGCAGCGCCGCCTTGCGCTTGGCGTCGCTGGTCCCGAGGCGTGCGGCGACCAGATCCGCCGCCTGGGCGGTGATCGTCACCGCGGGTTCACCGCGAGCGCCGGCGAGCCGGCATTGCGTCACCGCGAATTCGAAACGGCGGCCGTCGATCTCGATACGGATCGTCGCTTCCAGCCCGGCCGCGCCGCCCGAATCGAAGCCGAGCAGGAATCCGGCCAGGAATCCGTTCAACGGCGATGCCGGGCCGTCCCCGATCGGGTCCAGCCGGTCCAACCCGAACAACGCGACGCTTCGCAACACCGGCAGCACCCGTTGCCAGCCCATGTCGCTCAGCGTGTAGACCGTGCGCCCGATCGGGGCGGGCAGGTCGGTCCTTTCGACGAGCCCGGCCTCCTGCAGCTCCTTGAGCCGCTCGGCCAGCAGATTGGTCGCGATGCCGGGCAGCGCGTCGCGCAGGTCCCCGTAGCGGCGGGCTCCGCCGACCAGCTCGCGCAGGATCAGCAGGGTCCACCGCTCGCCGAGGACGTCGAGGCCGCGCGCGATCGGGCAGTTCTGGTTGTAGTTCCTGCGGGACGCCACCGGCCCATCCTAGCACGACAGACAACTTTTTCTACTCTTTACTTGATTTGTTTGTCTTCTAGCTTTACCGTCTTGTTCATGAGCAACGAACCCCTGCTTCGGAACCGCCCGATCGCCGCGCTCGCCGTCATCTGCCTCGCGGTCTTCGTCATCAGCGTCGACGCCACCATCGTCAACGTCGCCCTGCCCACCTTGTCGCGCGACCTCGGCGCCGACACCGCGCAGCTGCAATGGATCGTCGACGCCTACACCCTGGTGATGTCGGGCCTGCTGCTCTCGGCGGGCAGCCTGTCCGACCGGTACGGCAGACGCGGCGCTCTGAGCCTCGGCCTCGCCCTGTTCGCTGTGACTTCCGGCGTTGCGGCACAGGTGCATTCGTCCGACGCGCTGATCGCGGCCCGCGCCGCCATGGGCGTGGGCGCGGCGGTGATCTTCCCGACCACGCTGGGCCTGATCACCAACATCTTCACCGACCCGGTACCGCGCGCCAAGGCAATCGGGCTGTGGGCGGCCATGGTGGGAGTCGGGGTGGCCGTAGGGCCGATCAGCGGCGGCTGGCTGCTCGAACACTTCTGGTGGGGGTCGATCTTCATGGTGAACATCCCGATCGCCGCGCTGGCCATCGTCGGGGGCGCCCTGTTCGTGCCGACGTCGCGCGACCCGGCGGCCCCGCGCGTCGACGTCCCCGGCCTCATGTTGTCCGCGGTCGGCATCACGGCGCTGGTCTACACCGTCATCGAGGCGCCCACCTGGGGATGGACCAACGTCCGGACCGCGGCCGGATTCGCCGTCGCCGCAATGGTTCTCGCCGGCTTTGCGCTGTGGGAGCGGCGCAGCACCCACCCCATGCTGGACGTGTCGGTGTTCGCCAACCGCCGATTCTCCGGCGGCAGCCTCGCGGTGACCGCCGGCTTCCTGACGTTGTTCGGATTCATCTTCGTCATCACCCAGTACTTCCAATTCATCAAGGACTACACCGCATTTCAGAGTGGGGTGCGGTTGCTCCCGGTCGCCGGCTCCATCGCGCTGGCCAGCATCGCGGGTCCCCGACTGGTGGAACGGGTGGGCAGCACCGGCGTCGTCGCCGCCGGCCTCACCGTCTTCGCCGCCGGGCTGGCCTGGGCTTCCACCGCCGATGCCGCCACGCCGTACACCCAGATCGCCACGCAGATGCTGCTGCTCGGCGGCGGCCTCGGCCTGACCGTTTCACCGGCCACCGAGGCGATCATGGGGTCGCTGTCCGCCGACAAGGCCGGGGTCGGCTCGGCCGTCAACGACACCACCCGAGAACTCGGGGGGACGCTCGGCGTGGCCATCGCGGGCAGCATCTTCGCCTCGGTGTACTCGGGACATCTCGGGGCGACAGCCCTGCCGGGGTTGCCCGTCGAGCCGATGCGGCACTCGATGGCCTTGGCGCACGGGGTGATCGAGCAGCTGCCGGTGTCACAAGCCGGCTACGTCCGCGGCGTCGTCAATCACGCATTCCTGGACGGCCTGCAGGTGAGTTCCCTGGTATGCGCGGGCATCGCGCTGAGTGCGGCGATCATCGTCGGCTGGCTGCTACCCGCCCGGGCCGGCCAACCGGCACCTGCACGGGAGAGGATCGATGCGCGATGAGTACGACGCCGTCGTCGTCTGCCACCGGCAGCACGTACGTCCTGGGCCACGCCGACGTCGAGGTGCAGCGACTGCTCCTGCAGGGCCGGCTGTACGACCACTACACCGAGCATGCGCTGCGACTCGCCGGGCTGCGGCCGGGCATGCGTGTGCTCGACATCGGTTGCGGGCCCGGTGACGTGTCGTTCATCGCCGCCCGGCTGGTCGGTCCGGCGGGCAGCGTCCTGGGCGTTGACGCCGCCCCGAAGATGATCGAGCTGGCCCGCGCCCGCGCCGCCGAACAAGGCTTGTCCACAGTGCACTTCATCCAGAGCGCGATAGACGCGATCGAAGTCCACGAGCCCGTCGACGCGGTCGTCGGCCGGTTGATCCTGATGCATCTGCCCGACCCGGCCGCCACACTGCGCCGGCTCAGCTCGTTGGTTCGCCCCGGCGGGGTGATCGCGTTCTCCGAGAACGACATCACCGGGGCGAGCAGCGTCCCCGACATGCCGCTGTTCGGACAGGTGACGGAGGGCATCGTGCGCGCCTTCGAAGCCATGGGCCTCAGTCCGCGGTTCGGCACCACGCTGCACACGATCTTCGCCGACGCCGGCCTGGGCGCGCCGCGGCTGACCCTCGGCACACCGATCGGCACGGCCGCCGACACCGACATCCTGGCCTACGCCGCGGAGGTCTGGCGGCTGGTGTCCCCCATCGCACGACAAGGGGGCTTCGCCATCGACGAGGTCGCCGACATCGACAATTTCGTGCCGCGCTTCCGGGAGGAGGCCCTCGCGGCCAACGCCCTCATCACGATGCCACCCATCATCACCGCATGGACAAAGGTGCAAAAATGAACCAGACGATCCAGAGCCAGTACTCGACCGGCCTGTCGCGCAACAACATCGAGCAGGCGCTACGCTCCGCCGGGAAGGACCTCGACCGCCTCGCCCCCGCCGACCTGGGCCTGCTGGAGGACTTCCACACCATGGGTCGCATCGCCACCGCGCAGCTGGTGGAGCTGGCGCAGATCACCGGCGAGAGCGCCGTGCTCGACGCCGGCAGCGGGGTCGGCGGCACCGCCCGTTACATCGCCGGGCGCTACGGCAGCCAGGTCACCGCCGTCGACCTCACCGACGAGTACTGCGAAACGAACCGCTGGCTCAATCGACTCGTCGGCCTCGACGATCGGATTTCCGTTCATCAAGCGGACGTCACCGAACTCCCCTTTCCCGACGCGGTTTTCGACTCCGCCATCAGCCAGCACGTCCAGATGAACATCGCCGACAAGGCGCGCCTGTACGCTGAAGCACGGCGGGTGCTCAAAGATGGCGGACTACTTGCGCTGTGGGACATCGCGATTGGGGATGGCACCCCACTCGACTATCCGCTGCCGTGGGCCGATCACCCTAGCCGCAGCCATCTGGTCACCCCCAACGAATTGCGGGCCACCGTCGAGTCGGCGGGGTTCACCGTCGAACACTGGAAGGACCTCACCGACGAGGCGGCCTCGGTGATGCGGGCCCTCGTGGCGCAGCCCGCCAACCCGCTGGGCCTGCACGCCTTCGTCACCGACTTCCCACGCAAAGTCGAAAATCTCACCCACGCCCTTGCCGACGGACGCCTGCGGGCCGTCCAGGCCATTTGCAGGCGCTGAATATCATGCAGCCCAACGATATTCCAGACCGGCGCTACACGACGAAATGGAGCGGCGGCCGAGGTGAGACCAGTTTCTTCCAACGGTCCGACGGATCCCGGTTGCGCTACTTCACGACCGGAACCGGACCCCCGCTCGTCCTGCTGCACACCGTTCGCACCCAGCTGGACTACTTCCAGCGTGTCATCCCCGGGCTCTGGGACGAATTCACGGTCTACGCGCTGGATCTGCCCGGCATGGGATGGTCCGACATCGTCCCCGGCGCGCGCTACGGCGAACCGGAGCTACGCATCGCCGTCGTCGAATTCGTGAAATCCCTTGGCCTGCGCGACGTGACTTTGGCCGGCGAATCGATGGGTGCCGCGATCGCGCTGTTGGCCTCGATCGAGCTGAGCGACCGGGTAAGCAACGTGGTGGCCTTCAACCCCTACGACTACCCGAGCGGCCTGGAGCGCGGTAACTGGTTCGCGCGCGTCATCGGAACGGGCGTCCGACTGCCCGGCTGCGGACCGGTCTTCGCGCGGCTGGAGAATCGCCTGATCCTGCGGGGCGTGTTGCGGGGCGGCTTCGCGGACCGCCGCGCGCTCCCGGATGACCTGCTCACAGAGCTCCGCCGAAGCGGCCGGCGACCCGGTTACCCCGTGGTGAACCGCGCCATCATGCGCAGCCTCGACGGGTTCGTCGACGCACGAAGCCGCTACCCGCAGGTGACGGCGCCCGTCACGCTGGTGTACAGCGAGCACGATTGGTCCCGCACGGCCGAGCGCGAGCACGTCGCTCGCCAACTGAATGTCCAGCCCGTCACGGTGCCCGGTGCCGGCCACTTCTCGGCGCTCGAGCGCCCAGCGGAGATGGTCCGCGTCATCCGGCAAAGCGGAAGACGGGCGGCCGACACGTGACGCCGCCCCAACCGGGGCCAGCGGCGACCTGTTAGCCGTCATGTTCTCCACCGTCTACATCGTCTGGGCACTCTTGCTGTTCGCATCCGCGCGCGCATCGCTCGCCAACCACGATCCCGTCCGGCGTCGCACGATCCGGTGAACGTTTGGCGACTGACATGTCCGCATGGTGGAGTGGGTATCGCTTAACTTGTCCCCGAAGGATAGGAAGCGAGGTCCCCCGTGCTGGGTCTGCCGGAGAAGGTGCACGCCTGCCTGTTCGACCTCGACGGTGTGCTGACCGACACCGCCAGCGTGCACACCAAGGCCTGGAAGGCCATGTTCGACGACTACCTGTCCGAGCGGGCCGAGCGCACGGGCGAGAAATTCGTCCCCTTCGACGCGGCCGCCGACTACCGCCAGTACGTGGACGGCAAGAAGCGCGAGGACGGGGTCCGGTCGTTCCTGCAGAGCCGCGGGATCGACCTGCCCGACGGCAGCCCCGACGACCCGGGAGACGCCGAGACGGTGTACGGCCTGGGCAACCGCAAGAACGACATGTTCCAGCAGGTCCTGCGCAAGGACGGCGTCGAAGTCTTCGAAGGTTCACGCAGATACCTGGAGGCGGTCTCGGCCGCCGGCCTGGGCATCGCGGTGGTGTCCTCGAGCGCCAACACGCGCGACGTCCTCGAGATCACCGGCCTGGACCGGTTCATCCAGCAACGGGTGGACGGCGTCACGCTGCGCGACGAGCACATCGCCGGCAAGCCCGCCCCGGACTCCTACCTGCGGGGGGCCGAGCTGCTCGGCGTGCCCGCCGACGCCGCCGCCGTGTTCGAGGACGCGATCTCGGGCGTGCAGGCCGGCCACGCCGGTAACTTCGGCTACGTGGTGGGCGTCGACCGGGTGGGCCAGGCCGACGATCTGCGCCGCAACGGCGCCGACGTGGTGGTCACCGACCTCGCCGAGCTGCTGCCGTCATGATCGATGAAGCATCCTTCCCGGTCGAGCCATGGCACTTCCGTGAGACCGAGCTCGATCTCAACCTGCTGGCCCAGACCGAATCCCTGTTCACCCTGTCCAACGGGCACATCGGGCTGCGCGGCAACCTCGACGAGGGTGAGCCCTACGGCCTGCCCGGCACTTACCTGAACTCCTTCTACGAGATCCGGCCGCTGCCCTATGCCGAGGCCGGGTACGGCTACCCGGAGGCCGGCCAGACGATCGTCGACGTCACGAACGGCAAAATCATCCGCCTGCTGGTCGAGGACGAGCCGTTCGACGTCCGCTACGGCGAATTGGTCTCGCACGAGCGGGTTCTCGACATGCGCGCCGGGACGATGTCCCGCTGCGCGCACTGGCGCTCCCCCGCGGGCAAGGAGATCAAGCTGGTGTCCACCCGGCTGGTGTCGCTGGCCCAGCGCGGTGTGGCCGCCATCGAATACGTCATCGAAGCGGTCGGCGACTTCGTCCGGGTCACCGTGCAGTCGGAGTTGGTCACCAACGAGGACCAGCCCCAGACCTCGGGCGACCCGCGGGTGTCGGCCATCCTGGAGAACCCACTGGTGGCCGTCGACCACGAAAACACCGACACCGGAGCGCTTCTCATGCACCGCACCCGCAGCAGCGCCCTGATGATGTCGGCGGCCATGGACCACGAGATCGACGTGCCCGGCCGCGTCGAATTCAGCACCGACGCCCGCGACGATCTGGCGCGGACCACGGTGATCTGCGGGCTGCGCGCCGGGCAGAAGCTGCGCATCGTCAAGTACTTGGCGTATGGCTGGTCGAGCATGCGTTCGCGCCCGGCGCTGCGCGACCAGGCCGCCGCCGCCATCCACAGCGCCCGCTACAGCGGGTGGCAGGGGCTGCTGGACGCGCAGCGCGGATACCTGGACGACTTCTGGGACAGCGCGGACGTCGAGGTCGAGGGCGACCCCGAATCCCAGCAAGCGGTGCGGTTCGGGCTTTTTCACCTGTTGCAGGCCAGCGTGCGCGCCGAGCGTCGCGCCATCCCCGCCAAGGGGCTCACCGGAACCGGCTACGACGGCCACGCCTTCTGGGACACCGAGAGCTACGTGCTGCCGGTGCTCACCTACACCGCACCGCACGCGGTGGCCGACGCGCTACGGTGGCGGGCGTCCACCCTGGACCTGGCCAAGGAGCGGGCGGCCGAGCTCGGCCTCGAAGGCGCCAGCTTCCCGTGGCGGACCATCCGCGGGCAGGAGTGCTCAGCCTACTGGCCGGCCGGCACCGCGGCCTGGCACATCAACGCCGACATCGCCATGGCCTTCGAGCGATACCGCATCGTCACCGGCGACGAGGAGCTGGAAAAGCATTGCGGCTTAGCGGTACTGGTCGAGACCGCCCGGCTCTGGCTCTCCCTGGGCCACCACGACCGGCACGGCGTCTGGCACCTGGACGGCGTCACCGGTCCCGACGAGTACACCGCGATCGTGCGCGACAACGTCTTCACCAACCTGATGGCCGCGCACAACCTGCGCACCGCCGCCGAGGCCTGCAACCGCCATCCCGAGGCGGCGGAGGCGATGGGTGTCACCACCGAGGAGACGGCGTCCTGGCGCGACGCGGCCGATTCCGCCAACATTCCCTACGACGCCGGCCTGGGGGTGCATCAGCAGTGCGAAGGGTTCACCACCCTCGCCGAATGGGACTTCCAGGAGAACCACGCCTACCCGTTGCTGCTGCACGACCCCTACGTGCGGCTCTACCCCGCCCAGGTGATCAAGCAGGCGGACCTGGTGCTGGCGATGCAGTGGCAGAGCCACGCGTTCACCCCGGAACAGAAGGCCCGCAACGTCGACTATTACGAGCGGCGCATGGTGCGCGACTCGTCGCTGTCCGCCTGCACCCAGGCGGTGATGTGCGCCGAGGTCGGGCACCTGGAGCTGGCGCATGACTACGCCTACGAGGCGGGGCTGATCGACCTGCGCGACCTGCACCACAACACCCGCGACGGCCTGCACATGGCCTCGCTCGCCGGTGCCTGGACGGCGCTGGTCGGCGGCTTCGGCGGCCTGCGCGACGACGAGGGCATCCTGTCGCTGGATCCCGCGCTGCCCGAAGGCATTTCGCGCCTGCGATTCCGGCTTAGGTGGCGCGATTTCCGGGTGACCGTCGACGTGAATCACGCGCAAGTCACCTACACGGTGCGCGACGGGCCGGGGGGCCAGCTCACCATCCGGCACGCGGGCGAAGAGGTCACCCTGAGCACCGACACGCCGAAAACTATTGCGGTGCAACACCGCAAGCCACTGCTGCCGCCCCCGCAGCAGCCACCGGGCCGCGAGCCACTACATCGCCGGGCGCTGACCCGCAAAAAGTGAGCATCAGTCGGGATTGAGGATCCGCCCCACCTCGGCGCGGGCCGCCTGCCGGATTTCGTCGTCGGTCAGCTCGTCGATCCCGGTCGCCGACCGCAGGATCGGCGCGAAGAGGCGCCAACCGAATTGCAGCGCAAGGGCGTTGGCGACCGCGAGTCGCCCTTCGGTCTCGTTCTCATAGAGCGGCAGCACCCAGTCGAGTAACGTCGCGATGTTCGGAAAACGCTTCTGCAGTTGCCCCGCCGGATACCCGTCGAGCACGGTTCGGGCCATCACGCGCATCTGCCGGTCGAGGGCCCGGTCCAGTTCCTCGGCGGGGGCCTCGTCGCGCAGCAGCGCCGTCAGGTTGGCACCCAGGTGATCGAGCACGGCGCCGACCAGATTCTCCTTGGTGCCGAAGTGCCGAAACACCAGCCCGTGGTTGACGTTGGACCGGGCGGCGATGTCCCGGATCGACGTCGCGGCCGGGCCGCGCTCGGCGAACAGCTCGGTGGCGGCCTCCAGGACGGCCGCGGCCACCTCCGCCCGTCCGGTGGGCATGTTGGCGCGGCCACTTGCGGAACCCGTAGTCATACGACTACAGTACTCGATGTAGTCAATTGACTACACCCCTTCACACTAGGATCGAAGAAAATGACAGGTCAGATCACGGTCACCAAGCTGGGCAGCCGCATCGGCGCCCGGGTCGACGGCGTGCGCCTCGGAGGCGACCTCGGCCAGGAGGCGGTCGAGAAGATCCACCGGGCGCTGTTGACCCACAAGGTGATCTTCTTCCGCCACCAGCACCACCTCGACGACCAGGCACAGCTGGCGTTCGCCGGCCTGCTGGGCACGCCCGTCGGCCACCCGGCCGCCGCGCTGCTCGCCGCCAAGAACGCGCCGGTCATCACGCCGATCAACTCCGAGTACGGCAAGGCCAACCGCTGGCACACCGACGTAACGTTCGTCGCGAACTACCCGGCGGCCTCGATCCTGCGGGCGGTCACCCTGCCGCGGTATGGCGGGTCGACGCTGTGGACCAACACCGCCGCCGCCTACGAGCGGCTGCCCGAGGCGCTCAAGGGCCTGGTCGAGAACCTCTGGGCGCTGCACACCAACCGCTACGACTACGTGACCAGCGACTCGCCGCCGGCCATGAGCGACGCGCAGCGCGCGTTCCGCCAGGTCTTCGAGAAGCCGGACTTCCGGACCGAACACCCGGTGGTGCGCGTCCACCCCGAGACCGGCGAGCGCACCCTGCTGGCGGGCGACTTCGTGCGGGGCTTCGTCGGCCTCGACAGCCACGAATCAAGCGCGCTACTGGAGCTGCTGCAACGGCGAATCACGATGCCGGAGAACACGATTCGATGGAGCTGGGCCCCGGGCGACGTCGCCATCTGGGACAACCGGGCCACCCAGCACCGCGCCATCGACGACTACGACGACCAGCCTCGGCTGATGCACCGCGTCACCCTGATGGGCGACGTGCCCGTCGACGTGCACGGGCAGCGCAGCCGGGTGGTCAGCGGCGCACCGCTCGAGGCGATCGCGAGCTAGCCGGTCGAGCTCACCGGCGTGATCGGCAACCAGCGCAGGGCACCCGGTGCGTCGACGGGCACCACCGGGTGCCCCGGCGCGATCGGGTCCAGCCGGCGGTAAGGCTGGCCCTGCGGCGGGCGTTGATCGTTCTCACCCTTGTTCGGCCACAGCGCCGCGGCCCGCTCGGCCTGGGCGGTGATGGACAGCGACGGGTTGACGCCCAGGTTCGCCGAGATCGCGGCGCCGTCCACGACGAACATCGTGGGGTAGCCGTAAACCCGGTGGTAGGGGTCGATGACCCCGTGCTCGGGGCCGTCGCCGATCGCCGCGCCGCCGAGGAAGTGCGCGGTCAGCGGGATGTTGAACAGTTCGCCCCAGGTGCCGCCGGCCACGCCGTCGATCTTTTCGGCGATGCGCCGCGTGACCCGGTTCCCGACCGGATTCCAGGCCGGGTTGGGGTCCCCGTGGCCCTGCTTGCTCGTGTACCACCGGATGCCCAGCTTCCCGCGCTTGGTGTAGGTGGTGATCGAGTTGTCCAGGTGCTGCATCACCAGGGCGATCAGGGTGCGCTCGCTCCACTGGCTGACGTTGAGCATCCGCATCATGCGGCGCGGGTCCTCGCGGGCCTGGTCCAACAGCTGCTTCCAGCGCGGCACGTCGGTGCCCTCCGGCCCGGTGCCGTCGGTCATCAGGGTCTGCAGCAATCCCATCGCGTTGGAGCCCTTGCCGTAGCGGCAGGGCTCGACGTGCGTGTCGGCGGTGGGGTGGATCGACGACGTGATCGCCACCCCGTGCGTCAGGTCCAGGTTCGGGTCGACCTCGAGCTTCCCGGCGCCGACGATGGACTCGGAGTTGGTGCGGGTCAGCACGCCCAGCCGCTCGGAAAGACGCGGCAACTTGCCCCCGTCGCGCATCTTGAACAGCAGATGCTGTGTCCCCCACGTGCCCGCCGCCAGGATCAGGTGTGTCGCGGTGTAGGTGCGCCGGTCCCTGCGCAGCCAGCTTCCGGTGCGCACGGTGCGGACCTCCCACACCCCGTCGGGCCGCTGCTGGAAACCCTTGACCGTTGTCATCGGGATGACTTGCGCCCCAGCCGATTCGGCGAGGCCGAGGTAGTTCTTCAGCAGCGTGTTCTTGGCGCCGTAGCGACAGCCCGTCATGCAGCAACCGCACTCCAGGCAACCGGTGCGCTCGGGTCCCGCGCCACCGAAATAGGGGTCCGGCACGGTCTTGCCCGGGGTCTTGGTGCCGTCGGGGCCGAAGAACACCCCCACCGGGGTGGACACGAAGGTGTCACCGCAGCCCATCTCGTCGGCGACTTCCTTCAGGATGCGGTCGGCGTCGGTGAACGTCGGGTTGGTGACCACACCGAGCATCCGTTTGGCCTGCTCGTAGTGCGGCATCAACTCGTCGCGCCAGTCGGTGATATGCGACCACTGCCGGTCTTTGAAGAACGGCTCCGGCGGCACGTAGAGCGTGTTGGCATAGTTCAGCGAGCCGCCGCCCACCCCGGCGCCGGCCAGGATCATCACGTTGCGCAGCGGGTGGATCCGCTGGATGCCGTAGCAACCCAACCGCGGCGCCCACAGGAACTTGCGCAGGTCCCAGGAGGTCTCGGCGAAGTCCTCGTCGGCGAAGCGCCGCCCGGCCTCCAATACGCCTACGCGGTAGCCCTTTTCGGTGAGCCGCAGCGCGCTGACGCTGCCGCCGAAACCCGAACCGATGATCAGAACGTCGTAATCCGGCCTCATCGCACCAGTATGGCCTTACCCACAGGTAACAAGCCAGGGGGTCCGGGCCTCAGCCGCCGACCGTCAGGCCGACCTTCTGGAACTCCTTGAGGTCGCAATAGCCGGCCTTGGCCATCGACCGGCGCAATCCGCCGACCAGGTTGAGGGAACCGAACGGGTCGTCGGAGGGCCCGTTGAGCACCCGCTCCAGCGGCGGCCGTTCGCCGAGGGCGATCTGTAGCAGCGCCCCGCGCGGCAACGACGGGTGCGCCGCCGCGGCCGGCCAGAACCAGCCCTCGCCGAGCGCTTCGGCGGATTCGGCGAGCGGCGTGCCGAGCACCACCGCGTCGGCGCCGCAGGCGATCGCCTTGGCCAGCTCGCCGGAGGTGTGGATGTCGCCGTCGGCCAGCACGTGCACGTAACGGCCGCCGGTCTCGTCGAGGTATTCGCGCCGCGCGGCGGCGGCGTCGGCGATGGCGGTGGCCATCGGCACGCTGATGCCCAGCACCTCGTCGCTGGTGGTCACGCCCCGGGTGGAGCCGTAGCCGACGATGACGCCGGCCGCGCCGGTGCGCATCAGGTGCAACGCGGTGCGGTGGTCGAGCACCCCGCCGGCCACCACCGGGACGTCGAGCTCGGAGATGAACGTTTTCAGGTTCAACGGCTCGCCGTCGCTGGCCACCCGCTCCGCGGAGACGATGGTGCCCTGGATGACCAGCAGGTCGATGCCGGCCTGCAGCAACACGGGGGTGAGCGCCTGGGCGTTCTGCGGGCTGACCCGCACCGCCGTGGTGACGCCGGCCTCCCGGATGCGCGCGACCGCGGATCCCAGCAGGTCGGGGTTCAGCGGCGCGGCGTGCAATTCCTGCAGCAGCCGGATCGACGCCGACGGTTCGGGCTCCTTGGTGGCGGCCTCGACGAGCTGGGCGATCTTGGCCTCGACGTCGGCGTGCCGGCCGATCAGCCCCTCGCCGTTGAGCACGCCCAGCCCGCCCAGCCGGCCGAGCTCGATGGCGAATTCGGGCGACACCAGGGCGTCGGTCGGGTGGGCCACCACCGGGATCTCGAACCGGTAGGCGTCCAGCTGCCAGGTGGTGGAGACGTCCTGCGAGGACCGGGTGCGCCTCGACGGCACGATGCTGACTTCGCTCAGCTCATAGGTACGACGGGCGTTGCGGCCCATCCCGATTTCGACCACGCCGGCCTCAGCGCGCAAAGTAGTTCGGCGCTTCGACGGTCATGGCGACGTCGTGCGGATGGCTTTCGCGCAGCCCGGCCGAGGTGATCCGGACGAACTGCGCCTGTTGCAGCGACTCGATGGTGGGTGAGCCGGTGTAGCCCATCGCGGCGCGCAGACCGCCGGTGAGCTGGTGGATCACCGAGGACAGCGGGCCGCGGAACGGCACCCGGCCCTCGATTCCCTCGGGGACCAGCTTGTCCTCGCTCAAGGCGTCGTCTTGGAAGTAGCGGTCCTTGGAGTACGACTTGGCCCCGCCCCGGCCCTGCATCGCGCCCAGCGACCCCATGCCCCGGTAGCTCTTGAACTGCTTGCCGTTGACGAAGATCAGCTCGCCGGGGGCCTCGGCGGTGCCGGCCAGCAGCGAGCCCAGCATGGCCGTCGAGGCGCCGGCGGCCAGGGCCTTGGCGATGTCGCCGGAATACTGCAGCCCACCGTCGGCGATCACCGGCACGCCCGCCGGCCCGCACGCCGCGACGGCCTCCAGGATCGCCGTGATTTGTGGTGCGCCGACCCCGGCCACCACCCGGGTGGTGCAGATCGAGCCCGGACCAACCCCGACCTTGACCGCGTCGGCGCCGGCGTCGACCAGCGCCCGGGCCGCGGACCGGGTGGCGACGTTCCCGCCGATCACCTCGACCTTCTCGCCCACCTCGGCCTTGAGCTTGCCGACCATGTCGAGCACCAGCCGGTTGTGCGCGTGGGCGGTGTCGACGATCAGGACGTCGGCCCCGGCGTCGACCAGCATCATCGCGCGGACCCAGGCGTCGCCGCCGACGCCGACGGCCGCGCCCACCAGTAGCCGGCCGTCGCTGTCCTTGGTGGCCAGCGGGTGCTGTTCGGTCTTGACGAAGTCCTTGACGGTGATCAGCCCGGTGAGCCGGCCGTGGCCGTCGACGACGGGCAGCTTCTCGATCTTGTTGCGGCGCAACAGCCCCAGCGCCGCGTCGGCGCTGACGCCCTCCTGGGCGGTGATCAGCGGGGCCTTGGTCATCACCTCGGCGACCTTGCGGGTCTGGTCCACCTCGAACCGCATGTCGCGGTTGGTGATGATGCCGACCAGCGCCCCGACGTCGTCGACCACCGGCAGACCCGAGATCCGGAACCGGGCGCACAGCGCGTCGACCTGCGCCAGGGTGTTGTCCGGCCGGCAGGTGACGGGATCGGTGACCATGCCGGCCTCCGAGCGCTTCACCATCTCGACCTGGCCGGCCTGTTCGGCGACGGGCAGGTTGCGGTGCAGCACGCCCATGCCGCCCGCCCGGGCCATCGCGATGGCCATCCGCGATTCGGTGACCGTATCCATCGCCGAGCTGACCAGCGGCACTTTGAGCCTGATCTTCTTGGTCAGCTGGCTGGACGTGTCCGCGGTGGCGGGAACCACATCGGACGCCGCGGGCAGCAGGAGGACGTCGTCGAAGGTGAGGCCCAGCATCGCGACCTTGTTCGGGTTGTCACCCCCGGTGGGCACCGGGTCGTCGACCAGACCCCCGATCCGGGGGTCGCGCACGTAGGGGCTGCCGACGAGGTCGGAGCTGTCTTCCAGGTGGGACAAGCCACGGGTCATCGGTGGGGCCCTCCATACGATGCGGCGTGAGACTCCATCCTATCGGCTCGCCCGCCTCTGGAACCGCTTGCCGGGGCGCGCGGCGGGCGCCAAACGGCGCGGAACCCGCGGGCGGCTTCCCTGCTGGCGTTATCCCGGCCCGGCTGCGTAGGCTAGTGTGCGTGCGCGATCACCTCCCGCCGGGTTTGCCGCCCGACCCCTTCGCCGACGACCCCTGCGATCCGTCGGCTGCGCTGGAAGCCGTAGAGCCGGGGCAACCGCTGGACGCCCAGGAGCGCATGGCGGTCGAGGCCGACCTCGCCGACCTGGCGGTCTACGAGGCCCTGTTGGCGCACAAGGGCATTCGCGGACTGGTGGTGTGCTGTGACGAATGCCAGCAGGATCACTATCACGACTGGGACATGCTGCGCGCGAACCTGTTGCAGCTGCTGATCGACGGCACCGTCCGCCCGCACGAGCCGGCCTACGACCCCGAACCGGACGCCTACGTCACGTGGGACTACTGCCGCGGCTACGCCGACGCCTCGCTCAACGAGGCCACCTCGGACGCCGACGGATACCGCCGCTGAGCGGTCGGCTCCCTCGCTAGGGATCGTTCGGCGTCACCGCCGACGGGGTGGAACTCTGGCCGTGATGCCGGTGCTTGCTCCACGACTGACTCGGTGAGGGCGTCACTGACGGGCCCGGGGAAGCCTCGGAAGGCGTAGCGGCCGCGGTCGGGACCGGGGTGGTCGGAGTCGACCACGCCGACGGCGTGTTCGCCGGGGGCGGCAACGTCGCGTTCGGGTTGCGGGACTGGACCCTGGCATTCAGCAGTTTCAGCTGATTGGTCAGCTCTTGTTTGCTGGCCGGGTCGTCGATCGACTGGACCAAGCTGCTCACCTCGGTCAGCTGATTCCGGGCCTGGTCCCACTCACCCCGGTCGATCGATTCCTGCACCTTGGCCAGGTCGGCCCTGGCGGACAGCAGGGCCTGATGCTTCTCGTTGACCCGGGGCTGATCGAAGAACATCGCGTGCAGGCCGTACAGCGTGGTGCCGGGCCGGGCCTCGACCACCATGGCGCCGAAGCCGCTCATCACCAGCAGCGCCGCGGCCACGGATCCGATCGTCGCCACACCACGGCGGCCGCGGCGCCGGTCGACCAGGCCGGTGCGCAGGGCGTTGACCGCCTCCTCGGCCGACACCAGCGCGCTGGCCGGGGGCCACCGCAAGTTGTCGCGCCAGTCCTCCAGCAGGGTGGCCACCGCGTCCATGTCGGGGTCGCCGACGTGCACCGGCCGGCGCTCGGCGAGGGCGTCGAGGAGCAGATCGGTGCCGGCGAATTCGTCCAGGGATTCAGGCACAGTCACCCGCCGCGATCATCTCGGACTTCAGCCGGGACAGCGCACGGTGCTGGGCCACCCGGACCGCTCCGGTGGTGCTGCCGACGGCGGACGCGGTCTCCTCGGCCGACAGGCCGACGACGACACGCAGGATCAGGATTTCCCGCTGCTTGGCGGGCAGGATTTCGAGCAGTTCGCTCATCCGGCTGACCGAATCGGCCTCGATGGCCCGCTGTTCCGGGCCGGCGTCGGAGGACCAACGCTCGGGGATCACCTCGGTCGGGTAGGACAGGTCACGGCCGGCGGCGCGATGGGCGTCGGCGACCTTGTGCGCCGCGATGCCGTACAGAAACGCGAGAAAGGGACGCCCGCGGTCCCGGTAGCGCGGCAGCGCCGTGATAGTCGCCAAGCACACCTCCTGTGCCACGTCATCCGCTGACAGGCCACCCCGCTCGACTGTGCCGACTCGCGCGCGGCAATATCGCACGACGATCGGACGGATGGTCTCCAGCACCTCCCGCAGTGCGTTACTGTCCCCCGCCACGGCCTTGGCCACCACGGCGTCGAGACGATCCCCTTGAATTGTCATCGACGGCGGTATCTCCAACGTTACGAACCGGACACATCGCGGGCTAACCGGCCTAACTAACGAACTGACAATAACGGGCCGGAGGCCATTTCAAGCGGAACGCCACGTCGCACCGGCGCGCCGCACTTGGCCTGCGCAGACATCGCGAATTTCGCGTAGCTGTTGTGTCGAATACGTGACGCTGCCGAGATCAATCAGCAAGCACGCCACCGCCCACCTCAGCGGGACCAGCCCCAGCGCGCTCGCCGCGTCCAGGGCCGCCTCCGCCGTCGCGCCGGCGCGCTCTGCGGCGCCGGCGCTGCACAGGGCGGCCGCCAGCACAACCTCGCTCTTGACCGCGTGCCGCGCCGACGGGATGGCCATGGCACCCGCCAGCCGCACCGCTTCTCCCGCATGCCGGACGGCGACTTCGCCGTCGCCACGGGCCATCGCCAATTCGGCGGCCACCCACGCTCGTCGCACCGGCTGCCGGTCGGGCAGCGGCCCGGCGTCCAGCTCCGCGTCGGCCCGGGCCAACAGGGCCGCCGCGGCCGCGAACCGGCCGATGCCCAAAGCGTCGGCCGCCAAACCGATCAGGGCGTCGGTCCGCGCCTCGGCATCCGCGCCGGCCAGCGCCAGGGCACGCCCGTCCCAGCCGCGCGCCAAGGTGTGCCAACCGAGTTGGCGCAGGAACGACCCCTGCGTGCTGTGGGCCAGGGAGGCCAGCCGTCCGGAGGGGGCACCGCGCCGTAGCGCCGAGAGGTCGCGAGAGGCGCTGCCGTAGCGGCCCTGCCCGCCCGCGGCCACGGCGCGCAGCCACAACTCCTCGGGCGTGACCGCGGTCGGCAACGGCCAGGTACCGGGCTGGTCACCGAAGGCGGCGGCCGCGACCTTTCCGCCAATCACAGAAGTGTGACGAGTTTCAATCACCACGATGGTAGTAAACAGTTTGTGCTGTTCGCGTTACCGAACTGTTAATCACAATAGGTCCTGTACTAATCGTGGTCGCCCTTCTCCCGGGCCGTGAGCTGCGGAATCTCGTTTCGGTCAAGCGCCTGGTAGCACGGCGCTTGTTTCACCATTGCGCGGCAGATGAACGCGACGTTAATTCTTTTATAACCATTACATACTTTGCCGGGCTAAGTGGCTATTGACGCAAATTCACGGTCCGCCCTAACGTACGCATGACGGGTAGTCATCGGTGACGCCGCTTCAATTCAGTTGCACTATCGCTTCGCGAACCTGACCTTACTGGGCGTGCCGTGCAGAGAGGGAGACACCAATGCCACAGCCGGAGCAGCTACCCGGACCCAACGCCGACATCTGGAACTGGCAACTGCAGGGCTTGTGCCGTGGCGTTGACTCGTCGATGTTCTTCCACCCCGACGGTGAGCGCGGTCGCGCCCGCATGCAGCGCGAGCAGCGCGCCAAGGAGATGTGCCGGCAGTGCCCGGTAATTCAGGAATGCCGTTCGCACGCCCTCGAAGTCGGTGAGCCCTACGGGGTTTGGGGCGGCTTGTCCGAATCGGAGCGCGACCTGTTGCTGAAGGGCGACATCGGCCGCAACCGCGGCATCCGCCGTTCGGCCTGACCTCCCGGCGCCACTTTCCCGCCCCGTCTTTTGAACGGTCGGCGGTCGCCGGGCGCATCGAGACGTCTGAGCCCAGCCGTTTCGACGGCGGCCAATTCGGGTAGGCCCGCCCCATGAACAAGGGCGTATCCCTCGCGACGGCGGTGCTTGCCGCGAGCATTGCACCGTTGGCCGCATGCGCGAATCAGCAGGGCGGCCAGGCCACCAGTTCATCCTCCAGCGCTCCGCCGGGCGCGGAGCGGATGACCACCCAGTTGAAGAGCGCCGACGGGAATCAGGTCGGCACCGCCACCATCGATTTCGCGAACGGCTACGCGACGGTGACCGTGGACGCCGGCCCCAACCAGGTCCTGAGCCCCGGCTTCCACGGCCTGCAAATCCACTCGGTGGGCAAATGCGAGGCCAATTCTGCCGCGCCGGCGGGCGGCTCGACCGGCGACTTCAACTCCGCCGGGAGCGTCTACCAGGCGCCCGACCATACGGGCTTTCCGGCCAGCGGCGACCTCACCGCATTGCAGGTGCGCACCGACGGCTCGGCGAAACTCGTCACCACCACCAACCTGTTCACCGCCGCGGACCTGCGGAACAGTTCGGGCACCGCGCTGGTCGTCCACCAGACCGCGGACAACCTGAGCAACGGTTCCACCGGTGAGTCGGGCAAGCGGGTGGCCTGCGGCGTGCTCGCCGCGTCCTCCGCAACGACGACCTCGTCGACCTCGACGACGACCAGCGTCACGACGATCACCACCACGACCGAGGTACCACCGCCGTCCACGAGCACCAGCACGAGCACCGTCACGGTCACCAGCAGCCCGACGTACACGTCCGCGCCGACCACCACGGTGACGACTCCCCCCAGCCTTCCGCCCGGCCGCTGACAGCGATCGTCGTCACCGCACCCGCGCCCGGCCCGACGCCTCTACTGTTCTGACATGCAGACGATGCTGTTCACGCTCGGGTTGGTCCTGTTCCTGCTGGGTCTGCTCACCGGGTTCGGCATCCCGGCGCTGAAGAACCCCCGCATGGCGCTGTCGAGCCACCTCGAGGCCGTTCTCAACGGCATGTTCCTCGTGCTCCTCGGCCTGCTCTGGCCGCACCTCCACCTGCCCAAAGCCTGGGGCGTTGCCGCGGTCGTACTGATCGTCTACTCCGCCTACACGAACTGGCTGGCGACGCTGCTCGCGGCGGCATGGGGTGCCGGCCGCAAACTCGCGCCGATTGCGGCGGCCGAGCACGAAGCACCGGTGGCCAAGGAGCGGCTCGTCAGCTTCCTGTTGGTGTCCCTCGCGCCGGCGGTCGTGGTCGGCGTGGGCATCGTCATCGTCGGGCTGTGGTAGGCGGTCGCGTACGTCGACAGCTGCGCTCGTGCTTAGGTCGGGACTGTGAAATCCCTCGTTAAGTTTTTTCGCGACACGGTCGCGGCTCGGATAGCGGTTGCGGTCGTGCTCGGCGGCGCCGTCGCTCTCGCGGTGGGTAACACGGTCGGTTGGCGATTCGCGCTTGCCGGTTGGGTCGTCACCGCCGGCGTCTACGTGGTGTGGACGCGGATCCTGCTGGGCGGAATGGATGCCGAGCAAACCTGCAGATATGTGACGAAGGAGGACCCCACCCGGTGGGTGGCCGACGCGGTCATCGTGTCGGCAAGCGTCGCGAGCCTGGGCGGGGTCGGCTACGTGGTGGCCGCCTCGTCGCGCACCGGGCCCGGAGCCGTAGAAGCCGCCGTCCTGGGCATTTTGACGGTCGCCGCATCCTGGTTTGCCGTGCACACGTTGTTCACCGTGCACTACGCGCGGCTCTATTACTCGGACGAACCGGGGGGAATCAACTTCCACGACCCGGAGCGACCCCGGTTCCGGGATTTCGCGTATGTGGCCTTCACCGTGGGCATGACCTATCAGGTGTCAGACACCGAGATCGGCTTGACGTCCATCAGGGCGACGGTCTTGCGCCACGCGTTGCTGTCCTACCTCCTCGGCGCGGTCGTCCTGGCGGTCACCATCAACCTGGTCGCGGGATTGAGCTCCAAGTTGTCCTGACCTCATGCCTCCGCGGGCCCCGCGAACGAAAACCTCGTCAGCTCGCGCCCGCCGCTATCATCTCGTCCACCTCGACGGCCCGGGCGGCCATCTCGGAGTGTGCCTGGTCCAGCGCGGCGGCCTGATCCTCGTCGGCCTTCATCAACGCCTCGATGTCGGAGCCGGCCATGTCGAGCACACCCATGTCGCGGAAGGCGGTCTGCACCTTGTCGCCCCACAACCCGATGTCCTTCACGATGGGCACGATGCGGCTGAACAGGTGAGAGCGGAACTGGATCATCAGCGGCGACTTGTCGACCCACTCGGCGCATTTTTCGACGTCCATGCCGAGCGTCTCGAAAACCTCCTCGCCGCGGAACCGGTCGCGCATCAGGTAGCAGGCGTCCACGACAAACTCTTCCCGCTCGGACCGCTCGGCCTCGGTCAGCGCGGAGTAGTAGTCCTTCAGCGAAATTCGGCCGAACGCGACGTGCCTGGCCTCGTCCTGCATGACGTAGGCCAGCACCTGCTTGGCCAGCGAGTCCGGCGCCGCCATGTCACGCAGCACGCCGAAGGCGGCGAGCGCGAGCCCTTCGATGAGCACCTGCATGCCGAGGTAGGGCATGTCCCAGCGCGAGTCGCGCAGGGTGTCGTCCAGGAGTGCGGTCAGGTTCTTGTTGATCGGGTAGACCAGGTCCACCTTGTCCTGCAGGAACCGTGAGAAAGCCTCGACGTGCCGCGCCTCGTCCATGGTCTGGGTGGCCGCGTAGAACTTCGCGTCCAGGTCGGGGACGACCTCGACGATCTTGGCCGCGCACACCATCGCACCCTGCTCGCCGTGCAGGAACTGCGACAACTGCCAGGCCTGGAAGTGCTGGCGCATCTCGGCGCGACGCGCGTTGTCTGCGGCCTCCCACATCGGGCTGCCGAACAGCGGATGGAAGTCGTCGGGCAGCGCGACCGGGTTCATCGGGTCGACGTCTTGCGTCCAGTCGATGCGCGACTGGGCGTCCCACTGCTTGTCCTTTCCCTTCTGGTAGAGGGACAGGAGGCGGGCGCGCCCCTCGTCGTACTCCCAGGTGAAGCGCGCGTCGCCGGCGCTGGGGACCTCCCACGAGTACGGCGTGGGCACCTCCGTGTACTTGTCCCTCGTGCTCATGAGTGGCCGCCTCTCTCCCGGGGTGTGACCAGTGGTCATATGACGAGTATCACAGTGCACCCGGGTGCGGCACCGCGTCAAGCCTTGCCCGCGGGGGCGCCGTTACGGCCGGGGAGTGTCGACCAGTGGCTTCAGCGCCTCGCCCACCGCAGTGATGACACCGGGTGTGTAGCGGTGGGTGGGCAGGTTGATGATCACGCCGTCGATGCCCACGTCGATGATCCGGCGTTTGATCTCGTCGGCGATCTGATCGACGGTGCCGGTGACCGCCCGGCCACCGCGGGCCTCGCCGATGTCGGTCGGCGCGCCGTACCCGTCGACCACGACCGTCAGCAACGAGCTGGTCTCCAAACTTTCCGGGTCACGGCCGATTTCAGCGCAGCGCTGGCGCAGCACGTCCAGCTTGGCGGGCAGCTGATCGATGTCGGCGATGATGTTGAGGTGGTCGGCGTACCGGGCGGCCAGCCGGAACGTCTTCTTCTCGCCGCTGCCACCGAGCATGATCGGGATGTGGTCGCGGTAGCGCGGTTCGTTGACCGCGTTTTCGGTGCGGTACCACTTGCCGGAAAAGGTGGGGCGCTCACCGTGCAGCATTCCGACGATGATCTGCAGCGCCTCCTCGAGCTTTTCGAAACGTTCGGTGAAGGTGCCGAACTCGAAGCCCAGCTGCCGGTGCTCCAGTTCGAACCAGCCCGCACCGATGCCAAGGATCGCCCTCCCGGCACTGACGACGTCCAGCGTGGTGATCGCCTTGGCGAGCAGGGTCGGGTTGCGGTAGGTGTTGCCGGTCACCAACGTCGACAGCTGCACCCGCTCGACGGAGGCGGCCAAGGCGCCCAGCGCGGTGTAGGCCTCCAGCATGGGCTCGTCGGGTTCACCGAGTCCCGGCAACTGGTAGAAGTGGTCCATCAGCAGCACAGTGTCGAATCCGGCGCCCTCGGCCTCGCGGGCCTGAGCCTGAACGGCGGGAAACAGTTCGGCGACTGGTGTGCCGTAGGAGAAGTTGGGGATCTGTAGTCCGAGGCGAATGGTCACGCCCGACTGCAACGTGGCCGCGCGTCGTTTACATTCCGGTTCGGACCGGCTGCCTCGATGCTGAAGAACGGGGACGTGTGCGACCGGGCTAGGGGCACATGAAGGCGATCGGCGGGCAATGCCTGATGGTGATCGCCTCGATCGGCGGGTTGTCGCCGTCCCAGATCGAGGTCGGCCGGCCCTGCATGGTGACGTTACCCATCCCGTATTGGGTCGGATACCAGGTGTGGCAGACACTCCAGTCCCAGTCGATGTACTGGTTCACGACGTAGGGCATCTGCTTCGGGTTGCCCGGGCACCATCGGTGCGGTGCCATCGTGTCGGCGTGGGCGATCCCCACACCCCACCCGGTTAGCGCGGTACTCCCTGCCAGCAGTGCCGCGGCGATGAGCCTCTTCGTCATGTGGGCAAGCAGCATGGTCCTGTCCTCCCTGGTGCGTTCCTGGCAACCAGTGCACAAGCCCTACGTCGCTACCGATCCCAACAAGCCACGTAGCGCGTCGCGGATGAAACCGTACTCTCGCCCGCCCTCACGAAAACACCCCCGGCCACCGGGCCGGGGGTGCTTCGTAGCGGATCTTCTAATGGTGGTGATGCCCGTGGCCGTGGTCGTCGTGGTCGTCGGCGGGCTTGTCGACGATCGCCGTCTCGGTGGTCAGCACCATGCGCGCCACCGACGCCGCGTTGAGCACCGCGGACCGGGTCACCTTGACGGGGTCGATCACCCCGTCGGCGATCAAGTCGCCGTAGGTGAGCTTGTCGGCGTTGAGCCCATGCCCGGCCGGCAACTCGCTGACCTTGCTCACCGCGACCGCGCCGTCCAGGCCGGCATTGGTGGCGATCCAGTACAGCGGCGCCGCGAGCGCCTCGGCGAACACCGCGACGCCCGACGCCTGGTCGCCGGTCAGCGACCCGCGCAGCTCTTCGAGCGCCTTGCGCGCTCCGATGAGCGCCGACCCGCCGCCCGCGACGATGCCCTCCTCGACGGCGGCCTTGGCCGCCGCGACGGCGTCCTCGACGCTTTCCTTGCGTTCCTTGAGCGCCGTCTCGGTGGCGGCACCGACCTTGATCACGGCCACGCCGCCGGCCAGCTTGGCCAGCCGCTCCTGCAGCTTCTCGCGGTCCCAGTCGGAATCGCTCTTCTCGATCTCGGCGCGCAGCTGCTTGATCCGGTCGGCGACCGCATCCTTGGAGCCGCCCCCGTCGACAATGATGGTGTCGTCCTTGCTGACCACCACGCGGCGGGCCGAGCCCAGCACCTCGGTGCCGACCTCGCGCAGCAGCAGGCCGGCGTCGGGGTTGATCACCTGGCCGCCGGTGACCACCGCCAGGTCCTCGAGGAAGGCCTTGCGCCGGTCGCCGAAGAACGGCGCCTTGACGGCGACCGCCTTGAGCGTCTTACGGATCGAGTTGACCACCAGGGTCGCCAAGGCCTCGCCCTCGACGTCCTCGGCGATGATCAGCAGCGGCTTCCCCGCCTCGGCAATCTTTTCCAGCATCGGCAGCAGGTCGGGCAGCGAGCCGATCTTGTCCTGGTGCAACAGGATCAGAGGGTCGTCCAGCACGGCTTCCTGCGAGTCGAAGTCGGTGACGAAATACGCCGACAGGAAACCCTTGTCGAAGCCGACGCCCTCGGTGAACTCCAGCTCGGTGTTCAGCGTCGAGGATTCTTCGACGCTGACCACGCCGTCGGTGCCCACCTTGGTCATCGCCTCGCCGACCAGCTCGCCCAGCTGCTGGTCGCGCGACGACACCGTCGCCACCTGCGCGATCGCGTCCTTGCCGGACACCGGGGTGGCCGAGCTCAGCAGCGCCTCGGACGTCGCGTCGGCCGCCTTGGAAATCCCCACGCCGAGCTCGATCGGGTTGGCGCCGGCCGCAACCAGCCGCAGGCCGCCCTTCACCAGCGCCTGCGCCAGCACGGTCGCGGTGGTGGTGCCGTCGCCCGCCACGTCGTTGGTCTTGGTGGCCACCGACTTCACCAGCTGCGCGCCCAGGTTCTCGAACGGGTCTTCCAGGTCGATCTCACGCGCTACGGTGACGCCGTCGTTGGTGACCGTGGGGCCGCCAAACGCCTTGGCCAGCACCACATGCCGACCCCGTGGCCCCAGCGTCACCCGGACCGCGTCGGCGAGCGCGTTGACGCCGGCCTCGATGGCCCGGCGGGCAGTCTCGTCGTACTCAATCAGCTTGCTCATCAGGCTCCTTGTTTGAATGGTGGCGACCCGCTTCGCCCGGCTTCGCCGCGCTTGCGATCGCCACTACCCGCGAACGCATGCCGCCCCGGAAATCACCCGCGGCCATACGCGGGGATCGCCGGGGCGGAACACGGTGCTTACTTCGATACGACGGCCAGCACGTCGCGCGCCGACAGGATCAGGTACTCCTCGCCGTTGTACTTGATCTCGGTGCCGCCGTACTTGCTGTAGATGACGGTGTCGCCTTCCGAGACGTCCAGCGGGATGCGCTTTTCGCCGTCCTCGTCCCAGCGGCCGGGACCGACTGCGACGACGGTGCCTTCCTGCGGCTTCTCCTTGGCGGTGTCAGGAATGACCAGACCGGACGCGGTCGTGGTCTCGGCCTCGTTGGCCTGCACGAGAATCTTGTCCTCGAGTGGCTTGATGTTCACCTTCGCCACGATTGGAGCCTCCACTAGTTAGATCGGGTCCGGGGCGGGTGCCCCGGAATTATCAAGGGATTCGGCAGCCGTCCGGGCCCGAGCGCCGTCGTCGCGGGTGCCGACACAGGGTTTGGCCGATTGCCACCTAGCACTCTATACACGAGAGTGCTAGCACTCAAGGGCGGCCCGCTGCGTATCGGGTATTCGCTACGAGCGATCAGCTCACCTGGGCTTTTACCACCGGCAGCCCCGGATCGGTGGGCGCATCCAGTGGCGACTCCGGCGCCCCGGCGGCCACCAGGTGCGCGGCGAACGAGGCGATCATCGCCCCGTTGTCGGTGCAGAGCCGTGGCCTGGGGATCCGCAGTGTCAGCCCGGCCGCCGCGCATCGCTGCTCCGCCAACTCCCGCAGCCGCGAATTGGCGGCCACTCCCCCGGCGATCAGCAGGGTCGAGACGCCCAGCCCGGTGGCCGCGCGCACCGCCTTCATGGTCAGCACGTCGGCGACGGCCTCCTGAAACCCCGCGGCGACGTCGGCGTTCACCGCGTCCGGATGGCTCTCGAGGTACCGCGCCACGGCCGTCTTCAGCCCCGAGAAGCTGAAGGCGTACGGGTCGTCGGCCCGGCCGGTCATGCCGCGCGGGAAGGCGATGGCCTTTCGATCGCCGGTGCGGGCCAGGTCGTCGAGGACCTTGCCGCCCGGGTAGCCCAGCCCCAGCAGGCGGGCCACCTTGTCGTAGGCCTCGCCCGCCGCGTCGTCGACGGTGCTGCCCAATTCGACGATCGGTTGACCGAGGGAACGCACGTGCAGCAGGTGGGTGTGGCCGCCGGACACCAGCAGCGCCACGCACTCGGGCAGCGGGCCGTGTTCGTAGACGTCGGCGGCCAGGTGCCCGCCCAGGTGATTGACGGCGTAGAACGGCACCCCCCACGCGGCCGCATACGCCTTGGCCGCGGCAACTCCGACCAGCAGCGCGCCGGCCAACCCGGGACCGATCGTGGCGGCGACGACGTCGGGCTTGTGCACGCCGGCCGTCGCCAGCGCGCGACGCATGGTGGGGCCGAGCGCCTCCAGATGCGCCCGCGACGCGATCTCGGGAACCACGCCGCCGAAGCGGACGTGTTCGTCGACGCTGGACGCCACCTCGTCGGCCAACAGTGTCACGGCGCCGTCGTGTTCGAGCCGCGCGATGCCGACTCCCGTTTCGTCGCAAGAGGTTTCGATGGCCACGATGATCATTGGGGTTCCCTGCGCATGGTGTAGGCGTCGGCGCCGCTCGCCCGGTAGTAGCGCCGGCGCAGGCCGATCTGCTCGAATCCCACGCTGCGGTACAACGCGATGGCCGCCTCGTTGTCGGTGCGCACCTCCAGGAAGACGACGCCGCCGTCGGCGAAGACGAGCAGCTGGTCGAGCAACCGGCGGCCGATGCCCCGCCCCTGGTAGGCGCCGTCCACCCCGATGGTGTGGACCTCGTACTCGAACGGCGGGGTGCGGCCCAGCCGCGAAATCCCGGCATAGCCGACCAGCGTGCCGCCCACGCGCGCGCCCACGTAATGGTTGTGCGGGCTGGCCAACTCCCGGGTGAAGGCCGCCGCGGGCCACGGGTCGTCACCGTCGAACAGCTGGCTTTCCAGCTCGGCGCAGCGCGCCGCGTCGGACGGCGTCAACGCGCCCAGCGTCACGGGTTCGCTGGTGGCGGTCACTCGCGCGCCGCCATCGGTTTGGCGTCGGGGCGGCGCAGATACAGCGCCACCAACGGCGGTGGGCGCAGCGACCAGTCGGGCACGGCGGCGACCAGCCCCGCCGGTGTCGGATGGATCGGCCCGCGGTGCGGCAGGCCGAACAGCGCCGCGTGCTCCGTCGAGCCGGCCACCGCGCCCGCGGCGCCGGGATCGACGTCGGCGGGCACGCTGACACCCGGCCCGTCGATGCGAAACCCGTCCCGGTACCGCGCCCAGTAGACCTCGCGCCGGCGGGCGTCGGTGACCACCAGCACCTCGCCGGTGGTGCACACCCCGATGGCGTCCAGGCTGCACACGCCGTGCACCGGGATGCCCAGCGCATGCCCGTACGCGGCGGCGGTCGCCATCCCGGCCCGCAGGCCGGTGAACGGGCCGGGGCCGCAACCGACCACGACGGCGTCCAGGTCGCTCATCGCCAGCCCGGCGTCGGCCAGGGCGGCCACCACATTCGGCGTGAGCCGTTCGGCGTGCGCCCGGGCGTCGAGGGTGACCCGCTCGGCCAGCACGCTGACGTCTGCCCGGCGCACAATCCCCGCCGTCACGGCGGGGGTCGAAGTGTCAAGGGCGAGAACGACACTCATGAGCAGACCCACTGCCAGGAAGCGATGCGCACGTCGGACCCGCTGAGCCGTTCCAGACGGATGTCGAGGTGCCGCTCGGCGAGGCGCTCGACGAGTCCCTCGCCCCACTCCACGACGACGACCGCGTCGTCGAGATCGGTGTCGAGGTCCAGTGAGTCGAGCTCGCCGAGCAGGTCGGCGCCGTCGGTGTCCAAGAGCCGGTACATGTCGACGTGAATCATCGCCGGCGCGCCGGGCCGCCGCGCCGGGTGCACCCGCGCCAGCACGTACGACGGTGAGGTGACCGGGCCGTCGACGTCCATCGCCGCGGCAATACCCTTGGCCAGCACCGTCTTTCCCGCGCCGAGCGGACCGGTGAGCACCACCACGTCGCCCGCGCGCAGCCGCTCACCGAGGCGCGACCCCAGCGCGACGGTGTCCTCCACGCGTTCCAGGGTGGCCGTGCCCGAAAGTGCGGGCCTAGCCACCACGGCGCCGCAGCCTTTCCCGCATCCACCGCGCCGCCAGCGCAACCCGGCCCGGGGTGGCGCGCTTGATCAGCCGGACCAGCCCGTCGTTGATCGCCTCGGGCTTGTCCAGCAGCGCCAGGTGGCCGGCCCCGCGAACGATGACCAGCTCGGATTGCGGCAGCGAGGCCGCCATCTTGCGCGAGTACTCGTCCGGGGTCAGCAGGTCGTGGTCCCCGCACGCGATCAGGGTGGGGATGCGCAGCAAGGTCCACAGCCCGGCGGTTTCGTCATGCGCCTCCAAGGCGTCCAGGAACTCCACCATCGTCGCGATGGGGGTGCCGTTCATCATCCGCTGGGAGAAGGCGTCCAGGCTCCGGCTGACGTGCAGGTCGCTGTAGGAGGCGGCCCGCAGTACGGGGCCGATCAGCGAGCGCGAGACGTTGCGGCCGCGGTGCATCAGCTTCGGCGCGGACCGAGCGGTGAACCGGAATGCTTCCAGCGCAGGGTTTTTCAGGATCTCGCCCAGCGGGGAGCGGGCAACGCCCTCCGCCGCGGACGAAATCAGCGCGGCCCCGACGATCCGGCGCCCGTACTGGTCGGGGAATTGACGGGCGTGCGACAACACGGTCATGCCGCCCATCGAGTGGCCCACCAGCACCACCAGCCCGCGCGGCGCGACCACCTGGAGCACGCTTTGCAGGTCTCTGCCGAGTTGGGTCAGCGTGTAGGTCTCGGGCGGGGCCTCATCGGACTGACCGTGCCCGCGCTGGTCGTAGAAGACCATCCGGACGCCCGGGCCCACGTGGTGGGGCAGGCGTGTGCGCTGAAAATGGAAGGCGCCCATCCGCAGACAGAATCCGTGGACGAAGACCATCGTCAGCGGGGCGTCCGCGGGGCCGGCCTCGCGGATGGACAACGACACCCCGTCGGGGGTGGTGACCACCGAACGGCGGTCGTCGTCGATCCGGTCGAAATCCTCGTCGGCGTAAGGGTCTTCGAGGCCGCGGGCGCGCCGGATCATCGAACGCCGGGCCGAGGCTCCGACGATGGTGGCCAGGGCGGTCAGCCCGGCACCTCCCGCAAGCCACGCCCTCCCGTTGTGATGCCTGCGAGCGTTCTCAGGGCTCAATGGTTCGTGCCTCACGGTAGGTCCTGGTGATGCGCCCGCGGGGGCTGGTCACCACTTCGTAGTGGATCGTGCCGAGCAGGTCGGCCCAGTCCTGCGCGGTGGGTTCCCCGCTGCTGCCGGGGCCGAACAGGATCGCCTCGTCGCCCTCGGTCACGTCGGTCCGGCCGGGGCCGAGGTCGACGACGAACTGGTCCATGCAGATCCGCCCGACCCCGGGCCGCCGCTTGCCGTTGATCAAGACGTCCAAGCGTCCCCCCAGCGAGCGGAAGACGCCGTCGGCGTAGCCGACCGGCAGCAGGGCCAAAGTCGTGTCGCGTTCCGCGGTCCACGTGTGCCCATACGAGACGCTCTCGCCCGCGGAAATCGACTTCACCAGGGCCACAGGGCATTTCACCGTCATGGCCGGCACCAACCCCATGTCCCCGAGCTCGGGCACCGGGCTCAGGCCGTACACCGCGACGCCGGGCCGCACCAGGTCGAAGGCCAGCTCGGGACGCGACATGGTGGCCGACGAGTTCGCCAGGTGCGCGACCTCGAACCGCAGCCCCCGCTCGCCCGCCTGGGCCAGCATGTCGCTGAAGCGTTGGGCCTGAAGATCGTTGACGGGGTTGGCCGGTTGATCGGCGAACACCATGTGCGACATCAGGCCGCGCAGCCGAACCGCCTCGTCGGCGACGGCCCGGCGCAGCGCGGTCAGCATCGACGGGTATCGGGCGGGGTGGACGCCGTTGCGGTTGAGCCCGGTGTCGACCTTGACGGTGACCGTCGCGGTCCGGCCCGTCCGGTGCGCCGCGTCCAGCAGGTCGTCGAGCTGGCGCTCCGACGACACGGCGATCTCCACGTCGGCCAGCAGCGCGGGCCCGAAGTCGATGCCGGGCGGGTGCAACCAGGCCAGCACGGGTGCGGCGATGCCGTCGGCGCGCAGCGCCAGCGCCTCGGCGACGGTGGCGACGCCGAGCTCGGTCGCGCCGCCGGCCAGCGCCGCGCGGGCGGCCGGGGTGGCCCCGTGGCCGTAGCCGTCGGCCTTGACGACGGCCATCACCTGCGCGCGGCCGGCGTGTTCGCACAGCAACCGCACGTTGTGCTCAATGGCGCCCAGGTCCACCAGGGCCTCGGCGACCAGCCCCGGCGTCAGCGATATCGGCGTAACGGCCACGGCCGCCATTGTCCCAGAACCGGGCGAGCGCGCCGCCCGCCCTTGTCGCAATGGCCCCAGTCGCCACACCCGCCGCCGCACCCGAGGGGACGCGGTGTGCCCACCTCCGAGCGACAACCGACGACGTCAGCGCACCGAGGCGCGGAATCGGCGCGGCCACCCGCCGTTTCAGCGGCGGCGCGGGCGCGTTCTCGCTGTGAGGCGGGCAACACGGGCATCGCCTCGCGAGCCGGGACGGAAGTGGCATGTGTGACTGGGCGCCGGCGGAAGTGCGCCCGCTCAGTGCGCGAAGTGCTGGGCTTCGTAATGACCGCCGGGCCTGAGCTTGTCCAGCGAGGTCAGCGCCGAGACGGCGTCGTCGTGCAGCGCGCGGGCCAGGTCCGCGGACAGGCCTTCCCGCACCACGATGCGCAGCACCGAGACGTTGGTGGCGTTGTCGGGCATGGTGTACGCGGGCACCTGCCAGCCGTAACCCCGCAGCTCGTGGGAGACATCGAACTCGGTGTACCCGCGGTTCTTGGCCAGCCGGAAGGCGATCACGGGGATCGCCGAACCGTCCGAGATCAGCTCGCAGTGGTCGCTGACGCGCAGCTGCTCCCCCAGCCAGCGGGCCGTCCCGGACAGCGCCTGCATCACCTTGGTGTAGCCGTCGCGTCCCAGCCGCAGGAAGTTGTAGTACTGCCCGACCACCTGGTTGCCGGCGCGGGAGAAGTTCAGCGTGAAGGTGGGCATGTCGCCGCCGAGGTAGTTGACGCGGAAGACCAGCTCCTCGGGCAGGTATTCCTTGCTGCGCCACACCACGAACCCGACGCCGGGATAGGTGAGCCCGTACTTGTGGCCGCTGACGTTGATCGACACGACCCGGGGCAGCCGGAAGTCCCACTTCAGTTCGGGGTGCAGGAAGGGCACCACGAACCCGCCGCTGGCGGCGTCGACGTGCACCGGCACGTCCACCCCGCCGCCGGCGGCCAGCTTGTCCAGCGCGGCGCAGATGTCGGCGACCGGTTCCAGTTCGCCGGTGTAGGTGGTGCCCAGGATCGCCACCACGCCGATGGTGTCCTCGTCGACGGCGTCCAGGACCTGTTCGGGGGTGATGACGTAGCGCCCCTCCTCCATCGGCAGGTAGCGCGGCTCGACGTCGAAGTAGCGGCAGAACTTCTCCCACACCACCTGGACGTTGGAGCCCATCACCAGGTTGGGCTTGCGGCCCTCCCAGCCCTTCCCGACCTTGGCCCGCCAGCGCCATTTCATCGCCAGCCCGCCCAGCATCACCGCCTCGCTGGAGCCGATCGTCGACACCCCGCAGGCGCTGTAGGGGTCGGCGTCGTCCAGGCCGTCGGCGTGGAACAGGTCGGCGACCATGCACACGCAGCGCTGCTCGATCGCCGCGGTCGCCGGGTACTCGTCCTTGTCGATCATGTTCTTGTCGAACGTCTCGGCCATCAGCCGCCCGGCCTCGGGATCCATCCAGGTGGTGACGAACGTCGCCAGGTTCAGCCGGGAACTGCCGTCGAGCATCAGCTCGTCGTGGATGAAGCGGTAGGCGGCCTCGGGGTCCATCGACTCGTCGGGCATCCGCAGCGCCGGCACCGGCGCGGTGAACAGGCGGCCGGTGTAGGCGGGGGCGATCGAGTGCGCGGGCAGGGACGGATGTTGGGGCACTGCGGAATTCCTTTCCTATAGGGCGGCCAGGGCGGCCCTGATGTGCGGCACGATGCGCGACGCCGACGTCGGCGCCTCACCGGGGCCCGGGTCCGCGGCCGACAGGGCCGCCGCCCGCGCGTGGACGAACGCCGCCGCGGCGGCCGCCTCGGCCGCGGGCAGGCCCGCCGCGAGCAGCGCGCCGATCATCCCGGACAGCACGTCGCCGGAGCCGGCGGTGGCCGCCCAGGATTGCCCGGCGGGGTTGAGGTACACCGGGCCGCCCGCATCGGCGATCACGGTGACGTTCCCCTTGAGCAGCACCGTGGCGCCGAAGGTGTCCGCCAGTTTGCGGCACGCCCCCACCCGGTCGTCCCCGGGCGGTTTGCCGGCCAGGCGCGCGAATTCACCGGCGTGCGGGGTCAACACGGTGGGGGCGGTGCGGTTGGCGACCAGCTCGGGGTGCGCCGCCAGGATGGTCAGCCCGTCGGCATCCACGATCACCGGCAGATCGGTCTCCAGCGCGAACCACAGCGCGGCGGCCCCGGTGTCGTCGGTGCCCAATCCCGGCCCGACGACCCAGGATTGGACCCGCCCGGCCGACGCCGCGGTGGGGGACGCGATCACCTCCGGCCAGTGCGCGAGCACCTCGCGGTGCGCGCTGCCGGCGTAGCGGACCATGCCGGAGGTCGCCGCGACGGCGGCCCCGGTGCACAGCACGGCCGCACCCGGATACGTCGACGATCCGGCCATCACGCCCGTCACGCCCTGGGTGTACTTGTCGTCGTGGGGCCCGGGCACCGGCCAGCGCGCGGCCGCGTCGGCGGCCTCGAAACCCAGCAGGTCGGTCTTCGGCAGATCGAGCCCGATGTCGATCAGCTTGACCCGCCCGCAGTCGGCGAGCGCGTGCACGGGCTTGAGCCCGCCGAAGGTGACGGTCAGGGCGGCATGGACCGCCGGGCCGGAGATCGCCCCCGTCGCCACGTCGATGCCGCTGGGGATGTCGACGGCGACCACCGGGATCGCCGCGTCGTCGACGGCGGCGAACACCTCGGCCGCGGCCGGGCGCAGTGGCCCGGAGCCGGAGATGCCGACCACCCCGTCGATGACGAGATCGGTTGTCGGCGAGACGGTTTCCACGATCCGGCCGCCGGCCTTGGTGAAGGCCGCCAGGCCCTTGCGGTGGGTGCGCTCCGGGTTGAGCAGCACCGCGTCGGCGGCCGCGCCGCGGCGGCGCACAAAGGTGGCGGCCCACAGCGCGTCGCCGCCGTTGTCGCCCGAGCCGACGACCGCGCACACCCGGCGGCCGGCCACCCCGCCGGTGCGGGCCCGCAATTCGGCGACGATCTCGGCGGCGAGGCCGAAGGCCGCGCGCCGCATCAAGGCCCCGTCGGGAAGGCTGGCCAGCAGCGGCGCCTCGGCCTGGCGGATCGCGTCTACGCAGTAGTAGTGCCGCACCATTGCCACACTACGGGTAGGGGCGGCGCGGTTTGACGGCCCCGCTCAGGCGGATACCTCGGGCGAGCGGTCCCTGCGCGCCATGGCGCGCAGGCGTGCCGGGCTCAGCTGCCGGCCCTCTTTATGCCGCGTCATCGGGTAGAAGCAGAGCCCGACGAGGATCGAGGTGAAGTGTCCGATCGCGGTGAAGTTCAGCTCGATCCGGTCCATCGCGATCAACGGGAAACCGAAGATGATGAACAGCACGCCGAGATAGCCCCACCGCCACGGCCGCGCGATGTGATAGGCCAGCACCGCCATCACCCCGACCAGGAAGTAGCTGACGCCGATGTCGCGGGCGTGCACCAGCCGCTCCGACGCGTCGCGCTCCTCGATCGCGAAATACAGCAGGCCTTCGCTGAAATAGGTGGACAGGATGTGTGCGCTCAATCCCACTGTCAGCCAACGTAACTGGCCCAGCCAGTGTTCGGCCGGCGCGAGGAACAACGTGAACAGCAGCAGGTACGGCGTCAGGTTGTACCCGTCGATCCACAACAGGCTGGAGAACAACACGTCGAGCGGATCGCGCGCCAGTCCATGGATGTTGGTGGAGTGGTGCATCAGCATCTTGTGCAGTTGCCGTTGGGGAAGCCAGTGCTGGATGAGCGTGGTGACCACCAGGACGATGAGCCACCCGTAGGTCAGCGGGGCGCTGCTGACGTAATGCCAGACCGCGAGCCCCATGCTGCGCAGTCGGGACCGCACCGGTGCATTCGTCACGCCCTCACCTTTGCACGCCGGTCGCCGCGTCGCGCGAATTACGCCGCCGCGGCCTTCATGTGGTCGACGGCGCCGGCACCGGATCCGCCGCCGCGCGGGCGGGCCCGGCAACCTCCGGTCTGAGATGCCGCCACCAGCACAAGATGTAGAGCAGCATGGAGATGACCAAGACGACGAGCACCCACAGCACGAGCGTGATGTCGATCCAGCCCCCGAAGGGCGGCGAGCCCGGGAGCGCGTTCCGCAGCGGTACCACCGCGAAAAGCATCGCCGCATACCACGTCGTCATCGGCGGCTGGAACTTCCGCCGGTTACGCACCGTCTGTACGGCGACGAACAGGCCCAGGCAGGCGATGGCGATGAGCACCCCGCAGATTACGATGCCGAACGCCGCGGCGCTGAGCGCGCGGTGCACGCTCACCCGGTAGGGGCCCGACCCGTCGACGGACACCTGCCAGCCGGAGAGGTGGTTGACGAACGTCACCGGCACGTGTTCGGGCACGTTCGCGGGGCCGTGCATGAGCTCGATCTCGACGGGCCCGGACCCGTAGCGGTCGAAAGGCCAGTTCTCGATCTCCCCCGCGATGGTCAGCGGAACGGGGAAGACGCCGGGCAGCATGCCCTTGGTCCACGTGCGCCGGGTCGGCGTTGCCACGGAGCGCACTCGCAGACTGAGGTCTTCGTTGAGGTGCTGGGTTTGCGGATCCAGCAGGGCCGAGCCCGGCGAGATGGACAGGTTGGCCGTCAGCACGCTGTAGTTCGACTGGATGTCTTCGATGACCAGCGTGGCCGTGCTGCGCTCACCGCCGGCCGGGGTCTCCGGGTGGTGGTGCCCCCCGCTGCCGGCGTAGAGGGCCACCGAGGCGATGTACGCCCCGACGACGCCCACGATCAGTGCGATGACGCCATACCTCACGACCGCCCCCTACCCACTCGGCCACCGTGGCCGTCCCACCCAACGAATGCTTGCCCAGGGGGCAATGTAGTTGAAGGGCCGCCGGAAACGTCTTGAAACGGAAGGAATTCGATCCGATCATCGGCGTCAGCCCGATGGCGCCGAGACCGGCTCCGCCTGCGGCGCGGAAACCTCGGGCCGCAGATGCCGCCACCAGCAGGCGATGTAGAGCAGCATCGCGACCACCAACGCGACGATGACCCAGAGCACGATGGTCACGTCGATCCACGCCCCGAACGGGGGCAAGCCGGGCATCGCGTTTCGCAGCGGTACCACCGCGAAGAGCATGGCCGCGTACCACGTCGTCATCGGGGGCTGAAACTTTCGCCGGTTACGCACCGTCTGTACTGCCACGAACAGGCCAAGACCGGCGATGGCGATGAGCACGCCGCAGATAACGATGCCGAACACCGCGGTGCTCAGCGCGCGCCGCACGCTCAGCCTGTACCCCTCGTGGTCGGGGATCTTGGTCGAAGAGACCTTGAAGCCGGACAGGTGATCGATCAACCTCACCGGGATGAGTACGGGCGGCTTCGTGGTGTCGCCGCCGGGGAAGAGCTGCACCTCGATGGGGCCCGACGTGTAGTTGTCGAAGGGCCACCGTTCGACGTGACCGGCGATGGTCAGCGGGATCGGGAAAACGCCGGGCAGCATGCCCGGTGTGTATTCGCGCCGACTGGGCTGGGCCGATGACCTGACGCGCAGCACGAGGTCTTCCTTGAGCCGGTGGGTGACCGGATCCAACAGCGCGGGTCCCGGCGACACGGCCAGGTTGGCGACGACCGCGCTGTAGTTCGACTGCATCTCTTCCACGGTCAGCGTCGCCATACTCTGAGGGGCGCCCTCCGCGCTGTCGCTCAGGGTGCCGGGAGCGACGCCTTCAACGGTGTCCTCATAGAGCTCGATCAGCGCGACGTACGTCCCGACGATGAGCACGACGAGACCGGCTAGGGCGAACCTTCTGACCGCCGAGCGCATGCTGCTCCTACCGCTGTGGGGTGGCTTGTTCCCCACGGCAATCTAGTGGAACGCCTACTCGACGGTGACGGACTTGGCGAGGTTTCGCGGCTTGTCGACGTCGTAGCCGCGGGCCTGGGCGACCGACGCGGCGAACACCTGAAGTGGGATGGTCGACAGCAACGGCTGCAAAAGGGTTGATACCGAAGGGATTTCGATCAGGTGGTCCGCGTAGGGCCGTACGGTGTCGTCGCCTTCCTCGGCGATCACGATCGTGATCGCGCCGCGGGCCTGGATCTCGCGGATGTTGGACAGCAGCTTGGCGTGCAGCGTGGCCTGCCCCTTGGGCGAGGGCATGACGACGATGACCGGCAGGTCGTCCTCGATCAGCGCGATCGGGCCGTGCTTGAGCTCGCCGGCGGCGAACCCCTCGGCGTGCATGTAGGCCAGTTCCTTGAGCTTCAGCGCGCCTTCCAGCGCCACGGGGTAGCCGACGTGGCGGCCCAGGAACAGCACGGTCGAGGACTGGGCGAATCGGTATGCCAGCGCGGTCACCGGCTCGATCATCGCGAGCACCCGCGCGACCAGGTCCGGCATCGACTCCAGCTCCCGATACTCCCGCTCGACCTCGTCGGGGTACTTCGTGCCGCGGGCCTGGGCCAGCGCCAGGCCCACCAGGTAGTTGGCGGTGATCTGGGCGAGGAACGTCTTCGTCGAGGCGACGCCGATCTCGGGGCCGGCGCGGGTGTAGAGCACGGCATCGCATTCGCGGGGGATCTGCGAGCCGTTGGTGTTGCAGATGGCCAGCACCTTGGCCTTCTGCTCCTTGGCGTGCCGGACCGCTTCGAGCGTGTCGGCGGTCTCCCCGGACTGCGAGATGGCGACCACCAGCGTGCTGCGGTCCAGCACCGGGTCGCGGTAGCGGAATTCGCTGGCCAGTTCCACCTCCACCGGCAACCGGGTCCAGTGTTCGATGGCGTATTTGGCGAGCAGCCCCGAGTGATACGCGGTGCCGCACGCCACCACGAACACCTTGTCGATCTCGCGCAGCTCCTGGTCGGAGAGCCGCTGCTCGTCGAGCACGATCCGGCCGTCGACGAAATGCCCGAGCAGGGTGTCGGCCACCGCGGCGGGCTGCTCGGCGATCTCCTTGAGCATGAAGTACTCGTAGCCGCCCTTTTCCGCGGCGGCCAGGTCCCAGTCGATGTGAAACTCGCGGTACTCGACGTCCGCGTTCCCGTCGAAGTCGGTGATGCGGTAGCCGTCCGCGGTGAGCACCACGGCCTGGTCCTGGCCGAGTTCGACGGCGTTGCGGGTGTGCGGGATGAACGCGGCAACGTCGGAGCCGACGAACATCTCGCCGTCGCCGATCCCCAGCACCAGCGGGGTGGAGCGGCGGGCGGCCACGATGGTGCCGGGCTCGTCGGCGTTGGTGAACACCAGGGTGAAGTGGCCCTCCAGCCGGCGCAGCACGGCCAGCACCGAGGCGCCGAAGTCGCCGGCGGTCGGCCCGTGCCGGTAGGCCTGGGCCACCAGGTGCACCGCCACCTCGGTGTCGGTATCGCTGGTGAATTCCACGCCGTGGGCCTCCAGCTCGTGGCGCAGGCTCGGGTAGTTCTCGATGATGCCGTTGTGCACGACGGCGATCTTGCCGGCGGCGTCGCGGTGCGGGTGCGCGTTGCGGTCGGTGGGGCGCCCGTGGGTGGCCCAGCGGGTGTGGCCCAGGCCGGTGGTGCCGCCCAGCGACTCCGGCGGCATCTGCGCGACCGCTTCCTCGAGGTTGGCCAGCCGGCCGGCGCGGCGGCACACGGTGAGCGTCCCGGCGCCGTTGACCAGTGCGATGCCCGACGAGTCGTAGCCGCGGTACTCCATCCGGCGCAGCGCATCCATGACGACCCTGCAGGCAGGCTGCTGCCCGACGTAGCCGACGATTCCGCACATTCGAACCAGGGTAGTGCAGGTGGGCCCCCAACCCCGCACTCCGCGGTCATGGTCAGGCCGCCCACCTGCACCGAAGGCCTGTTTTGACCGACCCGCCCGCAGCCGTCGGTCCGCCACCGGGCTGGTACGGCGACCCGTCGGGGCGCCGGTACCGGGACGGGGTGAGGTGGACGTCGTGGACCAATCCACCCGGCTTCCCGCCGCAGGCCCGATGACCATTCCCTTTACATCGGCTTCATAAACGGTAGAAACGCTTTTCACCTGATGTATTTGTGGCGTTTTCGTTTGCGTCATCGCCCTAGCAATTTGCCCACTTAGAATTCTGGAATCGGCTACCACCGGCAACCGCCGAAGCCACCAGAAAGGACAGCTTGTTGACGCCCGCCTGATCATCACCGCCTGGCGATACATCGGTTTCACCAGTACGAATGCGCCGAGCGCAACCATATTCTCGCAAGAATACCCCCTTTATACAGACATCAATGGCGATGACTCAGCTATCCGGAAATCGCGTTTGATGCAGTGCAAATAATTTGGCTGCGACATAACCGGTCAAGCAACGTGTAAGCCCCCGGATAGATAACCGTTAGTAACTGTTAATCCGAAATTCCGCACCCCTTCTTCAAGGAGAGATCATGACCGCTGTTCTGTTCGACGATGTGGTAACCACGCTGCCCGCGCCCAGCCTGACGCTCGCGCCGGCGCCCGCCCCCAAGCCCGCGCTCAAGCCCGCGCCCCGGCGGCGTCACCGCGAGCCGATCGCCAGTGGCGACCCGATGGTGGACACGGCGGCCCGGTTGCTGAGCATCCCGCTGCGCCACATGTATGCGGCGCTCTGGCGGGTGGGCGTGATCGAGGTCATGGCCTGACCGGCATGCGCTAACGTCGACGCGTGGCCCGCACCCGCAAGCTGTTCGCAGCCCTCAGCCGCCGTGGTCCGCATCGGGTTTTGCGTGGTGACCTCGCCTTCGCCGGTTTACCCGGGGTGGTGTACACCCCGGAGGCGGGGCTGGGTCTGCCCGGCGTCGCGTTCGGTCACGACTGGCTCACCAAGGCCGGCCGCTATTCGGGACTGCTGGAACACCTGGCGTCCTGGGGCATCGTGGCCGGCGCTCCCGACACCGAACGCGGCCTGGCCCCGTCCGTCCTGAACTTCGCCTTCGACCTCGGCACGGCGCTGGACATCGTGTCGGGTGTGCGGCTCGGGCCGGGCAAGATCAGCGTGAATCCGGCCAAGCTCGGCGTGGTCGGGCACGGTTTCGGCGGCTCGGCAGCGGTCTTCGCCGCGGCCGGCATGCCGAACAAGCTGGCCGCGGCGGCGGCGTTGTTCCCCGCCGTCACCAGCCCCCCGGCCGAGGCCCCGGCGACGACGCTGAAGCTCCCGGGGCTGATCCTGACCGCGCCGGGGGATCCGAAGTCGCTGAACTCCAACGCGCTGTCGCTGTCGCGGGCGTGGGACACGGCCACGCTGCGCATCGTCAGCAAGGCCCAGCCCGGCGGCCTGGTGGAGGGCCGGCGGTTGACGAAGGTGTTCGGCCTGGCCAGCCCGCACCGGCGCACGCAGAACACGGTGCGCGCGCTGCTGACCGGTTACCTGCTCTTCGCGCTGGGCGGCGACAAGACCTACCGCGACTTCGCCGATCCCGACGTCGCACTGCCCAAGACGGAACCGCTGGATCCCGAGGCCGAGCCGGTTGCCTTGGAAGAGAAGATCGTCGCGCTGTTGAAGTGACGCGGTGACGGGGTAATTGCCCACCGTGTCGACCGTGCGAGCGTACGCACGCTGGATCACCGGGCCGTGGGCCGGGCGGCCCGTCTCCTTCGCCGGCAACGACATCCTGCGCCTGTCCGCCGACGGTCGACGGTTCGCGGAGTACTGGACGGGCACCTCGGCGGGTTGACTTTCCGAGCCCCCGCGGTGCGCGGGCGCGGTCGTGGTATCTGTCCTTCATGCGAATCGGGATCGCTCTGGATTATTCGGGCGGCTTTCACCAGGCCGTCGACCGCGTGGTGGAGCTCGAGAAGGCCGGCATCGACATCGCCGTGGTGGCCGAGGCGTACGCCTTCGACGCCGTGAGTCAGCTCGGGTATTTGGCGGCCAAGACGAGCACCGTCGAGTTGGCCTCGGGGGTGTTCCCCATCTACATCCGCACCCCCTCGCTGCTGGCGATGACGGCCGCGGGACTGGACTTCGTGTCCGACGGGCGCTTCCGGCTGGGCATCGGCACGTCCGGGCCGCAGGTGATCGAGGGCTTCCACGGCGTCGAGTTCGACGCCCCGCTGGGCCGTACCCGCGAGATCGTGGAGATCTGCCGCAAGGTGTGGCGCCGGGAACGCCTGCAGCACAACGGCAAGCACTACCAGATCCCGTTGCCCCCCGACCGCGGAACGGGTCTGGGCAAGAGCCTGCAGCTCATCAATCATCCTGTGCGCGAACGCATTCCGATTACGATCGCGGCGCTTGGCCCGAAGAACGTCGAACTGACCGCCGAGATCGCCGAAGGCTGGCAGCCGGTCTTCTACCTCCCGGACCAGGCCGCGTCGGTGTGGGGTGAGGCGCTGGCGGCCGGTGCGGCCAAGCGGGATCCCGCGCTGGGGCCGCTGGACGTCATGGTGCACGCGTCGGTGGCCATCGGCGACGACGTCGACGAGCGGCTGGCGTGGGTCAAGCCGCAGCTGGGGTTGTACCTGGGCGGGATGGGCGCCAAGGGCCGCAACTTCTATCACGCCCTGGCGACGCGCTACGGGTTCGGCGAGGTCGCCGACCGGATTCAGGAGCTCTACTTGTCCGGCCGCAAGCGCGAGGCGATCGACGCGGTGCCCGACGAACTGGTGCGCGGCATGTCGCTGGTCGGCCCGCGCGGCTATGTCGCCGAACGACTGGCGGCCTTCGCCGAGGCAGGAGTGACGACGCTGTTGCTCAGCCCGTTGGCCACCGACCGCGCCGAATCCGTGCGCTTCGTCGAGGAAGTCCTGCGGCTGCGCCCGACGTGAGCCGTCACTGCCCGGCTTGCGGCAGCTGGTCCGCGGCGATCTCGCAGGGCGTCTTCCCATCGGTGGGCGGCTCCGGCTCGCCGGCCGTGGGTGCGCCGATTGGTGGCGACGGTGCGCCGACCGGTGCGTCGCCGGTTGGTGGCGGTGCGTCAGCGGGCCTCGGTGCGTCGACGGGCACCGGAGCGCCGACCGACACGGGTGCGTCGAGCGGCTGAGCCGCCGCGCCGGTCGTGCCGCCTTCGGTGTCCTCGACGTCTTCGGTGTGTTCGGTGTCCGCCGGCTCGTCGTCGTCCGTGTCGGCGGGCGTGAAGGGGTCCTCGTCGAAGGCGTCGTCCTCGTCGAAGGGATCGGCGGCCCCCGACTCGTCGCCCGAGCCGAGCAGCCCACCGACGGCGTCGACGATCCTGCTGGCCAACCCGAGCAGGCCCGCACCACCGCCGCCGAGCCCGCCGCCGCCGAGTCCGCCGCCGCCGAGCCCACCGCCCAGATCGCCCGCCGACATGCCGGCGGCGTCACCGAGCGCGGTTCCCCAATTCGGTTGCGATGCGGCGGGAACGGGAGCCGGCGCGAGTGTGGTCGCGATCGGCGCGGGATCCTGCGGCGGGCTCTGGGTCATGGCCGCGGGGTTGACCGCTACCGGCGGGGTGCTGGGCGAGGCCGCCCGCAGCGGTTGGTAGCCGGGCCCGAGCTCACCGGGGGCTTCGAAGCGTGCGGTCGGCGCGGCGGCCATCCGGTCGGTGACCATGTCGTAGGAGGTCCTCACGCCGTCGCGGGTCGACCGCATGGTCGTGAGCCAGTCGTTGCGGATCTCGTTGTCCACGTAGGGCAGTACCTGCTCGCGTATCACCTCCTCGGCGGCGTGCCGGTCCCCCACACCCGTCGTGACCGTTGCTGCGGCGGCCAGCCACGCCGGCCGCTGCGCCTGGGTGCGGTCGTCGACGGCGATGGCAGTCGCGACCTTCGAGTCGACCAGATACCACAGGTTGTCGCGCAGGGATTCGCACCGTTGCGCCGCCGCGCGCAGTTCGGTTGCCACTGCACCTGCGGCGTCGCAGTGGCGTTCCAGAAACCGCGCCGCGGCTTCCGCGGCCGGCCCGGTCCATGCGGCGGCCAGCTCGGCCGCCTGAGCGCGCTGCATCCGCAGCGCTTCGGTGATCGCCTCGCCGGCCGCCCGCAGCTCCGCGCAGTCACGGTCGAGGGCACGCAGGTCGAGGCCGTCTTCGGTGTCGTACCAATCGCGGGCCTGCGCGGGGTGCGCCGTCAGGTCGGGATGTTGGTAGCCCACGGCATGGCAGGCCTGCACGTAGCTCTGGGTGTGCTCGACCGCGGGCAGACCCTCGGCGAGGCGACCGGCGACATCCCACCGCTCGGCCACCGTCAGGCGATCCGTTCCGCGGCATACATTTCGGCGTCGGCGTAGCGGTCGGCGCTGGCCCGCAGGGTGGCGGCGATCTCGGTGGACGCGCGCGACCACTGCACCACTTCGGCGGTCAGGCGCCCCAACTCGACGCGCAGCGCGTCGCCGCGCGCGGTGTGCGCCCGACCGGCGGCGGCCCCACCGAAGGCGAGCCTGCCGAGCTGATCACTGAGGGCGCGGTCGATGAGGTCGGCGGCCGCACGGAACTGGTCGGCGATTTGATGCGTCGCCGCGACGTCGATCTCGGTGCGGGCCACGGTGACCGGGCGTATTCCCCTGTCGAATCTCATGCCTAATCCGACGCCCGGGGAGGCGCCCGGGTTCCGCGGAGATTCAGCGCGCGGAGCTGACCGCCTCGGCGACCCGATTCGCCACGCGCTGGGCGACGTCCGCGTCGGGCGCCTCCACCATGACCCGGATGAGGGGCTCGGTTCCGGAGGGGCGCAACAGGATTCGGCCGGTGTCGCCGAGTTCGGCCTCGGCGTCGCCGACGGCGGTGCGCACGGCGGGCGCGGCGGCGGCGGTGTCCTTGTCGGCGACCCGGACGTTGATCAGCACCTGCGGCAGCGTCTGCATCGGCGCGGCGAGCTCGGTCAGCGACGAGCCGGTTTGCGCCATGCGGTTCATCAGCCGCAGACCGGTGACGATGCCGTCGCCGGTGGAACCCAGCGCGGGCATCACGATGTGGCCGGACTGCTCGCCGCCCAGGCTGTAGTCGCCGGCCCGCAGTTCCTCGAGGACGTAGCGGTCGCCCACGCCGGTGGTGCGCACGGTGATCCCTTCGGCGCGCATGGCCAGGTGCAGCCCGAGGTTGCTCATCACGGTGGCCACCAGGGTGTCGGAGGCCAGCTCGCCGGTCTCGCGCATCGCCAGGGCGAGCACGACCATGATGGCGTCGCCGTCGACGAGTTCGCCGTTGGCGTCGATGGCCAGGCAGCGGTCGGCGTCGCCGTCGTGGGCCAGGCCGAGGTCGGCCCGGTGCGCGATGACCGCCGTGCGCAGCGAATCAAGATGGGTGGAGCCGCAGTTGTCGTTGATGTTCAGGCCGTTGGGCTCGGCGTTGATCGCGATGACCCGCGCACCGGCCGCGCGGTAGGCACGCGGCGCCACCGACGAGGCCGCGCCGTGCGCGCAGTCGACCACCACGGTCAGGCCGTCGAGCCGCAGCGTGCTGGCCTTGCTCAGGTGGCGCAGGTAGCGGTCGGCGGAGTCCTCGGCGTCGATGACGCGGCCGATTCCGGCGCCGACCGGGCGCAGCGCGGATTCGGCGGTGACGAGCGCCTCGATCCGGTCCTCGGTGTCGTCGTCCAGCTTGCGGCCGCCGGGGCCGAAGATCTTGATGCCGTTGTCGGGCATCGGGTTGTGCGACGCCGAGATCATCACCCCGAAGTCGGCGTCGTACGCGCCGGTCAGGTAGGCCACCGCGGGCGTGGGGAGCACCCCGACCCGCAGCGCGTCGACGCCCTGGCTGGTCAACCCGGCGATCACCGCGGCCTCCAGCATCTCGCCGCTGGCGCGGGGGTCGCGCCCGATCACGGCGACGCGCCGGCCCGGGCCGCCCGCGCTGGCCAGGTGCCGCGCGGCGGCGGCGCCCAGCTCGAGCGCCAACTCGGCGGTCAACTCCCGGTTGGCGACCCCACGGACACCGTCGGTGCCGAATAGTCGACCCATGCGGACAAACCTCTCACAATTGACGGTTCAGCACTAACGTGCCCGTTCTTTTCTGACCGAAACGGGGCACGTTTGGGCGCAGACACGCCGATGGATGCGCGGCACGCCCCAGTTTGAGGCCCCGTTGCGGCCAGAAAGTGATGGTTGATCAGCGCTTGCTGTACTGAGGCGCCTTGCGGGCCTTCTTCAGCCCGTACTTCTTGCGCTCGGTGGCGCGCGGGTCACGGGTGAGGAAGCCCGCCTTCTTCAGCGCCGGCCGGTCCTCGGGCTGCGCCACGATCAGCGCCCGGGCGATGCCCAGGCGCAGGGCGCCGGCCTGTCCCGACGGCCCGCCGCCGTGCAGCAGGGCGAAGATGTCGAAGTTGTCCACCCGGTCGACCGTCACCAGCGGGGCCTTGATGAGCTGCTGGTGCACCTTGTTGGGGAAGTAGTCCTCGAGGCTGCGGCCGTTGAGGTCGAACTTGCCGGTGCCGGGCACCAGGCGCACCCGCACCACGGCCTCCTTGCGGCGGCCGACGGTCTGGATGGGCCGGTCGAAGACGAAGGCCTCGGCGGCCGCGGGGGCGGGCGCCTCGGCGGGGACGTCCGGGGTTTCCGGGGCTTCCGGGGTGGCCGTGGTTTCCAGGGCCTCGGTCGTTTCGGTCACTGGGCCACCTGCTTGATCTCGTACGGAACCGGCTTTTGAGCGGCGTGCGGGTGCTCCGGGCCGGCGTAGACGTGGAGTTTGCGCTGGATCTGACGGCTGAGCTTGTTCTTGGGCAGCATGCCGACGATCGCCTTCTCGACGACGCGGTCGGGGTGCTTTTCCATCAGCTCGCCGGTCGTGCGCGAGTGCAGGCCGCCGGGATACCCCGAGTGGCGGTAAGCCAGCTTGCTCTGCAGTTTGTCGCCGGACAGGGCGACCTTGTCGGCGTTGATGACGATGACGAAGTCACCGCCGTCGACATTGGGGGCGAACGTCGGCTTGTGCTTGCCGCGCAGCAGGGTGGCTGCCGCGACGGCAAGGCGGCCAAGCACCACGTCCGTGGCGTCGATGACGTACCACGACCGCGTGGTGTCACCCGCCTTTGGCGCGTAGGTGGGCACAGCGCTTACCTTTTCTTTCTCGAGGTGGATCCCGGGTCGAGCCGGGTGCCGGTCAGGCGTTCGCGGTGGGGTTCATCTCGGCGACCGACATTGACCCGAGGCCCCGGCGTACCGCACGCCAACCGAGCAGCTTACCGACGGACGTCCCCGCAGGTCAAAACGACTGTGTGGTCCCGACGGCTCTCCCCCGCCGGGACCACACAGACGACCATGGTGCTGCGGCTACCGTCCCCAGACGCCGGCCGCCCGCCGATCGGCGTTCTCCACCTCTTGCGCGCCGTCGCGCACCGCATTTCCGAGATCGACCAGGATCTCGTTGAGGGCGGTCGCCGCCTGGTGCCACTTCTGTTGCTCGACCTGGTAGGCGGCCGCCGCCTCGCGGGTCCAGAGCTGCTGCAACGGGACGATCTGCGACCTCAGTTCGTCCAGCGCCGCATTGAAACGGACCGACGTGGTGTGGATCTCCTGGCGCACCGAATACTCGATTTCGCCGAAGTTATAGGAAAGTGCCGATTCCACCGATGAGTCCTCTCGATCACAGGTTTCCGCCGGCGGCGGCGATGTGGGTCGCATGGTCGTGGCCGGCCTCCTGCAGGGTGGCCGCGTTGTGCCGGATCGTCTCGCCGATCGCGTGCAGGACGTGGTAGAGCCGCAACGACTCGGCGTTCCAGCGATCCACCACGTCCCTGAACCGTGCGGCGGCGACCCCGCCCCACACCGACGGCGGCACTTCGCTCATGCGGCCGATGAACGCCTGCAGCATGGCCCGGATCTCCTCGTTGCGGGCATCCGTGGTACCCGCGACCGACCGCATCAGGTCGAAGTCGGTGCTCAGTGTGTTCGGTGTCGCCATACTGAATTCGACCGTGTCGGCGTGCGTTTGGTTCCACCGTTTTCGGGCTTCATCCGATCGCGTGGGCCGACCGCACCGCCTGCTCACACACCGCACGGACCGCCTCTTCCTTCCCGGGCCGGCTCTGGCATCCGAGCCCGATCCGCACCGGCCCGTCCAGCAACACCGTCCACCGCACGTCATGGCCGGCGCGGACTTCGCGGTACGTCACCGCCGGCCTGCCGACGCTGGTGCCGGAGGCATTGAAGTCGACGAACGATCCGTCGGGCTCCGCCTCAATCGCGCGTTTCAACCGCTCGGCGGTGCCACTCAAGGTCTCGCCGGTGACCGGCGACTGCGTGACGTGCAGCGCCACTTCGGGATCCGAAGGCGATGTGACCTGTACTCGCGCCGACCCCGGCCCGACGATCACCCGTTGCGCGGGCCAATCCGCGGGCACCGTCACCGCCACCCGGCCTTCCACCAGGAATGTGGTGGGCGCGGCCTCCGCCGGCGGCGGGGTTGACGCGCGGTGCCGGCCGACCGTGGTCGCGGCCGGGGCCGACACGGCGAGCACAACGGCGGCCGCGCCGAGGCCGCGGAGCATCTGTGCACGGGACCGGACACGATCACCCCATCCGGGTGCCACGGTCGGCTCGTGGCGATCGGACGCCACCGATCGGGCCAGCCGGACCAGCCGGTTGTCGTCGATGTGCAGCGCCGTCTGCCCGTTGGACCGCACGGCGCCGGCGATCGACGCGGCAAGGGCCGGCGCTTCGCGGACCGACCCCGGTGCGTCGATGAGCACGACGGCCGCGGGCATGCCCGCGACGGCGGACACCACCTCGCCGGCCACGGAACGCGGTGGGGGCCGACGCGGTATCGCGATGAGTTCGGCACCGCCGACCACCACCATCCCGTCGGTGATCTCCACCACGATCGTCGGTTCGCCGTCGGCCTGGGCAGCCTGCCTGAGCAACCACGACCGCGGCCGTACGAGCACGTCGTCGGACACGGCGGCCGCAGCCGAACTCAGCGTTCCGATGCGCGACGACGACCACCAGGACGGATGCACGACGACCATGCCATCGGCACGCGTACAGACCGCCGACCGCAGCGCATCACTCCACAGCGAAACGACGGCAACCGGCTGCTCGCCCACCAGCGTCACCCGATCGTCGACCGCGCCGAGCGCCGCCGCGATGAGCTGCGAGGGCCCGTCATCGGCGGCGGCGCTTGTCCCGCAACATAATCGGCGAATCGTGCCGGGCCCGGCTTCGATCACGGCGCGATGCGCGTTCACGGCGCGCTCCAGGCCACCTGGACGAGCAGTTCGTCACCCCCGCGGGTGAGCAGGACACCGCGGCCGGGCGGGAGCCGCGCGGGGCGACGGGCGCCGAATGGCGCCTCCGTACAAGGGAATCCGTTCATCGTCAGCGTCATGCAGCCGACGTCACGCAATCCGGCCAGCAGCGGCTCGAACAACGCGCGCTCCGCGCCGCCGCTGCGCCGGGCGACGACCAGATGCAACCCGAGATCCGCTGCGTAAGGCAGGTATTCGACGATGGGCGTCAGCGGGTTGCCGCCCGGGCCGGCGACCAGGTCGTAATCGTCGACGACGAGGTAGAGGTCCGGCCCGAACCACCATGACCCGGCTCGCAGCTGCTCCTGGGTCGCGTCGGCCGCGGGCATTCGCCGCCGTAAGAGGTCGAGCAGATCTGGCAGCAGTCCAGCGAGCGCGCCCGGCGACACGGCATAGCCACCGAGGTGCCCCGACTCGACGACACCGAGCAGCGAGCGCCGAAAGTCGACGATCACGAGGTGGGCTTCCTCGGGGGTCTTGGTACGCACGATCTCGCGGCACAGGGCCCGCAACGTCGCGGTCTTCCCGCACTCCTGGTCTCCCAGCACCAACAGATGAGGCTGTCGGTCGAACTCGAGCGTCACCGGCTGCAGTCGGCGCTCGTCGATGCCCAGCACGATAGAGTCACCCGCCCGCCCCACCACGGTGTCAAGCTCCACCAGCTGCGGCAACAACGGGATGGGCGGTGCAACAAGGTCACTCGGACCGATCTCAGCCAGGGGTAAGGCGATCATCATGTGTGAACCGTCGCCGCAAAGACCACGCCCGGGCCTGTCCTGGGGAACGTGTCGGGCCGCCTTCCGGTTCAGTTCGGAATCCGCGGGATCGCCCAACCTCAGCTCGATGCGCGTGCCGATCTGGTCCCGCAGCGCCGGCCTGATGTCGGCCCACCGCGAAGCCGACAGGACGACGTGCACGCCGAACGAAAGTCCTTGAGTCGCAATGGCGGTGACCGATGCCTCCAGATCGCCGAATTCCTCACGCAAGCTCGCCCAGCCGTCGATGATGAGGAACACGTCGCCGAACCGGTCGGCGTCCCACGCCTTGTGCTGCGCCCGTAGCTGACGGTATTCCGCGATGGAGCCGATCCCGTGGTCGCCGAAAATGGTTTCCCGTGACCGGATGACCGACTCGCATTCGGCAACGATGCGCGTGACGAGCCGCGGTTCGGCCCGGCAGGCGACCGCACCGACGTGCGGAATCGTCCGTGTCGAAGCCAACGTTCCGCCGCCGAAGTCCAGGCAGTAGAACTGCACCTGCCGCGCGTCGTGAGTGGCCGCCAACGCGGTCACCAGCGTGCGCAGCGCCGTCGACTTACCCGTTTGGGGCGCCCCGACGAGCGCCACATTCCCCGCGGCTCCGCGCAAGTCGGCTATCAGCGGCGTCCGGCGTTGCTCGAACGGCCGGTCGACGATGCCGAGGGGAACCGTCAGCGCGGCCGGCGCGGGCACCTCGTCGCGAAGCAGCGCGTGCAGGGCGGGCGCCGGGCCCAGCGGTGGCAGCCAGACCCGGTGCGCGGGTGGTCCGTACCCGGCCAGCCGGTCCAGGATCGCCTGCAAGACCGAACGCTCCGACGACGCGCCGGCCTCGACGGCGCGAATGGTCTCGCCGACTTTCTCGGTGCCGAACCTCTGTACGCACGGCGCCGTCATGGTCCGGGAGGCGGGCGCGCAGGACTGCGCCGGTCCCGAAACGTACGCGGCGGAGAAGCGAATGAGTTCACCGGCGCTCGTACGCAGGTAGCCCCCGCCGGGCTCGTTCGGCAGTTCGTACGCGTCGAGTGTTCCCAGCACGGCGCGTGATTCGGCGGCCGACAGTGTTTTCAGGCAGATCCGGTAGGACAGGTGGGCGTCCAGTCCGCGCAGCCGGCCCTCGTCGAGCCGCTGGCTGGCCAGTAACAGATGCATGCCCAGCGACCGGCCGAGCCGCCCGAGAGCCACGAACATGTCGGCGAAATCCGGGTGGTGGCTGAGCAGCTCGGAGAATTCGTCAACGATGATGAACAACGTGGGCAGCGCCACCGATGCCGCGCCCGCGCGCCGCTTGATTTCGTACGCCGCGGCGCTGACACAGCCCGAGGCGCGCAGCAGCTGCTGCCGGCGATTCATTTCACCGGCCAGGGCGTCGCGCATCCGGGCCACCAGCGGCGCGTCGTCCGCGAGGTTCGTGATGACCGCCGCCACGTGCGGAGCCCGCGCGTAATCGAGAAACGTTGCGCCGCCTTTGAAGTCGATGAGCAACAGGTTGAGCGCCTCGGGAGAGTTGCGCAGCATCATGCCCAGCGCGATCGTTCGCAGTAGCTCCGATTTGCCCGATCCGGTGGCGCCGACGCAGAGCCCGTGCGGACCCATGCCGTGTTCGGCGGCCTCCTTGATATCCAGCGTCAGCCGCGCGCCGTCAGCGCTGGTTCCGATCGGGACGCACAACCGGTCACGGTGGTCTTGGTTGCGCCACAACACAACCGGATCGAAGCGATCCACGCCGTCGATTCCCACCAGGCCCGGCCAGCCTCCACCGTCGCCGCCGTGGAGACCCGCGCCGCCCCGGTACGCCGCCAGCCGCCGGGCGCATACCAGCGCGTCCAGGGGCTCCATCCGGTCGGGGCGCGAAAGCCGACGAGTTTCGCCCAACGCGCTGACCGTCACTGGTGCGCCGTCGCGGCCGCGGCCGACTTCGACGATGGTCGCGCCCGCGAACCCGTCGACGTCCTCGTCCAGGTCGGCGACCACCACCGCGTGCGCCGGCCGCGCACCGGCGAGCGCGTCTCGCGCCTCCCCCGCAGTGCGGTACACCATGCGCAACGGCCCCGCCGCATCGGCGTCGGTCGGATGGTGGTTGTGCGGCAACCATTTCAACCATTCCCAGTGCCGACGGTTCCGGTCGCTGGTCGCGGCGACGATCAGCAGCTGATCGGGAGGGTGAAAGAGGGCGAGTTGGCAGATCATCGCGCGCAGCGTTCCGCGTGCGGCGGTCGCATCACCGTCGACGCGGACCCGCGGACTTTGGCGCAAGCCGATGGCGATGGGCGCGGCGACCGTCGAATGGATTCGCATGAAGCGGTGCACGGCGGCGACGGTGACCGGATCGGCAGGCTCGCTCGTCGGCGGGGCAACTAACGGCGTGGCGAGCGGCTGGGCCCCGGTGCCGACTCGGACGAGGCAGAAGTCGGGGTCGGCGGCTCGTCGCTCCCACATTCGGGGGCCGCCGATCAACGTCCACAGTGTGCCGGGCTCGGGGTGACTCCACATCAGCGAGAACCGCTGCGCGGCGGCCGTTTCGACGACGGTGTCGCGCAGCCGGCTGAGGTATTCGAGGTAACGAAGGCGATCGGCCTCGATGTCACCGTGCCCGCGGCGGACACGCCCGGACAGCACGGTCACCAGAGACGAGGCCAACATCATGATCGGAAAGGCCACCAAGGCGGGGGCGCGTGCGCCGCCCTGCCCCGAGCGCAATGCCGCCGCCATGACGCCGATCCCGGCTATCGCCAGCGCGAACGGCAGCAGCCGGGGCAGCAGTCCGGGCGCTGCCGGCGCCGGCGGGTCGGGCGGTGCATCGATGACGACGTCCTCGGTTGGCACCGTCGGTGGTGGCCGCCGCGGCACCGGCACGAAAGCCTGGGTCATCTCGTCCCCTTCCGTTCGGCGAACGGTAGGCAGCACCGAAGCCGAGGACAAGTCACCTGTGGACACCCGCACACCCGCCGACCGAAAGCTGGCTATGTTCGCGGCAATCCGACCGAAGGGATCACTCTTGCCTGCAACCGATCCGGGGCTGCGCCGGGTGTCAATCCACTCCGGCACCGCCGTCGCGGATCTGTCCCTGCCGGCCGGGATTCCCGTCACCGTGCTGACCCCGTCCATCGTGGACATCCTGCAGCCGGGCGACGCCGGTGACGGTCTGACCGCCGAGCACTACCGCCTGTCACTGCCCGGCTCCGCCGCGCTGGACCCGTCGAAGACGCTGGCGCAAAGCGGAATCCCGGACGGCACCGTACTGCTTCTGAGTCGTGCCTCGGCCCCGCCACCCGCCGCGCGTCACCACGACGTCGCGGAGGCGGCGGCGGAGACGCTGGCGGCGGCTTCGGCTCCGGGCCCCGGGCGCCGACCGGTGGCCCGGCTCGCCGGCGCGATCGCCGCTATCTGCGTGACCGCCATCGGCGGGCTGGCGATAGCCCGGAACGCGGTCAGCACCAATGCAACCCATGAGGAACGCGCCACGTTGGGCGCGGTCATGGTTGCGGGCCTGGTCGCCCTGCTGTCCGCCGCGGTTGCGCACCGGGCCTACCGGGATGTGGGCGCCGGGGTGGCGCTCAGCGTCATCGCGACCGCGTTCGCCGGGGTCGCCGGTTTCCTGGCGGTCCCCGGCGCCCCGGGAGTCTGCCACGTATTGCTGGCCGCAACGGCGGCGGCCGCCACCTGCGTTTTGGCGGCGCGGTGGTCCGGCTGCGGCGCGGTCACATTGACAGCCGTGTCATGCGTCGCGGCGGTCGTCGCCGGCGCCGCACTGGCGGGCGCGATCACTGCCGCCCCGCCGCGGGCCATCGGTGCGGCGGCGGCGCTGGTGTCGCTGGGCTTGCTCGGGACGGCGGCGCGGGCATCGATCGTCCTGGCGGGGTTGTCACCCCGGCTGGCGGCCGGCTCGGACACGGACGAGACCGAAGCCGCCGTGGCCGGGCAAACCCTCCGCGCCGATGCCTGGCTGTCGAGCCTGCTTGCCGGGTTTTCGTCGGCGGCGGCCGTCGGCGCGATCGTCACCGTCTTGGCCGGCGCACCGCGCTTGTCGTGCATGGCGTTCGGCGGCGTCACCGGCACCCTGTTACTGCTGCGTGCACGGTCCACCGACGGCCGACGGATGATGGCCTTTTCGATCACCGGAATCGCAGTGGTGGGAACAACTTTCGGCGTTGCCGCCTTCCGGGCCGCCGGGCACGGGCCATGGGTGGCCGCGGCGACGGCAACGCTGGCGGCGGCGGCGATCTACCTCGGCTTCGCCGCTCCGACGTTGTCGCTTTCACCGTTTGCACGCCGTAGCGTCGAGGCGCTGGAGTGGCTGGCGCTGGTCACGGTCGTCCCACTGACCTTCTGGATCTGTGGACTGTATGGTGCGGCGCGGGGAATGAATCTCACGTGAGGGCCTCGCGCGCCGCCCGCCTGCTGTCGGTGCCGGCGCTGGTGGCCGCCTCACTGGCCGGAACGGCTCCGGCGCAGGCGGTTTCACCGCCGCGGGTCGACGACAAGTGGTTGCCGAAGCCCGCACGGCCCGCGCCGCCGTCGCCCACCGTGCAACGCGAGGTGTGCGCGACGATGGCCACGGCAACGGCGCCCGGTCGACCGACCGAACTCCCCGACATGGCGCGGGTCTGGCAGCTCTCCCGCGGCGCCGGGCAGCGGGTCGCGGTCATCGACACCGGTGTTTCGCCGCATCGACTGCTACCCGAGGTGGTGCCCGGCGGGGATTACGTGTCCAGCGGCGACGGCACCCAGGACTGCGACGCCCACGGCACCCTGGTGGCCGCGATCATCGGTGCGTCAAAGGATTCGGCGGCAGCCGGCTTCAGCGGAATGGCGCCCGAAGCCACCCTGATCAGCATCCGGCAGTCCAGCGGGAAGTTCTCCCCCACCAACGATCGGTCGCGCGGCGGCGTGGGCGACGTCGACACCATGGCGAAAGCCGTCCGCACTGCCGCCGACCTCGGCGCGTCGGTGATCAACATCTCCGCGGTCGCGTGCGTTCCGGTCGCGTCGGCGCTCGATGACCGTGCTCTGGGCGCCGCACTGGCCTACGCCGTGGACGTCAAGAATGCCGTCGTCGTGGCCGCAGCTGGGAACACCGGCGGGGCCGGGCAATGCCCACCACAGCGCCCGGACGCCGGCTGGGAGAACGTCACCGTCGCGGTGAGCCCGGCGTGGTACGACGACTACGTGCTGACCGTCGGTTCGGTGAACGCCGAGGGGTCCCCGTCGGCATTCACCCTGGCCGGCCCCTGGGTGGACGTCGCCGCCCCCGGCGAGGCGGTGACGCCACTCGGCTCGGCACCGGTGTCCGGCACCAGTTATGCCGCGCCGGTGGTCAGTGGGCTGGCCGCGCTGATCCGATCCCGGTTCCCGGCGATGACCGCGCGGCAGGTGATGCAGCGCATCGAGTCGACGTCCCATCACCCGCCCGAGGGTTGGGATCCGCTCGTCGGCAACGGCACCGTCGACCCGCTGACGGCGGTCAGCAGCGATGCCACTCCGCCGGCGTCCGCGTCGCCACCGGTGCCCGCGCCGATCGCGGCGCGGCCGCCTGCCCCAGCACCGAACGCCCACGCGCGGACCACCGCGTTGCGCGGCGCGGCCATCTGCCTCGCCGGCCTGGTGATGGCGCTGGCCGCGGGTGTCGCCGTGAGCCGACTACGGGGTCCCCGGGACGGAATCCCGGGGGATTGACGCCTTCGCGCGGCTCAGCTCGGGTCCCGCCGGCAGCACCCCCAGGACCGACCACGGCGCCGGGTTCGGCGCGGGCAGCCCGAGGTCGTGCGCGGCGTCTTCGTCGTGGATCGCGAACCGCACCCCGGCGTCGGTGACCAGGTAGCGCGAGCCGACTCGCACGTAGACGCTCCGCCCGGGGGGCACGTACACGGCGTCCAGCGCGGGGCCGTGGCCGTCCGCCTGTGACAGGGTCAACGGCGCCTGACCAGCCGGCAACGGCAGCCGGCTGCCGGCGAGAAGGGCGGGGCCGGATTGGCCGGGTGACGCGGCCGGCCACGAGACGCAGAAGGTGCTGCCGTCGTCCGGCAGTGTCGGCGCCCGGCCGGGGAAACCTGCCACCGGCAGCGATTGGACGATCGGGGCGGCGCGGATGGCGTCGGGTGTCACCGTGACGGCACGGACGGCGCCCTGGGAGTTGCTGAAGCGCAGGAGATCGGCCGCCACCTCTCCGATGCGCTGGACCCCGGCGGCCAGCACGGCGTAATACTCGTCACCACCGGCGCGTGCGATGCGCATCACACTGCCCACCCCGAACCCGGGCACCGCGGCCGACCTCTCGCCGGCGCCGCGAATTCGCGGCGACCTGATCGGCGGCGCCTCGGGTATGGCGTTCAGCAACGACGGCGAGACGGGTCGCGGTGCGCGCCCTTCGAGGCGGAGCGCGCGCACCACCGCAGGGTCGGCGACATCGACAAGGGCACGCTGGCCGTCGTAGAGCAGGTAGGCCGGCGAACCCGAGGTGGGCGCGACCAGCGCGGCCTGACCCGGACCGAGGCGACGGGCCGTCGCCTCTTCGGTTTCGGTCCGGCCGACGACGACCGTCGTTGCGCCGGCGCCGTCCGTATCGCAGATCGTCCACGCCGATTCGTCCGCCCTCAACGGCTCGCCAATGAGCTGCGGCGCGCCCGGGATGCCCAGCAGCGGACCCCGTTTGGCGCGGGCCAGATCGGCTTCGGGCACCGGGCGGGGGTTGGCCGCCGTCGCCGCGATCAATCGCGCCGACGCCAGGTTCAGCACCGGGTGCCAGGTATCCCCCACGCGCACGTAGAGCGCCCCGGATTCCCGCCCCATCACCAGCTGGGTGCCATCCAACGCGACCCGGGGTCGTAGCAGCGCAACCAGCGCGGCTCCCGCCACGGCGACCGCCGTCAGTAGGCACCCGACCGTCAGCGCCGCCGTTTGCGCACGCGAGCCGACGCTGAGGGTGTGGACGTTGCCGCCCAGCAACGCGCACTCGAGGCGACGTAGCAGGAATCGGTACCCGCTGACGTGCAGCCACATGGCCGGCTGACGCGGCACTGGTCCCCCCACCCTGCGTAGTTGTTGGGCACACGGTAGAGCGGCCGAGCGCGGGACCGCTTAATTGATCCACAGGTCAGCGAAGTTTCGAACCCTGGTTAGGTTGGGTAAAGTTACGGCGTGAAATTTCACCGCATGGGTCGCTGCGTCGGGCTCGGGGCCTCTGCACTGGTCACTGCTTCCGGCCTGCTCCTATCCCCCGCCGCGGCGCCAATCGCCTCCGCATTCGACTGCCCGGACGTCGAGGTCATCTTCGCCCGCGGCACCAACGAGCCCCCCGGCCTGGGCCGGGTCGGCGACGCGTTCGTGGACTCGCTGCGCCAGCAGACCAGCCTGAACATCCTGCCCTACGGGGTGAACTACGCCGCCAGCAAGCTGCAGCTGCACGGCGGCGACGGCGCCAACGACACCATCGACCGCGTCAAGAAGAGCGTGGAAACCTGCCCGAACACCAAGATCGTGCTGGGCGGCTACTCCCAGGGCGCGTCGGTGATGGACATCGTGGCCGGCGTGCCCATCGGCGGCATCAACTGGGGTAACTCGCTGCCGCCGCAATACGCCAACAACATTGCGGCCGTCGCCACCTTCGGCGACGTGGCCGACCGTGCCGGTGGCACGCTGCCCACCCAGAGCGCGCTGCTGGGCTCCAAGGCGATCGACCTGTGCAACCCCAACGACCCGATCTGCCACGCGGGCCCCGGTAACGAGTGGAGCGGGCACACCGAGGGCTACGTACCCGTGTACACCACCCAGGCCGCGGCGTTCGTCGCCCAGAAGCTGCTGGCCGGCTCGGGTCAGTCGGTTCCCGGGTTCGGGCCGCCGCTGGGCCCCGTCCCGACACAGCCCGGCCAGCCGTCACCGGTGTACGGGCAGCAGAGCCCGCCGGGGTCGCCGCCCTCGATCCATGACGGAACCGGCACCGCGCCGAACGCGCCGGCCGCCCCGACCACGGTGACTCCGCAAGCTCCTCTCGTCTAAATCGTTACCGGTCCGCGATCAACGCGCCCCTAACATCGTGGGGTGAGGCTCATTCCGTTGACGCTGGGCGCCGGGCTGCTCGCGGGGGCGGCGATAGTGGTTGCTCCCCAACTGCTTCCGCAGGCCTTCGCCTCCTGCCCCGGCGTCGAGGTGGTCTTCGCCCGCGGAACCGACGAGCCGCCCGGTGTCGGAAAAGTCGGCGGGGCCTTCGTCAACGCGCTGCGTCAGCAGACCGGCAAAAGCGTTGGGGCGTACGGGGTGAACTACCCGGCGAACAAGGACTTCCTCGCGGCCGCCGACGGCGCCAACGACGCCAGCAACCACATCCAGCAGATGGCCGGTAACTGCCCCAACACCAAGCTGGTGCTCGGCGGCTACTCCCAGGGTGCGGCCGTCATCGACATCGTCACGGCCGCACCGCTGCCCGGCCTCGGCTTCCGCCAGCCGTTGCCGGCCGGCGCCGCCGATCACGTCGCCGCCGTGGCGCTGTTCGGCAACCCGTCGGGCCGGGCGGGCCAGCTGATGAGCGCCCTGACCCCGGAATTCGGGGGCAAGACCATCGACCTGTGCAACCCGGGCGACCCGATCTGCTCGCCCGGCAACCGGTGGGCGGCCCACCTGAGCTACGTGCCCGGATTGACCAACCAGGCCGCGGCTTTCGTCGCGAGCAAGGTTTAGCGGGTGCGCAGGTCCCGGGTGACCAGGTTGCGCGCCTCGAGTTGGTCGTCGGGCGGATAGTCGACGCGTTCCAGCGTCAGCCCGTGCGGCGGCGCGGCCGCGAAGTCGCTGGAACGGCTTGTGGCGCTGAGCAATTCGGCACACCACGACACCGGACGGCGGTGCTCACCCACCGCCAGCAGCGCGCCGACCAGCGAGCGCACCATCGACCAGCAGAACGCGTCGGCGGTGACGTGCGCGGTGATCAGGTCACCGTCGCGCGACCACTCAAGGCGCTGCAGGTCGCGGATGGTGGTGGCGTTCGGCCGGTGCCGGCAGAACCCCGCAAAATCGTGCAATCCCAGCAGGTCTCGCGACGCGGCGGCCATCGCGTCGACATCCAGCGGACGCGGCCAGGCGGTGACGTAGCGGGCCTGCTGCGGCCGCACGCCGTACGGCGCCGTCGACAGCCGATAGGTGTAATGGCGCCGCAGCGCCGAGAACCGGGCGTCGAAACCCGCAGGGGCGCGGACGATGTCGAGCACCCGCACATCGGTGGGCAGGAACCGGCCGAGCCGGCGCACCAGCGGCTCGAACTCCGACTCGCCGGCGCGCGCCGAGCGCGGGTAGGCGTTCGGCAGCGCGGCCGGCGGCACGTCGACGTGGGCCACCTGACCGGTGGCGTGGACCCCGGTGTCGGTGCGCCCGGCCGCCCGCAGCCGCATCGGCGCGCGGAAGACGGTCGTCAGCGCCTCGTCGAGCACTCCGGCGACGGTGCGCTGGCCGGACTGAGGAGCCCAGCCCGCGAAATCCGTTCCGTCATAGGCGATGTCGAGCCGCAGACGGACGGCCTCGCTAACTCTCGTCAGCCTCGTCAGCCTCGGCGGCCTTCTCGGCCTCGGCCCTCGCGGCGACGGCCTTGTCGGCCTTCTCCGCGGCCTTGGCTTCGGCTTCCGAGGCCTCCGACGGTTCCGCGGCCTCGGTGGCCTCGGTGGCCTCGGTTGCCTCGGCCTCGGCCGGCTCGGTCACCTCTTCGGCCGTCGGGCCGACGGCCTCCTCGGGCTCGACCGCCGCCTGGGGGGCCGCCGCCGCGGCGACGGGCGCGTCGGACTTCTTGGAAGACTTGACGCGACGCGCCCGGTCGGCCTCCGACGTCACCGTCTTCTCCCGCACCAGCTCGATGACCGCCATCGGGGCGTTGTCACCCTTGCGCGGCTCGACCTTGATGATGCGGGTGTAACCGCCGTTGCGGTCGGCGAAGAACGGCCCGATCTCCGCGAACAGGGCGTGCACCACGTCCTTGTCGCGGATCTTCTTGAGCACCTCTCGACGGTTGTGCAGCGTGCCCTTTTTCGCATGCGTGATCAGCTTCTCCGCATACGGCCGCAGGGCACGCGCCTTGGGCTCGGTCGTCTTGATCCGGCCGTGCTCGAACAGCGACGTGGCCAGGTTGGCCAGCAGGGCCTTCTGGTGGGAAGACGACCCGCCGAGGCGGGGGCCCTTGGTGGGCTTGGGCATTGCGCTATCTCCTCATTGGGGCCGGCCCCCGTATCAGGTAGGGCCGGGACGGACTTTCACCAGTTGTGTCCGGTTCCTCAGCGGCCGCTGCACGGCCGCATCGTCACCGGACGGCCTTTACAGCTGTTCGGTTTCCGCGTAGTCCTGGTCGTCGTAGGCGCCCTCGGTGGACCACGTGCCCGTGGCCACGTCGTAGCCCGCGACCTGCGACGGGTCGAAGCTCGCCGGGCTGTCCTTGAGCGACAGGCCCAGCTGGTGCAGCTTGACCTTCACCTCGTCGATCGACTTCTGACCGAAGTTGCGGATGTCGAGCAGGTCGGACTCGGTGCGGCTCACCAGCTCGCCGACGGTGTGCACACCCTCGCGCTTGAGGCAGTTGTACGACCGCACCGTCAGGTCCAGGTCGTCGATCGGCAGCGCGAACGAGGCGATGTGGTCGGCCTCGGCCGGCGACGGCCCGATCTCGATGCCCTCGGCCTCGACGTTGAGTTCGCGCGCCAGGCCGAACAATTCGACCAGCGTCTTACCGGCCGACGCCAGCGCGTCGCGCGGGGTGATCGAGCTTTTGGTCTCGACGTCGAGGATCAGCTTGTCGAAGTCGGTGCGCTGCTCGACACGGGTCGCGTCGACCTTGTAGGTCACCTTGAGCACCGGCGAGTAGATGGAATCGACAGGAATGCGGCCGATTTCGGCACCGGAGGCCCGGTTCTGCACCGCCGGCACGTAGCCGCGGCCACGCTCGACGACGAGCTCGACCTCCAGCTTGCCCTTGTCGTTCAGGGTCGCGATGTGCATCTCGGGGTTGTGCACCGTGACACCGGCGGGCGGCACGATATCACCCGCGGTGACCGCGCCCGGGCCCTGCTTGCGCAGGTACATGGTGACCGGCTCGTCCTCCTCCGAGGACACGACCAGGCTCTTGAGGTTCAGGATGATCGCGGTGACGTCTTCCTTCACCCCGGCGACGGTGGTGAACTCGTGCAGCACGCCGTCGATGCGAATGCTGGTCACGGCCGCGCCGGGAATCGACGACAGCAGCGTCCGGCGCAGCGAATTGCCCAGGGTGTAACCGAATCCGGGCTCGAGGGGCTCGATGACGAACTGCGAGCGGTTGTCGGTGAGGACTTCCTCCGACAGGGTGGGTCGCTGAGAGATCAGCATGGTGTTTCTTCTTCTCCTTCTCGGCACCCGCTATTTGATGCCGTTGGTTCCGCACCAGTGTGCGGAAGTCTTGCTACTTCGAGTAGAACTCGACGATCAGCTGCTCGGCGAGGGGCACGTCGATCTGCGCCCGCTCGGGCAGCTGGTGGATCAGGATGCGCTGGCGCTCCCCGACCACCTGCAGCCAGCTGGGAATCGGGCGGTCGCCCGCCGTCTCCCGTGCGATCTGGAACGGCACCGTGTTCAGCGAGCCGTCCCGCACGTCGATGATGTCGTACTGCGACACCCGGTAGCTGGGGACGTTGACGTGCACGCCGTTGACGCTGAAGTGGCCGTGGCTGACCAGCTGGCGGGCCATCCGGCGCGTCCGGGCCAGCCCGGCCCGGTAGACGACGTTGTCCAGTCGGCTTTCCAGAATCTTGAGCAGCTCCTCACCCGTCTTGCCGGGCTGCCGGCTCGCTTCTTCGTAGTAGCGGCGGAATTGCTTCTCCATGACGCCGTAGGTGAAGCGGGCCTTCTGCTTCTCCTGCAGCTGTTGCAGGTATTCGCTTTCCTTGATCCGCGCGCGGCCGTGCTGGCCGGGCGGGTAGGGGCGCTTCTCGAAGGCCTGGTCGCCCCCGATCAGGTCGGTACGCAGCCGGCGCGACTTGCGGGTGATGGGTCCGGTGTAACGAGCCATTGATCTATTCCCTAGACCCTTCTCCGCTTGGGCGGACGGCAGCCGTTGTGCGGCTGGGGGGTGACATCGGAGATGGCGCCGACCTCGAGGCCCGCCGCCTGCAGCGAGCGGATCGCCGTCTCCCGGCCCGAGCCCGGGCCCTTGACGAACACGTCGACCTTCTTCACGCCGTGCTCCTGCGCCTTGCGCGCGGCGTTCTCGGCGGCGAGCTGCGCCGCGAACGGCGTCGACTTCCGCGAGCCCTTGAAGCCGACGTGGCCCGACGACGCCCAGGCGATGACGTTGCCCTGCGGGTCGGTGATGCTCACGATCGTGTTGTTGAACGTGCTCTTGATGTGCGCGGCACCGTGCGGAATGTTCTTCTTTTCCCGCTTGCGGGTCTTCTGCCCCTTCTTGGGGGCAGACGATGCCTTCTTGGCTGGTGGCATGGGCGATTACCTGGCCTTCTTCTTGCCGGCGATGGTGCGCTTGGGGCCCTTGCGGGTGCGCGCATTGGTCTTGGTCCGCTGGCCGCGCACCGGCAGGCCGCGGCGGTGCCGCAGGCCCTGGTAGCAGCCGATCTCGATCTTGCGGCGAATGTCGGCCTGCACCTCGCGGCGCAGGTCACCCTCCACCTTGAGATTCGCTTCGATGTAGTCGCGCAAGTGGGTCAGCTGGTCGTCGGTCAGGTCCCTGGTGCGCAGGTTCTTGTCGATCCCGGTAGCTGCCAGGATCTCGTTCGACCGGGTACGGCCGACGCCGAAGATGTAGGTCAGCGCGATCTCCATCCGCTTGTCGCGCGGAAGATCGACGCCTACTAATCGAGCCATAGGTGGCGTTTCCTCTTTTTCTAGGCGGAGGTCTTATCCCAGTCCGTTCCCTGCCGGAAAAACGATTCCGGCGTCGGGGCCCGGCCTCCGTCCGGGCGTGGCTGAGCGGCGTATCCGCTCAGTGGTACTGGGAGGTCTGCATTCAGTTGTGCGGCAGGCGCTTCGGGCTGGTCAGCCTTGGCGCTGCTTGTGACGCGGATCGGAGCAGATCACCATGACCCGCCCATGCCGACGGATCACCCTGCACTTGTCACAGATCGGCTTGACACTGGGGTTCACCTTCACGGCTGTTCGATCCTGTTCTTTCTCGTTGTCCGAATCGGGCTTCTACTTGTACCGGTACACGATGCGGCCCCGGGACAGGTCGTAGGGAGACAGCTCCACCACCACCCGGTCCTCGGGCAGGATGCGGATGTAGTGCTGCCGCATCTTGCCGCTGATGTGGGCGAGCACCTTGTGACCGTTCTCCAGCTCAATGCGGAACATCGCATTGGGCAGGGGCTCGACCACGCGGCCCTCGACCTCTATGGCACCGTCCTTCTTGGCCATAACTGTTCAGCAATCCTCGTCTTTGGTTTCGTATCCCTGATGTGCGCCCATTACCGGCGCAGCATTCGCCCGACTTGAAACGTGAGCCAAGGGCAGGAAATTCCAGGAATTCCTAAGACAGGGCACGCAAAAAGTCGGCGCGGATGACGCACCGTTGTCCCACGATACCCGGTCAGGCCCCTGACCCAAAATCGCGGACGGCGAAATCCCGCCCCCCGCCGAGGCGCCTCCTCGACCTGCCGCGAGGGCCCTGACGAGGGCATACTTGAACCCGATGACGAGCCCCGCGAGCCCCGCCGCCTCCCTTCAGCCTCGCAAGCCGGTCCTGCTGACCGTCGACGACGATCCTTCTGTCTCGCGTGCGGTGGCGCGCGATCTGCGTCGCCACTACGGCGACCGGCACCGGATCGTGCGGGCCGAGTCGGGCCCCGACGCCCTGGAGACGCTCAAGGAGCTCAAGCTGCGCGGCGAGACGGTCGCGGTGATGATCGCCGACTACCGGATGCCGCAGATGAGCGGCATCGAATTCCTCGAGCAGGCGATGGACCTGTACCCGGCCGCGCGGCGAGTGCTGCTGACCGCCTACGCCGACACCCACGCCGCCATCGACGCGATCAACGTCGTCGACCTGGACCATTACCTGCTCAAGCCGTGGGATCCGCCGCAGGAGAAGTTCTATCCCGTCATCGACGCGCTGCTGGACGCGTGGCGGGCGGCGCCGGAACACCCGGTCCCGCACACCAAGGTGATCGGGCACCGCTGGTCGGAGCGGTCCTGGCAGGTCCGCGACTTCCTGGCCCGCAACGGGTTGCACTACTCGTGGTTCATGGCCGACGACCCCGACGGCGAGCGGTTGCTGAAGGCCGCCGGCGAGGACGGCCTGCGGCTGCCCGTCGTCGTCACCGAGCGCGGCGACACCCTCGTCGAACCCACCGACGCGCAGCTGGCCGACACCCTGGGCCTGACCACCACGCCGTCGCAGGAGTTCTACGACCTGATCGTCGTCGGCGGCGGGCCGGCGGGCCTGGCGGCCGCCGTGTACGGCGCCTCGGAGGGGCTGCGCACGGTGCTCATCGAACGCACCGCGACGGGCGGCCAGGCGGGCCAGAGCTCGCGGATCGAGAACTATCTGGGCTTCCCCGACGGGGTGTCGGGCGGCCAGTTGGCCGACCGCGCGCGGCGGCAGGCCGAGAAGTTCGGGGCCGAGCTCATCACCGCCCGCACCGCGACGGCGCTGGAGGTCAACGGCCCCAAGCGCACCGTGCGGTTCGCCGACGGCGGCTCGATCGACGCGCACGCCGTCATCCTGGCGACCGGCGTCGCCTACCGCCAGCTGCCCGCGGAGGGCTGCGGCGAGCTGACCGGCCGCGGGGTCTACTACGGGGCGGCCGTCTCCATCGCGCCGGAATGCGCGGGCGAGGAGGTCTACGTCGTCGGCGGGGCCAACTCCGCCGGCCAGGCCGCGATGTACCTGTCCCGGGAGGCCAAATCGGTGACCATCGTGGTACGGGCACCGTCCTTGGACGCCTCGATGTCCTACTACCTGATCCAGCAGATCCGCGAGCGTCCGAACATCACCGTGCGCACCTGCACCGAGGTGCGCCGCGCCGTCGGGGCCGACCACCTGGAGCGGCTCACCCTGGTCGACAACCGGACCGGGGAAACCCAGGACGTGACCTGCGCCCGCATGTTCATCTTCATCGGCGCCGCGCCGCGCACCGAGTGGCTGGACGGGGTGCTCGCCCGCGACCCCCACGGCTTCGTCCTCACCGGACCGGACCTGCGCAACGTGTGCGGCTGGACGCTGGACCGCCCGCCCCACCACCTCGAGACCAGCGTGCCGGGCGTGTTCGCCACCGGCGATGTGCGCGCCGAGTCCGCCAAGCGCGTGGCTGCCGCGGTCGGCGAGGGATCGATGGCCGTGATGTTGGTGCACCGCTACCTGGCTGAGTCATGAGCGCCAGGACGCCGTGCCAGCCCGACGAGCTGCGCAGCCTGTTCCTGTTCGAGGCGCTGACCGACGAGCAGCTGGCGGTGTTGTGCGCCAACGGGCACATCGAGAACTACCAACCGGGCCCGATCTGCGTCGAGGGTGAGCCGGCGACCTGCTTCTACGTCCTGATCGACGGCGAGCTGACGATGTCCAAGCTTTCGGGCGGACAGGACATCGAAACGAACCGCACGTCGCAGCGCGGTGTCTACTGCGGGGCATGGCGGGCGTTCACCGGCGGGAAGCAGAAGAGCTACGACGCCTCGGTGCACGTGACCAAGCCGTCGCGGTTCTTCGTGATGGACGCGCCGGTGTTCGCCCAGTTCATGAAGGACCAGTTCCCGATGGCCGTCCACCTGCTCGACGGCATCGCCGTCGGCACCGACCGGACCCGCCGCATCATCGACAACCGGGAGAAGCTGCTGGCGCTGGGCCGGCTGTCGGCCGGGCTGACCCATCAGCTGAACAACCCCGCGGCGGCCATCGCCCGCGCGGCGGCCGACCTGCGCGGCCGGGTCGCCGGGATGCGGGGCAAGCTGGCCATGCTCGCCGACGGCACCGTCAGCCCCGAGGCGCTCAGCGCACTCGTCCACCTCCAGCAAGGGGTGGCCGAGCAGGTGGCAAAGTCGGCGACGGAACACCTCAGCGCGATGGAAACCGCCGATCGCGAGGACGCCGTCGGCGACTGGCTGGAAGAGCACGGCGTCGAGGGCGGCTGGGACATCGCGCCGACCTTCGTCGAGGGCGGCATCGACACCGACTGGCTGGAGCGAATTTCCACGGTCAGCGAGGAACTCGCGTCGACATCGTTGGAGGAGGCGATCCGGTGGATCAACTACACCATCGAGAGCGAGCTGCTGATGAACCAGATTCTGGAAGCGAGCAAACGGATTTCGGCATTGGTCGCCGACGCCAAACAGTATTCGCAGCTGGATCGGGCCCCGTTCCAGGTGGCCAATATCCACGAACTGCTGCGCAGCACGCTGGTGATGTTCGCCGACCGGTTGACCAAGGACGGGAGCAAGGACGCCGGTAACCACCCCGCGATCACCCTGGTCAAGGATTTCGACCAGTCGCTTCCCCAAATCCCTTGCTATCCAGGCGATCTCAACCAGGTGTGGACCAACATCATCGACAACGCCATCGCCGCGATGCGCGACACCGGCGGCACGCTGACCGTGCGCACCTGCCGGGATGGCGAGAACATGGCCCGCGTCGAGATCTGCGACACCGGCCCCGGCGTGCCCGAGGACGTGCGCGAGCACATCTTTGAGCCGTTCTTCACCACGAAACCGTTCGGCGAAGGCACCGGGCTGGGGCTGGACCTGGCGTTCAACATCGTCGTCAAGAAGCACCGCGGGGATCTGCGCGTGGAATCGGTGCCCGGCGATACCCGGTTCATCGTGCTGCTGCCGCTCGAGGCGCCGCCGGCGGCGGATGTGGACCTCCCGGAATAGCGGCACCATCCGGCCGGTTGGGAACAACCATGACCGATGCAGCGAGCAAGCCCAACCTCGGCCGGTTCGGATCGTTCGGACGCGGCGTCACGCCTCAACAAGCCAAAGACATCGAAGCCCTGGGCTACGGGGCCGTCTGGGTGGGCGGCTCGCCGCCGGCCGAGCTGGCCTGGGTGGAGCCCATCCTCGAAGCGACGACCACCCTGCAGGTGGCCACCGGCATCGTCAACATCTGGACGGCCGCGGCCAAGCCGGTGGCCGAGTCGTTCCAGCGCATCGACAAGGCCTACCCGGGCCGCTTCCTGTTGGGTATCGGCGTCGGCCATCCCGAGGCGCACGCCGAGTACCGCAAGCCGTACGACGCGCTGACGGAATACCTGCAGCAGCTCGACGACTACGGCGTACCCGCCAACCGCCGCGTGGTGGCCGCGCTCGGCCCCCGCGTGCTCAAGCTGTCCGCGGAGCGCTCCGCGGGGGCACACCCGTACCTCACCACACCCGAGCACACCGCGCGGGCGCGCGAGCTGATCGGCCCGTCGGCGTTCCTGGCGCCCGAGCACAAGGCCGTGCTGACCACCGACGCCGAGAAGGCCCGCACGGTGGGCCGCAGGGCGCTCGACATCTATTTCCAGCTCGCCAACTACCGCAACAACTGGAAACGGCTCGGATTCACCGACGAGGAAGTCACCAAGCCGGGCAGCGACCGCCTGGTCGACGCGGTGGTGGCCTACGGCACGCCCGACGCGATCGCCGCCCGCCTCAAACAGCACCTCGACGCCGGCGCCGACCACGTGCCCGTGCAGGTCTTGACGAAGGATGAAAACCTGGTCCCGGCGCTGGCCGAATTGGCGGGGCCGCTCGGACTGAGCTAGCAGACGACGTACGAGGGGACGTAGATGACCGAGCCGGTAGCGCTCAAACCCAACCTGGGCCGCGTCGGCGTCTGGCTGCCCAGCCGCTCCATCACCCCCGGACTGGCGGCACGGATCGAGTCGCTGGGCTACGGCGCCGCGTGGATCGGCGGTTCACCCGACGCCGAGCTGTCGTGGGTGGAGCCGGCCCTGGAGCAGACGGCGTCGCTGCAGCTGGCCACCGGGATCGTCAACATCTGGACCGCGCCCGCCAAGCGGGTGGCCGAATCCTTCCAGCGCATCGAAAACGCCTATCCGGGAAGGTTCTTGCTGGGCATCGGGGTCGGGCATCCCGAGCACACCCAGGAGTACGTCAAGCCGTACGACGCGCTGGTCGCCTACCTCGACGAGCTCGACTCGGGGATGGTGCCAACCAGCCGCCGGGTGCTCGCGGCGCTCGGGCCCCGCGTGTTGCGGCTGGCGGCGCAGCGCAGCGCCGGTGCGCACCCGTATCTGACCACCCCGGAACACACGGCCAAGGCGCGCCAACTGATCGGGAATTCCGTGTTCCTGGCGCCCGAACACAAGGTCGTGCTCACCACCGACGCCGAGAAAGCCCGCGCGGTCGGCCGCCGGTACGCGAACTTCTACCTGGACCTGAGCAACTACGTGAACAACTGGCTGCGGCTGGGCTTCACCGAAGCCGACGTCCGCAAGCCGGGCAGCGACCGGCTGATCGACGCGGTGGTGGCCTACGGCACGCCCGAGGCGATCGCGCAACGACTCCGCGAACACCTGGACGCGGGGGCCGATCACGTCGCCGTCCAGGTGCTGGACAGCCAGGACGACGACGCGCTGGTGTCGGGGCTGGGCGAATTGGCCGGGCCGCTGGGGTTGACTCGCGCAAGCTGACCGGCGCGCTCGGTTAGGGTTTGACCATGCGGCTACTGGTCACCGGCGGCGCTGGGTTCATCGGCGCGAACTTCGTGCACAGCACCGTCCGCGAGCACCCCGAAGACTCCGTCACGGTGCTCGACGCCCTCACCTACGCCGGCCGGCGGGAGTCCCTGGCCGACGTCGCAGACGCCATCCGGCTGGTGGTGGGCGACATCTGCGACGCCGGGCTGGTCTCCCGGCTGGTGGCCGAGTCCGACGCCGTGGTGCACTTCGCCGCCGAGAGCCACGTGGACAACGCGCTGGACGATCCGGGCCCGTTCCTGCACACCAACGTGGTCGGGACGTTCACCATCCTGGAAGCGGTGCGGCGCCACGGCGTGCGGCTGCACCACATTTCGACCGATGAGGTCTACGGCGACCTGGAGCTCGACGATCCCCACCGGTTCACCGAGTCGACGCCCTACAACCCCTCGAGCCCGTACTCGGCGACCAAGGCCGGCGCCGACATGCTGGTCCGGGCCTGGGTGCGGTCGTATGGCGTGCGCGCGACGATCTCGAACTGCTCCAACAACTACGGGCCATATCAGCACGTGGAGAAGTTCATTCCGCGCCAGATCACCAACGTGCTCACCGGCCGGCGGTGCAAGCTGTACGGCAGCGGCGCCAACGTGCGCGACTGGATCCACGTCGACGATCACAACAGCGCCGTGCGGCGCATCCTGGAAAAGGGCGAGATCGGCCGCACCTACCTGATCAGCTCCGAGGGCGAGCGCGACAACCTCAGCGTGCTGCGCACGCTGTTGAAGATGATGGGCCGCGAACCCGACGACTTCGACCACGTGACCGACCGGGTAGGCCACGACCTGCGCTACGCCATCGACCCGTCGATGCTGTACGACGAACTGTGTTGGGCGCCAAAGCATACCGATTTCGAGGAGGGCCTGAGCGCCACCATTGACTGGTATCGTGCCAACGAATCCTGGTGGCGCCCTCTGAAAGACGCCGCGGAAGCCCGTTACGAAGAGCGTGGTCAGTGAGATGAAGGTGCGCGAGCTCGCCATTCCCGGAGCCTGGGAGATCACCCCCGCCATTCACGGCGATTCCCGTGGCCTGTTCTTCGAATGGCTTACCGACCGCGGGTTCACCGAGTTCGCCGGTCACCGCTTCGATGTCCGGCAAGCGAACTGCTCGGTTTCGTCCGCCGGGGTGCTGCGCGGGCTGCACTTCGCCGAGCTGCCGCCGAGCCAGGCCAAATACGTGACGTGCGTGCGCGGCTCGGTGTTCGACGTCGTGGTGGACATCCGCGAGGGTTCGCCCACATTCGGGCAGTGGGATTCCGTGCTGCTCGACGACAAGGACCGCAGGACGATTTACCTTTCCGAGGGCCTGGGGCACGGCTTCCTTGCCTTGCAGGACGATTCGACGGTGATGTATCTGTGCTCGGCCGAATACGACCCACGGCGCGAGCACACCATTTGTGCGACCGATCCGGCGATCGGGATCGAGTGGCCGCTGGTTAACGGCGCCGCCCCCAGCCTGTCGGACCGCGACGCCGCGGCCCCCGGCTTCGAAGAAGTGCGCGCCGCGGGGCTTCTGCCCAGCTGGGCGGAGACCCAGCGCTTCATCGGCGGGATGCGTCACCAATAAGCGCGCGGCCGGACCGTTGCCGTCCGGTCCGGAAACAACCAAGCGTTCGGTTGGTCACCGCCCGCAAGAAATGCGTGGACCTCAATTTGCCTAAGTCGGCCTCACTCACCCCCGATAAGTGGTGGAATCGGTGATTCGGGGGGACGCGTATCCGCCTTTTCGGGCGTTACGTAGCGATAGGATGGCGCCGGTAGCGTGGGCGCTCCGGCGAAGGGGGCCAATGAAGCTAGGGCACATCTTCGATCCGCGGAGCAACGCGTTGAACGCGTGGCGCCTGCTGCTGGCCGCCGAGGTGATTCTCATTCACTCGTGGGGGGTCACGGGTCGTGTCCTGTCGGTCAAGCCCGTTTACCAACTTCTTCTTTGTGTGGGCGTCGACGGATTCTTCGCGATCTCGGGATTTCTCATCACCGCCAGTTGGCTCAGCAATCCGCGGGTCCGTGAATATTTCGCGGCCCGAGCGCTTCGCATTCTCCCTGGCTTCTACGCCTGTTTGGTCGTAACCGCATTTGTCATCGCCCCCGTCGGGGTAGCGATGCAAGGCGGCTCGGTCACCAAGCTTTTAGCGTCCGGCGCGCCATTGGAATTCGTGTTGGAGAACAGCGCGGTGGCAGTGGTCAAGTTTGATATCGGCGGGACACCCCACGGGGTCCCCGTTGCGGGTGTTTGGAACGGGTCACTGTGGTCCCTCATCTGGGAAGTGCTGTGCTACCTGATTGTTGCGGCAATCGGCGTGGTCGGGCTCGCTAGCCGCCGATGGGTTTCTCCCGTGATATTGGTTGGGGCGCTGATCGGGGCGTCGTTATTGCCGCCCCTTACCTCTCCCGAGGAATTGACTCACCAGCAGGGCAATACGCTGGTCCCCCTCGTGTTTTTGGCCTGCCGAACCGCCATTATGTTTGCGTCCGGCGCGCTCCTCTATCAGTGGCGAGACAAGATCCCGGCTCGGTGGTCCCTCGTCGCGGTGAGCTTGGTCATTGTCGCGGCGGCCAGCCTGCTGCCCGACTACCGTCTGGTGGCTGCCGTACCGCTGGCTTATGCCATCATCGTTTCGGGCGCCCTGATCCACCACAACCGCCTGAGACTGCGCACCGACCTGTCCTATGGCCTGTACATCTACGCATTCCCGGTCCAGCAATTGCTGGTCATCGGTGGCCTCCGCTGGCTACATCCGATTGCATTCTTCGTCGTTGCGACGGTAGCGACCCTTCCGCTGGCCGCGGCAAGCTGGTTTTTGGTCGAAAAGCCCGCGCGGTCGCTCAAACGTCGTCTAAAGCGGAAGGCCCCTGCGCACCGAAAGCAAACGACGCAAACGGTGATCATGCTGCCGGCGGAGGTTCCCGGTAGCGCACTTCCCCCCGAGTTTCGGGGTACCGCCTAGTCACGGCCGATACGATGACGCCGACAGCACTGGGTGTACGACGGGCGGAGGCGGATGAAGCTAGGGCTGGTATTCGACCCGCGAAGGAACGCGCTGAACGTATTTCGGCTGGCCCTGGCGGCCGAGGTGATGCTCTTCCACTCCTGGCCCATCACGGGCCGCATGCCGCCCGCGGCGATTCTCCAGCTCTTCTTCTCGGTCGGGGTTGACGGCTTCTTTGCGATCTCGGGATTCCTCATCACCGCCAGCTGGCTCAACGACCCGCGGGTCCGTGACTATCTGGCGGCTCGGGCCCTTCGCATCCTTCCCGGGTTCTACGTCTGCTTGATCGTGACGGCGTTCGTCATCGCCCCGATAAGCGTGGCGATTCAAGGTGGCTCGGCCGTCAAGCTGCTCCTGTCCAGTGACCCGATCGAATACGTCTGGAAAAACGCTGCGGTGGCCTACCTGCATCAGAATGTCGGTGCCACACCGCGCGGGATCCCGGATGCGGGAAAATGGAACGCTTCCCTGTGGTCCCTGATCTGGGAACTGATGTGCTATCTGGTAGTCGCCGTGATCGGTGTCATCGGACTCGCGAATCGCCGGTGGGTTTCGCCTGCGATATTGGCGCTGGCGGTGTTGGGGGCGATGGCACTGCCGCCTTTGACGTTTCCCGGGGTATGGACGATCCCGCAGCTCGCAGTGCGTTCCGCGATCATGTTTGCGGCGGGCGCGTTCCTGTATCAGTGGCGTGACGTGATCCCCGCCCGATGGTCCCTGGTCGCCGTGAGCGTGGTGATCGTGCTGGTGGCCGGCCTATTGCCCGATTACCGCGTGGTGGCCGCCATTCCGCTGGCTTATGCCGTCGTCGTGTCGGGTGTGTTGATCCACAACAAGCGCCTGAGATTACGTACGGATCTGTCCTACGGCGTCTACATTTACGCCTACCCGACGCAACAGTTGCTGGCGATCTGTGGGCTTATCTGGCTGCACCCGCTTGTCTTTTTTCTGGTTGCGGCGCTGGCTACCCTGCCCATGGCCGCGCTGAGCTGGTTCTTGATCGAAAAGCCCGCGCAATCGCTGAGATCCCGTCTCAAGCGGAAGTGGTCTGCCCGCGACCTCGCTGAAGTTCCGAATGCACCGGGTAACGCCTAGAGGTCAGCACCCAGCCGATCAGGCCCCCCGCCCACAGCAGCACCGTCAGCGCTTCCGCGGCCACGCTGATAACGGCGTGCGGCGCGGGATCCCAGCCCTGTTCCATAAAGCCAAGGACCCCAACGGTTCTCGATAACACGAACGCGACCAGTGAACCACCCGCCACGGCGGCCGCGGCCCAGCGGAGCCACCCGGGACCGCCGAGCAGGATCAGCAGGGCGATGGCGAACGAAACGCTGGCCTGCACCAGGAATGCGGTGCCGATATCCGGGATGTGCCGATAGCCGTGCATATAGAGGTAGGCGTGGCTGGCCGCGCTGACCACCAAGGAAACGGCGAACCCGATGCGGATCGCCAGGCCCGCCACAGTCATTGCAGCGCCCGCTCTTTCAACGCCAGGGCGGTCTCGCCCTTGGTGTAGCTCACCTCGCGGATGCCGAGCGCGTCGCGGAGCTTGCCGGCGGGCAGGGTGACCGGCTTGGGCGCCGGTCCGTCGCCGGGGCGCGGCAGCGGGTACGCGGTCGTCGTCCCGCTGTAGAACGTGACGTTGCCTTCTGTCTTGGAAAACAATTGGTGCACATGCCCGTTGAGGCACGTGACCGAGGAGAACCGGCGCAGGTAGGACAGCGCCTGGGTCGCGTCGTCGGTGCCCCAGCCCCAGTTCGGGTACATCGCGAACAGCGGGATGTGGCTGAACACGATGATGGGGGTGTCGCTCGAGAGCCGCGCGACGTCCTTCTCGATGAACTCCAGCTGGTCGGTTCCCAAATGGCCGAGCTTGTGCAGATTCAGCGTGTTGACCAGTGCGATGACGTGGACGCCCGCGATGTCGAAGCTGTACCAGCCGTCACCGACGGATCCGGCGCCGAAGGCGCTGCGGTACTTCTGCCCCGCGTCGTCGACCGAGTCGTGCTCCCCGGGGACGGTGAACACGTGCGGCGTCTTCAAGGCGCTCATCATCTGCTTCACCTGGTCGAACTGCTCGGGGCTGGACAGGTGCGTGAGGTCGCCGGTGTGCACGACGAAATCCGGTGTGTAGCCGAGGTTGTTGACCTGGTCGATCGCGTGGCCGAACGTGCCGGCGACGTCGGGGTTCGGCGCCCCGGCGAAGCCGATGTGGCTGTCGCTGATCTGCGCGAACCGCAGGGCGGGCCGGGCATGCGTGTGCTGCTCGGCCGCCCCCGCACCGGCGACATGCGAAATCACCTCGCCGCCGACGACGGCGAACCCGACCGCCGCGCCGAACCACGCCGTGTGCCGCATCAGCTGGCGGCGACTCATGTTCGGGTTCATCGGGTCACCACCACGGTCCCGCGCATCATCGGGTGTATCGAGCACACGTAGTCGAAAGTGCCGGGGTCGGTGAAGGTGTGGGTGAAGGTGGCCCCGGTCCCCATGCCGGGCGAGTGGAACGAACCGTCGCTCGCGGCCACGGTGTGCGGTTCTTCGTCGCGGTTGGTCCACGTGACCGTGGTGCCGGCCGCGACGGTCAACGTGGCGGGTGCGAACGCGAAGCCGTCGATGGTGACCTGGTCGCCGCCTACCGGAGCAGCCGGTGCGGTCACCGACGTCGAGCCGGTGGGCACGCCGGTGCCGGAGCCTGCGGCGGGCCGCGAAGCCGAGCAACCGGCCAGCAGCACGGCGACGGCCAGCGCGGCCGCCGAGTGTGTTCGAAGCGTCATGCCCAGGAATAGGGCGGGGAGTTACACCGGTCAGGCGGGCTGGTCGGGGCGCGGGGGCGCGAACACCTCGATGACGCCGTCGACCTCACGAACCAGCAACGGCGGCAACGGCTTCGGGGCGATCGGCAGTTGATGGGTGAGCACCTGCCCGGTCGGTGAGAAGGATGTCGAGTGGCAGGGGCAGCGCAGCGTGTCGTCGGGCGCGTCGAACCACAACCGGCACCCCTGGTGTGTGCACACCCCGGAGATGGCCTGGGGCTTGCCGTCGACGCGGCGCACGAATCCGCTGACCGAACCGAGGTCGAAGGGGTGCATGACACCGTCGGGCACCTGCGAGCTGGCCGCCACCCGCTGCCAGGTTCCGGCGTTGGGCGTCAGCGGCGTGTTGTCGGCGGCGGGGACACCGCCGGTTTGACCGGTGATCACCGCTCGGTCGATGGACACCGCGGTGACCGCGGCGGCCGCGGCGGCCGACGTGCCGACGATGACCTGGCGGCGGGTGCTGTTGTGCTTCGGCACCGGTTGCCCTCGCCCGTCGGACATCTGCTCGGCCAGGCGCCGATGCAGGTCGTCGAGGAATTCCGGGCGGGGCGCGTCGCCCCTGCGCCCGGCCGCGCGCAGTTCGATAGCGGTGCGCAGCTGCGCCGCCTCGAAGTCGTCGGGGGCGAACGGCCTGGGCCGCCGGCCCCGCAACAGGTCGTCGACGTATCGGCGCAACCCGCGCGCGTTCATGGTTGGCCCCCGTCGTTGACCTGCGCCGCCAGCCGCAGCGCGCGATGCTGGAGCACCTTGGCGTTGGCGACGCTGACGCCGAGTTCCGCCGCGGAATCCTTGATCGAATGCCCTTGCAGGAAGCGCAATTCCAGTATCTGCCGGTACCGGTCCGGCAGGTTGTCGAGAACCCGGGCGACACGCTGCGGCGCGGTGCTGATCGCTTCCTCGCTCTCCGGTGGTTGTTCGATGTCGTCGATCGAGGTTATCTCCCGGCCCAGGGTCTCCCGCCAATGCGCGGCGAGCACCGTGCGGGCGGTGACCCGCAGATAGGCGCGCACCTCCCCGACGCTCGCGGTCAGCCGCAGCGGCCGCAGCGCGGCGAGGAAGACCTCGGCGGTGAGGTCCTCGGCGTCGGCCCGGTTGCCGACCCGGGCGAACAGCGTCCGGTACACCCAGGACGCGTTGTCCGAGTACACGGCCTCCCAGTCGGGATAGCCAGCGTCAACGCCACTGTCGGGCACCGCCCGCAGTGGCCGCTTGACCGGTTCGTTTCGTGCCGCCACGTGCCTCCTCCACCCGATGAATATCGAGCCGGGTTACACCGGGTATCACGGCGCTGCGAGCGGGGTTTGTTCACTGAGCAGCTCGTCGAGTTTGGCGGCGGTGGCCGAGAACACCGACTTGGCGATGCCCAGTATCCGCTCCCGCACCCGGGGCTTTGCCGATGCCGGCGGCAGCAGATGGCCGATCAGGTGACCGAACAGGTCCAGGCGGGCCGCGGACATCCAGGCGGTCAGGTCCGGGTCGTCGAGCCAGCGCAGCTGGTTGGTGTAGTCGGCCAGCGCCAGCCGCAGCCAGTCCAGGTCGGTGTCGGGATGCGGCAACGGCACGCACAGTTCGTTCTTCGCCCGGTCGTCGTGGTACGCGGCTTCGACGTGGGCGATGAGCGCGGCGCTGAAGATCTGCTGGCATCCGCGCACACTTTGCAGCGTGATCCGTCCATCGTCGAAAATCGCTGTCGCCGGGCGCTTTTCGGCGCCATCAGCGGTGCAGTCGAGGTACAGGGTGCGGCCGGCACGGGCCACCGCACCGCCGTCGAGGACCATCCGGTCCGCGTCGATGCGCCGCAGGTGGCCCAGCCGCACCACGTCGCCGATGCGTCGCAGCGCCTCGAGCTCCAGCCGGGTGACGGTCGCGCAGCGATACATGGTCGGTCGGACCGCCGGATCTATCCGCAGCAGACCGCCGGATTCCTCGAGCCGCGCGAAAAGGTCCTCGACCGACGTGGCGTCGCTGATGGCGCGAAGCTGCGCGATGAAGCCGGCTTTGATCTGATCGGCGAACAACGATCCGGGCTGCATCTTCGCGCGGTCCAGCAGCCAGGAGTCGCGGGGCATGATCCAGGTCAGCCGGTCGGGCGCGATGCCCTGGCCGAGCAGCCACAGGCAGGTGTCGATGCCGGTCTTGCCGGCCCCGACGATCACGTACCGCTCGTGCGCGCCGCATTTCGGCAGGTCGTTGGGCGGCACGCAGGTCACACCCGGCGCGACCGGGTAGGGCGGCGGGCGCATGGCCGGCACCGTGACGTGCATGTAGGTGGCGTCGACGACGCGGCGCGTCGCGTCGACGGTGTAGTCGGTCCCGGCGAGCGTGGTGAACCGGCCGTCACCGCGGTATTCGCTCATCGGGAAGTAGGTGACCCGCCCGCTTTCCAACAGCTGGTGACGGAGCACGCGGTCGTAGTACGCGCAAACCTCGGCGGCGGTGGCCAACTCGTAAAGCCCCTGGTTCCAACCGATCTGGTCGATCGAGTCGCCGCCAAGTCTCAGCGAATTGACGCCGTAGAACGCCGAGGGCTGATGCAGCCGCACGAACGGGTAGGCCATGGTCCAATGCCCGCCCGGCTGGTGGTTACGGTCGACCAACACCACCCGCGCGTCCGTCTCCGACACCAGCGTGTCGACGAACGCCATTCCCATGGCGCCCGCGCCGACCACCAGGTAGTCCGCCTCGATGGTGTGCATACGGGATAAAGGCTAGTGCCCTCAGTCGATGTCGGCCGCCGCGGCGCGGAGATCATTCAGGGCCTTGCGGGCCAGTTCGCCCAGGTCTTGGTCGTCGTCGGCGGCAAGCCAGGCGGCGAATGCCTCCTTGAACGCGAGCACTCCCATTTCGGCCGCCAGGGTCGCCGCCCGGTCCGCCACCCCCCGGGCGCGCAACGCGTCCGCCATGGCCGCGGCGAGGCCCACCTGTTTGAGCGCGTCGCGCGCCTGCAGCTCGGTGCTGGTGGCGATGACGGCCTGCACCTGGGGACCGAGCTCGCGATTGAACGGTGTCATCGGCCCGGCCGCCCGCGCGAGCCCGGCGGCGACCGCCGCGAGCGGGCCCGCGTCCGCGGGCGCGGAGGCGATCCCCTCGGTCAGCAGCTGCGCCAGCGTCTCCTGACCGGCCGCCAGCACCTCACGCTTGTCGGGGAAATACCGAAAAAAGGTGCTCTTGGTCAGGCCGGCGTGGTCGGCGATCTCGGCGACGGTGGTCCGGTCGTAGCCCTGCTCGGAGAACAGCTGCAGCGCGGCGGTGACCAGCCGTGCTCGCGCGTCCGGTTCCCATCGGGGCATCCCGCCATCGTAGGCGATGGGACCTTTGTCCCATCACTCTGGTAACGTGATGGGACATTAGTCCCATCACTCAGAGGAGTTGCTCATGCGGGTTTTCGTCACGGGTGCCACCGGAGGGATCGGCTCCGCCGTCGTGCCCGAGCTCATCGGCGCGGGCCACGACGTTCTCGCGTTGGCCCGCTCCGACGCGTCGGCACGGGCCGCCCGGTCCATGGGAGCCGACGTGTTGCGCGGTGACCTCGATGACCCGCAGACCCTGCGCCGGGGCGCCGCGGCGTCCGACGGAGTCGTTCACCTCGCCTTCCTCCACTTCGACGATTTCCAGAAGGCGGTCGCCCAGGAGGCCGGCGCCGTCGAGGCCTTCGGCGCGGCGCTCGAAGGCAGCGGAAAGCCGTTCGTCATGGCCTCGGGAACGCCCGTGATTCCCGGCCGCACCGCCACCGAGCGGGACCCGGCGCCGACCGACGGACCCATCGGCGGGCGCGGCCGCAACGCGCGTGCCGCCCTGGAACTGGCCGCCAAGGACGTCCGGTCGGCGGTGGTGCGCCTGCCCCGGTCCGTGCACCGGGAAGCCGGCCCGTGCGGGTTCGCGTCGCTGCTCATCGAGGCCGCGCGACGCACGGGGGTCTCCGGTTACGTCGGCGACGGCACCCAGCGCTGGCCGGCCGTGCACGTCCTCGACGCGGCGCGCCTGTTCCGCCTGGTCCTCGAACAGGCCACCCCCGGGACGGTGGCGCACGCCGTCGCCGACGAGGGCGACCCGATGCGCGCGCTCGCCGAAGCGATCGGGCGCGAACTCGGTGTGCCCACCGCGGAGGTGCCCGCCGACAGTTTCGGATACTTCGGCGCCGCCTTCGGGGCGGACCAGCCGGCCTCGAGCGAGCTGACCCGCGAGAGATTCGGCTGGCAGCCCAACCATCCGAGCCTGCTGGCCGACCTGAAGGCCGGCCACTACCCGGCGTGAGACCGGCGTCCTTGCGACGCCCGCCCGCGGTTACTAGGATATCCAAGTATCCGCCTCTCACGCGCGTACGAACCCGAGGACACCATGACCACACAGATCCCCCACTTCATCGACGGGCAGCGCACCCCCGGACGGTCCGGCCGCACCGCCGACGTCTTCAACCCCAGCACCGGCGAGGTGCAGGCGCAGGTGCCGATGGCCGGCAAGGCCGAGATCGACGCCGCGGTGGCCTCGGCCGTCGAGGCCCAAAAGGGTTGGGCGGCGTGGAATCCGCAACGCCGCGCCCGGGTGATGATGCGGTTCATCGAGCTGGTCAACGACCACATGGACGAGCTGGCCGAGCTGCTGTCCCTCGAGCACGGCAAGACCGTCGCCGACTCGCGCGGCGACGTTCAGCGCGGCATCGAGGTGATCGAATTCGCGATCGGCATCCCGCACCTGCTCAAGGGCGAATACACCGAAGGCGCCGGGCCGGGGATCGACGTGTACTCGCTGCGCCAGCCGCTGGGTGTGGTCGCGGGCATCACCCCGTTCAACTTCCCGGCCATGATCCCGCTGTGGAAGGCCGGGCCCGCGCTGGCGTGCGGCAACGCGTTCGTCCTCAAGCCGAGCGAGCGCGACCCGTCGGTGCCGGTGCGGCTGGCCGAGCTGTTTCTCGAGGCCGGCCTGCCGCCCGGCGTCTTCCAGGTCGTGCACGGCGACAAGGAGGCCGTCGACGCCATCCTGCACCACCCCGACATCCAGGCGGTGGGCTTCGTCGGCAGCTCCGACATCGCGCAGTACATCTACGCGACGGCCGCGGCCACCGGCAAGCGGTCGCAATGCTTCGGCGGCGCCAAGAACCACATGATCGTGATGCCCGACGCCGACCTCGATCAGGCCGTCGACGCGCTGATCGGCGCCGGATACGGCAGCGCCGGTGAACGGTGCATGGCGATCAGCGTCGCGGTGCCGGTCGGCGAGCAGACGGCGAATCGCTTGCGCGCCAGGCTCATCGACCGGATCAACAACCTGCGGGTGGGCCACAGCCTGGACCCCAAGGCCGACTACGGTCCGCTGGTCACCGAGGCGGCGCTGAAGCGGGTGCGCGACTACATCGAGCAGGGTGTGGCCGCGGGTGCCGAAATTGTGATCGACGGGCGCGAACGCGGCAGCGACGACCTGACCTTTGACGACGCCAGCCTCGAGGGCGGATTCTTCATCGGCCCAACGCTGTTCGACCACGTCACCCCGGACATGTCGATCTACACCGACGAGATCTTCGGACCCGTGCTGTGCATCGTGCGCGCGCACGACTACGAAGAGGCGCTGCGGCTGCCCTCCGAACACGAGTACGGCAACGGCGTGGCGATCTTCACCCGCGACGGCGACGCCGCCCGCGACTTCATCTCCCGGGTGCAGGTCGGCATGGTCGGCGTCAACGTTCCCATCCCGGTTCCGGTGTCCTACCACACCTTCGGCGGCTGGAAGCGCTCCGGCTTCGGCGACCTCAACCAGCACGGGCCGCACTCGATCCTGTTCTACACCAAGACCAAGACCGTCACGTCGCGGTGGCCCTCCGGCGTCAAGGACGGCGCCGAATTCGTGATTCCGACAATGGATTAAGGCACGATGTTCACCCTGAACGACGACGAGCGGGTCATCACCGAGACGGCGGCCGCGTTCGCCGCCAAGCGAATCGCCCCGCACGCCCTGGAATGGGACGCGACCAAGCACTTCGCGACCGACGTGTTGCGCGAATCCGCCGAGCTGGGGATGGCGGCGATCTACTGCCGCGAGGACGTCGGCGGTAGCGGGCTGCGCCGGCTCGACGGGGTCCGCATCTTCGAGCAGTTGGCCATCGCCGACCCGACCACCGCCGCGTTCCTGTCCATCCACAACATGTGCGCGTGGATGATCGACACGTTCGGCACCGCCGAACAGCGCAAGGCCTGGGTGCCGCGGCTGGCCTCGATGGACGTCATCGCCAGCTACTGCCTCACCGAGCCGGGCGCCGGGTCCGACGCCAGCGCGTTGAGCACCCGCGCCGTCCGGGAGGGCGGCGACTACGTGCTCGACGGCGTCAAGCAGTTCATCTCCGGCGCCGGCGCCTCCGACGTCTACGTGGTGATGGCCCGCACCGGCGGCGACGGCCCGCGCGGCATCTCCGCGTTCGTGGTCGAAAAGGGTTCTGCCGGGCTCAGTTTCGGGGCGCTGGAAGAGAAGATGGGCTGGCACGCCCAGCCCACCGCGCAGGTGATCTTCGACGGCGTGCGGGTGCCGGCCGAGGCCATGCTGGGCGGTGCGGACGGCGAGGGCGCCGGTTTCGGCATCGCGATGAACGGCCTCAACGGCGGCCGGCTCAACATCGCCGCGTGCTCGCTGGGCGGCGCCCAGTCCGCCTTCGACAAGGCGGGCGCCTACGTGCGGGAACGGGAGGCGTTCGGCAGGGCCCTGCTCGACGAGCCCACCATCCGGTTCACCCTGGCGGACATGGCCACGGGGCTGGAAACCTCGCGAATGATGTTGTGGCGGGCCGCCGACGCCTTGGACAACGACGACCCCGACAAGGTCGAGCTGTGCGCGATGGCCAAGCGCTACGTCACCGACACCTGCTTCGAGGTGGCCGACAAGGCCCTGCAGCTGCACGGCGGCTACGGCTACCTGCGGGAGTACGGTCTCGAGAAGATCGTGCGCGACCTGCGGGTGCACCGAATCCTGGAAGGGACCAACGAGATCATGCGGGTGGTGATCGGCCGGGCCGAGGCCGCGCGAGTGCGTTCGAGCGCGTAGAAAGGCGACCATGACGAGCATCGCTTTCCTCGGTCTGGGCAACATGGGCGGGCCGATGTCGGCGAACCTGGTGGCCGCGGGCCACACCGTGCGCGGGTTCGACCCGGTGCCCGCGGCGGCCGCCGCCGCGGCCGGCAACGGGGTGACGACGTTCGACAGCGCGGCCGACGCGGTGGCCGGGGCCGACGTGGTGATCACCATGTTGCCCAACGGGGACCTGGTCAAGCGCTGCTACGCCGACGTGCTGCCTGCCGCCCAGCCGGGCGCGCTGTTCATCGACAGCTCCACGATCTCGGTCAACGACGCCCGCGAGGTGCACGCGCTCGCGGAATCGCAGGGTGTTTCGCAGCTCGACGCGCCGGTCTCCGGCGGCGTGAAGGGCGCCGTCGCCGGGACGCTGGCGTTCATGGTGGGCGGCGACGAGGCCGCCCTGGACCGCGCCCGCCCGGTGCTGGAACCGATGGCGGGCAAGGTGATTCATTGCGGCGGGGCCGGGGCCGGACAGGCCGCCAAGGTGTGCAACAACATGGTGCTGGCGGTGCAGCAGATCGCCGTCGGCGAGGCGTTCGTCCTGGCCGAGAAGCTCGGACTTTCGGCGCAGTCCCTCTTCGACGTCATCACCGGCGCGACCGGCAATTGCTGGGCCGTGCACACCAACTGCCCGGTGCCGGGCCCGGTGCCGACGTCGCCGGCCAACAATGACTTCAAGCCGGGTTTCGCGACCGCGCTGATGAACAAGGACCTGGGGCTGGCCATGGACGCGGTGACCTCCACCGGGTCGGCCGCGCCGCTGGGCCGGCACGCAGCCGAGATCTACGCCAAGTTCGCGGCCTCCCACGCCGACAAGGACTTCAGCGCGGTGATCGAGATGCTGCGGGAGAGCTGACGGCCTCAGCGCGCCGAGCGTGTACTGAACGCGGAATATCGCGCGAAGAATCGCAGTGGGTACACGTTCGGCGAACGACGGTCGTTCCCTCGACGCAGCCTAGAAGTCTCCCGCGTCGCGACGCAGCGTCTCGATCGACGAAACCAGCGCCCGCGCTTCGGTTTCGGACATCCCGATATCGGCGAACACCTGCTCGTTGAGCGTGACCGTGGCGTCCTCGACCGTCGAGCGGCCCAGGTCGGTGATCTGCACCAGCGTGGTGCGCCCGTCGGTGGGGTGCGGCGCCCGCTGCACCAGTCCGTCGGCCTCCAGCCGGCGGATCGCGTGGGTCACGCTGGTGACGTGGACCTGCAGCCGGTCGGATGCCTTGGTGATGGGCAGCGCGCCGGTCCGGCTGAAGGCCAGCAACCGCAGCAACTCGTAGCGGGAGAAACTCAGGTCGTAGGGACGCAACGCCGTCTCGACCCGGGCCAGCAGGATCTGGTGCGCGCGCATCACCGACGTCACCGCGACCATGCCCTGCGCCACGTCGGCCCAACCGGAGCGCTCCCAGTTGTCGCGCGCCGCGGCGATCGGGTCACGCTTGGGCGGTCGTGAGGCAGCCACGCCCCTTCATACCGCACTTGGCGCGCGAGCGTGGCCTTTCCCCAGGGCCGACAGCACCGCCAGCGTCGACGCGCGGTGGCCCACGGTGACCCGCGCACCGCCGTCCGGATAGCACCGCACCTGTAGACCGCTGTCGGCGAACACCTCATGCCACGGCCCACCCCGCCCATCCCTTCTCGGCGGCAGGTACATGAAGTTCGCGTGTGCGTCCGTCGTGTAGATCCCCATCGCGCTCAGCCGCATCCGGAGATAGCGGCGTTCGGCGTTGATCAACCGGACCCGGTGCAGCAGTTCGCTTTCCGCGTTGTATGATGCGACGACCGCGATCAAACTGGTGATCGCGGCGCCGAACGGCAGCTGATGGGACCACAGCGCACCCGCCAGCTCCGGTGACGCCACTGCGTAACCGATCCGCAATCCCGCCAGGCCGTACGCCTTGGAAAAGGTCCGCACCACGATCACATTGGGAAACCGGGCGACCAGCGCCGACACCGCGATGCGGTGCTCGGGCGCGGTGAACTCGATATACGCCTCGTCGAGCAGGACGACGGTGTCGCGCGGCACGCGGCGCAGGAACGCCGAAACGGCGGCGGCGGACTCGAGTGTTCCGGTGGGGTTGTGCGGCCGGCACAGCACCACCACCCGGGCGTCGGCGGCGGCGCGGGCCAGCCCGTCGAGGTCGTGATGACCGCGCTCGTCCAGGGGAACGGTTCGCGTCTTCAGCTGCGCCATCCGCGCGAGGATCGGGTAACCGTCGAAGGTCGGCGTGGCCATCGCCATCGTGTCACCCGGAGCGGTCACCGCCCGCAGGGCCTGCAGCACGACACCCGTCGCTCCGCCGCCCGGCGCCACGCGGTCGGCGGGCACCCCGATGTGATTGGCGATCACACCGCGCAGCCGTTCGGGCAGGAACTCCGGGTAGCGGTTCATGGCGTGGATGGACCGGATCAGCGCCGACCGCACCGACGGCAGCGGCGGGAAGGGATTCTCGTTGAGCGACAACGCAAACGGATCCACCGCGTCGGGTAATGCGTCGCAGGTGCCGGGACCCGCCGGGGTCGGGTTGGGCTGCATCAGCCTCGCCCTCCCCAGCGCACCGCCGCCGCACCGGCGAAGTCGCCGGCATGGGCGAAGGCCGCCATCATCACGACGTCGCCGGCCCCGACCTGCCCGTCGGAGACGGCGCGGTCCAGGTTGATCGGAATCCCGGCGCCGAAAAGGTTGCCGCACTCGTCAAAGGTGTCCCGATGGCGTTCGGGCGGCAACTCGAGCGCGTCACGCCAGTTGCGCAGGAACACGCGGTTGGGCTGGTTGGTCACCAGCAGATCGAGCTCCTTGGCGGGCAACCCGATTCGGTCACACACCGCCAGCGCCACCTCGGGAACCTGACGGTTCCCGCGCGCCAGCACCTTGGTGATCTTGCTTTCGGTGAAGCCGATGCTGCCCTCGCCGGACCCGGCCTGCCACCACTTGCGGGGCGGGTCGTAGGACAGCGTCATCTCACCGGCGTACTCGCCGTAGGTACGGCACTCGACGTCGAGGATGGGTGACCGGTCGCTCAGCGCCACCAGTCCCACCGCCGCGCCGTCGCCGGGCACCGCGGACTGCGCCTTGCGCCGGATGGTCGGCTGATCGAAGAACTGCCCGGCGGCGTTCTGCGCGATGGCGATCAGCGCGGTGCGCCCGGCGCCGGAGGTCAACAGTTTGCGAGCCACGTTGAGCGCCAGCACGAACGCCGCGCAGCCGCCGTTGTTGAGGTCGAGCACCCAGGACGGTCGCATGCCCAGCCGGTGGGCGATACCGCCGCCTTGGCCGTAGAAGGCCATGTCCGGCACCTGGGTATGGGTGATCAGCACGTCGGCGCCCTCGACCGCGTCGTGGCCATGCCGCTCGATCAGGCCCTTGGCCGCGCGTTCGATCATGTCGATGGAGCTCTCGTCCGGCCCGACGTGGTGACGAAACTTCGGGGCGCGGAACATGACGTTCTCGCGCAGGTCGTCGGATTCGGCGAATTGCGCATAGTAGTCGGCGCCGATCGGCTCACCGGGCAGATAGCTGGAAACGTCGATCAGGCTGACGCTCGGTTGACTCATGTGACTACCTCATCCATTCCGGCGTCACCGGCAGGCCGTTGCGGTGCCGGTATTCGGCGATCGCCTTCAGGTTCTGCAGCTCCAGCGCATGCCCGGCACCGAACATGTCCCAGAAGTCGCCCACCCACACCGGGCGCTGCGCCGGCGCGGTCTCCGGATAGGGGTTGTGGTCGTAGAACGGGTGGTGACAATTGGTCCACAGCACAACCGATCCCGGCTTGTCGAGGACCACCTGCGCGTCGATCACCCGCATCAGATAGACCATCCACAGGTGCTTGCCCTGATCCCACGCGCAGTGGTAGTCGACGGTCCGGGCCTCCGGGTTGGCGACGGTGCGCGTGTAAATCTCGGTCTCCGAGCCCAGCCGGTCGTAGGCCAGCCACAGGCCCGGTTCGTCGGTGGGCGTGAAACCGCGCAGGCTGTAGGTCCACTCCTCGAGGCTGCGGGTGTCGGCCATGTACTCGTACAACTCGTCCGGCGGGCACGCGACGTAATCGTTGACCGTGCAGTACTGCCCGAAGACCTGATCGTGCGGGTAGACCGACCGCATCATCTCCATGATGATCGGGGTCGCCTTCTCCCGTGGACTGGTTTCGATGCGGACCACCCCATCGATGGGGGTGGGGATATCCTTAAGCGCTGGCAGCGACATCGTTCCGGTTCTCCTTCGCGGTCGAAACCTGTTCTGTGACAGCCGCGTTTCCTGAGAGCGCGGTGAGAAATGGTGCGAACGGCGGGATTTCGTCGGCGTCGCACTCGACGCTGACCACCGCCGGGCCCTCGACGTCCAGGGACGCCCGAAGCGCCGCGGCCAATTGGGCGGGCTCGCTGACATCGACCGATGTCAGCCCGGGAAACATCGCCGCCAGACCGGTTCCCAGCGCGCTGGGCCGGAAACGGTTGTAGCTGTAGCGGTTCTGATAGAACAGCTGCTCACGGGTCACACACATCGCATGGGCGTTGTTGTTGAACAACACGAACGTCACGGGAAGCGCGTATTGCACGGCGGTGTGCACCTCGAGGCCGTGCATGAAGAACGCGCCGTCCCCGGCGATCACCACGGTTCGGCCGGCGGCGCGGCCGCCGTTCGCACGTCCGAACGCCATCCCGATCGCGGCACCGAAGCTGTAGCCCATGCCGCCCATGCCGAGCGCCGCCACGAACCTGCCGCCGCGCCGCGCCGGCAGGTGATGGATCGCGGCCGCGCCGGTGTTGCCGGCGTCGACCACGATGTCGGCCCCGTCGGGCAGGACGCGGTCCAGCACCGCGAGGGCGTCGCGGTACCGGATTCCCGGTCCGGGGCAGGCCGGCGGGGTCAACTCGGTGCGGCGCAACAGATCTGGCACGCGCAGGCCGCTCGGGCGTCCATGACCGCGCAGCGCCTGGATCAGCAGGCGCAGCGAACCACGCAGGTCGTCGGTGTGCACGTGGGTGCAACGCGGGTAGGGCCGCGCCGACCCGATGGACACCGTTCGCACCGCCGCGAGCGCGTCATCCAGGCCGCCGCGCGCGGTGACCGTCAACCGGGTGCCGACGATGAGGCACACCGCGCTGGCCGCCACCGCTTCGGCCACGCTCGGGTGGCCCATGACGCCGGTCACCCCGAGCGCCGACGACGACCCGAAACCCGGTGTGCCCGCGACGTCTTTGGCGTCGGGGACGGTGGCCACCCGCGCGCGCAGTAGCGCGCGCAGGTGCTCGAGCTCGGCCCGGGCGTCGTCGCGGGCCACCTGCTCGCCGGCGATGATGGTGACGTGACCGGTCGCGCGGCGCAGCTCGGCGGCGATGAGATGCGGGTTTCCGATCGGCGCGCTGAAACTGTCCGGGGGCTCGATGGGGTCGTCGACGGTGATGCGTGCCTGCTGAATGTCCTTGGGCAGCAACAACACCGCGGGGCCGCCGGTGCGCGCGGCGGAGACGGCCCGAGGCAACGCCGAAACGATGTCGGCCGGCGCGAGCACCCGCTCGCAGAACACCGACACCGCGGAAAACAGCGCACGGGCATCGAGCGAGCCGTTGCAACCGCTGGTGTCCTGGAAGCTGCCTCGGCCGTCCATCGTGGTCGCGGGCTGACCGACCAGGGCCAGCACCGGAACCCGGCTCGCGAACGCCTCGCCAAGGCCGGCGACGAGGTTCAGCGCTCCCCCTCCCGACGTCGCCACCACCACGCCGAGCCCGGCACCGCTCCGGCTGTACCCGTCGGCCATGGTGGCCGCCGAGAACTCGTGCTTGGCCAGGACCGCGGTGACCTCGGGCTCGAAGTGGGCGGCGTCGTACAGATCCTCGATGTTGGCGCCGTCGACACCGAAGACGTGGTCCACCCCGAGCGCGCCGAGGTGGCCGACGATGTGGTCGACCACCCGATAGCTGCCGAACATGTCATCAGACACGACCCCGGCGGTTGATCGGTTCACCGCGGCGGGTGAACCGATCGCCGGCAACCCTCGTGGTGTCAAGATGACCATCGAACTACGCGACGTGGTGCGCGAGTATCGGGTCGGCGGTCAAACGGTCCGGGCGCTCGACGGGATCAGCCTGCACCTCGGGGACGGTCAGTTCGTGTCGGTGGTCGGGCCTTCCGGCGCGGGTAAGAGCACGCTGCTGCATCTGCTCGGCGCGTTGGACTCCCCGGACTCCGGCTCGATCGCGTTCGACGGCGAGGAGATCGGCCGGTTGGGCGACGAGCAGCAGTCGGCGTTCCGCCATCACCGCGTGGGCTTCATCTTTCAGTTCTTCAACCTGTTGCCGACCCTGTCGGCGTGGGAGAACGTCGCGGTCCCCAAGCTGCTCGACGGCGTCCGGCTGGGCCGGGTCAAACCGGACGCGATCCGGTTGCTGGACCGCGTCGGGCTGGGCAACCGGACCGAGCACCGGCCGGCGGAACTGTCCGGCGGCCAGATGCAGCGGGTCGCGGTCGCGCGTGCGTTGATGATGGATCCGGCGCTCATCCTCGCCGACGAGCCCACGGGCAACCTCGACTCCGCGACGGGCGCCTCGATCCTGGCGCTCCTCGCCGAGGTGGCGCACGAGGAGGGCCGCGACCGGCTGGTGGTGATGGTGACGCACAATTCGGACGCCGCCGCGGCCACCGATCGGATCATCACGCTCCAGGACGGGCGGGTCGGTTCCGACCTACCGGCGGTCCCCGCGTGAGGATATCGGCGGCCGCGAGCCGACTGCGCGTGTTCAGCCTGCGTGAGCTCGCCGTGCATCGCCGCCGCACGCTCGCGTCGATCGCCGTAATGGCCGTCTCCGCAACGTATCTGGTCGCAATATTCGGCATCTTCGGCTCGATCACCGGATCGGTCGACCGGCTGGCCGACGGGATCGCCGGCGTGGCGGCGCTGGAGGTGTCGGGCATCACCGACGCCGGATTCCCCGACACGATACTGGCGGACGTCGCCGCGGTTCCCGGCGTCGCCACCGCGGCGCCGATGATCCGGACCTCCGCGTCCACGCCGACGGGGCCAGTGTTGCTGCTCGGCGCGGATGCCAGGACCGCCGCGCTGGGCGGCGCCCTGAAGGACGCGGTCACCCGGCCGGTGCAGGCGCTGTCCTCGACTCCCGACGCTGTCCAGGTCGGGCCGCGGGTCGGCTATACGAAAGGCCAGACGCTGCAATTGGGCTCGGGTTCGGTCACGGTCGGCGAGGTGCTGGCGGGCGAGCAGTTCGCCGGCCTCAACGGCGGGCATTACGTCCTTGCCCCGCTCGCGCTCGCGCAGACCGTCACCGGGCGCCTCGGTCAACTCGACTCGATACTGATCACCACCAAGCCGGGCGCCGACCAAGCCGCCGTCCGGGCCGCCGTCACCGCCGCGGTGAACGGCCGCGCGATCGTCGCCGCCCCGAGCCTGCGGGCGGCCCGGGCCGGCGACGGCGTCAAGCTGATGAACTACATGGCGCTGCTGGGCGCGGCGGTCGCGATGGTGGTCGGCGCGTTTCTGATCTACACGACGACGACCATGGCGATCACCCAGCGACGGCCGGTCATCTCCATGCTGCGCGCGATAGGCGGCCGGCGCGTCACCATTGTCGGCGACGTGCTCGGGGAGGCGGCGATCCTCGGACTGGTCGGCGGGGCCATCGGGTCGGGCATCGGAATACTGGCAGGGCGCATGGCGATCGGCCGGCTGCCCCCGGCGATGACCCAGGGCCTCGAGGCACGTATCGAGTACGGGCTGCCCGGCTACGCCATCCCGGTGGCCCTCGCGGCCACGGCACTCACCACCGTGGCCGCCGCGGCGATGGCCGCGCGGCAGGTGTACAAGGTCGCGCCGATCGAGGCGCTGGCGCCGGTCGGGGCCTCGGCGGCGGACGCCGTGCCGCGGTGGCTGCGGGTCGCCGCGGGGGTGGGCGCCGTCGCGGTGTTCGCGGTGTCGATCTGGGTGGTCATCGGCCAACGCGGCACCTTCGCCGTCGTCGCGATGGCCGCCCTCCTGAGCGCCGAGATCGCGCTGGGCTTCGCGCTCACCGCACCCATCGTCGAGGCCACGGCGGCGACGGCTCGCCTGTTCGGGTCTTGCGGGGCGCTTGCGGCCGCCACCATTCGACGCGCGCCGCGACGAGTCTGGGCCACCGTGATGACCGTGCTGATCGGGGTGGTCACCACCGTGGTGATCACCGGCACCAACGCCGACATGATCCGCTCGGCCCGCGCCATCTTCTCCCCCGCCGCCGACGCCGACGTATGGGTGAGCGCCGACCCGCCGGACAGCTATCCCACCGACGTTCTGCCGCAAGGTCTTTCCGAACGCGTGGCGGCGGTGCCCGGGGTGGCGCGGGTGACCGAGGGCGCATTCGGGTTCGCCGTGATCGGCGGCACCCGCGTTCTGCTCGACGGCTTCTCCGCCGGAACCCACGACTCGCTGTTCCGCGCGCTCGATGAGCACCTGCGCGCCGACGTCCTGGCCGGCCGCGGCGTGGTGCTCACGCAGAACCTCGGCGCCGCTCTGCACGTCCGCGCCGGCGATCGGCTGCAGCTGCAGACACCACACGGTCCCCGGCAGACGGCCGTGTTGGCCCTGGTGCCGTTCTTCTCGACCGTCATCGGAACGGTCGGAATCGATCTCGACCACCTGAGGGCATGGTTCGATCGCCCGGCGGCGACAACCCTGCAGATCACCGCCGCCCCGGGGACGGATCCGAAACGCCTGCTGGCAGAGATCCGCCGGGTGGTGCCGGCGCCGAACCACGTATACGACGGTCGCGCGGCGCTGGCCGGGCTCGAAGCCCCGCTGCATCAGAGCATGTTCATCGCCAACGCGGTGTGGGTCATCGTCGTGGCCGTGGCGGCCGTCGCGCTGCTCAACACGCTCACCCTTTCGGTGCTGGAGCGCCGCCGGGAGATCGGTGTGCTGCGCGCCATGGGGTCCAGCCGCCTGTTCATCCTGCGGATGGTGCTGGCCGAGGCCGCCGGAATCGGTTTCGTCGGAGGCCTTTTGGGGCTGTTGTTCGGCCTGACCGACCAGTGGCTGTTCAGTCTCATCAGCGGGGACATGATGAATTTCCAGGTCGGCTTCCGCCTGAGCCCGATGGCCCTGGCGTTCACCGCGGGGGCGCTCGCGGTCTGCCTGCTCGGCTCGCTGCCACCCGCGCGGCGGGCGGCGCGGCTGAACATCATCGAGGCCGTCAGCGTGGAATGAGGACGGCGAACCCCTGCAGGTGGGGCTTGCACGGGAAGGGCACCGGCGTGCGCGGGATGCTACGAAGCGCCGTGGTGTCGAATCCGGCCGCGACGATGGAATCCAGGGTTCGCCGGTTCGGCTCGCAACCGGCGGCCAGCCACGACCACGGCTTGGAGACCAGATCCTGCAACCGGCCCGTCGCGCCCTCCCCACGCACGTGCTCGAGGACGACCAGCCTGCCTCCGGGTGTCAGGACGCGCCGGATCTCGCCGAGGGTGGCGGCCACGTCGTCGACCGAACACAACACCAGGCCGATATGGACCGAGTCGAAGCTGTTGTCCGGGAAGGGAATCGACTCACCGGTCCCCTCGACGATGTCGACGGCGATGCCGCGCCGATCGGCAAGGCGGGACGCCATCCGACGAAACGGCGCCTCGGGCTCGACGGCGGCGACCGAGGTCACCGTGGGCGGCAGGAACCGCAAGTCGGTGCCCGGCCCCAGGCCGAGCATCAGCAGCCGGCCGGTTGCGTTGCTCAGCGCCGCACGCCGATACCGGTGATAGAACAGCCGGTCGAAGACCGGCTGACCGAACCGGTACACGTACGGGAACAATGGATTCCGACGGGTCACTGGCTCCCCAGATCCATTCGGAACGGCGGGTATTCGTCGCGCATCAGGGACACGTACACGGCCACCCGGTAGCGCCAACGGACGATGCCCAGCAGGAGATCGAACATCCCCGCCGGGATGGTCCCGGTGCACAACAACGACACCGCGGCGATCACGCACAGCACCTGCAGCAGGGGCTCCATCGACCAGCACAGCAGGACGTGCGGGATGGCGAGCAGCCACTTCACCAACACGGCCCGGTTCCTCAGCCGCTGCGGATACTCGACCTGCAGGTCAGCGGGATAGTCGGGCCGCGACGCGAGTGTGAAAGGCGGATAGGCGTCCGTGCTGTTCATCGGGAACCTGAAATTCATCACCCGCCACGACCAGCGCAGCACGCCGACGTTGAAGTCGAAGATGGGCCGCGGATATCGCCCGGTGCACAAGATGACGACGCCGGCGACCACGGTGGACAAGGGATAGACCAGATAGAGCCCGATCAATATGGGGTAGTGCGGGACCGCCAGCACGCACCACTTCAACAGCCAGCGCCAGCGCGAGGGCGCGTCGAAATCACCCCGTACCGTGATGAATTCGCCCGAGGCGTTCATGGACTGGATCGACCGGCCGTCGCTGCCCCCACTTCTCGGCTGATCTCCCCCGACATCCGGCGGTGACTCGTCCAACGCAGAAACATCGTCAGCGCGCGAGCCTGCAGCCGGTCGGGAATCAACGCCGCCGGTCGCAGGACGACCTCACCGTGCGAGACGGGCAGCGATGCCACCCGGGACACGGCCATCACCTTGCGCCGGCGGGTCTTCTCATACCAGCGCAACGCACTGACAACGTCGCCGTTGCCTGGCAGATCCGACAGCGCCTTGCACAGCACCATCGTGTCGAGCAGAGCCTGGTTGGCGCCCTGCGCCAGGGTGGGCGGCATCGTATGGGCGGCATCCCCGAGCAACGTGACCGGGCCCCGGCCCGCCGGGGGCATCGGATGCCGGAAATGCGGGTACGGCGACGGCGCCAGATCGTCGTCGGTCAACGCCGCCAGCACCCGATCGACGGAGTCGGACCACCCGGTGAAATGAGACCGGAGGGTCTGGATCGGACGTTGCGGCCGCACGAAGTCACACGACCAGGGCAGGTCGAACCACCACTGCACCTCGGAGCTACCGGCCGGCCACAGGCCAAGGTTTCCCCGCTCGCCGATGACCATCAGCGCGGTGTCCTTGTTCGGGATCTCCGCAAGTCTGATGAGCCCCTGCCAGCTGCACCAGCCGGTGGGCTTCGCCGCCCGGCCGCCGACGCCCTCCCGGACCATCGAGTGCAGGCCGTCGGCTCCGATCAACAGATCCCCCTCGGCCGAGCTGCCGTCGCCGAACTCCACCCGCACCCCGTCGGGCGTGGCGGCCAACGCGATCGCGTGGGAGTCGCACCGGATGCGGTCGGCCGGAAAGCCGTCCAGCAACCGTTCCAGCAGGATCCGGCGCGGCACCATGCGGACGGGCGCGCCGAGCCGATCCGCGATCGCGGACACGTCCAGCGTGGCGAGCGGGCGTCCCGTGGACGTCAGGGCCCGCACGGTGGACAGCAGCTGACCGGCCCCGTCCATCTCCACGCCGAGTTGCCGAAGCACCATTTCGCCGTTTGACCAGATCGTCACGGCGCCGCCGGGCGCCCGCACGTCCGGCCGCCGCTCGAAGACGGTGACGTCATGTCCGTCGCGCAACAACCCCCGGGCCACCGAAATGCCGCCGACCCCGGCGCCCACCACCAGGGCCCGGAGCGGACGCTGGTGGCTGGACATCTCAGTGGCCTATAGCGAACGCTGCAGCAGAACCTGGCCGCTGTCGGCGGCCACCACCTGCACGGCGGCGATCTGCTCGACCGGCGTCGAGATGCTGCCCGCGGGCGTCGCGGTGTGACCGGGTATGGCCACCCAGGTGGCCAGCCGGGTCTGGCTGCCGTCGCGGCCCACCACCACCATCGCCAGCGTGTCGTGGTGCGCGTTGAGCGGGGCCAGGCACACGCACCGCAGGTTGATGGACGTCCCCCAGTGCTCGCTGGACAGCTGCACCGTCGAGGCCAGCAGCGTGGTGCCCACCTGCGCCATCGGCGCCGACGACGCGGCCACCTGCGGCGCCGGGGACGACAAGTACCCCTGCACGCCGACGAACACGCCGACGGCGAGCACCACCGCGGCGGCCGACGAGGCCACCCAGGTCACTATCCGGGTGCGGCGACGACGCCAGCTGACCTTGGCCAGCAACGACGGCAACAGCTGCGGCGACAGCTCTTGCGTCACCGATCCGGGGCCGGACTCGACGATCGCGGCCACCTCGTGCCGGCCGAGCTGCGACAGCAGGGCCGGCACGCCACTCAGGTCGGCGACGGCCTCCCGGCAGGCCGGGCAGTGCGCCAGATGCGCTTCGAATTCGCGGCGCTCGACGGCCGACAACGAGCCCAACACGTATGCGGCATCCCACATCACGTAGGGGTCGTCCGGCGGGCCGAGGCCCCTCAGCGGCGTCTTCATGTCATCCATTTCCTTCGCACCCTTCAAGCATTTGAGGCCCTCAGCGGGTGACCCCAAGTTCCTGCAGAGTGAGCCGCAACGCCCGCACGGCGTAGTGTAATCGCGACTTCACGGTCCCCTCGGCGATCCCGAGGTCAGCAGCAATCTGCGCGGTGGTCCATCCGCGGTAGTAGGAGCGGTCGATCACGGCCCGGTGCTCGTCGGACAGTTGCACCATCGCGTCGGCTATCAGCAGCCTGTCCAGGGCCGCGTTCACCTCATCCGGCGTGGACCGTTCCGGCGCGCCCGCCTCGTCCGTCGAACCGACGACGTTGCGGAACCGCGCGCTGCGCCGGTCGTCGATGATCAGGTTGCGGGCGACGGTGAACAGCCAGGCCCGCGCCGAACGCTCCGTGTCCCCGACGACCTCCGGATGCTGCCAGGCCCGCAGCAATGTCTCCTGCACGACGTCCTCGGACTGGCTCGCGTCCCCGGTCAACCGGAGCGCGTAACGCCACAAGACCGCCGCGTGCTCGTCGTAGAGCGCCTTCATCAGGGCGGCTTCGGCAGCCCCGGACGCCCTCGAAGCACCTGCCACACGGGCCACTCGATCACCTCCGACTACTGAAACGAGTCGAATGGGTGCTGGGTTCAACGGCCACGACCCGCCACGCCCGGCTCCGCCGCGCTCGCGATCGCGGCCAGTTCAACGGCCACGACCCGCCACGCCCGGCTTCGCCGCGCTCGCGGCCAGTTCACCTAAGGCAAGGTCAGGATGCGCGGTCCTGCCTCGGTGACCGCAACCGTATGTTCCCAGTGTGCCGCACGCGACCCGTCGGCGGTGGTGACGGTCCACTCGTCGTCGAGCACCACGGTCTTGCCCGTCCCGAGGGTCAGCATCGGTTCGATGGCCAGCACCGACCCGGGGGCCAGCAGCGGGCCCCGCCCGGGCGAACCTTCGTTGGGCAGGAACGGGTCCATGTGCATGTGCCGGCCGATGCCGTGGCCGCCGTAGCCCTCCACGATCCCGAACGCGCGCCCGTGCCGGTCCGCGGCCGCGCGCGTTCCGGTTTCGATGGCGTGCGAGACGTCGGTCAGCCGGTTGCCCGGGACCATCGCCGCGATACCGGCTTCCAGCGATTCCCTGGTGGCGTCGCAGAGCGCCTGGTCGGCGGCGTCGAGGGTGCCGACGCCGAACGTGATCGCGGCATCGCCGTGCCAGCCGTCCAGCACCGCTCCGCAGTCGATGGACACCAGGTCCCCGGGCGCCAGGATCTCTGCGGCCGAGGGGATCCCGTGCACCACCCGCTCGTTGACCGACGCGCAGATCGACGCGGGGTACCCGTGATAGCCCAGGAACGACGGGATCGCGCCCGCCTCCCGAATCACCGACTCGGCGATCTGGTCGAGGCCCAGCGTCGAGACCCCGGGAACCGCGGCCGCCCGCACGGCCTGTAGCGCGGCCGCGACCACGGCGCCCGCCGCGGCCATCGCGTCCAGTTCATCGGCGGTGCGCGGTGCCACGACTTTGCGACTCCGCAGCCGCGCCAGCGGATTCACGGTTACCTGCCCAGCGCTCGCAGGGCACGGGCGAACACTTCGTCCATCGTGCCGACCGCGTCAACCGTCTTCAGCTCGTCCCGGTAGTACTCCAGCAGCGGCGCCGTCTCGTCGCGGTAGATCTTCATCCGGTTCAGGATGACATCGTCGGTGTCGTCGGCGCGGCCGCGCGACTTGAGCCGCTCCAGCAACTCCTCCTGCGAGACGCGGAACTCCAGGACGGCGTCGATGTCGGTGCCCCGGTTCTCGAGCATCTGGTGCAGCGCTTTGGCCTGCTCCGTCGACCGCGGATACCCGTCCAGGATGAAACCGTTGGCCGCGTCGGGATCGCTCAGACGGTCGTCGACGAGCTGGTTGGTCAGTTCCGAGGGCACCAGGTCGCCGGCGTCCAGGTAGCGCTTGGCTTCCAGGCCGAGTTTGGTCCCGTTCTCGATATTGCTGCGGAACAGTTCACCGGTGGAGATCTGCGGGATCCCGAGCTTTTCGGAGAGCTTCTGGGCCTGCGTCCCCTTACCCGCCCCGGGCGGTCCCAGCAAAACGACTCTCACTTGAGGAACCCTTCATAGTTGCGCTGCATGAGCTGGCTCTCGATCTGTTTGACCGTATCCAAGCCAACCCCGATCATGATCAAAACCGCGGTACCGCCGAACGGCAAATTCTGAACCGCTCCGCCGTTGCCGATTTGCAGGAACAAATTGGGCAGCACCGAGATCGCGCCGAGGTAGATCGAGCCCGGCAGGGTAATCCGGCTCAGCACATAACGCAGGTAGTCGGCGGTGGGCTTGCCCGGCCTGATGCCGGGGATGAACCCGCCGAACTTCTTCATTTCGTCGGCACGCTCGTCGGGGTTGAACGTGATCGACACGTAGAAGTACGTGAAGAAAATGATCAGGCCGAAGTAGATGCTGATGTAGATGGGGTCGCTGGGGTCGGACAGGTAACTGCCGACGAACTTGTCCCACCAGCTGTTGCCCACCCCACCGCTGCCGCTGCGGATCAGCTGGGTGATCAGGTGCGGAATGTAGATGAGCGACGACGCGAAGATGACCGGGATGACGCCGGCCTGGTTCACCTTGAGCGGCAGGTAGGTCGACGTCCCGCCGTACATCCGGCGGCCCACCATGCGCTTGGCGTACTGCACGGGGATGCGGCGCTGCCCCTGCTCGACGAACACCACGCCGACGATGATGACCAGGGCGGCGACGCAGACGGCGGCGAAGATGGCCCCGCCGCGGCTGTCCAGGATGGTCTTGCCCTCGGACGGAATGCGCGCCGCGATGCCGACGAAGATCAGCAACGACATGCCGTTGCCGATGCCGCGCTCGGTGATCAGCTCACCCATCCACATCACCAGCGCCGCGCCGGCCGTCATCACCATCACGATGACCACCAGCGTGAAGATGCTCTGGTCGGCGATGATGTCCAGCGAGCAGCCCTGGAGCAGGCCGCCGTTGGCCGCCAGCGCCACGATGCTGGTCGCCTGCAGGATGGCCAGCGCGATGGCCAGGTACCGGGTGTACTGCGTCATCTTGGCCTGGCCGGACTGGCCTTCCTTGCGCAGCTCCTCGAACCGCGGGATGACCACCGTGAGCAGCTGCACGATGATGCTGGCGGTGATGTAGGGCATCACCCCGACCGCGAACACCGTCAATTTCAGCAGCGCACCACCGGAGAACAGGTTGATCAGCGAATAGATCTGCCCGGCCGCGCCGCCGCTGGCCTCCTTGATGCACTGCTGGACGTTCGGGAAGTTGACGCCGGGGGACGGCAAAGCGGCGCCCAGCCGATAGAGAACGACGATGCCCAGCGTGAAGAGTATCTTCCGTCTCAGGTCGACTGTCCGCAGCGATGAGATGAAAGCCGAAAGCACTCTTCCTCCTGCGAGCCGGGGGTCTCCTGCATTACGCGCCCAACACCCCGCAGGCCAGGACGTACGGCGTCGCGCGTCAAACCGTGTACGAGACTAACAGCTAGTCGGGGTCAGCCGGTCCAGGGCCGTCATCCGGCGACCGATAAACGCACAGGAAGCGGTCAGCGGTGGCGCGTAGAGTGCTCTTGACTCGTTGCACTTGCTAAGTAAATGGGAGGACCATGACACGCACTGACCAAGACAGCTGGGACCTGGCCTCCAGCGTCGGTGCGACGGCCACGATGGTCGCCGCGGCGCGCGCGCTGGCCAGCGCGAACACCGACCCGATCATCGACGACCCGTTCGCGGCACCCCTGGTGCGGGCGGTCGGCCTGGAATTCTTCCGCGGCCTGGTCGACGGTGAGATGGCGCCGACGGACGCCCAAGACGGCGAGCGGGACCTGCAGCTGGAAACCGATTCGATCGCCGTGCGCACCCGCTTCTTCGACGATTTCTTTTTGAACGCCGCCCGCGACGGCGTCCGCCAGTCGGTGATCCTGGCCGCCGGCCTCGACGCCCGCGCGTACCGCTTGAGCTGGCCGCCCGGAAGCGTCGTCTACGAGGTCGACCAGCCCAAGGTCGTCGAATTCAAGACCGCCGCCATGGCGCAGCTGGGCGCCACCCCCACCGCCGACCGGCGCACCGTCAGCGTCGACCTGCGCGACGACTGGCCGGAAGCGTTGCGGCGCAGCGGGTTTGACCCGACACGGCCGACGTCGTGGAGCGCCGAGGGCCTGCTCATGTACCTGCCGCCCGAGGCCCAGGACAAGCTGTTCGACAACGTCACCGAGCTCAGCGCCCCGGGCAGCAAGCTGGCCACCGAATTCCACGGCGACTCGGGCCGGACGATGACCGAACGCGCGAAGCAGTTCAACGAGCGGTGGGCCAACCTGGGCTGCGACATCGACCTCTCGGGATTGTTCTTCGACGGCGAGCGCAGCAATGTCGTGGACTACCTGACCGCTCGGGGCTGGCACGTGACCACCCGGGAGCGGCGGGAGTACTTCGCCGACTACGGGCTCGTCTTCCCCGACGACGAGACCTCGCAGCTGCGCAACATCGTCGCCGTCACCGCGACACTGAGCTAGGAGCCGCGAGAGCTCTACGCCGCCAACGGCTTTGCCGTGGCTCAGGCGGGCCTGGCGGACGGCGCACGCACCACCATCGGCACGGCCGGGAAGCACCACGCCATCTCGGTGCGCGACTTGCGCAGCGCGGCGGTGCCGTAACCCTTCTTGCGGTGCTCGGGGTGAATCCAGATCCGCACGTTCACCTCGCCGCCGAGCAGCTCGCCGAACACCATCCCCACCTTCTCGCCCGAGTCGACGGCCACGAACCAGGCGGCCTCCTCGTCGTCGAGGCGTCCGAGCGCCGCGCTGATCTCGTCGTCGACATTGCCGGCCGGCCCGCCGGAGCCGTCCCCGGCGGCGCCCATGTCCTCGGTGCGGGCGGCGAAGATGTCGCGGTCCTTCTCGGCGGAGAAGGGCCGCAGCTCGAGGGTCTCCCCCGAGCTGGCCGGGCGCTCGCCGAGGGTGAAGCTGAGCTGCTTGTTGAGGTCCTCGAGTTCGGCCAGGATCTTGCGGCGCGAGTCGATGGTGAGCTGATCGAACGACATCCCCATGACCGCCTCGGCGGCGACGTGCGAGGTGTCCAGCAGGCGGACGATCGCCTCGACCGCGGCCGCCTTGTTCTCGGAGTCCACCACGACATCGGCGATTTCATGCCGCCGCTCAAGGGCTTTCAACAAGGCATCGGCGATCTCGCGGCGGGCGGCTGTGCGGTCGTGGTCTGTCATTGCACCAGCCTAGAAGCCGGGGGTGGTAGCGCGCTACAACGGCGGTTTCCCAGTTCCAGGAATCGCCGGTACCGGTCCTGGACCGCGACCGCCCAACCGGGGTCCGGTTCGATGACGCGCTCGGTGCGGGCCCAGCGCGCGGCGTCGGTGATCGAGGTCTCCAATCCGGCCGCCATGCGCGCGAGGAAGGCCGCACCCAGCGCCGCGCCCTCGGGCACACCGGACACCTCGACGGGCCGCCCGGTGGCGTCGGCGATGGCCTGCATCCACGGCCCGACGCGGGTGCCGCCGCCCGTGGCGACGATGCGCGCCACCGGCGCCCCGCTGAGCTCGATCAGCTGGCGGACCACGAAGCCCGACGCCTCGTAGGCGGCGCGGCGCAGGGCGGCCGCGTCGTGGGTGAGGTCCAGGGCGTCGAGCACCGCGCGGCGATCCGGGTCGTGGAACGGGGTGCGCTCCCCGCGGATATAGGGCGACCACACCGGCACCCGTCCGGGCTGCGCGGCGGCCGGGTCGCCGGGCGCCACCACGCGGTCGACCCAGCCGAGGAACAGCCCGCCGGCATTGCTGGCCCCGCCGATCAGGCTCTTGCCCGCGGCCGTGTGCGGGATGGTCCACAGGCCCGGCACCTGGCGCGCCTCGGCGATGGTGGTCCACACGATCAACGTGGTGCCGCACTGCACCAGCACGTCGCCGTCGCGGTCGGCGCCGGCCACGATCTGCTCGCAGAGCGCGTCGATCGCGCCGATCGCCAGCGCGGCGCCGCTGTCGCGCACCTGCCCCACCGCGGCCCCCAAGCTCTCCACGCGCGGCATCTGGTCGGGCCGCGCGCCCCGCTCGGCGCACGCCTCGGGGTTCCAGCCGGTCCCGTCGAACAGCGGGTACGCGGTCGCGGCGGTGGCGAAGTCGATCACCGCCTCCCCCGCCAGCGCGTGGTTGGCCACCGCGGGCGCCGGCCAGTACCCGGCAGCGCCGGGCGCCGCCGCCGCCGTCCAGCGCAGGAACTCGGCGGCCTCACCCAGCGCCGGCAGCGGCGGCGCCTGCCGTTCCGGGGTGCGGCCCCGTTCGTCGCCGTACAGCAGCCCCGGCGTCACCGGCACGCCCGCGGCGTCGACGGCCGTGAGCGAGGGCACCATCGCCGAGACGGCCACCGCCTTCGCGTCGGGGCGGTCCAGCCGCGCGAGCGCCGCCACGGGTCCCCGCCGCCACGCCTCGTCGGCGTCGTGTTCGAGCCGCTCGGGCGTCGGCACCCGCAACTGGTGCGGGATCCGCGTCCGCGCCGTCACCCGGCCGTCGGCGTCGGCGGCGACCGCCTTGACCGCGGTGCTGCCGACGTCGATGCCGATTGTGACGTCTTCGCGTGACACGGGCGTCACCGTACGCCAGCATTGACCTTCGTGACGTCAAGACCGCGCGCCTTGGTGACCGCCCCGCTGCGGGGGCCGGGCTTCGCCAAGCTCGCCGAACTGGCCGATGTGGTCTACGACCCCTGGATAGAGCAGACCCCGCTGCGGATCTACAGCGCCGAGCAACTGGCCGACCGCATCGCGGCCGAGGCCGCCGATGTCCTTGTGGTGGAAGGCGACTCGGTGGCCGGGCCGGTGCTCGAGCAGGGGCTGCGCGCGATCGCGTCCACCCGGGGTGACCCCAACAACGTCGACATCGCCGCGGCCACGGCCGCCGGTGTCCCGGTGCTCAACACCCCGGGCCGCAACGCCGACGCGGTCGCCGAGATGACGGTGGCGCTGCTGCTGGCCGCCACCCGCCGGCTGCTGCCTGCGGACGCGGATGTCCGCAGCGGCAACATCTTTCGCGACGGCAGCATCCCATATCAGCGATTCCGCGCCTGGGAGATCGCCGGGCGCACCGTCGGCCTAGTGGGCCTGGGCGCGGTCGGGCGCGCCACCCGGTGGCGGCTGGCCGGGCTGGGCATGCGGGTCATCGCTCACGACCCGTACAACGACGAGGCGCGGCACGGACTCGACGAGCTGCTGGCCGAGGCGGACGTCGTCTCGCTGCACGCGCCCGTCACCGACGACACGGTCGGCATGATCGGGGCGCCGCAGTTCGCCGCCATGCGCGACGGCGTGGTCTTCCTCAACACCGCGCGCGCCCAGCTGCACGACACCGACGCGCTCGTCGACGCGCTGCGCGGCGGCAAAGTGGCGGCCGCCGGCCTGGACCACTTCGTCGGCGAATGGCTGCCCACCGACCACCCGCTGGTCGGCATGCCCGATGTCGTGCTGACGCCCCACATCGGCGGCGCCACGTGGAACACTGAGGCTCGGCAGGCGCAAATGGTGGCCGACGATCTGGAGGCGCTGCTGTCCGGCAAAACGCCCGCCCACATCGTCAACCCGGAGGTGCTGGCGTGATGAAATTTGTTGACAACCCCGAGAACGCGGTGCTGGACGCGGCCAAGGACATGCTGCGCCGGGGCCTGGTCGAGGGAACCGCCGGCAACATCTCCGCGCGGCGCCCCGACGGCAGCATCGTCATCACGCCGTCGTCGGTCGATTACCGCGACATGCAGCTCGAAGACCTCGTCCTGATCGACCCGGACGGCGCCGTGCTGCGCGCGGCCGACGGCCGCTCACCGTCGTCGGAGTTGCAGCTGCACCTGGCCTGCTACCGCGCGTTCGACGACATCGGCAGCGTCATCCACAGCCACCCGGTGTGGGCGACGATGTTCGCCATTGCGCACCAATCGATTCCGGCCTGCATCGACGAGTTCGCGGTGTACTGCGGCGGGGACGTCCGATGCACCGAGTACGCCGCGTCCGGCACGCCCGACGTCGGCGCCAACGCCGTCAAGGCGCTCGACGGACGGGGCGCCGCGCTGATCGCCAACCACGGCCTGGTGGCCGTGGGCCCGCGGCCGGACAAGGCGCTGCACATCACCGCCCTGGTCGAGCGGACCGCCCAAATCGTTTGGGGTGCAAGGGCCCTCGGCGGCCCGGTGCCCATACCCGAGGACGTGAACCGCAACTTCGCCGGCGTCTACGGCTACCTGCGCGCGAACGCCTGATGCGCCGGGTCCGGTTAGGCCACGCGAGCGTGGCGCGGGTGCTGGAACTTCAATTCGACCTGCCGACAAGCTCCTTCCCGCACACCCCGCCCTCGGGGTGGCGGGACAACGCCGACCTGCTGGTGCCGGACTTCTTCGACCCCGGCACCGACCAGTGGCACATCGCGATCCAGAGCTGGGTCATCGAGGTCGACGGGCTGACCGTGGTCGTGGACACCGGCGTCGGCAACGATCGCGAGCGCCCGCACATGCCACCCCTGGACCACCTGAGCACCGAGTTCCTGGCGGCGCTGCGGGCGGCCGGCGTCGACCGCGACGCGGTGGACGTGGTGGTCAACACCCACATCCACTCCGACCACGTCGGGTGGAACACCATGCGGGAGAACGACTCCTGGGTGCCGACGTTTCCCAACGCCCGATACCTGGTGCCGGCGGCGGACTACCGCCACTTCTCGCCCGACGGGCCCGCGGGCGAGCAGCCCGGCGACCGGCTGGTCTTCGCCGACAGCGTTGCCCCGGTCGACCAGGCGGGGCAGCTGGTCCAATGGTCCGACGACTACCAGATCAGCCCCTCGCTGCGGCTGCGGCCCGCCCCGGGCCACACCCCGGGCTCCTCGGTGCTGTGGCTGGATGCGGGCGTGCCGGCGGTCTTCGTCGGCGATCTCACCCACAGCCCGCTGCAGCTGCGCCGCCCCGCCGACGCCTGCGCGTTCGACGTCGACCCGTCGGCGGCCGCGGCGACCCGCCGCCGGATCTTCACCGAGTCCGTCCAGGCTAAGGCCGCCGTGCTGCCCGCGCACTACCCCGGCTGCGGCGGCGCCACGATCCGCGCCGTGGCCGATCAATTCGAGGTCGACCGCTGGCTGGACTTCGAATCCTTATGACAGCTATTGCATTTCAGGCTCAGCGGGCCTAAGTCCACGAAACAGCTTCATGCGATGGATGTTGATCCGATAGAACATCCCGGGGAAACGGCGGTATAAGTGCCAGATCACTTGAACCACAGCCGGAAACACGATCAACGGCCGATTCCGCTCCACGCCGCGCAGGATCGCGGCGGCCGCGGCCCGGGCGCTCATCTGGGGCATCAGATAGTGGGTGCGCCGACTCAGAGCCGCCACCTGCTCGCGCGGCATGTTCACCACGACCATGTTGTCGTAAATCTTCGTCTTCATGTCGCCCGGGCATGCCACGCTTACCTTCACGCCGAGGTCCGCTCCCTCAGCCCGCAGCGAAAGCGAAAGCCCAACGATCCCATGCTTGCTCGCACAGTACGCGGCATTGCCCGGCTGCGGCACCAGCCCACTGAGTGACGAGATATTGACGATGTGTCCGTGGCCCTGGCGCGTCATCAGCTGATAGGCGCGCACCGTTCCGTGCACCACGCCCAGCAGGTCGACGTCGAGGACGCGACGCCACTGCTGCACCGAAAGGTCGCGAGAATCCCCGCCGATCGCGATGCCGGCGTTATTGATCATGTAGTCGAGGTGTCCGTATTCGGCGAAGGTGTCCTCGATCAGCCGCGCCACGCCCGTTTGGTCGGCCACATCGACCATTACGGCAACTGCCGTTCTGCCGGCCTGCGTCAGTCGCCCGGCCACCTGACGTGCGGCATCGCCATCGATATCGGCGACGACGACCGTCGCGCCCCGGCGCCCGAGCTCCTCACACAGCGCCTCGCCGAGACCCATTCCGCCGCCGGTAACGATCGCCACCGCGTTCTCGAACCGCCGCATGACCGATTCCTCTCCGGCGAGCTACCGCGATATATTACATCTGATGTAATATTACATCGGATGTAATAAGCGGGAAAGGGGCGATCACGACAAGCCAGATGAGCCTGCGCGAACGTAAGCGAACGCAGACTAGGAGGGAGCTCATCAGCGCGGCCATGAGCCTGTTCGAGGAAAAGGGCTACGAGGAGACCACTGTCGCTGAGATTGCCTCCACCGCAGGTGTTTCCACGAAGACATTCTTCAATTACTTCGCGAGCAAGGATGAGGTCCTCTTTCCTCACCTATCCCGCCGGGTCAGCGCCGCAGTGGCTCTCATCGAGCAGCGCGCACCGGATGATGGGATGGCCGACGTCCTCGTGGCGGCGATGCAGCACATGCTGGCCGATGCCCTCACCGAGGAAGTCCATGGCGGCCTGGCCGCGGTGCGGCTGCCGATGATTGTGTCTGTGCCCGCCGTTCAGGCGGCCACCCTGCACCGCTACTTCCTCGCCGAAACCCAATTGGCCCGGGCGCTGCATCGCGCGTATTCCGACGCGCTCGACCCGGCGGCCGCTGCCGCCGTCATCGGCTCGGTCATGGGGGCGGCGATCGCCGCCGCGCTCGCGTGCCTGCAAGACGAAGGCACCGCCGAGCAGTTACGCGCCGCTGTCGAATCCGCGATCGATATCGCGATCAACGGCGTGCGTGACCTGCCCACCGGGTCGCGCCCCGCCATTCGCGCGGCGAGGCCCCGTGCGCGCGGCCGAACAGCCGACTGAAATAGCCCGGATCGGACATCCCGATCCGCCTGGCGACCTCCGCGACCGGCAGGTCCGTTTCGGCCAGCAAGGCGCGAGCCGCGGCCATGCGGCGGTCGGTTATCCACTCCCCGACGGTGCGTCCGGTGCGGCGCCGCACCACGGTGGTCAGGTGCCCTGGCGTGATGCCGAGCTCGGCGGCCACGTCACGCAGCGACAACGGTTCGCGGTGACGCCGGTCGATCACCTCGAAGACCCCGGCCAGCAGCGGTTCCCCACTGCGGCGTAGCTCGGCCGCCACCGGGCCCGCCAGCCGCGCGAGATCGATCAGCAACAGCGTGAGATGCGACAGGGCCGCCTGCCGGTAGCCGTCCTGCCGCTCGCGCAGTTCCGCTTCGATCGAAGCGATCGCGGCGTCCCACGCCGGCCGTCGTTCGTCGGGCACCTGTAGGCGCAGGATCCCGCCGGCGTGCCCGTGCAGGAACGGGAACAGCAGCGGGTGGGCCCGCCACGCAGGCCACGGCGATCGCCCGTCCTCACCGAGCGCGGCGGGGTCGAAGAAAACCGCAACGCCGGCGTCGCGATGCTCCAGCCATCTCGGGTCGAGCACCTCGCCCGCGGCCGCCACGTGGACGAGACCGGCCTCCGGCAGGTACCAAAGCGCCGGAAAGTCGTGGATGTGGCGGCCCCGTTCGACGAAATCCTCGGGGCCCGAGCGCACCACCGACACCGGGGGCGTATCCGGGCCGCTTCGGTATTCGTAGATCGGCACGCCCGCGCGCTGCCTGACCATCCGAGTCGGTCGCGTCATAGGTACCAAAAATAATCTAGGTTTCACCGATGATCACCCAATTCTCGGACTGGTCAGTGGTTCACCATGGATGACGTGACGAAACATCATCCACATGATTACCTGCCCGCCGCCGGCCATGACGCGCTGCTGCCCGCGTACGACCTGATGTCTCGCCTGCTGGGCATGAAAAGGGTGCAAGAGGCCCTCATCGCGCAGGCTCAACTCGCCGACTGCCGTCGCATCCTGGAAATCGGCTGCGGCACCGGCAATCTCGCAATCATGGCCAAGCGCGCCTATCCGCACATCGAGGTGATCGGATGCGATCCCGACCCGAGGACGCTTGACCGGGCGCGGCGAAAGACGGACGAGGTCCGCTTCGAACAGGGCTACGCCGAACGGCTCCCCTACGCCGACGGCGAATTCGACCGGGTGCTGTCGTCGATGATGCTGCACCATGTCAACGACGACGCGAAAGCCGCTGCGGCGGCCGAGATTTTCCGGGTCCTTCGCCCCGGGGGCAGGCTGCACCTGGTCGACATCGGCGGTGACGCGACCGACGACCACGGCGTGGCGGCCCGGCTCATCAGGCGCAGCCACCACGCGGCCGGCAACCTCGGTGACGCGATTCCCCGACTGCTGAGGACGGCCGGGTTCGAGTGCACACAGGTCGCCACGCACAAGCAACGCGTGGTCGGACGGCTCACCTACTATCGCGCCGCCCGTCCGGCCTAGCCCTGGCCGAGGCGAACCGGCAGTGATTCGTAGACGGTCATGTTGTTGCAGAGGTCGGGAAACGTCATCCTCGGCTCGCCGACTTCGATGACGCCGGATTTCAGCAAGATCTCGTCCAGGGCGGCCCGGACTTCCGCCCGGGCAAGCATCGCGCCCAGACAGTGGTGGGCGCCACCACCTCCGAAGGACTGGTGGGGGTTGGGATCACGGCGAATGTCGAACCGGTATGGATCCTCGAAGACGTCTTCGTCGCGATTGGCCGAGCGCAACATCGTCACCACGCGCGCACCCTCGGGGATCGTCATCTCGCCGAGCACGACGTCGCGGACCGCTCCACGCACCCAGAACATGATCGGTGTGGAGTAGCGGATCACCTCCTCGACCGCCGTACGCCGCGCATCCGGATCGGATCGGTAGACCGCAATCTGATCCGGGTTGGCGACGAAGGCACGAAGCCCGTCGCACAGGGCGTTTCGGGTCGTGTCCGCGCCGGCCAACCCGAGGATGAAGAAGAAGATCTCCAGCTCGTTGGCGGGCAGCAAGAAGCTCTGCCCCGACTCTGCCGTGATCTCGGTGGTGCACAGCGCGCTCCAAATGTCGTCCACGGGATGCTCGCGCTTGTAAGCGGTCAGCTCGCTGGCGTACAGGAACAGCTCCATGAAGGGCAACAGGTCGTCACCGTCGGGAACGGACATCTGCGCGCCGGCGGTCTTCAGCACCCGCTCGATCAAACCGAACACATGCGGGCGGTCGGCGTCGGGAATCCCGACGATATCGCCGATCACCGAGATGGGTAACCCCGCGGCCAGATCGACGAACTCACCGCCACCGGATTCCCGCAACCTAGCGGCCATCGCCTTGGCCCGATCGCGAATGCCGGCTTCCAACTTGGCCACGGCCCGTGGCGTGAAGGCACGGGCGATGACCTTGCGGCGAATCGTGTGATCCGGCGGATCCATGCTCACGATCGCCGGATAGGCGTCGAACAACGGCACATCCTGAATCAGCGGTCCACCAGTCGCGGTGAACGACTCGTGATCGCGATGCACCCGCGCGACGTCGGCATGCCTGGTGCACACCCAGAACTCGCGACCGACGGTAGATCTCACGTCATCGGTGAGCCGTTGGTGAAATACCGGCGTACGGGCGCGCAGCGCGGCGAACACATCGTCGGGAAACCGAGACCCCCAAATCGACGGCTCGGCGAGGTCGATCGTCGTGCCTGTCACGATGCGCCTGAACCGTGCTCGAGCTCGTTGCGCAGACCGGTCAGTATCAGGCGCAACCCGTATGCGAACGCCCCGTCGCTTGGCCCGTCAGCCGTGGCACCGGCGCGGCGGATGTGCTCGAGCTGAACCGAACCCAGCAGGTGGACATACAGCGTGGCGTGCGCCGCATCGAAACGCTCCGCGTTCAAACCGGATTCGCGCAGAATTCCGCGCGATGCGCGGTCCATCTCGGCGGCCGCCGCGGTGTGCGCATGCTCCTGTAGCAAGGCCGCGATCCCGGGTACCTCCACCAGCACCTTCCAGGCGTTCATGTAGAGCACGACCAACCGCGATTCCCAGTCGCCCTCGTCCGGCACCTCGATCTGCGCCAGCACCGACTCGATCAGCAGATCAAGCAGTTCCCGCTTGTCGCGCACGTGGTAGTAGACCGATGACGCCGCCGTGCCGGCCTCGGCCGCCAGCTCCCGCATCGTCACCCGGCCGACGCCGACGCGCTTCGCCAGCCGCAACAGGTGCTTCGTCAGGTGGGCGCGGTCGAGCGCCCCGTAGCGCAGCACCGGCGCATTGGCCACAGCCTCCACGAGCGCCCCCCTTTCGAACAGCATTCGAATTCGAACAGTATTCCGATTAGAACAATGTGCGCTTACGATGTCAACGGTCCAGCGTCCGATGCGCGACGGAGGAACACCCATGGCGCCCTACCGCGTGGTTCAGTGGTCAACCGGCAACATCGGAAAGCGGGCGCTCGGCATCCTGCTCGACCGCGACGACTTCGACGTGGTGGGCGTCCACGCCCTGGGCGCGGAGAAAGTGGGACGCGATGCCGGGGTACTCGCCGATCGGCCCGCGATCGGCGTCGCCGCGACCAGCGACGTCGACGCGCTGCTCGACCTGGCGCCCGACTGCGTCAACTACATGCCGCGCGCCATCGACTACGAGCTGGTGGAAAGGATGCTGCGCCGCGGCATCAACGTGGTCACCACCGGAGACTTCCTGACCGGCACCCACCACCCCGTCGAACTCCCGGCGCTCGAGGAGGCGGCGCAAGAGGGCGGCGCGACCTTCCTGGGGACGGGATTCGAGCCGGGCTTCATCAATGTGGTCGCCGGCTTCCTCACCGGCGCATGCCGACGGGTGCGCAGCGTCAAGCTCGTCGAAACGTTGGACTGCACAACGTATCCCATACAGGACGTGTGGAAGGTGCTCGGATTCGGCAAAACCCCCCGCGAGCGGGTGACGCACCTCGACCCGGCGACGCAACGATACGGCCTGGGCTACTTCGAGACGCTGGACATGATCGCCGCCATGCTGGGTGCCGAGCTCGACTCCAAGGAGGCGTTCGTCGAGCCCGCGGTGCTGACCCGGGATCTGGATCTGGGCTGGGTGAACTACGCCGCCGGCACCGCCGGGGGCCAGCGCCGCACCTATCGCGGTTATCGCGGCGGCCGCCCGGTGGTCGAGCTGGCCATCTGCTGGACCATGAGCGACGACGCGCTGGACCCGCAATGGAGCGATCCCAAGGGATTCAGCGTGGTGATCGACGGCGAGCCACGCGTCGACGCGACGATCCGCTTCGGCAACCCGGGAGAGGACGTGATGACCGTGTTGATGGACAGCACCGCCGTCGCGGCGGTCAACGCCATACCGTTCCTCTGCGAGGCCCGACCCGGCGTCATCAGCCCGATTGATCTGCCTGTGACCGGATCCCGGGGCGCCCTGCTCTAGCGCCGGTCGAACGCGGCCTTCACGGGCGAGCGCCCGAGCACCCCAACCATCGGTCAGGTTGCCGCGAATCGGAGGCGGCGTACAGTGGGAGAAGCTTGTTAAATTGGCTAAATATTAGCCCAACTACTTCTGAACAGGGGCGAACATGACTTCCACCAGGTACGAGGGCGACACCTGGGACCTGGCATCCAGCGTCGGGGTGACCGCGACGATGGTCGCCGCCGCCCGCGCCGTGGCGACCCGCGCGGAGCGTCCGCTGATCAACGACCCGTTCGCGGAGCCGCTGGTGCGGACCGTCGGCGTGGACCTGCTCACCCGGCTGGCGACCGGCGAGGTGAACCCGGACGAGCTCAACGACGCGCACGACGGCGCCACCGGTTCCGCCGGCGCGATGTCCCGGATGGCCGACAACATGGCGGTGCGCACCAAGTTCTTCGACGAGTTCTTCCTGGACGCGACCCGCGCGGGCATCACGCAGGCGGTGATCCTGGCCTCTGGGCTGGACGCCCGCGCCTACCGGCTGGCCTGGCCCGCCGGGACCGTCGTCTACGAGGTCGATCAGCCGCAGGTCATCGACTTCAAGTCGCGCACCCTCACCGAACTGGGCGCCGCGCCCACCGCCGACCGGCGCGTCGTGGCCGTCGACCTGCGCGACGACTGGCCCACCGCATTGCGGGCCGCCGGCTTCGACCCGGCCCGGCCGAGCGCCTGGAGCGCCGAGGGCCTGCTCGGCTACCTGCCCCCGGAGGCGCAGGACCGACTGCTGGACACCATTACCGAACTCAGCGCACCGGGCAGCCGGTTGGCCGTCGAAAGCGCGCCCAATCGCGAGCCCGGCGACGAGGACAAGATGAGGGAGCGCATGCAGCAGATCTCCGAACGCTGGCGTGCGCACGGCTTCGACCTCGACATGGCGGGGCTGGTGTACTTCGGGGAACGCAACGAGGCTGCCCCCTACCTGCGCGACCGGGGCTGGGCGCTGAACGGCGTCACCATCCGGGAGTTGTTCTCGGCCAACGGGCTTCCGCCGCTCGAGGACGACGACATGCGCATGGGTGAAATGCTCTACGTCAGCGGCACTTTGGAGAAGAAATAGGAGCCATTGCATGACTGTGGAATCGGGACGCACGCAAGGCGACAGCTGGGGACCCGGGCACAGCGTGGGGGCGACGGCCACCATGGTGGCGGCGTCTCGCGCGGTGGCGTCGCAGGGACCCGACCCGCTGCTCGACGATCCGCTGGCCGAACCGCTGGTCCGCGCCGTCGGCCTGGAGCCCTTCATCCGCATCGTCGACGGGCAGGTCGATTTCGAGGACGACCCGCTGTTCAACCGCAAGGCCCGCGCCGAACAGATCACGGTTCGCACCCGGTTCTTCGACGACTTCTTCACCGGCGCGACCAGAGACGGTGTCCGACAGGCGGTGATCCTGGCTTCGGGCCTGGACACCAGGGCCTACCGGTTGGACTGGCCCGCCGGGACCGTCGTCTACGAGATCGACCAGCCACAGGTGATCGCCTTCAAGACGGACACCCTCGCCGGGCTCGGCGCCGCGCCGACCGCCGAGCGCCGCGCGATCGCCATCGATCTGCGCGATGACTGGCCGAGGGCCCTGCGCGACGGCGGATTTGACACGGCGCAGCCGACCGCGTGGAGCGCAGAAGGGTTGCTCCCCTACCTGCCGCCCGAGGCCCAGGACCGGCTGTTCGACAACATCACCGCGCTCAGCGCCCCGGGCAGCCGGCTGGCCACCGAGCACGTGCCCGATCCCAACGCATTCTCCGACGAGCGGTTGCAGCGCATCAGCGAACGGTGGCAGCGCTTCGGCTTCAACCTCAACGCGGCCGACCTGTTCTACCGCGGGGAACGCAACGTCGTCGCCGACTACCTCGGTGCCCGCGGCTGGCGGGTGACGGCGCATCCGGCACGGGAGTTGTACGCGCAGAACGGGTTCGAATTCCCCGAGGACGAGATGTCGGCCACCTTCGGCGAGTTGAGCTACGTCGCCGCGACGCTCGCCTAGCGGATTGGCTAGGGTTTCGGCTATGTCACGCGCTCACGACGACGAGTGGGACCTGGCGTCCAGTGTGGGCGCGACGGCGACCATGGTGGCCGCCGGTCGCGCCATGGCGACGAAGGATCCCCGCGGCCTCATCCACGACCCGTTCGCCGAACCGCTGGTTCGCGCGGTCGGCGTGGACTTCTTCACCAAGATGATGGACGGCGAACTCGACCTCGACGCGATCGAGAACGTTTCCCTGGTCCGCATGCAGGCGATGGTCGACGGAATGGCCGTGCGCACCAAGTATTTCGACGACTACTTCGTCAAGGCGACGGAGGGCGGAATCCGCCAGGTGGTGATACTGGCATCGGGGCTGGACTCGCGCGCGTACCGGTTGCCATGGCCGGTCGGCACGGTGGTCTACGAGATCGACCAGCCACGCGTGATCGAGTTCAAGACCGCCACGTTGGCCGGGATCCCCGCCGAACCGACCGCGACGCGGCGCACCGTGCCGATCGACCTGCGCGCCGACTGGCCGGCGGCACTGAAAGCGGCCGGATTCGATACGACGGCGCCCACCGCGTGGCTGGCCGAGGGTCTGCTGATCTACCTGCCGCCCGAGGCCCAGGACCGGTTGTTCGACAACATCACCGCACTCAGCGTGCCCGGCAGCACGATCGCCACCGAATTCGTGCCCGGCATCGTCGATTTCGATGCCGACAAGGTGCGGGAGATGTCGGGTTCCTTCCGTGAACACGGGGTGGACATCGACATGGCGTCGCTGGTCTACGCCGGCGAGCGCAACCACGTCGTGGACTATCTACGGTCCAAGCGGTGGGACGTCGAGGGGACCACCCGGACGGAATTGTTCCGGCGCCAGGGCATCGAGGCGCCCGCCCCGGAGAACGACGACCCGCTCGGCGAGATCATCTTCATCAGCGGCGGGCTCGCCGGGTAGTTCGTCAGAACCGCGACTGCCCGGGCCACAACACGGTGGCACCGCTCAGCGTCTGCTCGACGTTGTCCAGGATGCCGCCGACCGTGCGGCCGAGCAGCGCCGCCAGCGCGTCCGGCAGTGACGCGGCGGCCGGTTGCGACGAGGCCCGCGGCCGCAGCATGTCCAGCAGCGAGGAGCCCGGGTAGCTGACCACGCGCACTTCGCTGTCCTCGTCCAGGCCGGCCAGCACCTTGGCCCGCCGCACCGCGGTGCGCAAGCCGCCGAGTTCGTCGACCAGCCCGTGCTTGAGGGCGTCGGCGCCGGTCCAAATTCGCCCCTGCGCAACACGATCGACGGCTTCGGCGGTCAGGTTGCGCGCCTCGGCGACCCGCCGGACGAAGTCCGCGTAGAACAGGTCCGCCTCGGCTTCCCGGTGAGCCTGCTGCTCCGGAGTGAACGGCGCGTCCATCGACCACGCGTCGGCATTGGCGTTGGTGCGCACGGTATCCGACCCGACCCCCAACCGCTCCAACAGGTCCCGGATCACCAGCTTGCCGGTGAGCACACCGATCGACCCGGTGACGGTGGCCGGGTTGGCGACGATCGCGTCGGCCCCCATCGAGACGTAGTAGCCGCCGGAGGCGGCGACGGCACCCATGGACGCCACCACCGGCTTGCCGCGGGTGCGCGCCCTGGTCACCTCGCGCCAGATGCTCTCCGACGCGGTGATCGTGCCGCCGGGGCTGTTGACCCGCAGCACGATCGCGGACACCGACTCGTCGGCGGCCGCCTCCCGCAGCGCCGCCCCGATGGTGTCGCCCCCGGCGGTGGAGGCCCCGAACGGCAGGAAACCGGGACCACCGCGCCCGTCGACGATCATGCCGTCGAGGGTGACGACGGCCAGGGTCGGCTTGGGCCGCCGGCCCGGCACCGGCGGTCTGGGCGGCGCCAATCGGGAGCGGGCCGCGCCGGCATACCGGGTCAAGTACAGCCGCGGCGGGTCGTCCTCATCCGAAACATCCTTTACGCCAACAAGTTCCGCTATGCGGGCGTAGGCCTCGTCGCGGAACCCGATCCGGTCGAGCAGGCCGGCGGCCACAGCGTCGTCGCGCAACAGCGGTGCGCGGTCGGCCAGCGCGTCGAGCGCGCCGACGTCGAGCTTGCGCGACTCGGCGATCGCCTGCCAGGTCTGCTCCTGCAGGCTTTCCAGCATCCGGGTGACGGCCTCGCGATGGGCCGTCGTGAAACCGTGCTCGGTGAAACGATTTGCCGCGGACTTGTATTGGCCGCGCGCCACGAACTGCGGTTCGATGCCCGCCTTGTCGAACGCGTCGCGCAGGAAGGTGGCGTTGCTGGCGAAGCCGATCAGTCCGACGCTTCCCGACGGCTGCATCCACACCTCGCCGAACGCCGAGGCCAGGTAGTAGGACAGCGTGCCCGGGTAGGTCTCGGCCCACGCCAGCGTCGGCTTGGCGGCGCTGAACGCGGCGATGGCCTCGCGCAGTTCCTGCACCGCCGCCGGCGGTGAGGCGGTTAGTTGCACCCGGGCGATCAGGCCGGCGACCCGCGGGTCCTCGGCCGCGCGGTGGATGGCGGCGACCGCGTCGCGCAGCGCCATCGGCCTCCCGCCGGTGAAAATCGCCAGTGGGTCGAACCCCGCCGACTCCGGCGGTGCCGTACGCAGGTCGAGCTCGAGCACGCAGCCGTTGGGGACGCCGTGGTGGCGGGCGGTGTCGACCCGGTCGGCGAGCGCGCGGACGTCGTCGACCCCGGGAATCGAGGGCAGAAAGGCGAACATGTCTGCAGCGTACCGACACCGCCGCCGTACGGTGGTGGGGTGAGGTTTTCGATCGCCATCCCCCAATTCGACTACGACGGGTTCGACGCCGACGGCCTGCGCGGCTACCTGATCCGCGCCGAGGAGCTCGGCTTCGAGGGCGGCTGGGTGCTCGAGCAGATCATCGGCGACGCGCCGCTGCTGGCGCCGCTGGAGCTGCTGGCCTACTGCGCGGCCTGCACCGAACGCCTGCGCCTGGGGGTCGCCGTACTGGTGACCTCACTGCACGATCCGCTGCAGCTGGCGTCGTCCGTCACGGCGGTCGACCGGCTCAGCCACGGCCGGCTGGACGTCGGCGTCGGGACCGGCGGCGGCTTCCGCAAATTCGCGGCGTTCGGCGTCGAAAAGGAAACGTACATCTCGTATTTCACCGAGGGTCTTGAGTTGATGAAGGCCGCCTGGTCCGACGAACCCCGGATCACCTTCCACGGCCGGTTCCGCGACGTCGACGACCTGCCGATCGCGCCCAAGCCGGTGCAGCGTCCGCATCCGCCCATCTGGTTCGGCGGCCTGGCCCCCAAGGCCCTGGCCCGCGCGGTGCGCCACGGCGACTCGTTCCTGGGCGCGGGGTCGTCGACCACCGAGGCCTTCGCCGGAGCCGTCGCCGTGGTGCGCCGTGAACTCGACGAACAGCAAAGGGACCCGGCGCATTTCACCATCGGCAAGCGCGTCTACCTCATGGTGGACGACGATGCGGCGCGGGCCCGGGAGCGGGTGCTCGCCGGGCTGCGGCGGATCTACGGCAAGATGCCGGGCGTCGACGATGTACCGGTCTCGGGCACGCCCGACGACGTCGCGCGCGGGCTGCAACAGGTGATCGACGCCGGCGCGGAGTACCTGTTGCTCAACCCGGTCGGCGTCGACGTCGAAGAGAACCGCGAGCAGATGGAACGCCTTGCCGCGGAAGTGATTCCGCGGTTGGGCTGATCAGAGCTCGGTGGCCGAGCCGCCCGCGGCGGTGATCTTCTCGCGGGCGCTGCCGCTGAACTTGTGCGCCGTCAGGTCGACCTTGACGGTCAGCTTGCCGTCGCCGAGAACCTTGACCAACGCGTTCTTGCGGACCGCGCCCTTGGCGACCAACTCGTCCACGCCGATGGAGCCGCCCTGCGGGAACAGCCGGTTGATGTCGCCGACGTTGACGATCTCGTACTCGGTGCGGAACCGGTTGCGGAAGCCCTTGAGCTTGGGCAGCCGCATGTGGATCGGCATCTGCCCACCCTCGAAGGTGGCCGGCACGTTCTTGCGGGCCTTGGTGCCCTTGGTGCCGCGGCCGGCGGTCTTGCCCTTGGAGCCCTCACCGCGACCGACTCGGGTCCGCGCGGTCTTCGACCCGGGCGCGGGCTTCAGGTCGTGCAGCTTGATCGTCATTTCTTCTTCCCTCCGGCGGCTGTCGCCTCGGCCGGCTCCACCACGACGAGGTGGTTGACCACCGCGATCAGGCCGCGGGTCTGCGGGGTGTCCTCACGGATCACCGAGTGGCGGATCCGTCGCAGGCCCAGGGTGCGCAGGCTCTCCCGCTGCTTCCAGCGGGCCCCGATGGTGCTGCGCACCTGGGTGATCTTCAGTTCGCTCATTGCGGTGCCGTTCCCTCTCGCGCGGCGCTTGCGGCCAGCGCTTCACTTTCCCGCCGGGCCCTCAGCATTCCGGCCGGGGCGACGTCCTCGATGGGCAGTCCGCGCCGGGCGGCCACCTCCTCGGGACGCTGCAGCAGCTTGAGCGCGGTGACCGTGGCATGCACCACGTTGATCGCGTTGTCGCTGCCCAATGACTTGGCCAGGATGTCGCGCACACCGGCGCATTCCAGCACGGCACGCGCCGCACCGCCGGCGATCACACCGGTACCGGGGCTGGCCGGGCGCAGCAGCACCACGCCCGCGGCCGCTTCACCCTGCACCGGGTGCGTGATGGTGCCGCCGATCAGCGGGACCCGGAAGAAGCCCTTGCGCGCCTCCTCCACGCCCTTGGCGATGGCGGCCGGAACTTCCTTGGCCTTGCCGTAGCCGACGCCGACCATTCCATTGCCGTCGCCCACGATGACCAACGCGGTGAAGCTGAAGCGCCTACCGCCCTTGACCACCTTGGAGACGCGGTTGATGGCGACGACCCGCTCGAGGTAGTTGCTCTTGTCGCCGTCGCGATCGCGGCCACGGCCGCGGTCACCGTCGCGCCGACCGCGGCTGTCGCGGTCACCGCGCGAGTCACGGCTGTCTGGGCCTTGCCCGCCGGCCGACTGTTCCGCCATTATGCGGTCCTTCCAGGCTTGTTCGAGGTCTCGATCATCTAGAAACTCAATCCGTTCTCGCGTGCGGCATCGGCCAGCGCCGCGATCCGTCCGCCGTAGGTGTACCCGCCGCGGTCGAACACCGCGGTGTCGATACCGGCGGCCTTGGCGCGCTCGGCGATCAACTGGCCGACCCGCACGCTGCGGGCCTTCTTGTCGCCCTGCAGGCCGCGCACGTCGTCCTCGATGGAGGACGCGGCGGCCACCGTGGTGCCGTTCTCGTCGTTGACCAGCTGCACGTGGATGTGCCGTGCGGACCGGTTGACGACGAGCCGCGGACGCTCCGGGGTGCCCGTGATCTTCTTGCGCAGCCGCGCATGCCGGCGCAGCCGGGAGACCCGACGAGTCGCGGATACGCTCTGCCCCACCGGCTTCCGCGCGGCGGTGTCAGCTTGTTTTTGCGCCATGGCTACTTACCTGTCTTTCCGACCTTGCGGCGGATCTGCTCACCCTCGTAGCGCACGCCCTTGCCCTTGTACGGGTCGGGACGGCGCAGGCGGCGGATGTTCGCCGAGATCTGGCCGACCTTCTGCTTGTCGATCCCGGAGATCGAGAACTTCGTCGGTGACTGCACCGCGAACGTGATGCCCTCGGGCGCCTCGATGACCACCGGGTGGCTGTAGCCCAGCGCGAACTCGAGGTTGGCGCCCTTGAGCTGCACGCGGTAACCGACCCCGAAGATCTCCATCTTGGTGGTGTAACCCTCGGTCACACCGGTGACCAGGTTGGACACCAGGGTGCGCGACAGCCCGTGCAGCGACCGGTTGCGCCGCTCGTCGTTGGGACGGGTGACCACGATCGCGCCATCTTCGTTGCGCGCCACCGTAATCGGTTCGGCGACGGTCAGATTCAGGCTGCCCTTGGGGCCCTTCACCGAGACGTTCTGGCCCTCGATCATTACGTCGACTCCGGAGGGAACCGGAACCGGCTGCTTACCAATGCGCGACATAATCTATTGCTGCCTCTCCCGCTACCACACGTACGCGAGGACTTCGCCGCCCACGCCCTGTCTGGCTGCCTGACGATCGGTCAGCAGGCCCGAGGAGGTCGAGATGATCGCCACGCCCAGGCCGCCGAGCACGCGCGGCAGGTTGGTGGATTTCGCATACACCCGCAGACCGGGCTTGGACACTCGCCGCAATCCGGCGATGCTGCGCTCCCGGCTGGGGCCGTACTTGAGTTGGACGACGAGCGACTTGCCGACCCGGGCGTCTTCCGTCCGGTAGTCGGTGATGTAGCCCTCGGCCTTGAGGATCTGGGCGATGTTGGCCTTGATCTTCGAGTGTGGCAACGTCACCTCGTCGTGATACGCCGAATTGGCGTTGCGCAGACGTGTCAAGAAGTCTGCGATCGGGTCCGTCATAGTCATGACAGGCGTGTCACCTTCCTCGCGGCGGTTCCCGTCCCGGGCCTACCGCGCAACTGTTTGGGGCTTGTTACCAACTGCTCTTTTGCACGCCGGGCAGTTCGCCCGCGTGCGCCATCTCGCGCAGGCAGATCCTGCACAGCCCGAATTTGCGGAAGACCGCGCGCGGGCGGCCGCACCTGTTGCAGCGCGTGTAGCCGCGCACCGCGAACTTCGGCTTGCGTGCGGCCTTGTTGACCAGTGCCTTCTTCGCCATCTGCTCAGTTCTCCTTGAAGGGAAAGCCGAGGGCCCGCAACAGCGCTCGTCCTTCGTCGTCGTTCGTCGCCGAGGTGACGACGTTGATGTCCATGCCGCGGACCCGGTCGATCTTGTCCACGTCGATCTCGTGGAACACCGACTGCTCGGCCAGCCCGAACGTGTAGTTGCCGACACCGTCGAACTGCTTGGGCGACAGCCCGCGGAAGTCGCGGATACGCGGCAGCGCGATCGAGGTGAGACGGTCCAGGAACTCCCACATCCGGTCCCCACGCAGGGTGACCCGGGCGCCGATCGGCATGCCCTCGCGCAGCTTGAACTGGGCGATGGACTTGCGCGCCCGGCGGATCTCGGGCCGCTGCCCGGTGATCAGCGCCAGGTCGTTGACCGCGCCGTTGATCAGCTTCGCGTCCCGCGCCGCGTCGCCGACGCCCATGTTGACGACGACCTTCGTCACGGTCGGGATCTGCATGACGTTCCCGTAGCCGAACTGCTGCAGCAACGAATCACGAATCTCGTTGCGGTAGCGCTCTTTCAGGCGCGGCTGCACCTTTTCTGCAGTGCTCATCAGATGTCCTTGCCATTGCGCTTGGAGATGCGGACCCGCTTGCCGGTCTCCTCGTCGACCCGGTAACCGACGCGAGCGGGCTTGCCGTCGGAGTCGACCACCATCACGTTGGAGACGTGGATCGGGGCTTCCTGGGTGACGATTCCGCCCGACTGGGCCCCGCGCTGGTTGCTCGAGATCGCGGTGTGCTTCTTGATCCGGTTGACGCCCTCGACCAGGACCCGATTGCGCTCCGGGTAGGCCTGCAGCACCTTGCCTTTGGCGCCTTTGTCCTTGCCCGCGATGACCAAGACGGTGTCGCCTTTGCGGACCTTCATCTACAACACCTCCGGGGCAAGCGAGATGATCTTCATGAACCGCTTCTCACGCAGTTCGCGGCCGACCGGCCCGAAAATGCGCGTGCCACGCGGGTCGTTGTCGGGCTTGATGATCACCGCGGCATTCTCGTCGAACTTGATGTAGCTGCCGTCCGGGCGGCGGCGCTCCTTGACCGTGCGTACCACGACGGCCTTGACGACATCCCCACGCTTGACGTTGCCGCCGGGAATGGCGTCCTTGACGGTGGCGACGATGACGTCTCCGATGCCGGCGTAGCGTCGCGACGAACCGCCGAGCACCCGGATGCACAAGATCTCCTTGGCGCCGGTGTTGTCGGCGACCTTCAGCCGCGATTCCTGCTGAATCACTCGATCTCCTGACCTGGTTGCGTGTGCACGGCAGGAGGCAAGCCACAGCCCACCGAAAAACCTGACATGCGCGGTCTTTGTCGCCGAAGGGCACGCGGGGCCGATTCGCACCGGCCGAGGTCTGCCCAAGGCAACCCCTAGAGTCTAGGGGACGACCAGCTCAGAGCCAAATTCGCGGCCCAGGCCGGTTCAAGGAGCCGTTTCCCCGATGGTCCGGATATCGCCGAGATGGTGCACACCTTCGTGCATGGCCTGGCGCACGAGCCAGCGGGCGGTGCGCTGCTCGCCCGGCAACCTGCTGCCGGTGCGGTCCCAGCCCTCGTCTTGGATGCGCGCGACCTCGTCGCGGAACCCGCCGGCGGCGGCCGCCAGCTCGTCGAGGGTCGCATCGATGTCGCAGTCGTTGTAGCGGAAGCGGCGGGCCCGCAGATCGTTGAGCATCGGCTCCCAGGCGGGCTGCTGCTCGGTGCGGACGCGGTGCAGCCGGATGGTGAAGCTCACGTAGACGTCGCGCAGGTGGCAGAGGTATTCGGCGACCGACCACACTTCCGGGCTGGGCCGTGCCCGCCGCGCGTCAGGCGAGATCGCGGAGACCACGTCCCGAACCGCGTCCGGCAGGCCGGCGATGACGGCGATGGCGTCCTCGACCCGGGTGTCCGGGTAACTCACACCACAGGCAGCGCAGACGTGGTCTTCGGCCGCCAACGGGGGCAGCGGAGCGGGCATTGTGCAATCTTGCACCTAGGACGGCGGTGGGTCTTCGGGAGAAGGACCCGATTGATTCCTAGGCTTTGTCTGCACCCACCAGCCAGGCGGTGATGTCGTAAGGAGGGGGCCCGTCCGTAGCGCTTATTCGTCTGCACGAGACAAAGCTCGACTCGCCAGGTGCGAGCTTGTAGACGTATTGATCGTTGAACTGCTCAGCACCTTTTGTGCGTTGAACCGCCACGGTCGCGCGGATCGGGGCTTCTTTGGAGCCGTTGATCACATGCCAGGAGAAGAACCCGCCGCACGCGTTGTCCGGCCAGCTCTCCACCGAAGCCAGGTGGCCGGGGTCAACCGTGTCGGCCAACGCGAATCCCGGCGCCCCGGCGATCGGAACGCAAACGGTGAGTAACGCAACAGCTTTAGCGACGCATCTCACGATCATGTTCTCCAGAATTGGACACACGGATCGTACCTCCATAGCGGGTCGAAGCGCTGATAATCGGGCGCATTTATCGACCGTGGCCCAGGTCAGGGCTTCGTGGGCGGTGACCGACGATGACCGGCCGTCAGAAGGGCGGGGGGTCGTGGTCGGGGTCGGCGGTGGTGACCGGGGCGGCTTGGCGGGCCTGGCGGTTGTGTCGGCGTTCGGTGGCGGTGCGGGTGGCGCGGTCCTGGGCGCGGGTGCGGCGCCGGCGCGGCATCATCGCGGTGCGCCCGGCGCAGAAGTCCTGCGGGGGGTCGGCTTCGGGGGCCGCCATGCCGCCCACGGCCCGGCTCAGGCTGGGGAACAGCAGCGCGCTGCCCGGGGTGGTGACATAGGTGTGCCCGGCCGGGGAGGTCCAGATCAGGGTGCCGTCGGGCAGCTGTTTGTCCTGCCAGCCCCAGAAGGTTTTCACCAGATGATGGCTGCGACTGGCTAAATTACGTTTCAGCCGGTCGCCTTTGCCGCTCGTGTTGCCGGGCAAATCAAGCATTTATTCGACCTCGGACGAAGGTTGGCTGACGCCACGCACGTGGCGTCCTCATCCGAGCTGGCCGGCGACGCTCGTCAGGCGCCACAGAAGCGGCTGTAGCCATACTTCTGTGAGCACCAGATGTCACCTGCGTGCGCATCGGTGAGTTCGGCATCGTTGTGGGCTAAGTGGAGGACGGTGACACCGTCTGGGGCCACGACGAGCTCGGCCTTCCACGCGGTCTGCTCGTTGATGTCGCCGTCCAGTCCGTCGCCCCAGGCACCGATGCGCTGCTCCAACCTGATCGCAAGACCCACGCCGTCGCCCTGCGTCCAGCGCATCGTCCACCTCTCGCCGTCGCGGGCGCTGGACCCGAGCAGCATCGTCCCGGTGCCGTCGGGCGCGATCGTCATCGTGCTTAGGTGTCTCTGCCAGTCTCCGACGTAGTCGCCGCGAGATGTCTGCATCGGCGGGTTGTCCGCCGGATCGGCGTTGGCGACCGCAGCATGCGCAATGAGGGCGGCCGCTGCTGCGGTGAGCGCCACGATCGAGCGGGCAGTAATTTTCGGCATAGCGAATGTCCCTTCCGGGGGTATTTGGTCGCACCAAGAACGCTACGACAGTTCGACCTGCACTAGACGAGTAACTGGAGTGCCGCCATCCTGCAGTTGCTTGTCCCGCCGGCCCCAAAATCTCTTCAGCAAGTGGTGGGTGCGGCACAAGCATTTGAGGTTGCCCGCGTGGGTGGGCCCACCCAGGGCAGAGGGGATGGTGTGGTCGAGGTCGCAGGTCAGCGCCGGGTGATCACAGCCCGGCCAGCGGCAGGTCAGATCGCGGCACCGCACGAAATCGGCCAACGCCGCAGAGGGCACATACCCGGGCTCGGGTGGGGCGTCGCCGGGGTGGATCAGCGGCACCAGCGTGGCCGCGCCGGCCAACTCGGCGAGCAACTCGGGGGGGATCAACCCCTCAGCGCCCAGCTGGCAGCCCGGGGCGCCGCCGCCGCCCTCGAGCGTGGCCTGTTCGGCGATGACATGGATCACCACCGGAGCGGCCGCGGGCCGGGCGCCGGCGGCGCAGTCCGCCCGTCCGCACCGGCATGCCAGCCGGTCGGCCCCGGCGGCCAGCGCGCCCAGGGCATCGGCGCGGCGCTACACGCGGCTACGCGGATCGTGGGCACACACCGTCCCCGCCAACACATCCAGCCGGTTGTCCAGGGCGGCCGCATCGGGGCTGCACACCACGCCCTCGATGCGCGCCAACCCCTCACCCATCTCACCGATCCACACCTCGCGCCCCGCCGCGCGGTCCCGACGCCGGCGCACCGCATCGGCGTCGGCGCCCGCCACCACCTTGTCCACCCGGGCAGCCAGCCGGGCCGGGGTCAGTGACGGCCAACGCCCCACCTGCGCGGCCAACCGCGCATCCACGGCCGCCACCACCTCGGGGTCGGTGATCAAATCGGTGCGAAACACCAGCGTCGCCACCATCCGAAAATCGATGTCCCCGGCGGCGAACACCTCGGCCACCCGCGGCAACCGCTCACGCAGCGCCCGGGCATAACGCACCCGGCTGGCCGCCAGGCCCTGACCGATCCGCAACTCGCGGCCACCTCAGCGGCCACCGCCGCCTCGGTATCGATAGCCCAATCCTCACACTCGCCACACCGCGAGAGCCGATAGGCAAACAACTCCCCGATCGCCGCCAACTGCGCGGCCACCGCCCGATTCTCCACCCGCGCAAAACAGCCGATCCGCTCCGCAGCCCCGCCGACTCCCCCGTCTTCGACGGATACCGCCGCTCAAAGAGCTCATCGAACGCCGCGATCACCCCCGCCGACGACACCCTCGAATCGAACATAGGTTCGATTCTGCCACCACGGTCCGACAAAGATCGACGCGCTAGTCCCCCTGCCGGATCCAGGCGAAGATGTACAAGCTCATCGCCGTCACGAGCGCGATCAACACCCACTGCACGATGGCTTGGTCGATCCACGATCCGGGCGGCGGAGCGCCGGGGAGGATGTTGCGCAGCGGGACGATGGCGAACAGGTTCGCGGCGTACCACGTCGCGAACGGCGGGAGAAACTTCCTTCTGCCCAGCGCCATCGGAATGGCTACCAGCAGCGCCAACGTGGGCAGGCTGATCAGGACCAGGCAGATGCCCAGGTCGAAGATCAGCGGTCCCTTGGCCCGCTTCAGGGTGATGACCACGTTCCCGTTGTCGGTGCCGCGCTGCGTCGGCAGCGCCGCGGGGTCGTGGACGCGGTTGACCGTGATGTCCCACCCGTCCAATTCCCCCGTCACCTCGACCCGCGCGGGCACCTTCTTCAGGTTGTCGCCCGACCCGACGAACGCGTCGGCGGAAATCGGCTCGGTCCGATAGGAGTCGAACGGCCAGTTACCCGGATCGCCGTGCGCCTCGACGGTGGTACTGAGTTGCGCCGGCGCCCTGCCCTTCGGGTAGTGCAGGTCCCCCAGGTCGCTCGTCGGGTACAGGCGCACGGCGACGTCGGTACCCAGCACGTCGAATCGGTTGTCGTACGCCGAAATCCCGGGATAGACAAGCACATTCACCGCGAGGTGCTTGGCAACCGGCTTCAATTCCTCGACCTGCAACTGCACGATGGTCGCGTCGCCCCCACCCTGGCTGAGATCCAGCGGCGGGAGTGGTCCCTCGGACCTTTCGAGCCAGTGGACGCCGAAGAGGGACAGCACGTAGGCGGTGATGACGACCGCCAGAACGGCCACCCCGATCACCATCCGCGGCCGGTTCCGCTTGTGTTTGCCGGACGACTGTGCGGGCGACGGCGGCACGTCCGATGGGGGCGGCGGGGCCAGCGCCGCGGGCGCCTCGGCGGTCATTGCCAGCCCAGTGGCGATTTGGGGCGCGTCGACGGCCACACGCGGTCAGATGCTAGCGAACTCGCGCGGACCGTGCGCGCCGACGAATCCCCCGTCATTCGCCGTCCATACCGCCGTAACCCGTTGGCCCCGTCAGCTTTGGGTGGTGCCCCGACGATCGGACGCCGTTTGCTGCGCGACACAGCGGAACCCGATGTGGGTGGTAGCCGTGTCCTGCGACTGGGGTGACCGCGCGGCCGCGCGGTACCGGTGACAGTATTCCGGCGCGCACAGGTGCGAGCCGCCCTTGAGCGTCTGGCTCACCGCCGGATCCGCCGGCCCCGTTGGGGCGCAACAGGCTTTCGGCGGCTCATCGAGGCGGTGGTGCGCGGAGAACCTCGTGGCGGTCCACTCCCAGACGTTGCCGATCATGTCCAGCAGGCCGAACCCGTTGGGGGGAAACGTCCCCACCGGCGATGTGCCCACCCAGCCCAGCGCGCCGTCGTTGCGGTACGGGAAGCGGCCCTGCCACGTGTTGGCCATCAACCGCCCGCCGGGGTTCGGCTCGTCGCCCCATGGGTACGTCGCGGCACTTCCACCCCGGGCCGCATACTCCCACTCGGCCTCGGTCGGCAGCCGCCGGCCGGCCCAGCGCGCGTATGCGGCGGCGTCGGGATAGGCCACTTGAACGACCGGGTGATCGGCCCGGTCGGCGAGGTCACTGCCGGGCCCGAACGGGCGCCGCCAACTGGCGCCCGGCACCCAGTGCCACCACTGCCGCCAGTCGCGCAGGTCGACCGGTCCGGGCGTGGGGCGGAAGACCATGGCCCCGGGACACAGGTCCGCCGGATCCGCCCCCGGGTACAGCGCCGGGTCGACCGGCTGCTCGGCAACCGTCACATAGCCTGTGACGGAAACGAATTCGGCGAACTGCGCGTTGGTCACCGGGTGCCGCTCCACCGCGAAGGCGGGAAGCGTCACGGTGTGGATCGGCGCCTCTTCGGGATAAAAGCTGGTCGATCCCATCCGGAACGATCCGCCCGGTAGGTCGACCAGTTCGGTGAGCACCACCCCAGGGTATGCCCGCCGTTTCCCGGGCGGGTCAATCCGATTGTCGATACCAGGTGACCATGTAGAGGCCCATCGCCCCGACGAGCGCTATCAGGACCCAGATCACCAGGGCCTGGTCGATCCATGCGCCCGGCGGTGGCGAGCCGGGAAGGAAGTTACGGATCGGGATAACGGCGAACAGCATGGCGGCGAACCACGTCACGAACGGCGGCACGAACTTCCTTCTGCCCAAGGCAATTTGGATGGCCACAGCGAACGCCAGAGTGGGCAGGGCGAAAAGCACCAAGCAGATACCCAAGTCGAAGATCAACGGGCCCTTGGCCCTGTGCAGCGTGATGATCACGTTGTCGGGACGCTCCGACTCCTGGCTGGCTTCGCCGACGCGCTGGACGCTGACATCCCAGCCGTCTAACGCCCCGGTCACCTCCAACCGGGCGGGCACGTATTGGCGGGCATCGCCCTGGCCGACGAGCACCTCGGCCGACATGGTGTCGGTCCGGTAGGAATCGAACGGCCAATTATTGGGATCACCGTGCGCCTCGATGGTGGTGGCAACCTGCGCCGGCGACTTTCCCGCCGGATACTGCAGGTCGCCCAGGTCATTCGGCGGGTCCATCCGCACCGCGGTGTCCGTCTTGAGCACGTCGAGTCGTTTGTCGAACATCGAATCCTCAGGAATCACAAGCACTTTCACGGTGAGGCGGTTGGCGACGGTATCGAGCTTCTCGAGGCGCACCAATACGACGGTGTCGTTGGTCGCATTCAGGTCGGGCGGCTTGAGCGGTCCCGCGGACTTGGCCAGCATGTGGACGCCAAAGAGCGAGAGCCCGTAGACGATGAGAAAAGCCACGACGATGCCCACGCCGATCGCAGCGCGTCGTCGGCGCCGGGTGGACGGGTTCGCGGGCGGGTGTTCCTGCGGCATCGGCGGCGTGGGAGGCGGCGGTGCGGTGGGAGCCTGGTGGGTCATCTGTCAACACCTCGTTGGACCGGCGGGAGGTTGCGCGGGGGGCACACGAAGCCAGACGCTAGCAAACACGTACCCTCCGCGTGGCGTTATCGAAAATTAGCCATAAAGACGCAATTTCCGCAACCGGTCGCACGCGGGTCGGCCCTCCAGCGAAAGCTGCGGGCTGTTGGACGACCCCTGATCGCGCAGTCGGATCGATGACCCGTTCATCCGTTGTTGGTCCGGCCGTTATCCGATGACGCTAAATGTGACGGATGCCGAACCGGTGCGTCGCGGAGCAGAGCCGATCGGCCGCCGCCATGAGCGTGCTGGTCGCGGCTCTCGTCGCGGTCTCGGCATGCAGCACCGACCCCCACCCGACCCTGGCATACGCCGCCGGCGCCAAGGTGGACTGCGGCGGCAAGCAGACGTTGACGGCCAGCGGCTCGACCGCCCAATCCAATGCGATGACGAAGTTCGTCGCGGCCTACGGCAAGGTCTGTCCTGGCCAGGCCCTCAACTACACCGCCAACGGATCGGGCGCGGGCATCAGCGACTTCCTCGCGGGCAAAACAGATTTCGGCGGATCGGACACGCCACTGTCCGGAGACCAATACGCCGCGGCCAAACAACGTTGCGGCGGCGCCGACGCCTGGAACCTGCCCGTGGTGTTCGGCCCGCTGGCCATCACCTACAACCTCGGCTCGGTCGACTCCCTGGTCCTCGACGCGTCCACGATAGCCAAGATCTTCGACGGCACCATCAGGCGCTGGGATGACCCGGCCCTCACCGCACTCAACGCGTCCATGCCGGCCGAAGAGATTCGCGTCATCTACCGCAGCGACGCGTCCGGGACCACCGACAACTTCCAGTCCTACCTGCAGGCCGCGTCGGGCGGCGCGTGGAGCAAGGGCACGGGCAAGGCGTTCAACGGCGGCGTCGGCACCGGCGCCGCCGGCAACAACGGCACCGCGGCGCTGGTGAAAGCCACCGAGGGCGCGATCAGTTACAACGAGCTGTCTTTCGCGCTGCAGCAGGGGCTTTACGCCGCCGAGATCAAAACCCCGGCGAGCCGCCGCTCACTGCGGCCGGTGCGCATCGGCACCGACACCGTCGGCAAGACCATCGGCGGCGCCAAGATCATCGGCACCGGCAATGACCTGGTGCTCGACATCTCGTCGTTCTACAACCCCGCCCAGCCCGACGTCTACCCCATCGTCTTGGCCACCTACGAAATCGTCTGTTCCAAGTACCCCACGCTCGACGTGGCCAAGGCCGTCAAGGCGTTCCTGCAGGCGGCGATCGGACCGGGGCAGGTGGAGCTCGCGAAGACGGGCTACATCCCGCTCTCACCCGACTTCCAAGCCCGGGTGTCGAGCGCCGTCGACGCGATCAGCTCCGTGGAGGCACCGAATCCCGAGTAGGTGTCACGCCTTCTTCGGCGTCTTCTTCTCGCGCGATCGCCACCAGGCGACGATGAACAGGGACATCGCGGAGACCAGCCCTATCAATACCCACAGCACGATCGCCTGGTCGATCCAGGAACCCGGCGGTGGTGAACCGGGAAGGAAGTTGCGCAGCGGGACGACCGCGAACAGCAGCGCCGCGAACCACGTTCCCAACGGAGGCAGGAACGTGGTCCGGCCCAACGCCATTGGAATCGCCACCCACAATGCCAGCACGGGCAAGGCGATGAGGACCAGGCAAATGCCGACGTCGAAGATCAGCGGACCCTTGGACCGCTCCAGCGTGATGATCACGTTGTCCTGGACGTCCGGGTTCGGGTCTTCCGGGTCGTGGACGCGGGTCACCGTGGCGTCCCACCCGTCGAGCTTTCCGGTCACCTCCACGCGGGCGGGAGCTTTTTCGCGGTTCTGGCCAGAACCGGTGAACACGTCGGCGGCAATGACTTCCGTCTTGTAGGAGTCGAACGGCCAGTTACCGGGATCGCCGTGAGCCACCAGGCCGGTGCTGACTTGCGCCGGCGCCTTTCCGACCGGGTACTGCAAGTCCCCCAGATCGTTCTCCGGGTACAGGCGCACAGCCGCGTCGGTGGTCAGCACACCGAAGTTCTTGTCGTACAGCGAGTCCTTCGGGTAGACAAGCACGTTCACCGTCAGACGGTTCGCCACGGTATCCAGCTTCTCGAGGTGCACCTGCACGACGCTGTCATCGGCCTCGAGCTTGCTGAAATCCACCGGAGGCAGCGCGGGCGCCGACTTTGCCAGCAGGTGCACGGCGATCAGCGACAGCACGTAGATGACGATGACGGCCACGACGATACCGAAAGATATTGCGATTTGCCGGCCTCGGGGCGCGGCCGGCGCCGGCGGCGCGGGGGGCGCCGGAGTCCCGGCGGTCATTGAGCCATCACGGGCCAGATGCTAGCAGTGACAACGACAATTTTCATGGGATCGTGACGGCGAATTCCTGCATTACCGTAGATTTAGCCGCAGCGAAACCCGGCGCTTTGCCGGGCCCCTGAAGATGGACGACCACGAGATACGCACGGGTGTTGGTCCAGACGTGGGTGATGCGGTCGGCGAATTCGTTTGCTCCTGACCCGCCGCCGGTGCCGCTGAGCAGCTGGCTGCTGTAGCCACAGAACTGGGCGGCGGTGACGGTGACCTTCACGCCGGGGCTCGCCGTTCGCAAATCGGTGGCGTAGCGCAGAAACGCCCCGCCGGGTTCGAGGTCGGTGCGGGCGATGGTCACCCGCATCGACATGCCGTCGGGCCCGGCCGACGTCAACGCCACGTCACCGGTGCCCGGGGCCGAACTCCAGCCGTCCGGCAGCGCAACGGTGAGCACGGGCGCGACCGGGTCCGCCACCGAGGCCTTCGTCATGGAGCCGCTGGCGGGCGGCGGGAAGCACACCAGTGCGTTGGGCGGAATGTGGTCGGGCAGCGTGGTTTCGACGCCGGGTACCGGCTCGGCCGGATCGGGCACTCGTGTGCTGGACGTCGTCGGCGACGCGGCCCCACCCGTCGCGGTGCCGGCGGTGGTCTTCTCGCAGCCCACCGCCGCGATCGCCAACGAGCACAGCGCCAAGAATTCAATCGCGCGAAAAGGCAAGCGCAATTTCGGCTTCCACGTCTACATAGGGCCGGCCGGACAGGTCGATGGTGACCTGGGTGATGGTGCCACCGGTGAACGAGAACGGCGCCTTGTAGCGGCTGCATACCCCCGACCCGCCGTTGCGCCCGACGGTGATGCCGGCACCCGCGATCCCGAACGTTCCGGGATGCGTCTGCACGTCGGCGAGCGTGCCGACCACTTCGTCGTCGATGAACAGCGTGACGTCGCCGAGCGGCGTGTGGCTGTCCGGCACGGTTCCGGTCCGCGAATAGCTGACGCCGAACAGATGCTTGCCCAACGGCACCGCGCCCGACGAGGACACGGCCTGCTGCCGCTCACCGAGGAAGTTGTAGACGTAATGCAGGCGACCGTCCTGGATGAACAGCACGTGCCCGCCGTGGGCGCCACCCTGCTTGAAGAGCACGCCCTCCGCGCCGGTGGTATCCACGCTCACCTCGGCCAGCACCGAGAACGATCTGCCGCGGATTTCGGCGCCGGCACCGATGCTCACGTCCGCACAGTCGGGATAGTAGACGTAGCTTGACCTTTCACCGACAAGGTACGGGCGGAACCGCGTCATCGTCTCCAGGATGTTCAGGTCCGAGAGCGGCAGCCCGTTGTACTTGCCGGCTTCGGAGAACCACAGCGCCTTGAGTTCCTCGAGTTTGTCCGGGTGTTCGGCGGCCAGGTCGTGGCACTGGCTGCGGTCGGCCTCGATGTGAAACAGCTCCCAGCGGTCGGCGTCGAAATGCGACCACCCGGCCGGGGTGGCCGCATGGACGGTGTTGGCGAACCAGCCCTGATGCCATATCCCCCGGGTGCCGAGCATGGAGTAGAACTGGGTCTGCTTCCCGCTGTCGGCGGACGGATCGGCAAGGGCCGCTTTGAAACTCACACCGTCCAGTGGCTTCTGCGCGATGCCCCGGACGGTTTCGGGCGGTGTCATGCCGAGCAGGTCGAAGACCGTGGGCGTGATGTCGCAGACGTTGACGTAGTTGTCGCGGATTTCCCCATGTGCGGCAACGCCGTTGGGCCACGAGATGATCGCCGTATCGGCGATACCGCCCTCGTGCGACGCGTACCGCTTGTACAGCTTGTACGGGGTGTTGAAGGCCATTGCCCAGCCGATGGGGTAATGGTTGTAGGTCTGTGGGCCGCCGAGATGGTCGAACAGCTTCATGCTCTCTTCGACGGTGTCGATGTAGCCGTTGAAGAACTTGCCCTCGTTCACCGATCCGTTCGGACCGCCCTCCCCGCTGGCGCCGTTGTCGGAGATCACGACGATGAGGGTGTTGTCCAGCTGACCGGAATCCTCCAAATAATCCAGGATCCGGCCGATCTGGGCGTCGGTGTAGCTCAAGAAGCCGGCGAACACCTCGGCCATCCGGGAGAACAACTTCTTCTCGTCATCGCTCAGCGAATCCCACGGCCGCACCGTGTCCTGCAGCGGCCAGGGCTCGCCCTGCGGCCCCTTCACGTCGGCATAGGGGTTGACCGGCGACAGCTCGGTGTCCGGCGGCACGATGCCCATCGACTTCTGCTTTTCCAGCACGATCTCGCGGTAGGCCTCGTAGCCCATGTCGAACTTGCCGGCGTAGCGGTCGGCCCATTCCTTGAAGACGTGGTGCGGCGCGTGCCCGGCGCCCGGGCACACGTAGCTGAACCACGGCTTGTCCGGCGCGATCACCTTGGCGTCGCGGATGAACTCGATCGTCTTGTCGGCGATGTCCTTCGAGAGGTGATAGCCGTCTTCCGGTGTGCCCGGTGGGTTGACCGGATGGTTGTCGTAGACCAGATCCGGATACCACTGGTCGGTCTCGCCGCCGAGGAAACCGTAGAACCGCTCGAAGCCGCGCGAGGTCGGCCAATGTCGTTTCGTGGACGCCAGATTGGACTCTTCGAGCGGCGTCAGGTGCCACTTGCCAACGCAGTACGTGTTGTAGCCGCGCTCGGCGAGCACTTCGGAGAGCAGCGCGGTGTCGAACGGGATGCGACCGTTGGCGTTGGGGAACGCGTCGGTGAACTCCTCGATGGTGGCCATGCCGACCGTGGTGGCGTTGCGTCCGGTCAGCAGCGACGCCCGGGTCGGCGAGCAGAGCGCGGTGGTGTGGAATTGCGACAGCCGAACCCCGCGCTCGGCGATGCGGGTCATCGCGGGCATCTCGACCAGGCCGCCGAAGCAGTCCCACGTCGCAATGCCGGTGTCGTCCCAGACCAGGTACAGGATGTTCGGCGAGTTCTCCGGCGCGGTCGGCGCGGCGTACGGACCCCAGTCCGGCTCGGAGTCCCGGATATCCAGCTCGATCTTGCCCTGAAAGGCTTGGGAGTCAGTCGGCATGCGCCGAGCGTAGCCGCACGGTGAGCATTCCGATCCTGTTTTCAAAGCCCCGCCACGCGCGGCAAAGCAAAACGCCCGAGACCATCGGGTCTCGGGCGTTTCGATCTCGCTTCGGCTACTTGGCCTTCTCCAGGATTTCGACGAGCCGCCACCGCTTGGTCGCCGACGTGGGCCGCGTCTCCATCAGGGAGACGCGGTCGCCGATGCCCGCGGTGCTGTTCTCGTCGTGCGCCTTCACCTTCGTGGTGGTACGGATGATCTTGCCGTACAGCGGGTGGCGCACGCGGTCTTCCAACTCGACCACGATGGTCTTCTGCATCTTGTCACTCACCACGTAACCGATGCGCGTCTTGCGCCGACCACGCACCTTGGGTTTGGCCGGTGTGTGCTTGGGACCCTTCTCTTTCGAGCCGGTGTCCTTCGCGGCTGCCGCCTTCGGAGTCGCCTTCTTCGCTTCTGCCATCACGATTCCTTACCATCCGGCCCGGAAGCCAGGCCCAGTTCTCGTTCGCGCAGCACGGTGTAGACGCGCGCGATCTCCTGCCGCACCGCGCGCAGCCGGCGGTTGTTGGACAGCTGCCCCGTCGCCATCTGGAACCGAAGGTTGAACAGCTCCTCCTTCGATTCGCGCAGACGCTCGGTCAGCTCCTCGTCGGTGAGCTCACGCAGTTCGCCAGGCGAAATTCCCACTGCCATCAGAACTGATCCTCTCGGGTGACGATGCGTGCCTTGATCGGCAACTTGTGGATTGCGCGGGTCAGTGCCGCCCGGGCCACCTGCTCGTTGGGGTAGCTCAGTTCGAAGAGCACCCGGCCCGGCTTGACGTTGACCACCCACCATTCCGGCGAGCCCTTACCCGAACCCATCCGGGTCTCGGCGGGCTTCTTGGTCAGCGGCCGGTCCGGGAAGACGTTGATCCACACCTTGCCGCCACGCTTGATGTGGCGGTTGATCGCGATACGCGCGGACTCGATCTGCCGGTTGGTGACGTAGGCGTGCTCCAGGGCCTGGATGCCGTAGTCCCCGAAGTTCACCGCCGTGCCGCCGCTGGCGATGCCACGCTGGCGGGGGTGGTGTTGCTTGCGGTGTTTAACCCTGCGGGGGATCAACATGATTCAGCTCTCCGTGCTTTGCGGTTCTGCGGCGGGCGCCGTCTCCGCCGGCGCGGCCGCAGTGCTTTCTTCGGCGCCCGCGGCGGCGCGGCCGGCCTCGGTGCTGGTCGCCGTGGTGCCCGACGCGCCGCTGCGCCGGGGACGGGTACCCGTCGGGCGCTCGCGGCGCGGACGGTCAGCACCCGCCGGGGCGGCGGCGGCCAATTCACGCTTGCCGCCGACGATGTCGCCCTTGTAGATCCACACCTTCACACCGATCCGGCCGAAGGTGGTCTTGGCCTCGTACAGGCCGTAGTCGATGTCGGCGCGCAGCGTGTGCAGCGGCACCCGGCCCTCGCGGTAGAACTCCGAGCGGCTCATCTCCGCACCGCCCAGACGACCCGAGCACTGCACCCGGATGCCCTTGACGTTGGGCTGACGCATCGCCGACTGGATGGCCTTGCGCATGGCGCGGCGGAACGCCACGCGGTTGCTCAGCTGCTCGGCGACGCCCTGGGCCACCAGTTGCGCCTGAGACTCGGGGTTCCTGACTTCGAGGATGTTGAGCTGAACCTGCTTGCCGGTCAGCTTTTCCAGGTCCGCACGGATGCGGTCGGCCTCGGTGCCGCGGCGGCCGATGACGATGCCCGGGCGCGCCGTGTGGATGTCGACCCGGACCCGGTCGCGGGTGCGCTCGATCTCCACGTCGGCGATGCCGGCGCGCTCGAGACCGGTGGACAGCAGCCGCCGGATCGCAACGTCTTCCTTGACGTAGTCCGCGTACTGCTTGTCCGCGTACCAACGGGACTTCCAGTCCGTGGTGATGCCCAGCCGGAAGCCGTGCGGATTGATCTTCTGGCCCACTAGTCTGAGCCTCCCTTCGCCTCCGAGGTCTCAGCAGTTGCCTTAGAAGTCTTCGCCTCAGCGGTTTTCGCCGAAGCCTTCTTCGCAGGTGCCTTCTTGGCCGGCGCCTTGGCGGGCGCCTTGGAACCGGCCTTCTTCGCGGGTGCCTTCGCGGCGGCCTTGCTGGCTTCCGCGCGGCGGGCCCTCGTCGACTTCGCCGAACGCTCGTCCTTGGCCGGCCTGCTCTCCACCACGACCGTGATGTGGCTGGTGCGCTTGCGGATCCGGAACGCGCGCCCCTGGGCGCGGGGGCGGATGCGCTTGGCGGTCGGGCCCTCGTCGGCGTACACCGTGGCGACCACCAGCGTGGACGGGTCCAGCCCGTTGTTGTTCTGCGCGTTCGCGGCGGCGCTGGCGATCACCTTGGCCACCGGCTCACTGGCGGCCTGCGGCGCCCAGCGCAGAATGTCCAGCGCGTCGGCCACCGACCGGCCGCGCACCAGGTCGATCACCCGGCGCGCTTTCGTCGGCGACACCCGCACGAACCGCGCTTTGGCGACCGCCGACGGGAATTCAGTTGTGGTCATCGCCGTTTGGCCTTCCGGTCGTCCTTGATGTGTCCCTTGAAGGTGCGCGTCGGCGCGAATTCACCAAGCTTGTGACCGACCATCGCCTCGGTGACGAACACCGGGACGTGCTTACGCCCGTCGTGGACGGCGAAGGTGTGGCCGATGAAGTCCGGGATGATCGTCGAACGCCGGGACCAGGTCTTGATGACCTGCTTGGTGTTCTTCTCGTTCTGCACGTCCACCTTCTTGAGCAGGTGGTCGTCGACGAACGGGCCCTTCTTCAGGCTGCGTGGCATGGTTGGCTACTCCTCGAGTTCCTAGCGACCGTGCTTCTTGCCGGTGCGCCGGCGCCGGACGATGAGTTTGTTGCTGGCCTTGTTCGGGTGGCGGGTGCGGCCCTCCGGCTTGCCCCACGGGCTCACCGGGTGCCGGCCACCGGAGGTCTTACCCTCACCACCACCGTGCGGGTGGTCCACCGGGTTCATGACCACACCACGGACCGAGGGGCGCTTGCCCTTCCACCGCATCCGGCCGGCCTTGCCCCAGTTGATGTTTGCCTGCTCGGCGTTGCCCACCTCGCCGACCGTGGCGCGGCAGCGCACGTCGACGCGGCGGATCTCACCGCTGGGCATACGCAGCGACGCGTAGGTGCCCTCCTTGCCGAGCAACTGGATGCTCGAGCCGGCGGACCGCGCCAGCTTGGCACCACCGCCCGGCCGCAGCTCCACGGCGTGGATCACGGTACCGGCCGGGATGTTGCGCAGCGGCAGGTTGTTACCCGGCTTGATGTCGGCGTTCGCGCCCGACTCCACCACGTCGCCCTGCGAGAGGCCTTGCGGCGCGATGATGTACCGCTTCTCGCCGTCGAGGTAGTGCAGCAGCGCGATGTTGGCGGTGCGGTTGGGGTCGTACTCGATGTGCGCGACCTTGGCGTTGACCCCGTCCTTGTCGTTACGACGGAAGTCGATCACCCGGTAGGCGCGCTTGTGGCCGCCGCCCTTGTGGCGGGTGGTGATGCGGCCGTGCGCGTTACGGCCGCCGTGACCGTGCAGCGGGCGCACCAAGGACTTCTCCGGCTCCGACCGGGTGACCTCGGCGAAGTCGGACACGCTGGAGCCGCGGCGGCCCGGGCTCGTCGGCTTGTACTTGCGAATTGCCATGTCTAATCAGGTCTCTCTCTCGCGCGCGGCTAGGCCGGGGCCCCGAACAGGTCGATCGGCTTGCTCCCCGGTGCCAGCGTGACGATGGCCCTCTTGGTGCTCTTGCGCTTTCCGTATCCGGTCCGGGTGCGCTTGCGCTTGCCCTGCCGGTTCGCGGTGTTCACCGACGCGACCTTGACGGAGAAGATCTTCTCGATGGCGATCTTGATCTGCGTCTTGTTCGAATCGGGGTGCACCACAAAGGTGTACACGTTCTCATCCAGCAGCCCGTAGGACTTCTCCGAGATGACCGGGGCCAGGATGATGTCGCGGGGATCGGTGATGGTCGCCATCAGGCCGAAACCTCCTCGGTGCTAGCCGTGCTGCCCCCGATGTAGGCGTTGAGCGCCTCGACGCTGAACACCACGTCGTCGGAGCGCAACACGTCATAGGTGTTGAGCTGGTCGGGCGTCAGGATGTGCACACCGGGCAGGTTGCGCACGCTCTTGGCGCCGGCCTCGTCGCTGCGGCCGATCACGACCAGCACCTTCTTGCGGTCGGTCAGCGTGCCCAGAAAAGCCCTGGCGTTCTTGGTCGACGGCGTCTGACCCGACACCAGCTCGGTGACCGCGTGGATGCGGCCGTTGCGCGCCCGATCCGACAACGCGCCACGCAACGCCGCGACGATCATCTTCTTCGGGGTGCGCTGGGCATAGTCGCGCGGCTTCGGGCCGTGCACGACGCCACCACCGGTGAACTGCGGGGCCCGCGTCGAACCCTGACGGGCACGGCCGGTTCCCTTCTGCCGGTACGGCTTCCGCCCACCGCCGCTGACCTCGCCGCGGGTCTTCGTCGAGTGCGTGCCCTGGCGTGCCGCCGCCCGCTGCGCGGTGACCACCTGGTGCATCAGCGCGATATTGGCCGGGGCGTCGAACAATTCGGCCGGCAGCTCCACGGAGCCCTCGACCTTGCCGTCCGGCGTCTTCACGTCAATCTTGAGCGCCATTACTTCTCACCTCGTTTGATCGCGCTGCGGACCACCACGAGCCCACCGGTGCGGCCGGGGACCGCACCCTTGATCAGCAGCACGCCGTTCTCGGTATCGACCTTGTGCACCACCAGGTTCTGGACCGTCACCCGGTCGTTGCCCATCCGGCCCGCCATCCGGGTGCCCTTGAAGACCCGGGCGGGAGTGGCGCAGCCGCCGATGGAGCCCGGCCGCCGGTGCACCGCCTGCGCACCGTGACTGGCGCCCTGGCCGCGGAAGCCGTGGCGCTTCATGGTGCCGGCGAAGCCCTTCCCCTTGGAGGTTCCGGTCACGTCGACATAGGCGCCGTCGGCGAAGATATCCGCCGTCAGCTCCTGGCCGACCTCGTATTCGCTCGCCGCGGCCTCGTCATCCAGCCGCAGCTCGGCGAGGTGCCGGCGCGGGTTCACACCCGCGGCGCTGTACTGACCGGTCACCGGCTTGTTCACCTTGCGGGGGCTGATCTCGCCGTAGGCCAGCTGGACGGCGCTGTAACCGTCGCGCTCGGGTGTGCGGATGCGGGTGACCACATTGGGCCCCGCCTTGACCACCGTCACCGGGACAACCCGGTTGTTCTCGTCGAACACCTGCGTCATGCCCAGCTTGGTACCCAGAATGCCTTTTCTTGCCATGAGTTCACCAAGCCCCTACTGGATGTTGACGTCGACACTGGCCGGAAGGTCGATGCGCATCAGCGCGTCGACGGTCTTCGGCGTCGGGTCGAGGATGTCGATCAACCGCTTGTGAGTGCGCATCTCGAAGTGCTCCCGCGAGTCCTTGTACTTATGCGGAGAGCGGATGACGCAGTACACGTTCTTCTCAGTCGGCAGCGGCACCGGACCTACGACACTGGCACCCGTGCGGACGACGGTCTCGACGATTTTGCGCGCCGATGCGTCGATGGCCTCATGGTCGTAGGCCTTGAGCCTGATGCGGATCTTCTGTCCCGCCACGCTTCTCCTACCCTCACTCCACTTACAAAATCCGTGTCCGGACCTGGTGCTCCCAGCGCGCTGATCGTGCCCGAACCTGGGCCGATCGAGCGTCGCGCCGGATACTGCGCCGCTGTTTACCTGTCGTGGTCCACCGGCCCCCGCGGTCGGGCGTGTCACCCTCACGCAGCCTGGACCGCGGCGAAAATATGTCGCGCTCCAAGGATGGGACCGGACGCGCCCGTTTTGGGCGCTGGTCGTATGCCCGACCAGGCGCAAACCCGGCCCAAGGCAACCTGAACAGTATGCCCTAGATCGTGTGTTTGGCCAAATCTTGGCCGAGGGCCGCCGACCTGCCTTTTTGGGCCCTCAGGCGCCCGCCGATTCGACGCTCGCGCCGCCGGCCCGATTGTGTGCCCGCTGAACATAGAGGAAACCGTCGACCGCCGCGAGCGCGCACTCGCGGTAATCGAAGTCCGGAAGCGTGGACAGGCGCCCCAGCACCAGCGGACCGATGAGCAGCGCGATGGCCCTGGACCGGTCCACCTCGCCCAGTTCGGCGGCCTCCGGGCTGTCGAAGATGGCGTCGAACGGGGCCGCGTACTGCTGGGCGATGCGCTCGCGCAGCGTGGTGATCGCCGCGCTGTCCGCGGAGTGGCTGTCGCGGGGTTCCGGCATCTCCTCGAGATCGCGGCCCAGGGACAGCCACGACATGGCGGTCATGAGGGCGGGCGCCTGGGCCACCGACTCGGCCTGGGCCAACACCACCGCCACCAGCCGATCCCGCAGCGACCCCTCAGCCGGCGGGCTGGGCGACGGCGGGATGAGGCTGTTGAAAGCCGCTGCGAGCAAATCGTTTCCGCTGGGGAAGTGGCGATACAGCGTGGCCCTGGCTACGTTGGCGGTACGGGTGACCGCGTCGACGGTCACCGCGCTGGGCCCCCCGGCGCGCAGTAATGACGCGGCGGCCTCGAGTAAGCGCGCCCGCGAGCGTGCTGGACGCGGATCGGTAGTACCGCCGGTAATTGTGACCCACCTCCCACGTTTGGGAACAAGACTATCGGTCTACCTACAAGACTATTGGTCTCGAAACTTCCCGACGCCACCGTGAGGAGGCGCATCACATGGTCGAAACCCTGGTCCAGCCCGACCAGCGTACTGATGCAGTCAGCATCGGCGGTAGCCCCCGAGCGCGAAACTGGACGCTGGCCGTCGCCTGCATGGGCGTCGCGCTGGTCGTCGCGTCGATGACGGCGTTGAACACCACGCTGGGGGACCTCGCGGTGGCCACCTCGGCCACCCAGTCGCAGCTGAACTGGATCGTCGACGGATACACCGTGGCCCTGGCGTGCCTGCTGCTGCCCGCCGGCGCGATCGGCGACCGCTACGGCAGGCGCGGCGCGCTGCTCGTCGGGCTGGTCGTCTTCTCGGTCGGCTCGATGGCGCCGGCGGTGCTGCACAACCCGGCGCAGATCATCGCCGGCCGCGCGATCGCCGGGATCGGCGCCGCCTTCGTGATGCCGGCGACGCTGTCGCTGCTGACGGTGGCCCACCACAAGGACGACCGGACCAAGGCGGTCGGGATCTGGGCCGGCACGGCCGGCTCCGGCGGCGTCCTGGGCATGCTCGGTTCCGGCCTGCTGCTCCGCTTTTGGGACTGGCACGCGATCTTCTGGTCCCTGGGCGCCGCCGGGCTGGTGATCTTCGCGCTGGCGTGCACCATCGCCTCGTCCCGGGACGGCCGCGCGCCGCGGATCGACTGGCTGGGCGCGGCCCTGATCGGGGCCGCCGTCGCGATCGCGGTGGCCGCGATCCTCGAGGCGCCGACCCGTGGATGGAGTGAACCGCAGGTCTGGGGCGGGCTCGTCGCGGGCGCGGTGCTGGCCGCCGCGTTCGGTGTCGTCGAGCTCCGGCTCGCCCGGCGCAACCGGCAGCCGCTGCTGGACGTCCGGTTGTTCGCCGACGCGAATTTCGCCACCGGGGTCGCCGCGATCGTCATCCTGTTCGGCGCGACGTTCGGGTTCTTCTATGTCGGCATGCAATACGTGCAGCAGATCATGGGCTACTCGGCCCTGGCGACGGCAATCTCCTTCGGCCCGTTCATGGTGCCGCTGGGCATCTTCTCGGCGCTGTCGTTCTGGTACGTGCCCAAGCTGGGCCTACGGCTCGTGTTGTTCATCGGCACGCTGCTGATGGCGGCCGGGTTCGCCTGCATGTACCGGCTGAACCTGCACTCGACCTATGTCGAATTTTCCTGGCCGACACTGATATTGGCCACGGGCATCGGAATCTGCACCACGCCGACGACGTCGGCGATCATGGGAGCGGTTCCCGACGAGAAGCAGGGCGTCGCCTCCGCGGTGAACGATACGTCCCGGGAGATGGGCGGCGCGCTGGGGATCGCGGTGGCGGGTTCCATTCTGGCCGGCCGCTATTCGCACGAGCTTGCCCCGAAGCTGGCGGACTTCCCGGGGCCGGTCCGCGGCCCGGCGACCGATTCGCTGGCCAAAGCCGTCGAGGTGGCGAACCGGCTGGGGCCCCAGGGCCGCGAGCTGGCGGACATCAGCAAGACCGCTTTCCTGGCGGCCCTGCACGCCTCGACCCTCACGATGGCAGTGATCGTCGCGGCCGCCGCGGTGCTGATCGGGGTCTGGGCGCCCGGCCGCGACGGCAGGCAAATACGGCCGGTACGTCGGATGCTTTCCCGGCGCCGTAGCTGACCTGCGCTATATCCAATGCTGTTGTCCGACAGCGGCTTCACCGTGCATGTCGGCCTCCCGGATGCTTGAAAACCTCCGCGGCTTCTGGTATCAGAAATATATATCGACAGGTACAGGTCATCTCTGCGAGGCGAGGTGCGATGTGGTGTTGATAGGCGCGACGAGCGTGGCCGAGCCGGCATGCGCCGCGCTGAGCAGAGCCCGATGGCCGGTCTCCCTGGTGCGGGCGCGGCAGCGTTCACCTCCGTTCCGAGCGTGCCTGCCTACGGTTTTCGGGTTCGGGCGAAAGGAGGTGCCGACCGAGGAAAGCAAGAGCATGTGAACCGCGAGCCGGCGCTCGTGCCGTCCACGAATATTGCGACGCATTGTCCGCGCGACGCACAGACCTGCGCGCGCACCGCCACTCGTCGTGGCCATCTACGTGGAACGCATGAACATTCGCCGCTCGTCGGGGGCGGGTCCCACGCGCACTCCGGGGCCCGCCCCCCACGCGTAACGCCATCACCGGACGAACGCCGCCGCCCGGTGCCCGAGCATCACGATGGTGGCATGCGGCCCCCGGCTGGTGATCGTGGGCAGGATCGAGCCGTCGATCACCCACAGATTGTCGACGCCGTGCACCCGGCAACGAGGATCGACGACGGCCCGCGGGTCGGTGTCGGCACCCATCGGCGCGGTGCCGCACAGATGTTGCGACGTGGACCATACCGGGGCCCCGACAGAGGTTGCGGTGCAGGCTATTTCGCGGGCCAGTTCGGATCCGTCGCGTAGCGCGGCGACATCGTCGGGCTCGCTGTCGTAGCGGTGCTCGATGCGGGGCGCCACGTCGGGATCCGCCGATACCAGCGTGATGCGCCCGCGCGCCCGCGGCTGCATGAGCGCGACCCCGATATGCGGCCAGTCGGCGTGCCCGGCGGTGCCGTCCCCGGTCATCGCGACGAATCCGCCGGTGTAGGGCCTGATCTCGAGACCATCGCCGGTGCTGAGCACGACCTCGAGCACCGGCCGGCCGGGTGCCACCGCCCAGTCGGTCGGCAACACCCATTCGGGGTGATCGCTGAACGCCTCCCCCACCGGCAGGGGCGCCACCACGGGCACACCGAGAGCCCGCAGCCCGTCCGCCGCCCCGATTCCGGAGAGCATGAGGAGCTGCGCCGTTTGAATGGCACCGGCGCACAACACGATCCGGTCGGCGGTCAGGGTCATGCGCCCCTGCGGGCCGATCGCGTCGACACCGACCGTGGTGGTGCCGGCGAACCGCAACCGCACCGCGCGCGTCCCCGCTTGCAACGTCAGATTCGGCCGGCCCAGTGCCGGCAGCAGAAAGCCCGCACCCGATCCGGTGCGCACGCCGTCGACGATGTTGAGCGGGACCGCCCCCATCCCCGAAACAGGTTCTGGCCCAGCGTCATTGAGATCATCGATCCAGCCGAACCCGGCACGTCGCGCCGCAGCGATGAAACGTTCGCTGGTTCCGGTCATTTCGTGGGTGCGACGCACCCGGATGGGCCCGCTGCGGCCATGGGCCGGGCCATCGAAATCCAGGTCGGTCTCGATGGCCCGGAAGCTGTCGAGCACGTCGGACCATGCCCAGCCCGGCAGCGCCAGGCGATCGAAGTCGCGCGGCAACCCGCGGCAGAAGTAACCGCCGTTGACCGCACCCGACCCGCCGACCGTTGTCCCGCGCACGATCGGATGCCGACGCGTGGGGCGGGCGGTCAGGCTGGTCTGGTAGCGGCGCACCAGTGGGCTGCCGACCCCGATCGGCAGCTGCAACCCGTTGGCGGTCTGGGCCAGCAAGACCGGATCGTCGAGGGCCGGCCCCGCCTCGAGGACGGTCACCGCGCAGCCGGAATCGGCGGAAAGACGCTCGGCAACAACCGATCCAGCACTGCCGGCACCGACGATCAGCACATCGCTGTGCGCGGCGGACTTCATCAAGGGTGAGTCAAGGGGGCGGCTAGTTCCGAATCTGCGGTTTCAGCGCGCGCAGGTTGCGCTCCCGCAGCACACCCCACCACAACCCGAGGCCGTACGCCAGGTCGTCGACACGCTTGAGCAACAGATAGGTCAGCAGGCCGATCGGCTCGGCGTCGTCACCGATGGCGTCCCGGCGGCGCAGCCAGTCCACCACGCCGTCCATGATCGCGGCGACCAGCACGACCCGGCGGAAATGTCGCGACGCCATGGCGGCCAGCAGTGCCAGCGGCCAGTAGTGGCGGCACAGAGCCGACGCCAGCTGCAGCGCCGCCGACCACAGGCCGCGGGCCGCGATCACCACCACGTCGGTGATCGACGTATCGGAGCCGCGCATCGCCCTGGCGATCCGGCGACCCGTCAGGACGGCGAAGACGACGGACGCCAGCTGCGAGAGGCGGGTACCGAATGCCATCATGATCCAGGTCATGAGCGCCCAGCCGGAGATCACCACCGGCGCCGTCTTGTCCGGGTGGCGGACCGAGAGCGGTGCCGCCGAACCACCGTAAAAGGCCTTGCGCGCGAGCCAGTCCCGCAGTTCAGTGCGGTGATCGTGGGCGACCAGCGCGATGGGCTCGTAGCGCAACCGGGCGCCGGCCTCGATGAGCCGCCAGCACAGGTCGACGTCCTCGCCGGACTGCAGGGTCTCGTCGAACCCGCCGACGGCGCGAAGGGCCGAGCAACGACAGATGATCGCCGCGCTGGGCACGTAGGACACCGTGCTGTGCGGCAGCACCGGGGCTTCGCGCTCGCCGAGGTCGAGCGAGGAGTGCACCGCCTCGTAACGCGCCACCACGTTCTCGCTGTGCGACAACCCGACGATGCGCGGCGCGGCCAGGGCGACGGTCGGATCGCAGAAATGGCCGAGCAGCGCCTCCAGCCACCCACGCCGGGGCGCGACGTCGGAATCCAGGAACGCGACGTAGTCGGTGGTGCAGGCGGCCAGCCCGGTGTTGCGGGCGGCGGCCGGGCCCCTGCTGCGCGAGTGCCGCAGCACTTCGACGTCGCAGTGCGCGCCGACGAAGTCGGCCGGCTCGATCGGCGGGAACGACCCGTCGTCCACCACGACGACCCGCAGGCCGCGCAGCGAGCTCACCAGGCGCCGCACTCCAGAAAGGTTGTCCCGCACCGGAATTACCACCGTCACGTCGTTGTGCGACGGACCACCGGCCGGGCGCGGATGCGCCACCGTGGCGTCCAGCAGCGTGCGGGCCAGCTGCGCGCTGACGTCGTCGCGGACCTTCAGCCGGCCGTCGCACAGCATGTCCTGGGCGGCCGGCGCCAGCTTCAGCAGCCGGGTCGGCGAACCTCCGAGCAGCGCCGACCCGTCGCCGAGCACCCGCACGCGGCGGTCGACCTGGACGGCGAAGCCATCCGGCAGCCGGGGCGCCGGCGCCGTCATGTCAGCGGTCATGTCAGCGGTCATGTCAGCAGCCCGTCGCGCCCGGGTGACCACCGGTCCACTCGGCGCACACAGCCGTCGACCATCTCGGCCAGGATGCGCTCGCCCTCGGCGGCGGTCGCGGTGGTGGGGTCCCCGAGGACGCCCACCGGGCTGACGGCGGCGACTCCCCCGCGGCGCATCGGCGGGAGCAATTCGGACAGCGGCGCGCGGTTGCCGGCAAGCCACCGATCGGCCAGCACGGCACCGGGCGAGATGTGCAGCAACAGCGACGTTTCGGTGTGCCCGGCGTGGGCGTCCCCCCCGCGGGCCAGGCACGGGCACCAGCCGGCGTCGCGCCCCTCGGCCCGCAGCCGGGCGACCGCGGCGGTCAGCGCGCCGACATTGCCGCCGTGGCCGTTGACGAAGACCAGGCGCCGGGCCCAGCCGGCGGCCGACCGGCCGTACTCCACCAGCAGCATGGTCAGGGCTTCGGTACCGATAGAGATCGTTCCGGCGAAGCTCTGGTGCTCGCCGCTGGCGCCGTACGCGATGGCCGGCGCCACCAGCCAGTCGCCGTCGAGACGGGGCCGCGCCCCGCTGGCGACCGCGATTGCGATCCGGGTGTCGGTATCCAACGGCAGGTGCGGACCGTGCTGTTCGGTCGACCCCAGCGGGACCAATATCGACGGTGAAGTGCCCGACAGCTGGCTTGACGTCGCCATTGCCAATTCGCCGAGTACGGGCACTCGGTGATGGTAGGCCGAATTCACCTGGCGTGCACCAATTGTTGGCCGTTGAAAATGATTTTTTTCTGGCCGGTTCATCGGGCGTTCGAAATATGTGCTCGTCCGTCACGGCTACCACGCGTGTACCACCGGGCGGGGCGGCGAATCATTCCCGAGAAATCTGCCCGGGATACCGGCAATTAAGCCGTTCAGGCGTCGCCGGCGGACGGCACACCCAGCGTGCGGGTGAAGCCGGGCGGCACCAGGATGTCACCCGGGCCGAGGTCGTGCACGCTGCTGAGTCCCAGACCCATCAGCGCCGAGTCGATGCCCCCGCGCAGGATGTCGAGCACGTTCTCCACGCCCGGCTGCCCGGCCGCGGCCAGGCCCCACAGGTACGCGCGGCCGATCATCACCGCGCGCGCCCCGAGGGCCACCGCCTTCACGACGTCGCTGCCGCGGCGGATGCCCCCGTCGAGCAGCACCTCGACCTGGTCGCCGACCGCGGCGGCCACCGCGGGCAGGGCGCGGATCGACGCCGGCGTTCCGTCCAGGTTGTTGCCGCCGTGGTTCGACACGGAGATCGCCGAAACCCCGGCGTCCACAGCCCTTTTCGCGTCATCGACGCGCATCACGCCCTTGAGCATGAACGGCCCGCCCCACAGTTCCCGCAGCCAGGCGATGTCCTCCCACGTGGGAGGCGGCGTGCCCATCCACTCCCCGTAGGCCGCGAAGAAGGGCGGACCCGGTTCGCCGCGACGCCCCTGGTTGGGCACGCGCAGGTCCGGCGGGCGCAGGGTCTTGCCGTACTTCCACAACCAGCGGGGCTTGAAGACGGCCTCCGGCGACTGCCGCAGGATGGTCCGCAGGTTCATCTCCTCGGGGATCTTGGGGCTGCCCCAGTCGCGACCGTGCGAGAACGACCAGTCGGTGGTGACGATCAAACCGACCGCGCCGGCCTGACGCGCGCGTTCCACCCGCTCGGCGATCGCGTCGCGCCCGCCCAGCCAGTAGACCTGGAAGAAGACCTTGGGGTTGGCGGCGATGACCTCTTCGATCGGTTTGCTCGCGAAGGAGGACAGCCCCATCGCCGTTCCGCGGGCCGCCGCGGCCCGCGCGACCGCCACTTCCCCGTCCGGATCGACCGCCTGGACACCGGTGGGCGAAATGATCACCGGTAATGAAACGTCTTGCCCCATAACGGTGGTCGACAGCTCGCGCTTTTGCTGCGCGCCGACGACGTGGGGGGCGAACCCGAGTTCGCTGAACGCCTCGACGTTGTTGGAGACGGTGATGCCCTTTTCACTTCCCGCAACCAGCGCCGAGTAAACGGATTTTGGGAGCCGTCGTTTCGCGCGTTGCTGCGCGATGGCGACGGTTTCAAACCATTGGTCGGCCATGGCCTAGACCGGGCTCTCGTTGCACAGGCGCGCGGGCGGTGTGTCCGGCGGTCGCACGGACAGCGTCAAGGGCACCGGCTGACGAACGCGTCGCCCGCGGGAATGGTCGGCGCGGGGGCGCGGCGTCTCACGCCGCCGGGCCAGCGCCGACGCGCTGTGCCCCTGGACGCATTCGGGATCCGGCCCGTCCATCGGCAGGCCGGTGAAGAACTTGGCCGCCATGCAGCCGCCACGGCAGGCGTCATAGTGCCCGCAGCTGCCGCACGCGCCCGCGGACTGCGGTTCGCGCAGCTCCCGAAACAGCGGGGCGTTCTTCCAGACGTTGTCGAATCCACCGTCCGTCAACACGTTTCCGGCCAGGAAGCGGTCGTGGATGGCGAACGGGCAGGCGTAAACGTCACCCACCGGGTCGATCAGGCACACCACCCGGCCTGCGCCGCACATGTTCAGGCCGGCTAGTGCGCCCGACGAGCCCAGCGGCGACAGGTGGAAGAAGGAGTCGCCGGTGAGCACCCGCTCACCCTTGGCCACCAGCCAGTCGTAGAGCTGAACCTGCTGGGCCGCGGTGGGGTGCAGGTCCTCCCAGACGTCGGCGCCCCGCCCGGACGGACGCAGCCGGGTGATCCGCAGCGTGGCGCCGTAACGGCTTGCAAGAGCGGCGAATTCGTCGAGCTGGTCGACGTTGTGCCGGGTGACCACGACCGAGATCTTCGCGTCCGCAAAGCCCGCGTTGGCCAGGTTCTCCAGCGCCCGCACCGCCATGTCGAAGGACCCGGGGCCGCGGACCGCGTCGTTGACCTCCGCGGTGGCGCCGTCGAGCGAGATCTGGACGTCGACGTAATCGCTGGCGGCCAGCCGGGCGGCGACCTCTTCGGTGATGCGGACCCCGTTGGTCGAGAACTTCACCCCGACGTGGTGTTCGGTGGCGTAGTCGACGAGCTCCCAGAAGTCCGGGCGCACGGTCGGTTCGCCGCCGCCGATGTTGACGTAGAACACCTGCATGCGTTCCAGCTCATCGATGATGTCCATGCACTGCCGGGTGGACAGCTCCCGCGGGTCGCGCTTGCCCGACGACGAAAGGCAGTGCACGCACGCCAGGTTGCAGGCGTACGTGAGCTCCCACGTCAGGCAGATGGGCGCGTCCAGCCCGCTCTCGAACTGCTCGATGAGCCGCGGCACTCTGGCCAGTCCGGCGGTCATGGGGCCTCCTGGGGAACCAACATCTTCGAATCGGCCAACACGCCCAGCGCGTGCAAGTAGGGCGCCTCACCCGAGTCGTCCACGCCGGCCGCGCGGCAGGCAGAACGAACATCGGGGTGGTCGGCGAGGGACCGCACCACCGTGAGGATGGTGCGGTTCTTCAGAAAGGACAGCTTGCGGGTGCCGAAGTGATACAGCAGCGCCCCGAACGGTTCAGGTCGAACCGCCACCTGTGGGTGCAACCGCCAGCCGCGGTCGGGATCGAACACGCGGGTCAGTAGACCCCGCACATGCCGTCGATGGACACCTCTTCGACCAGGGTCTCGGCGACGAGCTGGGTCTCGGTCTCTGTTTCGTGGTCCACGGGTCATTGCCTTTCGTCGGTTCTTGACAACGATGGGGATCGAGTCACAAGCTTCGTCAGAATATGGCATCGAGTGCCGAAATGGAAGGGCGGGGTCGCATGGGGCCGCAGCCGCGAGTGGGCCGTCGCCGCTCGACCACGCCGCACGACATCACCGCCGTCGCCATCGAGCTGTTCAGCGCCCGCGGCTTCGCCGACGTCAGCGTCGACGACGTCGCGCAGGCCGCCGGCATCTCGCGCCGGACGCTGTTCCGCTACTACGCGTCCAAGAACGCCATCCCGTGGGGCGACTTCGACACCCACCTCGCGCACCTGCGCGACCTGCTCGACCACGTCGATCCGCGGGTGCCGCTGGGCCAGGCCCTGCGCGATGCACTGTTGGCGTTCAACACCTTTGACGAATCCGAGACCGCGCGCCACCGCCAGCGCATGCGCGTCATCCTGCAAACCGCCGAACTGCAGGCCTATTCGATGACGATGTACGCCGGCTGGCGGGAGGTCATCGCCGGCTTCGTGGCCCGCCGGTCGGACTGCAAGACGACCGACCTGCTGCCCCAGACCGTCGCCTGGACCATGCTGGGGGTGGCGCTCTCGGCCTACGAGCACTGGCTCGGCGACGAATCCGTTCCGCTGCCGGCCGCGCTGGGCCATGCGTTCGACGTCGTGGGCACCGGGCTGGACGGGCTGGACCGGTGAGCGGCGATCACCTGCTGCACACCCTGCGCGCCCAGGGGCGGTTCTGCGCCGCCTCGGGTTCGCCGATGTACGGCGAGCTTTTCGAGTTGGTGGCCCGTGACGTCGAAGCCGGCGGGGTGTTCGCGGCCATCCTGTCCGGGCACGAGGACGACCCCTCGCGCCTCGCGGTGCCGCTGCGGCTGCTCGGCGGCCTGCACCGGTTGGTGCTCGACGGGCGGGCAGCGCACCTGCGCCGGTGGTATCCCAGCACCGGGGGCCGCTGGGACGCCGAATCGGCGTGGCCCGAAATCCGGGACGTCGCGGCCGGCCACTCCGAAGCGCTGCGTGCGGCGTTGCGGCAACCGCCCCAGACCAACGAGGTGGGGAGGTCCGCCGCGCTGATCGGTGCCCTATTGCGAGTCAACCGTGAAGTCGGCTTGCCCGTAAGGCTTTTCGAGATCGGCACCAGCGCGGGACTGAACCTGCGCGCGGACCACTTTCGGTACCGGTTCGCCGACGGGCACTGGGGACCCAGCGATTCGCCGGTGACCATCACCGACGCGTGGCGTGGCGCGCTGCCGCCCGGCGGCGGGGTGCGCATCGTCGAGCGGCACGGCTATGACATCGCGCCCATCGACGTCACCGGGGCCGATGGGGAGCTCACCGTGTTGAGCTATGTCTGGCCCGATCAGGCGGCACGGCTCGAGCGGCTGCGCGGCGCGATCGACGTCGCCCGGCGGGTGCCCGCGCGGCTGGAGCGCCGGACGGCGGCCGACGCCGTCGCCGGCCTGACGCTCGCCGACGGTGCCCTGACGGTGTTGTGGCACTCGATCACCTGGCAGTACCTGTCCGGCGAGGAGCGCGAGACGGTGCGCGCCCGGGTTCGCGCGCTGGGCGGACGTGCGGACGAGCGATCGCCGTTCGTGCACCTCACGCTGGAGCCGGCGCGCGGCGGCCCCGACTCGCCGATCCGGTTCTTGGTGCGCGCCCGCCGGTGGCCCGGCGGCGAGCTGGAGATTCTCGGCGAATGCCACCCGCACGGCCCGCCGGTGCAGTGGCGCTGAGGTTCAGCCCAGCACGTCCGAGATGGGTGCGCCGGCGGCGATCTTGGCGCGGACCTTCATGACCTTGCCGGGCATCCCGCCGCCGACCACCCCGACGAGCACCCCGTCGCGCTCGTAATACGCCAGGAACTTGCGCCCGTCGTCTTCGATGAGGTGGACGGTGTCGGTGGCTTCCGGCTCTCCGAGGCACTGGATCTTGACGTCGTATTGGTCGCTCCAGAAGTACGGGACGACCACGGCCGACGACACGTCCTGCCCCAGCATCGCGGGCACCACGACTCGGGTCTGGTCGGCGACGTTGCTCCAATGTTCCACGCGCGCTTGGTGTCCCGTGGCGTCGCGCCAGGATGCGACGTCACCGAGCGCCCACACGTGTGGCGCGCTGGTCCGGCCGGCCTCGTCGCAGAGCACGCCGTTGTCCACCTCGATGCCGCTGCCCTCGAGCCAGCCCGTCGCCGGGTGCGACCCGATCCCGATGACCACCAGGTCGGCCGCCAGCTCCGTGCCGTCGGTCAGCACCACGGTGTCCACCCGCGTGTCGCCGCGCACCTCGGTCACCCCGACCCCGAGGCGGACGTCGACCCCCTCCGCGCGGTGCAACCGCGCGACCAGCTCACCGATCCGCTCGCCGAGCACCGACGCCAGGGGCGTGGGCTGCGGCTCGACCAACACCACGTCTACCCCGAGGCTGCGCAGGCTGGCCGCCACCTCGCAGCCGATGAACCCGGCGCCGATGACGACGGCGCGCTCGGCGGCGGACGCGTGCTCACGCAGCGCCATGCTCTCGTCGAACGTGCGCAGCACCCGGATGCCCTCGAGATCCGGCAGCGTCGGGATGCGCCGCGGCACCAGGCCGGTCGCGATGACGAGCTCGTCGTAGCCGATCTCCGACCCGTCGGCCAGCGTCACCGTCTGCGCGGTGGTGTCCAGGCCGGTGGCCGCCGCGCCCAGGCGCAGGGTGATGTTGTTCTCGTCGTACCACTCGCGCGGCTTGAGGGCCACGTCGTCGACCTCTTTGCGCAGCACCTCTTTCGACAGCGGCGGGCGATCGTACGGCACGTGCACCTCGTCGCTGATGATCGTGACGCGGCCCGCGTATTCCGATCGGCGAAGTTGTTCCGCGGTCCGGGCGGCGGCCAGCCCGCCACCGACGATCACGATTCCTTTGCTAGCGGTCACGTGGAGTTCATACCACGATCCGCGATCAGTACTTCAAGGCGCCCTTGTCCACGGGGACCTGCGCCCCGGTGATCGTTCCCGACCCGTCGCCAGCTAGCCACGCCACCACATCGGCCACCTCGTCGGGTGTCATGAAGCCGTTGGGCTGCAAGGGCATCGGGGGGAAGCTGTGCACGAAGCTGGGGTGGCGGGCAAATATCTCCATCATCGCCTCCGGCTCGATCATCGGGGTGTCGACCGAGTAGGGATGGATGGAGTTGACGCGGATGTGGTATTCGCCGAGCTCGATGGCCAGCGTGTTGGTCAGCGCGGTCAGCCCGTGCTTGCTGGCCGAGTAATGCCCGTTGCCCGGGGTGGCTTTCAGGCCCGCCGAGGAGCTGACCACCACGATGGAGCCCCCGTTGCCGGCGTCGATCATCGCGGGCACGGTAGCGCGCAGCGTGCGCCAGGTGCCGGTCAGGTTGACCCCGATCACGGTGTCCCACTGTTCGTCGGTGAGTTCCCACAGCCGGCCCCAGCCCAAGACCCCGGCGTTGGCCACCACGACGTCGAGCCGCCCGAACTGTTCGACGCCGTCGGCCACGAGCTGGCGCAGCGCGGCGTCGTCCCGGATGTCCACTTCGCGGGCCAGCACCTTGCGGCCCTCGGCTTCCACCAGGCGGACGGTCTCGCTGAGGTCCTCAGGCGTGGCCGGCGTGTAGGTCAGGCATTTCGACGCCGGCGCGCAGATGTCGAGCGCGATGATGTCGGCGCCCTCCCGGGCCAGCCGCACCGCGTGTGAACGGCCCTGGGCGCGGGCGGCGCCGGTGATGAATGCGACCCGCCCCTGCAGTGATCCAGCCACCGGGACAGGCTAGCAGCGAAACTGAAACCTGTTCTAACTCGCCCCGCGTTCAGATCTCGGAGATGATCTGGGCCCGCCGGCTGTTGTACTCCTCGTCGGTCAGTGCGCCGCTGGCCCGCAGCGTTTCGAGCTCCTGTAGCCGCTGAGCGATCGACGCCTGCGGCGGCGTGACCACCGGCGCCGGTCCGCCGGCAGTGGCCGGCTGGGGGGTCGGCGCGGCGGCCGGCGCCTGTTGTTGGGCCGCCCGGCGCACCACCGCCTGGATCTGCTGGCGCAGCACCGGGTTCGACCGGATGTCGACCATCCGGTTCAGCGGAACGTTGTTCGCCTTGAGGATCTGCAGGATCTCCATCAACGGGCCGGACTGCCCGCTCAGGTCGTAGGTCTGGTTGTCTTCGGCGACGGTGAACTGCGCGGGCACCAGGCCGTTAACCAAAGCGCTTCGCTCCCAGTCGATTCGGTATTCGTTGGTGGTGGGGTTGACCAAGACCACCAGCTTGCGGGCGCTGAGGTTGCCGAGCCGGGTCACGCTGGCGATCACCCGGTCTTCGCTGTCGAACGGCAGTAACCCGGGCCCGGCGATGTGCAGGTGCACCTTGACCACCTGCTGGTTGTTGATCCACGTCCCCGTCTCGGTGACACCGGTGATCTGAGCGAGCGCCAGCACCCCGTGCTGTTCGAGCTCCGCGGTCTGGGCCGACGACTTCGCGCCGTAGTTGGCCAGCGCGAGTGCGATCAGCACGTCGGCCACGGTGATGAGCAGGCCGACGTAGAACATCCACTGCAGCAGGCTGCCCAGCCCGAGGGTGAAGTAGACGATCAGGAAAATCGGCCCGACCAGGCCGCCGCACAGCAAAACCACCAACTGTGCCTTCAGGTAGCGCGCCAACACGAGTGTCTCCTTACCCTGGCTGGGATTTTCCGTGTCAGATTAGCCGTCGCGGTCTGACCGCGAGCCGCATACGCGCAACCGGGCCGCCGTCAGTCCACCTTGGGAATCAGCGTCGGCGCGGGGCGGGTCGAAGACTCCGCCTGGGCCCCCGCGGCGGGCGAATGTGCCGACACCATCTTCACCGGCGTGCCGGTCGACACCGGCATCGCGGGGGACGCGGCCGCCGGGGGCGTCTCGACCTGGGCGGGCGCCGACACCAGCGAACTGGCCGGAGCCGGTGCCGCTGTCGCGGGCTGCGGGGCGGCCGCGGCGTAGGCGGGCGTGACCATCCGCACGGGCGTCGCCGGTGTGGCGGCCGGCGCGACCGCGGCCGGTCCCGTGGCGGCCGCGGCCACCGTCGGACTTGCCGGTGCCGGGGTGCCCGCGAGCGCCGAAGCCGGTGCGACGGCCGACATCAGGGGGGCCGCCGGTACACCCGGCGCCGAACCACCCGCCGCGGTCGCCGCCGGCAGCTGCGCCGCCATCGAAGCGGGCGCCGCCGCGCTCTGCAACGGTGTGGTGTTGGCGGCCTCGGTGGCGAGATACTGCATCGAGCCGCCGTTCATCAGCTGCACGAACTGGTTGTGAAACGCCGCGGCCTGGGCGCTGAGCGCCTGGTACACCTGGGAGTGCGCGCCGAACAGCGCCGCGATGCTGGTCGACACCTCGTCGGCACCCGGCGCCAGCACGCTCGACGTCGGGCCCATCGCCATCGAGTTCGCCGACGTGATCGTCCACCCGATCCTGGCTAGATCCGACGCCGCAGCCTCGACGTACTCAGGCGTCGCGAATACGAAGGACATCCGAACCTCCCGGCCATCACCGCCCCCGACTCCCTTACCGAGGAATCGTAGCGGAGCCGGCCGCGTTCGGCCCGGTAAAACGCATAAAGCCCGGATTGCCGCAATCGGCAATCCGGGCTTTAGCGGTGACGAACCTACTTGATGATCTTCACGACCCGGCCGGCGCCGACGGTGCGGCCACCCTCGCGGATCGCGAACCGCAGGCCCTCGTCCATGGCGACGGGCTGGATCAGCTTGACCGAGATGTTGGTGTTGTCACCGGGCATCACCATTTCGGTGCCCTCCGGCAACGTCACCACACCGGTCACGTCGGTGGTGCGGAAGTAGAACTGCGGACGGTAGTTGTTGAAGAACGGCGTGTGCCGGCCGCCCTCGTCCTTGGACAGGATGTAGACCGAGCCCTCGAACTCCGTGTGCGGCGTGGTGGTGCCGGGCTTGGTGACGACCTGGCCCCGCTCGACGTCCTCACGCTTGATACCGCGCAGCAACAGGCCGACGTTGTCCCCCGCCTGGCCCTGGTCGAGCAGCTTGCGGAACATCTCCACACCGGTGACCGTGGTCTTGGTGCTGGTCGGCTTGATGCCGACGATCTCGACTTCCTCGTTCACGTTGATCACGCCGCGCTCGACACGACCGGTGACCACGGTGCCACGACCGGTGATGGTGAACACGTCCTCCACCGGCATCAGGAACGGCTTCTCGGTCTCGCGGACCGGGTCCGGGATCGACTCGTCGACGGCCGCCATCAGCTGCTCGACGGACTCGACCCACTTGGCGTCGCCCTCGAGCGCCTTGAGCGCCGAGACCCGGACCACCGGGGCGTCCTCGTCGAACTCCTGGGCGGCCAGCAGCTCGCGGACCTCCATCTCGACGAGCTCCAGCAGCTCCTCGTCGTCGACCATGTCGGCCTTGTTCAGCGCGACCAGGATGTAGGGCACGCCGACCTGACGCGCCAGCAGCACGTGCTCGCGGGTCTGCGGCATCGGGCCGTCGGTCGCGGCGACCACCAGGATCGCGCCGTCCATCTGGGCGGCGCCGGTGATCATGTTCTTGATGTAGTCGGCGTGGCCGGGGGCGTCGACGTGGGCGTAGTGCCGCTTGTCGGTCTGATACTCCACGTGGGAGATGTTGATGGTGATACCGCGCTGACGCTCCTCGGGCGCGTTGTCGATCTGGTCGAACGCGCGGGACTCGTTCAGGTCCGGGTACTTGTCGTGCAGAACCTTGGTGATAGCCGCGGTCAGCGTCGTCTTGCCGTGGTCAACGTGACCGATGGTCCCAATGTTGACGTGCGGCTTCGTCCGCTCGAACTTCGCCTTCGCCACTTCGTTGTCCTCCTGGACTTGTTGGTGCTCGTTAAAGCAGTGTTGGTGTTTTCAGTTGTGCCGCGCCCAAGGCTTTGCAATGACCCGGCAAGATTACTCCGAGGGTGTCTACGTTCACCGCTCGACTCCTTGCTCGTAAGCTTCGCTTACTCGCCGTCGTCTTCGGTCACTGACCCGTCGCCTTCGCGATGATCTCCTTCGACACGTTCGCCGGCACTTCGGCGTAGGAGTCGAACACCATCGAGTAGTTCGCCCGGCCTTGGGTCTTGGACCTCAGGTCGCCGACGTAGCCGAACATCTCCGACAGCGGCACATGCGCCCTGACGACGCGTGCACCGCTCCGCTCCTCCATGGCCTGGATTTGGCCACGGCGAGAGTTCAGGTCGCCGATCACGTCGCCCATGTAGTCCTCGGGCGTGGTGACCTCGACGGCCATGATCGGTTCCAGGATGACCGGCTGTGCTTGCGCGGCAGCCTTTTTCAGCACCTGCGAACCGGCGATCTTGAACGCCATCTCCGACGAGTCCACCTCGTGGAAGGCGCCGTCGAGCAGCGTGACCTTGAGGTTCACCAGCGGGTAACCGGCCAGCACACCGTACTGCATCGCGTCCTGCGCGCCCGCGTCCACCGAAGGGATGTACTCCCGCGGGATGCGGCCACCGGTGACCTTGTTCTCAAATTCGTAGGTCGCGCCGTCCTCGCCGTGGAACGGCTCGAGGTTGATCAGCACCTTGGCGAACTGGCCCGAGCCACCGGTCTGCTTCTTGTGGGTGAACTCGACCTTTTCCACCAGCCGCTTGATGGTCTCCTTGTAGGCGACCTGCGGCTTGCCCACGTTGGCCTCGACCTTGAACTCGCGGCGCATGCGGTCGACCAGGATGTCCAGGTGCAGCTCGCCCATGCCGCCGATCACGGTCTGGCCGGTCTCGGCGTCCTGGTGGACCTTGAACGTCGGGTCCTCTTCGGCGAGTTTCTGGATCGACAGCGACAGCTTCTCCTGGTCGCTCTTGGTCTTGGGCTCGATGGCCACCTCGATGACCGGGTCGGGGAAGGTCATCGACTCGAGCACGACCTGGTCGTTGGGGTCGCACAGCGTGTCGCCCGTGGTGGTGTCCTTCAGGCCGATCACCGCGTAGATGTGCCCCGCCGAGGCGGTCTCCACCGGGTTCTCCTTGTTGGAGTGCATCTGGAACAGCTTGCCCAGCCGCTCCTTCTTGCCCTTGGTGGCGTTGATGACCTGGCTGCCGGAGTCGACCTTGCCCGAGTACACCCGGACGTAGGTCAGCTTGCCGAAGAACGGGTGCGTGGCGACCTTGAAGGCCAGCGCCGAGAACGGCTCGTCGGTCGACGGCTTGCGGACGACCTCGATGTCCTCCTTGCCCGGAGCGTGGCCGATGGCCGGCGGCACGTCCAGCGGCGACGGCAGGTAGTCGATGACCGCGTCCAGCATCGGCTGCACGCCCTTGTTCTTGAAGGCGCTGCCGCACAGCACCGGGTAGGCCTCCGAGCTGATCGTCAGCTTGCGGATCGCGCCCTTGATCTCCTCGACGGTGAGCTCCTCGCCGCCCAAGTACTTCTCCAGCAGCGCCTCGTCGGTCTCGGCGACGGACTCGAGCAGCTTGGTGCGGTACTCGTCGGCCTTCTCCTGCAGGTCGGCCGGGATGTCGACGACGTCGTACTTCTCGCCGAGCTTGGCCTCGGCGCTCCACACCTTGGCCTTCATCTCGACCAGGTCGACGACGCCCTCGAAGTCACCTTCGGAGCCGACGGGCAGCTGGATCGGGATGACGTTGGCGCCCAGCCGCTCTTCCATGGTCTTCACCGAGAAGTAGAAGTCGGCGCCGATCTTGTCCATCTTGTTGACGAAGCAGATGCGCGGGACGTCATATTTGTCGGCCTGCCGCCACACCTGCTCGGACTGCGGCTCGACACCCTCCTTGCCGTCGAAGACGGCCACGGCACCGTCGAGCACGCGCAGGCTGCGCTCCACCTCGACGGTGAAGTCGACGTGTCCGGGGGTGTCGATGATGTTGATCTGGTTGTCGTTCCAGAAGCAGGTGGTGGCGGCGGAGGTGATGGTGATCCCCCGCTCCTGCTCCTGCTCCATCCAGTCCATGGTGGCGGCGCCGTCGTGCACCTCACCGATCTTGTAGCTGATACCGGTGTAGTAGAGGATGCGCTCCGTCGTCGTCGTCTTGCCGGCGTCGATGTGCGCCATGATGCCGATGTTGCGGACCTTGGTCAGGTCGGTCAGCACGTCCTTCTGTGCCACAGAAGTCTTCCCACTCTTTCGATTGCTTGATTGCTGTCTGTCCGGCCTCCGGCAGCTCCGCCAGTCGGAGCCGGGCGGCTCCTACCAGCGATAGTGCGCGAAGGCGCGGTTGGCCTCGGCCATCTTGTGGGTGTCCTCACGCCGCTTGACGGAGGCTCCCAGGCCGTTGCTGGCGTCCAGGATCTCGTTCGCCAGCCGCTCGACCATCGTCTTTTCCCGGCGCTGCCGCGAGAAGCTGACAAGCCAGCGCAGCGCCAGCGTGGTGGACCGGTCCGGACGGACCTCGACCGGAACCTGGTAGGTCGCACCGCCGACGCGGCGGCTGCGCACCTCCAGCGCGGGCTTGACGTTGTCGAGAGCGCGCTTGAGCGTGATCACGGGATCGGTGCCGGTCTTGTCCCTGGCATTCTCGAGCGCACCATAAACAATGCGCTCGGCCAGCGATTTCTTCCCCTGCAGGAGAACCTTGTTCACCAGCTGGGTGACCAGCTGCGACCCGTAGACAGGGTCGTTGACCAACGGACGCTTCGGCGCGGGCCCCTTGCGCGGCATCAGCTCTTCTCCTTCTTGGCGCCGTAGCGGCTGCGAGCCTGCTTGCGGTTCTTGACCCCCTGGGTGTCGAGCGAACCGCGAATGATCTTGTACCGCACGCCGGGCAGGTCCTTGACTCGGCCACCGCGCACCAGCACCATCGAGTGCTCCTGCAGGTTGTGGCCCTCGCCCGGGATGTAGGCGGTGACCTCGACCTGGCTCGTCAGCTTCACGCGCGCGACCTTCCGAAGCGCCGAGTTCGGCTTCTTCGGGGTGGTGGTGTACACGCGGGTGCATACGCCACGGCGCTGCGGGCTGCCCTTCAGGGCCGCGGTCTTGACCTTGGCGATCTTGTCGCGGCGACCCTTGCGGACCAGCTGCTGAATCGTTGGCATCTACCGGCTTTCTGTGTTCGTGTTTGGTGTCTGTCGGCGGTTCTCAAGTCTTCGTACTGCAGTTATGTCCGGCCGCGTTACCCCGCGGCCGGGTGTGTCGCACGCGCTGCGCACCGGAGAAGGTCCGATGCATCGTGGACATGCGAATTCGCCCGGCATCCACTTCCTTACGGTTAGGCGCCGCAAGCCGCCAGGCACGAGCCTCCACAATACCCGCCGCCGGTCTCGCAGGTCAAAGCGGCTAGTGGCGATCGCGAGCGCGGCGCAGCCGGGCGAAGCGGGTCGCGACCATCGGGCTAGTGGCGATCGCGAGCGCGGCGCAGCGGGGCGAAGCGGGTCGCCACCATCGGGCTAGTGGCGATCGCGAGCGCGGCGCAGCCGGGCGAAGCGGGTCGCCACCATCGGGCTAGGACCTGGCACCGTTGTGCGCGACGCGCCGCTCCATGCCCGCCGCCAACCGCAGCACCATGTCCGAGAACAACGCGTCGGTGTCGATGTCGTCCATGACGCCGGTCATCTCCAGCAGCACGAAGCCGTGCAGCGCGGACCAGAACTCCAGCGCCGCGTAGAAGGCCTCGTCGCCGTCGAGACCGTAGGAGGACAGCACCGAGATCACCGGCGCGGCCGCGCCCCGCGTCGCCGCCGTGTACTCGGGGTCGTCGCCGCCCAGCGGCATCCGGGTGAACGCCGAGTACCGCCCCGGGTGGTGATGGGCGTAGCTGCGGTACGCGCCCGCCATGACCAGCACCGCATCGTCGCGGGCGCGGCCCTCGCCGACCCGGTTCAGCATCGTGATGATGTCGTCGATGACGCGGATGCGCACCGCGCGGCGCAGGTCCTCGAGGCTGTCCACGTGGTTGTACAGCGACGGCCCCTTGGTGCCCAGTTGCGTCGCCAGCGCGTTGATGGTGAGGGCATCCCAGCCCTCCCGGTCCAGGAAGGTCAGCGCACCGTCGATGATGCCTTCGCGGCTCAGCTTGGCGGGGCGCGAGCCCGTCCTCCCCGCGCGCGGACGCCCGGCCGCCGACGGCGTATCCGGGTGAGCTGCCATGGCGGGGCCCTTCGGTTGCGTTCATCGGGGTGCTTAACTAATGACTCTAGTTGACGCCGGGCGCGAAACTATTTCAGCCATGGCCGGATGGACGTAATCTCATCGAGCAGATCCACCCGTCACAAAGGGGGCCCGCAGTGAAGTGGACAACCGTCGCCGGGTCGCTGGCAACCTGTGTCATCGCCGTCGCCGCAAGCCCCTTTCCCGCGGCGCACGCGAAGAATGGCGACACCCACGTCGTCGGGCAGGGCATCGAGCAGACGCTGGACTGCAACGACGCCACCCTGTTCGTCAACGGTTCCTTCAACAACGTCACCGCGCTGGGCAACTGCTACGCGGTGACGGTGATGGGCTCGTCGAACACCGTCGTCGCCGACTCGGTGTCGCACGACATCACCGTCTACGGCTACGACCAGACCGTCTTCTACCACAACGGCACGCCGTTCATCTGGGACCGCGGCCGCGAGCTGGGCATGACCAACCGGCTCCAGCAGGTGCCGGGCTGAGTCCGGCACCACACCGCCATCCGACCCGAGGGGAATCGAGGAACATTGTCTGCCCACATCTTTGATCGCCCCGCCGGGCTGACCGCGCTCGCCATCGCCGCCGTGTTGGTGGCCGGCTGCAGTTCGACGGCCAACCCGCCGGGGGCGACCACGACGACAACGAAGAGCACTACTACGACGACGACGAGCGCCGGGGCGACGCCCACGACCGGCGGGGCGAGCACGACCGCGTCGGTCGAGATTGGCAATACGCTCAACTACGGCTCGATGGGCACCACCGCGACGCTTGACTGCGCCAGCGGCAAGTCGCTGAACGTCGGCGGCTCGGACAACACCCTGACCATCACCGGCACCTGCGTGACGGTCAGCGTCGGTGGCACCAACAACAAGATCACCCTGGACAAGGTCGACACCCGCATCAGCGTGGTGGGGCTGAACAACACCATCACCTACAAAGACGGCGAGCCCAAGGTCGACAACTTGGGCTCTGGCAACACCATCACCAAGGGCGGCTGACCGGCAGACGTTTCGCCGGCATCGGTGTTTCGCCGGCGATAGGAGCATTGCCGTTGCACCACAATCGCTTTCATACCCCGGCGGAGTCGCGGCCGGGGCGCGGTGCCGCCGAGGTGCTGCGGGCGGCGCCGGGGCATATGATGATGCCGGCAGAACGGAAATCGAGCCATGTTCAGCAGTACCACCAACCGCGCCGGCGCACTGGTCACGGCCATCGTGGTACTCACCGGCGTCATGATGCTGCCGCACGGCGCGGCCGCGGCCGACCCCAATCCCGACGACCAGTTTGTGGCGTTACTCGACCAGAAGGGGATCCCTGCGCTCGACAACGTGCCGAGCCTCATCGCCACCGCCCATAGAGTCTGTCGACAACTCGACGGCGGAATGCCGGTGGACGCCGTGGTCGACGACATGAGGGAACGGGCGTTCAAAGCCAACCCGGCCGGTGGCCCATACCCTGCCGACCGCGTCGCGCGCACCATCGCCCGGTTCATCTCTGCCGCGGTCGAGGCCTACTGCCCGAACGATCAACCGAAGATTGCTTCCCTCCAGGCCATGGCGATTGCCGTGCCCGGCCCGAACCAACCGGCGCAGCAAAGCACGTCAGTGCACTTGCTCGGCGTTGCGCTGGCGTCGACCGGCGGCGTCTGCCTGGCGGGCTGCGGCCTGGTCCCCCTGGGAGAAACCGGTCAGCCGGACCCGCCGCAACTTCCGCCACCCCCGCCGCCGACGGCCCAGATCATGACACCACCCCGGCCGGTCGTGACTCCGCCGCCCGCGCAGCAACCGCAGCGGGAGCCGGCGCCGGGACCGCAACAGGAGCCGCCTGCCGCGCCGGGGCCGGGGAGCGCTCCCGGCGGTGGGGGCGCCGGTCCGGAGCCGCCACCGGCCATGCCGCCGGGCAGGGTGCAGCTCGCACCGTAAAGCGGGGACCGAGGCGTCGGCTAGCCGGCGTTAGCGCCGTGCCGGCCCGCGCCCGCCGCGAACCGGCCGGCCCCCTCGCTGGCCTCGGCGGCGACGCGGGAGATGCTGGCGAACTCGAAGTCGATCGCCTCGGATTCCGCTGTGCCCCATTGATGTAGCGCCGAAAGCCGGTCGGATCGCAGGCACTGCTGGGGCAGCGCGGCCAGCTGCTCCGCCAGTTCCTCGGCCGCCTGCCGCGCCTGGCCGTTCGGCACGACGCGGTTGGCCAGCCCCATCGCGAGCGCTTCGTCGGCCTTGACCCCGCGGCCGGTGAGGATCATGTCCATGGCGCGGCTGTGCCCGATCAGCCGCGGGAGCCGCACGGTGCCGCCGTCGATCAGCGGCACTCCCCAGCGGCGGCAGAACACCCCGAACACGGCGTCCTCCTCGGCCACCCGCAGGTCGCACCAGATGGCCAGCTCCAGACCCCCGGCGACGGCATAGCCGCTCACCGCGGCAATCACGGGTTTCGACAACACCATTCGGGTCGGCCCCATCGGGCCCGGCCCCGTCCGGTGCACGGCGTTGGCTTCGGGCGTGCCGAAGGCCTTCAAATCGGCTCCGGCGCAGAAGGTTCCGCCCTCCCCCCACAACACGGCGACCGACGCGGTGTCGTCGCGGTCGAATGCGTCGAATGCCGCGTACAGCGCGGCGGCGGTGGGGCCGTTGACCGCGTTACGCGCCCCCGGCCGGTTCAGGATGACCGTCGTCACCGGGCCGTTGCGCTCGATACGCACTGGGTCGCTCATTGTGCCTCCGCAAATAGTGGTTCACGCCGCTCGAGTAGCTCGGTGGCGAAATCGTGGTAGGCCGCACGCAGTCGGGCACCGGGCCAGTCGGCCGGCAGCAGTTCGTCGGGCAGCACCGGGTCGGTGAGCAGGTGTCGCACGGTGGCCGCCGCCACCACGAAACGGCCCGGAATTCCCGTCGCGGCGGCCATCTCGTCGAGCAACTCGTGGCCGGCCCGCGCCCAGGCGGGCAGATCCCACAACTGGGCGGCCAGCCCGGCCGGGTCGCCGTCGCGTGCCCGCAGGACCCGCACCCGGGCGGCGATCGCGGGTCCCAGGTCGAGCTCGAGGTTGTCGGGCCGCATCCAGACGCCTTCGCGCAGCTCACCGAAGCGCTTGCCGTGCAGGGCGGTCCGCAGCGTGGCGCGGGTACGCGCGTCGCTGCCCACGCTGGTCACGACGAGCGTGACCCACTCCCCGCTCCACGGCCGCAGCCGCGGGTCGATGGCGTCGTCCTGCCGCCGCTGGCGGGCCAGCAGACGATCCGAGAGCCGATAGCCGTCGGCGGAGCGGATCAGGTCGCCGGCGCCGACCATGCGGGTCAGCGCCACCCGCAGGGCCGTCTCCTTGATGCCGAAATCGGAAGTGAGCCTGATTAATTCGCTGGCCCGGGCGTGCGCCGGGTGGGCCCCCAGCAGGACGCTGAGGACCACCGACCGGGCCGTCATGGTGGCCATGGCTAGACCTGTGACGCGCGGCGGCCGTAGTCGCCGAAGGGTTCGTCGCGATGCCGCACGGCGTCCCGGAAGCCGTGCTCGGTGGCGTCGGCGACGAACGCGTGGCCCTCCGGGGTGTGCCGGGCGACCCCGTCGAACACGGTGCTGACCATCCTGCTGGTGGCCACACCCTGTTGCAGCAGAGCCGAATTCAGCGCGAGCTTGACCATGATCAGCTGGTTGACGGGCACCGCGGCGATGCGTTGCACGAGCCGCTCGGTGCGCTCGTCGAGGTCGGCGGGGTCCGGCGCCTCGACCGCCAGCCCCCATTCGGCGGCCTGCGCGCCGGTGATGCAATCACCGGTGAACAGCAGGCGCTTGGCGCGCTGGTCGCCGAGCCGGTGCGCCCACAGCCCCGCCGCCGGGACGCCCCACACCCGCGTGGGCGGGTAGCCGATCTTGGCGTCGGCCGCGGCGATCACCTGGTCGGCGTGCAGCGCGATGTCGGTGCCCCCGGCCACGCAGTAGCCGTGGATCTTGACCACCGTCGGCTTGTCGGCGTGCATCAGGCTGGAGAAGCCGCGCACGAACCGGCTCATCATCTGGTAGTCGATCATCGGGTCCCACGGCCGGTCGGGTAAGTGGTTGACCGCCTGGGTCTTTCCGCTGAGCACGGTGCCCTGATAGGCGCCGGTGCCGCCGGCGGAGCCGGTGCCGTCGGCGTAGGCGCTCAAATCGAACCCCGCGCAGAATCCCTCGCCGCGCCCCGACACCAGGATGACGTGCACCGCCGGGTCGAGGTCGGCGCGCTCCACCAGTGCCGAGAGCTCCAGCGGCGTGTCGGCGACGATCGCGTTGCCCTTCTCCGGCCGGTTGAAGGTGATCCGGGCAACCCGGTCGGTGACCTCATAGGTCATCGTCTTGAGGTTGTCGAAGTCGACCGGCCTGATCGCGTGCGTCACCCGCTCAGCCCTTTACCAGCGCCCGCTCGAGGATCGGGGCCAGGTCCAGGCCGGTGGGCATGGTCCCGTAGGCCCCGCCCCACTGCCGGTCGAGCCGGGTGGTCAAAAAGGCCTCGGCGACGGCGGGGTGGCCGTGGCGCACCAACAGCGAGCCCTGCAGCGCCAGAGAGATGTCCTCGGCGACCTTGCGCGCGCGGTGCGCGATGGTGTCCAGGTCGGTCAGGTCGCGCCGCAGCCGCTCGACGTGTGCGCCCAGGCGCGGGTCGGCGCCGGCGCTCTCGGCCAGCTCGTCGAACAGGACCTCCACGCATTCGGGACGAGTGGCCATGGCGCGCAACGTGTCCAGCGCGCTGACGTTGCCCGAGCCCTCCCAGATGCCCATCAGCGGCGCCTCCCGGAACAGCCGCGGCATGCCCGAGTCCTCGACGTAGCCGTTGCCGCCCAGGCATTCCAGCGCCTCGGCGGCGTGCGGGGTGGCGCGCTTGCACACCCAGTACTTGCTGGCGGCCAAACCGATGCGGCGCAGCAGCGCCTCCCGGTCGTCGCCGCGCAACGCCTTGTCGGTGGCGCCGGCCATCCGCATCGCGACGATGGTGGCGGCCTCGGCCTCGACGGCCAGGTCGGCCAGCACGTTGCGCATCAGCGGCTGGTCGATCAGATAGGCGCCGAACGCCTTTCGGTGCTGGGCGTGGTGGATGGCCCGGGTCAGTCCGGTGCGCATGCTGGTGGCGCTGCCCAGCGTGCAGTCCAGCCGGGTGAGGTTGACCATCTCGATGATGGTGGGGACGCCGCGGCCCTCCTCGCCGACCAACCATGCTGTGGCGCCGTCGTATTCGACCTCGCTGGAGGCGTTCGCGTGGTTGCCGAGCTTGTCCTTGAGCCGCTGCAGGAACATCCGGTTGCGAGTGCCGTCGGGCAGCACCCGCGGCAGCAGGAAGCAGGACAGTCCGCCCGGCGCCTGCGCGAGGACCAGGAAGATGTCGCACATCGGCGCCGAGGTGAACCACTTGTGGCCGGTCAGGCTGTAGGTGCCGTCGGCGTTCGGGGTGGCCTGCGTGGTTCCGGCGCGCACGTCGGACCCGCCCTGCTTCTCGGTCATCGACATGCCGGCGGTGATGCCGCGCTTGGTGGTGGCCAGCTTGAGCTCGGGGTCGTATTCGCGACTGGTGAGCAGGGGTTCGTAGACCGCCGCGAGTTCGGGGTTGTAGCGCAGCGCGGGGACGACGGCGTAGGTCATCGAGATCGGGCAGGTGTGGCCCGGCTCGACGTTCCAGACCGACATCTTCGCGGCCCGCACCACGTGCGCGCCCGGGCGGTCGTCGGCCCACGGCGCGGCGTGGATGCCGGTGGCGATCGCCGTGCGCATCAGCTCGTGGTAGGCCGGGTCGTACTCGACCTCGTCGACCCGGTGGCCGTACTTGTCGTGCGTGTGCAGGATCGGCCGGTTGCGGTCCGCGAGTTCACCCCACCGCTGGGCTTCGGCGCCACCCGCGATCGCGCCCACCTCGTTCACCTCTTCCAGGCCCCATTCCCCGCCCTCACGGATCAAGGCCTCGATGAGAACCGCGGACGTCGCGGGGTTGTGGTTCTCCAGCGGAGGAACCTGGTTGGTGACGACATGCGTATCCGACATGCCCCTCATGTTACATTTTTCCGACAGCCGCACAAGAGCTGTAATGCTGGTCGGTCAGCGGGAGTGCGCGCTGAAGAATGCCCATAGCGTCTGGGTGGCGAACGACGGCCACTCGTGACCGCCCTGGTCGACCGTGATGAGCGTGACGCCGCGGTTGCCGGCGCATTCCGCCGTCGACGTGGTGACCGGACCATTGATCGTGCTGGCCGGGCTCGCACACTGATCGACGTTGCGCCAGAAAGCATTCACGCTGGGCACCGGCGGCCCGTTGATGACGCTGAAGCCCTGCCCGCCGCGGTAGGGGACGAGCCGGTCCGCGGTGCCGTGAATGTGCATGATCGACACGGGATGCGGGGTCGGGCATTCGTTCAGCAAGGTGCCGGCCACCGGGCCGATCGCCGCGAAGATGTCGGTGGTGCACGCCAGCGTGTAGGACATGATGCCGCCGTTGCTCATGCCGGTGACGTAGACCCTGGCCGGGTCGGTGCCGACATTCTTGGCGATGTCGGCCACCGCCGCGGCGATGAAGGCGACGTCGTCCACACCTTCCCGCCCGGGCCTGCCGCAGCACGATTCCCCGTCGACGTTCCAGGCCCGGTCGAGTCCGTCGGGGTAGGCGACGACGAACCGGCCCGAATCGGCCAATTGGTCCCAGCCGTAATCCCTTTCGACTTGCCGCCCGCTGCCGGAGTAGCCGTGCAGCGCCACGACGAGCGGCGCTGAAGCCGGTGTCCCCGCGGGCTTGTAGAGCCGATAGGTGCGATCGTGACCGCCGACGCTGAGGTGGTGCAGGCTGGTGCCGGTGACGAAGCCCGACGGTGGCTGCGGCGCGCAGCCCGCCGCGACCAGGAGGACGATCCCGAGGAGCGTGGCGAGCCGACCGAGCACGGCCGTGACTCAGTCGCCGGTCTTTTCCCGCAGGAACGCGATGTCGTCCTTGCGGCCTTCGTCGGCGGTTTCGCAGATGACCGGCGCGCCGGCGGCCTTGACGACCGCGGCGAGCAGTTCAGGATCGATCTGGCCGGTGCCGAAATTCGCGTGCCGGTCGGCGCCCGAGCCGGCCGCGTCCCTCGAGTCGTTGCAGTGCACCAGGTCGATGCGCCCGGTCAGCGCCTTGATCCGGTCCACCGCGTCGATCAGCTGCTCGCCCGCGGCCCAGGCGTGGCAGGTGTCCAGGCAGAAGCCAATCCCCTTGTCCCCGATGTGATCCCACAGCCGGCCGATGGTGTCGAAGTAGCGGGCCATCGCATGGTCGCCGCCCGCGGTGTTCTCCAGATACACCTGCACGTCGGTTTCGAGGTAGTCCAGCGCTTTGACCCACCGCTCGAAGCCGGCCTCCATGTCGTCGTCGTCGGCGTGGCCGCCGTGCACGATCACCGCCGTCGCGTCGATCTGCGACGCGGCGTCGCAGGTGTCCTGCAGGATCTTGCGCGACGGGATCCGGATGCGGTTGTTCGCCGACGCCACGTTGATGAGGTACGGCGCGTGCACGTACAGCGGCACGCTGGACGCCTTGAGCGCCGCGGCGTCCTCGCGCGGCTTCGGTTTCTTCCAGCTCTGCGGGTTGCCGAGGAAGAACTGCACCACGTCGGCGCCGTCCGCCTCGGCGGCGGCCAGGGGGTCCTCTGAGTGGACGTGTGAACCTATGAGCACCCGGCCAAGTCTAGTGAGGGGTGCCGACGCGCGGGGCCACCGAAGCACGAAAAAGCCCCGAGCCAACGGCCCGGGGCTTTTTTCGTCGACTACTGCCGATTGTCCGACTCCTCAGCGGCGCGTCACGCGCCGCATCGTCGTCGAGCTACCGGTAGTCGGAGTAGCCGTAGTCGTCCAGCGGAACCGCGGCACCGGTGGCCTGGCCGAAGTCCGGGCTGTAGTACTGATCCTCGTAGGACGGGATCGTGTACGCGGCGGCCCGGGCCTCCTCGGTCGGCTGCACCTGGATGTTGCGGTACCGGTTGATGCCGGTACCGGCCGGGATCAGCTTTCCGATGATCACGTTCTCCTTCAGACCGTTGAGCTTGTCGCTGCGGCAGTTGATCGCCGCATCGGTCAGCACTCGCGTGGTCTCCTGGAACGACGCCGCACTCAGCCACGAGTCCGTGGCCAGCGACGCCTTCGTGATGCCCATCAGCACCGGGCGGCCGGCGGCGGGCTCGCCGCCCTCGGCCACCACCCGGCGGTTCTCCGCCTCGAACTCCGCACGGTCGATCAGCGAGCCGGGCAGGAATTCCGTTGCGCCCGAGTCGATGATCGTGACGCGGCGCAGCATCTGCCGGACGATCACCTCGATGTGCTTGTCGTGGATCGACACACCCTGGGCGCGGTAGACCTCCTGGACCTCGCGGACCAGGTGGATCTGCACCTCGCGCGGGCCCTGCACGCGCAGCACCTCGTGCGGGTCGGCCGAGCCCTCCATCAGCTGCTGGCCCACCTCGACGTGGTCGCCGTCGGACAGCACCCGCTCGGAGCCGTCCTCGTGCTTGAACACGCGCAGCCGCTGGCGCTTGGACAGCTTGTCGTACACGACCTCCTCGCTCCCGTCGTCGGGAACGATGGTGATCTTGTAGAAGCGCTCGCCCTCCTCCAGCTGCACCCGCCCGGTGACGTCGGCGATCGGCGCCTTACCGCGCGGCACGCGGGCCTCGAATAGCTCCTGCACCCGTGGCAGACCGCCGGTGATGTCCTCACCGACACCACCCTGGTGGAAGGTGCGCATGGTCAGCTGCGTGCCGGGCTCACCGATGGACTGGGCCGCGACGATGCCGACGGCCTCGCCGATGTCGACCAGCTTTCCGGTCGCCATGGAGCGGCCGTAACAGGTCGCGCACACGCCGGTGCCCGTGGTGCACGTCAGCACCGAGCGCACCTTGATCTGCGTGATGCCGGCCGCCAGCAGGGCGTCGATCGACGGGTCGCCCAGGTCCTCGCCGCGCGCGACGACGACGTTGCCGGCCTCGTCCACCGCGTCGGCACCCAGAGTCCGTGCGTACGCCGAGGTTTCGATGTACGGGTCGCGGATCAGGGTGCCGTCGGGCTGACGCTCGGCCAGCTCGACGATGATGCCGCGCTCGGTCTGGCAGTCGTGCTCGCGGACGATGACGTCCTGGCTCACGTCCACCAGACGACGGGTCAGGTAACCCGAGTCGGCGGTACGCAACGCGGTGTCCGCCAAGCCCTTTCGGGCGCCGTGCGTGTTGATGAAGTACTCCAGCACGGTCAGGCCCTCGCGGAACGACGACTTGACCGGGCGCGGGATGAACTCGCCCTTGGGGTTGGTCACCAGGCCCTTCATGCCGGCCAGCGTCCGGGTCTGGGTGAAGTTACCCGTGGCACCCGAGTCGACGATCGTGATGATCGGGTTGTCGGCGGGATAGTGCTCGCGGAGCGCCTGACCGACCTCGTCGGTGGCTTCCTTCCAGATCTCCACCAGCGCCTCGTTGCGCTCGTCATGGTTCAAAGCGCCGCGCTGGAACTGCTTTTCGACCTTCTCGGCCCGCTCCTCGTACTGGTCGAGGATCTCCTTCTTGCGGGGCGGCACCAACACGTCGGCCATCGAGACGGTGACACCGCTGCGGGTCGCCCAGTAGAAACCGGCGTCCTTGAGCTTGTCGACGGTCTGCGCGACCACGATCATCGGGTAGCGCTCGGCCAGGTCGTTGATGATGGCGGCCTGCACCTTCTTGTGCATCTGCTTGTTCACGAACGGGTAGCCCACCGGCAGCAGCTCGTTGAACAACACGCGGCCCAGCGTGGTCTCGGCCATCCAGGCGTCGCCCGGCTGCCAGCCGTTGGTGCCGAACAACTCCGTCTCGATCTCGGTGGGCGGACGCAGCTGCGTCAGTCGCACCTTGATCTTGGCCCGCACCGAGAGCACGCCGCGGTCGGCGGCCATGATCGCCTCGGCCGGCGAGGAGTACACGCCGACCTCCGGCTGATCCTTGGCGGCCGGCTGGAATTCGCCCTTGTCGCCGTCGACCTCGGTCGTCAGGAAGTACAGCCCGGTCACCATGTCCAGTCGCGGCATGGCCAGCGGACGCCCGGAGGCCGGCGACAGGATGTTGTTGCTCGACAGCATCAGGATGCGCGCCTCGGCCTGCGCCTCGGCGGAGAGCGGCAGGTGCACCGCCATCTGGTCACCGTCGAAGTCGGCGTTGAAGGCCTCACACACCAACGGGTGCAGCTGAATTGCCTTGCCTTCCACCAGCATCGGCTCGAAGGCCTGGATGCCCAGCCGGTGCAGGGTCGGGGCGCGGTTCAGCAGCACCGGGTGCTCGGCGATGACCTCTTCGAGAACGTCCCACACCTGGGGACGCTGCCGCTCCACCATGCGCTTGGCGCTCTTGATGTTCTGCGCGTGGTTCAGGTCGACGAGCCGCTTCATCACGAACGGCTTGAACAGCTCGAGGGCCATCAGCTTGGGCAGGCCGCACTGGTGCAGCTTGAGCTGCGGGCCGACCACGATGACCGAACGGCCCGAGTAGTCGACGCGCTTGCCGAGCAGGTTCTGGCGGAACCGGCCCTGCTTGCCCTTGAGCAGATCGGACAGCGACTTCAGCGGGCGGTTGCCCGGCCCGGTGACCGGGCGGCCGCGACGGCCGTTGTCGAACAGCGCGTCGACGGACTCCTGCAGCATCCGCTTCTCGTTGTTGACGATGATCTCGGGCGCGCCGAGGTCGATCAGCCTCTTGAGCCGGTTGTTGCGGTTGATGACCCGGCGGTACAGGTCGTTCAGGTCGCTGGTGGCGAACCGGCCACCGTCGAGCTGCACCATCGGGCGCAGTTCCGGCGGAATGACCGGGACGGCGTCGAGCACCATGCCCATCGGCGAGTTGCCCGACTGCTGGAAGGCGGCGACCACCTTCAGCCGCTTGAGGGCGCGAAGCTTCTTCTGCCCCTTGCCGTTTCGGATGATGTCGCGCAGCGAGTCCGCCTCGGCGTCGATGTCGAAGTTCTCGATCAGCTTCTGGATCGACTCCGCGCCCATCGCACCGGTGAAGTACTCGCCGTAGCGGTCGACGAGCTCGCGGTAGAGGTTCTCGTCGACGATCAGCTGCTTGGGGGCCAGCTTGGTGAACGTGTTCCAGATGTCCTCCAGCCGGTCCAGCTCACGCTGGGCCCGGTCGCGGAGCTGGCGCATCTCCCGCTCGCCGCCGTCGCGGACCTTGCGGCGGGCGTCGGCCTTGGCGCCCTCGGCCTCCAGCTCGGCCAGGTCGGCCTCGAGCTTCTGCGCGCGGGCCTCCAGGTCGGCGTCGCGCTGGTCCTCAACGGCCTTGCGCTCCACCATCATTTCGGCCTCGAGCGTGGACAGCTCGTTGTGCCGCATCTCGTCGTCGACCGCCGTGATCACGTACGCCGCGAAATAGATGATCTTCTCGAGATCCTTCGGGGCGAGGTCGAGCAGGTAACCGAGCCGGCTCGGCACACCCTTGAAGTACCAGATGTGCGTGACGGGCGCGGCCAGCTCGATGTGGCCCATCCGCTCGCGGCGCACCTTGGCGCGGGTCACCTCGACGCCGCAGCGCTCACAGATGATGCCCTTGAAGCGGACGCGCTTGTACTTGCCGCAGTAGCACTCCCAGTCGCGAGTCGGTCCGAAGATCTTCTCGCAGAACAGGCCGTCCTTCTCCGGCTTCAGCGTGCGGTAGTTGATCGTCTCCGGCTTCTTGACCTCGCCGTAAGACCATTGCCTGATGTCCTCCGCGGTGGCCAGGCCAATGCGAAGTTCATCGAAGAAGTTGACGTCGAGCACGTAACTCCCTTTCCCCTTGCGGGTTTAGTAACTAAAACTGATTAAGCCAGGTCCTCAACAGAGGCGGATTCGTTGCGCGACAAGTTGATTCCCAAGTTGGCCGCAGCCCGCTCGAGGTCCTCGTCCTCGCCTTCGCGCAATTCGATCGCCGCCCCGTCCGACGAGAGCACCTCGACGTTCAGGCACAGCGACTGCAGCTCCTTGAGCAGCACCTTGAACGACTCGGGGATGCCCGGCTCCGGGATGTTCTCGCCCTTGACGATCGCCTCGTACACCTTGACCCGGCCGACCGTGTCGTCGGACTTGATGGTCAACAGCTCCTGCAGCGTGTACGCGGCGCCGTAGGCCTGCATGGCCCAGCACTCCATCTCACCGAACCGCTGGCCACCGAACTGCGCCTTACCGCCCAGCGGCTGCTGGGTGATCATCGAGTACGGGCCGGTGGAGCGGGCGTGAATCTTGTCGTCCACCAGGTGGTGCAGCTTCATGATGTACATGTAGCCGACCGTCACCGGGTACGGGAACGGCTCACCGCTGCGGCCGTCGAAGAGCACCGCCTTGCCGTCACCGTCCACCATGACCTCGCCGTCGCGGTTGGGCAGCGTGCACGACAGCATGCCCTGCAGCTCCTCCTCCTTGGCGCCGTCGAACACCGGTGTCGACACGATCTGGTTCGGCTGCGCGTGCAGCAGATCCTCGGGCAGGTTGGCCGCCCACTCTGGTGAACCGTCGATGTTCCAGCCCGACTTGGCCACCCATCCGAGGTGGGTCTCCAGGATCTGGCCGATGTTCATCCGTCGCGGCACACCGTGCGTGTTCAGGATGATGTCCACCGGGGTCCCGTCCGGCAGGAACGGCATGTCCTCGACCGGCAGGATCTTGCCGATGACGCCCTTGTTCCCGTGCCGGCCGGCGAGCTTGTCGCCGTCGGAGATCTTCCGCTTCTGGGCCACGTACACGCGGACCAGCTCGTTGACACCGGCGGGCAGCTCGTCGTCGTCCTCGCGGGAGAACACCCGGATGCCGATGACCTTGCCGGACTCGCCGTGCGGCACCTTCAGCGAGGTGTCGCGCACCTCGCGGGCCTTCTCGCCGAAGATGGCCCGCAGCAGCCGCTCCTCCGGGGTCAGCTCGGTCTCACCCTTCGGGGTGACCTTGCCGACCAGGATGTCGCCGTCGCGGACCTCGGCGCCGATGCGGACGATGCCGCGCTCGTCGAGGTCGGCGAGCACCTCGTCGGAGACGTTCGGGATGTCCCGGGTGATCTCCTCGGCGCCCAGCTTGGTGTCGCGAGCGTCGATCTCGTGCTCCTCGATGTGGATCGAGGTGAGCACGTCCTCCTCAACCAGGCGGTTGGACAGGATGATCGCGTCCTCGTAGTTGTGGCCCTCCCACGGCATGATCGCCACGAGCAGGTTCTTGCCGAGCGCCATCTCACCGTTCTCGGTGCACGGCCCGTCGGCGATCACCTGGCCCGCCTCGACGCGGTCGCCCGCGTCCACGATCGGCGACTGGTTGGCGCACGTGCCGTGGTTGGAGCGCTCGAACTTGCGCATCCGGTAGGTGTGCCGGGTGCCGTCGTCGGCCATCACGGTGATGTAGTCGGCGGACACCTCCTCGATCACCCCGGCCTTGTCGGCCACCACCACGTCGCCGGCGTCGATCGCGGCGCGCAGCTCCATCCCGGTACCCACCAGCGGCGCCTCGCTGCGCACCAGCGGAACCGCCTGGCGCTGCATGTTGGCGCCCATCAGGGCACGGTTGGCGTCGTCGTGCTCGAGGAACGGGATCATGGCCGTGGCCACCGACACCATCTGGCGCGGCGAAACGTCCATGTAGTCCACCTCGGACGACGGCACGTACTCGACCTCGCCCGCCTTGCGGCGGACCAGGACGCGCGGCTCGACGAACCGGCCGCCGGAGTCGATCGGCGAGTTGGCCTGCGCCACGACGTGGCGGTCCTCCTCGTCGGCGGTCAGGTAGTGGATCTCGTCGGTGACCACACCGTCGACGACCTTGCGGTAGGGCGTCTCGATGAAGCCGAACGGGTTGACCCGCGCGTACACCGACAGGGAGCCGATCAGACCGATGTTGGGGCCCTCGGGGGTCTCGATCGGACACATCCGGCCGTAGTGCGACGGGTGCACGTCACGGACCTCCAGGCCGGCCCGCTCACGGGACAGACCACCCGGGCCCAGCGCCGAGAGCCGGCGCTTGTGGGTGAGGCCCGACAGCGGGTTGTTCTGGTCCATGAACTGCGAGAGCTGGCTGGTGCCGAAGAACTCCTTGATCGCGGCGACCACCGGGCGGATGTTGATCAGGGTCTGCGGCGTGATCGCCTCGACGTCCTGAGTGGTCATCCGCTCGCGGACCACCCGCTCCATCCGGGACATACCGACCCGGATCTGGTTCTGGATCAGCTCGCCGACGGTGCGCAGCCTGCGGTTGCCGAAGTGGTCGATGTCGTCGGTCTCCACCGGCACCTCGATGCCGCCGGGGACGGTCATCACAGCGGCCTGGCCATCTGTACGGGCGTGGTGCAGGCGCACCAGGTATTCGATGGTGGCGACGACGTCTTCCTCGGTCAGCGTCGACGACGTGATCGGCTCGCCGGCGTGCAGGCCCAGCTTCTTGTTGACCTTGTAGCGGCCGACGCGAGCCAGGTCGTAGCGCTTCTCCTTGAAGAACAGGTTCTCCAGCAGCGTCTGCGCGGACTCCTTGGTCGGCGGTTCGCCCGGACGCAGCTTGCGGTAGATGTCCAGCAGCGCCTCGTCGGTGCCGGCGGTGTTGTCCTTTTCCAGCGTCCCCATCATGATCTCGGAGAAGCCGAACCGCTCGTGGATCTGCTCGTTGGTCCAGCCGAGCGCCTTGAGCAGGACGGTGACCGGCTGGCGGCGCTTGCGGTCGATGCGCACGCCGACGGTGTCGCGCTTGTCGACGTCGAATTCCAGCCACGCACCGCGGCTGGGGATCACCTTGACGCTGTGCAGCAGCTTCTCGGTGGACTTGTCGATGGTCTCGTCGAAGTACACGCCGGGCGAGCGCACCAGCTGGCTGACGACCACGCGCTCGGTGCCGTTGATGATGAAGGTGCCCTTCTCCGTCATCATCGGGAAGTCACCCATGAACACCGTCTGGCTCTTGATCTCGCCGGTGTTGTTGTTGATGAACTCGGCCGTGACGAACAACGGGGCCGCGTACGTCATGTCCTTGTCTTTGCACTCGTCGACCGGCGCCTTGACCTCGTCGAAGCGGGGGTCGGAGAACGACAGCGACATCGAGCCGGAGAAGTCCTCGATCGGCGAGAGCTCGTAAAGCACCTCTTCGAGGCCGCCGACCGGGCTGGGCTCGCCACGATCGGTGGCGGCCGCACGCCAACGCGGGGAGCCGATCAACCACTCGAAGGAGTCGATCTGCACGTCGAGCAGGCCGGGAACCTCGAGCGGTTCGCGGAGCTTGGCGAAGGAAACTCGGTTGGGCGCTCCGGGCACGGAGCCGTTTAAGGAACTTCCATTAGAGGAACTTTGTGGGCGATCCGTTTTGCTCTGGCGAGAATCAGCCAAGATGCATCCTTCCAGCACCTCGTGCGACTCACGAAGACCGGAACCACCGGTTGCGTTCGCCGCGAATTGTGTCGGTTCGGCCGGCGAACGATCTGTCCGAATCTCACGCGCACAACTAAAGAACTAAGCCGCTAGAGGGGGCTCAGGCTTAGACCACAGTGTCAAGTGGCGGGTGAGGTGGGCAGGAGGTAGCCAGCGCAACGTCCAACAATAGCGTAGGACGGCGCATTCCTCAACTGTCCAGCATGGGCAGTCCAGGGACATCGGCGCTGGCTGGCACTTCGACTCTCCACTGGATACATGCTGCCCAACAGACTGACCCGTTTACGCCCCGTCGTCAAGAGGACGGGCCGCCGAGTTACGCGAAGTTATCGCGAAACCCCGGGCCGGTCGGGCTAGTCGCCGACCTCGTGCGCCCGGTACTTGTGGGTTCCCTCCATGTCGTCGATGATCGCGGCCTGCGCCTTCTGCGGCAGCGTGTGCAGAATCTCGCGCACCCGCGCCTGGCGCCGGCCCACGGCCTTGCGCTCCGGCATCCCCGGCGACGCGACGATCTGCGGCGGCACCCCTTCGATCTCCTCCACACCGCCGGCGTGCTGACCGGCCTCGAGGGCGGCCTGCTCTTCGGCCATGGTCGACTCGTCCTTTTCCTCGGACATGCCGATCGGCCCGATGCGGCGGCCGTTGAGGAACTGCCGCACGACCGGCTCGTCGCTGGTCAGCAGCACCTCGCGCGGGCCGAACATGACCAGCTTGCGGCGGAAGAGCATGCCCATGTTGTCCGGCACGGTGCGGGCGATGTTGATGTTGTGCGTGACGATCAGGACGGTGGCGTCGATCTGGGCGTTGATGTCGAGGATCAGCTGGCTCAGGTAGGCGGTGCGCACGGGGTCCAGGCCCGAGTCCGGCTCGTCGCAGAGGATGATCTGCGGGTCCATCACCAGCGCCCTGGCCAGGCTGGCGCGCTTGCGCATACCGCCGGAGATCTCACCGGGGAACTTCTTCTCGTCGCCCCCCAGACCGACCATGGTCAGCTTCTCCATGACGATGTCACGGATCTCGCCTTCCTTCTTCTTGGTGTGCTCGCGCAGCGGGAACGCCGCGTTGTCGAAGAGGTTCATCGAGCCGAACAGGGCGCCGTCCTGGAACATCACGCCGAACAGCGTGCGGATCTCGTAGAGCTCCTTGGCCGAGCACTGCAGGATGTCGGTGCCGTCGATGACGACCGAGCCGCGCTCCGGGCGCAGCAGACCGATCAGGGACTTCAGGAACACCGATTTGCCGGTACCCGACGGCCCCAGCAGGACGCTGACCTCCCCGGCAGGGATCTCCAGCGTCACGTCTTCCCAAATTCTCGAGGATCCGAAGGACTTCGTGAGGCCGTTCACCTCAATAGCGACACCCATAGGAGATCCTTCCGTCGACGCCCAAGCCCGCCACCTGCCCTTTTGTGTGGCATGAGTCACTGTAGCGCACGCTTGCTGCACGGCATCAGGGTTGCGCGGCACAGCCGGCAAAATTTGGCTGACCTGAGATCCGGCCGCCACCGTCGGCGGCCGTCCTATTCAACGCGCGTTAGCCAGTGGGCGCCCAGTTGCCGTGGAAGCCCATCGGCACCCGCTGCGGCAGATGCACGGTTGCCACCGACTCGAGCGTCGCGGCGTCCAGCAACACCAGCTGGCCTTGGTCGCGGCCGCGGTGATAGCCGTAGCCCATCAAAATGCCGTCGTCCTCGGCGCCGGCGCCGGGGTTGGGCACAAAGGACATCTCGCCGAGCAAAAGGTCGGGGTCCAGCGGTGCGACCGCGCGGCCGCCCGTCGCGTAGTCGTGCTTGTACAGCGCGGAGGCGCCTCCGGCGAAGTACGCGCCGACCGTGTAGCCGAACCGGTGCGGCCCGCCGAGCAGGTCCTCGTTGATCCGGGGGAATTCCTGCGGCTGATCGTCGCGGCACTCGGCGCTCACCGCGCCCGTCGACAGGTTGACGGTCCAGCGGTCCAGCGTCGGGGGGGTCTCGCCGGGCCCGCGCCGGTCGCGGTCGAACATCCGCGAGTAGCGCACCACGTCGAGCACCAAAACCTCGGCCCCGTCCCGCATCTCGGAATAGGCGTTCAGCGGGTGGTAGACGTAGCAGGGCTCGATGGGGAACCAGCGAACGTCGGAGTTGCCGCCCTCGCGGGGCATCACCCCGATGCGCGCCGGGTAGTCGGCGTCCCAGGCGTACGGCATCCGGTCCGAATGCTTTGGGCTGCGGTTCATCATCGCGCTGATCGGGCTCGGTACCCGCACCCGCCCGATCAGCGACTGCATCGCCAGCCGGGCCGGCAGGCCGAGCCAGCGGGGCATGCTGACCGGCAGCAGCTGCATCGGGTCGAACGTCACCGGGAGGTCGTAGACGACGACGTAGGAGTCGGTCAGCGAGAAGTCGTGCATCATCGGCGACCCGGACACCTCGATGTCGACCGTGCGACGGGCGCGGCCCTCGGTGTCGATCACCGAGTACTGCACGGTCCGCCCGCGGGCGAATGAGTAAGAGACGGCGTGTAATTCGCCGGTGCGGGGATCGCGGTGCGGGTGCGCGGTGTAGCCGCCGGCCAGGGTGCCGTCGAAGTCGCACGTCCCGATGGTGTCCAGCTCGTCGGTCAGCTCGTAGTTGGCCACCCCTCCCTCGACCAGCGCCAGGGTGCGCCCGGCGTGGGTCAGGACGTTGGTGTTGGCGCCCAGCGAGAGCATGCCCGCGCTGGGATCGAGCCGTCCCGGCGCCGGCTCGCCGAGGGCGGCACACACCGACAGGCTGCGCACCCAGCGGTTGCGGTACCACCGGGCCTTGCCGTCGCGCAGCGCGACGCCGTGCACCATCCCGTCGCCGCTGAACCAGTGATAGGTGGCCGGGTCGACCTCTTCGGCCGGGTTGGGCCCGTTGCGCAGATAGCGCCCGTCGAGGTGCTCCGGAATGTGCCCGGTGACCGGCAGGTCGGTGGCGGTCACCTCGGCGCTCACCGGCGCCAGCAACCCCTCCAGATACGGATTCGTGGTCTCGGCGGTTTGCAGTGACGTCATCTCTGAGCTCCTATAACATCGTTATGACGTTGTTATAGGTACCGTACGCCGCGGATGAGAGGATGGCAACGATGACTTCACAAGCGAGCTCGCCCCCCGCGCCCGCGGGGCAGCGCGGCGTCCGCGAGGGGATGCTGTCCGCCGCGGTCGACCTGCTCGACGAACACGGGCCCGACGCGCTGCAGACCCGCAAGGTCGCCGGCGCGGCCGGTACGTCGACCATGGCGCTGTACACCCATTTCGGCGGGATGCGGGGCCTGATCGCCGAGGTGGCCGCGGAGGGGCTGCGGCAGTTCGACGCCGCGCTGACGGTGCCGCAGACCACCGACCCGGTCGCCGACCTGTTCGCCCTCGGCGCCGCGTACCGGCGCTTCGCCATCGGGCGGCCACATCTGTATCGCCTGATGTTCGGCAGCACCAGCGCGCACGGCATCAACGCGCCGGCGGGCAACGTCCTGACCCTGTCAGTCGCCGAGATCGAGCAGCACATTCCCAGCTTCGCGCATCTGGTGGGCGCGGTGCAGCGCTCCATGCGCGCGGGCCGGATCACCGCGGGCTCGGCGACCGACGACGCGACCGTCATTGCCACGGCCGCTCAGTTCTGGGCGTTGCTGCACGGGTTCGTGATGCTCGAACTGGGCGGCTTCTACGGTGACGACGGCTCGGCCGTCGCGCTGGTGCTGGACTCGATGAGATCCAAACTTCTTGTCGCGCTAGGAGATTCACCCGAGCGGGTGGCGCAATCGCTGCAGTCGGCGATGCGGGGCTGAGCACGCGAAACCCCCGGGAGCCGCAGGGGCGGTCCCGGGGGTTTTCGACGTGGAGCTACTTGACGGTGACGGTGGCGCCGGCGGCCTCCAGCTTGGCCTTGGCCTCGTCGGCGGCCTCCTTGGCGACCTTCTCCAGCAGCGGCTTGGGCGCGCCGTCGACCAAGTCCTTGGCCTCCTTGAGGCCCAGGCCGGAGACGATCTCGCGGACCACCTTGATGACGCCGATCTTCTTGTCGCCGGCGGCCTCGAGGATGACGTCGAACTCGGACTGCTCCTCGGCGGCCTCGGCGGGGGCGCCACCGGCGGCCGGGCCGGCCGCGGCGACGGCGACCGGGGCGGCCGCGGTGACCTCGAAGGTCTCCTCGAACTTCTTGACGAAGTCGGAGAGCTCCAACAGGGTCATTTCCTTGAAGGCGTCGAGCAGGTCGTCGGTAGACATTTTCGCCATGGTGTGTGGGTCCTTCCTGATTTCCGGGGTTGGGGTTATTCGGCTTCGGCCGGGGCTTCCGGAGCCTCAGCGGGTGTTTCCGAAGCTGGCTCTGGGGCGGTTTCCGCGGCGGGCTCCGCCGCGGCTGCGGGTTCCGCGGCAGGGGCGGGGCCTTCCGCGGCCTTCTTCTCCTGCAGCGCGGCCGCGAGGCGCGCGACCTGCGAGGCGGGGGCGTTGAACAGGCCGGCCGCCTTGGCGAGGTTGCCCTTCATCGCGCCGGCCAGCTTGGCCAGCAGCACCTCGCGCGATTCCAGGTCGGCGATCCGCTCGACTTCGGCGACGGTCAGGGCGCGGCCGTCCATGTAGCCGCCCTTGATGACCAGCGCCTTGTTGTCCTTGGCGAAGGTCTTGATGGCCTTGGCGGCGTCGACCGGCTCGCCGGTGACGAACGCGATGGCGGTGGGCCCGGCGAACAATTCGTCGAGGCCTTCCACGCCCGCCTCAGACGCGGCGCGCTTGATCAGCGTGTTCTTGGCCACCGAGTAGGTGGCCGATCCGATGAGCGACCGGCGCAGCTCGGCCAGGTTGGCCACGGTCAGACCGCGGTACTCGGTGATCAGGGTCGCGGTCGCCTCCCTGAACTGCTCGGCGATGTCTGCAACGGCGGTGGCTTTGTCAGCCCTGGCCATGCGTACCTCCTGAAGTGAAAGCCATGCGACGTGTCGTCTGCGATTCACCCGAGGAACGACGAACGCCCCGGCGCAGGAAGCGGCCGGGGCGTGAAAAACGCCGGCGCGTGCCGGCGCTGCTGCCTCGTCCTCCTGCGTGGGCCGCCGGGATGCTCCCGGACCTTCAACCGATTTCTCGGTGACCGACGGTCTTCGGTGGATCGGCAACCAGGATAGCCCGGCCCACCCCGGTCAGCCAAAACGGCGGACGTCGAGCGGCGGCCGAGGTGACCGCGTGGTCAGCCGAGGCCCGCCAGCCTGGCGGCGCCGACCAGCCCTGCGTCGCCGCCCAGTTCGGCGGGCACCACCCGCAAACCGGCCAGAAAGTCCAGCCTGGCGTACTCGGCCAGCTTCTCCCGCAACGGGTCGAAGAGCAGGTTTCCGGATTTGGCCACGCCTCCCCCGATGACGACGAGGTCGAGGTCGCAGACGGCGCCGACCGAGGCGATCATGGCCGCGAGCGCGGTCGTCCCCCGGCGGAAGGCCCGCGTCGCCACCCGGTCCCCGCCCGCCGCCGCGGCGGCCAGCTCCCGGGCGCCGGCGGCGGGCGGCGCGGACCAGCCGTTGGCCCGCGCCCAGCGCACCATCGACGGTCCCGACGCGATGGCCTCGACGCACCCGCGGCCGCCGCACACACAGGGCGGGCCGCCGTCCTCCACCACCACGTGCCCGACGTGACCGGCGTTGCCGGTGCGGCCGGTGTAGGGGACGCCGCCGAGCACCAGTCCGCCGCCCACGCCGGTGGACACCACCATGCCCAGCAGGAAGTCCGCGCCGCGCCCCGCGCCGCGCCAGTGCTCGCCCAGCGCCATGCACACGCCGTCGCCGCCGAGCCGTACGGGCACGCCCGGCACCGCGGCCGCCACCCGGTCGCGCAGCGGGAAGCCTCGCCAGCCCCTGATGTTGATGGGGCTGACGGTTCCGCGGTGCAGGTCGATCGGACCGGCCGAGCCGATGCCCACCGCGGCGACCGCGCCGCCGCCGGCCGCACGCAGCACGTCGGCGATCGTCGCGTCGACCGCGGCCCAGACCTCCTCGGCCGTACCGCCGCGCGGCGTCGGGCGGATCGCGGTGTGCACCAGCACGCCGTCGGGGTCGGCGAGGCCGGCGGCGATCTTGGTGCCGCCGATGTCCAGGCAGAGGGTGAGCATCGCGATCAGTGCCGGTGGACGTTGTCGGGTTGGCGCGGGTCGCCGGGGTGCTCGTAGCCCGGAGCGAGCCGCACCAGCTCGGCCCGCCGCGCGTCCAGCCAGACGCGGAAGGCGCGTCGGCGCGCGGCGCCGCGCAGATGGTCGGCGATCGCGGGCCGCACGTCGTCCAGCCGCGGTCCGACCGGCGGCGGGGCCCGCCAGCCGTGCTCCTCGCGGCCCGGTTCGGCGAATCGCAGGGGATTGCGGGCGTGGTAGGCGGCCACCTCCTCGTCGGCGACCCACACCCCGGCGGTGACGTCGGCGAACAGCGCCCGCGCGCGGGGGTCGGCCAGCGCCGCCGCGGCGACGCTGCCCAGCTCCAGGCGGGCCGTCGCGTCGGGCAGCAGCTCGGCCTCGCTCGGCGCACCCCGCCCGCTCAGGCCGCGCGCGTCGGCCTCCGCGGCGACGACCCGCTCGGTCACCATCAGTTGGGTCAGCCAGCGCCGCAGCTGGCGTCCCTCCCCGGTGCCGCGGGACGGCAAGGCGGCCGCGCCCGGTCCGGCGCGCAAGCGCGCCTCGGCCGCGTCGACCTCGTCGACCCGGACCGGGATCCCGGCAACCGTCGCGACGACGCTCATGTCACGCTCACCCGCACCGCCGGGGTGTAGAGCAGGCGACCGGCGCAGGCGACCCGGATCAGGGCCCACCACCGGCCCGGCTCCAGCCCGTCCGGAGGGGCCACCTCGAAGCTGAGGTCGGCCGTGCCGCGGGCGGGCAGCACCCCGCCCACCGCGGCCGGGCCCAGCCACTCCCACGTGCCCCACGGGCTGATCAGATGCGCCTCGAGCGCCAGCTCCGCCCCGGCGCGGCCGCCGACCCGGACGGTCAGCGCCGAAGTATCGCCGGCGGCCAGCTCCACGTCGGCGGGCCCGTCGACGAGGTAGATCGGCTCCGCCTCCTCGCACGCGCCGACCTCGACCAGGCATACGTCCTCGACCGTCTGTCGCCACGCCGCCGGGAGCCCCTCCCCGGTGATGCGGAGCTGGGCCCGGACCGGATATAGGCCCGGCGCGGCGCGGGCGGGCACCGAAACGGCGACATCGGCCTCCCGGTAATCGCCGCGGCGCAGCGCGAGGGGCAGCTCGTCGGGCTTGGCCGACCATCCCTCCGGACAGACCAGGGTGACCGTCCCGGTCAGGGTGGCGTCGGTGCAGTCGCTGGCCGCGGTGAGCCGCATCGCGACCTCGTCGCCCGGCTCGGCGGTCAGGCGCGCGGGATGCAGATGGGCGACGCCGGGCAGCCCGCCGAGCGGCGCGGGGCCCCGGTTGTGCAGCCAGTACCGCGCGTAGAGGGGCTGGGCGGTTTCGGCGTGCGGGGCCAGCGCGCGCGACGCCGCCGGCGCACGGGGCGCCTCCAAGCGGGCCAGCACGGTGGCCACCTGGTACCCATGCAGCTCAAGCGGGTGCGCGGCGGCGCGCGGGTTTTCGAGCAGGTCGGCGCCGCCGGGGTCGCCGACGGTGGCGACGTCGGAGCCGAGCACCACGCCGGCCCCCGTCCCCGTAGTTTCCACCAGGCGCAGCGCCACCGCGTGGGGGTCGACCGGCCGGGCGCGGCCCGCCGCGAGTGGGTTGCCCGCCGCCTTGAGCGCGGCCAGCTGCACCCCGTCGGCGGGCTCCACGGTCAACAGCGACCCGGACGCGGGCAGCCCGCCCGCCGCCCGGTCGGCGGCGACCGCGATCAGCGGGTGGGCGAATTGCGCGCTGCGGGCGGGGATGCCGGCGCGTCGCCAGTCGCCGGCGGCACCGATCAGCGCGTAGTCGAAGACGTGGGTCCAGTGCTGGAGCTGGAAGTTCGAGCCGTCCGGGGCGGTGCGCCGCGGTTCGTCGATCCAGGTGCCCGACGGCCAACCGGTGCACGAGCGCAGGAGCGCGGTGTGCAGGGTGCCCTCGGCGTCGACGGCGAAGCTGGGCACCCCGCGGTTGAGCAGGGCGACGGTGCGGTCCTCGAATTCGCCGGTTCCCGCCGGCGCCCGCTGGGTCACGACGACTTCGGCGTCGCCGAGGTCGTCGGCCACCGACGCGATGGCGGCGGCCAGGCTGTCCTCGTCGCGTCCGGCGATCACCAGCACCGGCAAGGCCCGCACGGCACGCAGGTCGGCGCCGGGCACCCACGCCACGGTCAACGGGGTCGCGGCCGGTACCCAGACCCTGGCCCAGCCCCCCGCCGCCAGCTGGCGGTCGAGCTCTTCGGTGTACACGGGGTCGGCCTGCGCCAGCACGGCCCTGGTGAAGGCGTTGCGGGCCGGCCCGCCCAGCGCGATGCGGGCGTCGGGCAGGTTGGAGTCGACGTCGAGGTCGCCGTAGCGCGGCCTGTCCGCGCCGCTGCAGGTGGCCGTCACCCCGGCGCGGACCAGCGCCACCATCAGCCCGCGCGCCAGCGGCGCCGACACCGCCTCGTCCGGCGACACCACCTCGGCCACCGAGACCGCCCGCACGGCTTGGCCGTGAGGCGGGCCCACCCGGACCCGCGCCGCCGACGACAGCCCGAACCAGCCGTAGGCGGGGTTGTCCAATGTCCACGGGTGCTGAGCGGTGTCCACCGATTCGGGCCCGTCATGCAGCAGCGCGAATCCCCGTCCGACGACGGCGTCACCGACCTCGCTGACCGGCATGGCGCCGGGCACCGGGCACGGCCAGCGCAGCCGCACCAGGCGGTCGGCCCCGGTGAAGTCGTCGATGGTGGTGCGGCAGTCCACCCGCGGCACGCCCCGCCACAGCGTCAGGGTCTGGGTGTAGCGCAGCACCGAACCGATCCGCCCGGTCACGACGAGCCGCTGCCCCAGCGGTCCGTGGTAGGCGCGCGCCCGGGCCGGCGACCCCGACGAGCACACCACCGGCCCCTTGGGCAGCAGGTGCCACGGGCCCTCGGCCTGCGTCGGGTGGGCCGCGTATTCCTCGTAGACGGCCAGCTCGTTGCCCACCCGGCCGTCGGCGATCAGCTCGCGACCGTCTTGGACCAGGGATACGACTCCCCCGCCGCGCGCCGGGTCGACCTCGAGGCGATAGTGCTCGTTGGCGATCGCCGAGCCGGGCGCGGGCTCCCAGCCGGTCGGCCGGGCGTCGGGAACCAGCCGGTAGGCCCGCCAACCCAGCGACGGCACCTCGCGCGCCAGCCAGGAGACCGAACGGCCGTCGCGCTCGACGTGTGCGGGCAGCTCGGACCCGTCCGCGTCCAGCACCCGCGCCCCGGCGCCCAGCGGCGGGTCGAGCCGCGCGGTGACGATGTCGGTGCGCCGCTGCGCCAGCGGGTTCCACACGATCACGTCACCGCCGACCGCGCTGGACAACAGCGCCAGGGCGGCGTCGCGGGTGGCGCGGCCCAGCTCCCACGCGTCGCGCCAGCCGGTCAGCAGGTCGAGGTAGACCTGGTCGGACTCCGAGCCCGTGATCCCGTCGTGGTGCGCCCCGTAAGCCAGCTGGACCCACGCCTTGGCCAGCGCCGCCTGCGGGTATTCGGCGCCGGTCAGCAGCCCGGCGAACACGGCGAACCGCTCGGCCTCGAGCACGGCGTTCTCCGCGGCGCGGTTGGCCTGTTTGGTGTCGATGTAGGACACGTCCTTGCCCGTGTAGATCGGGTTCATGTCGCGGGTCTGCGGCGACGGCGCCCGGCCGCGCTCGGCCAGTTCGGCGCGCACGGCGGCGAAGAACTCCCGCGGCAGCGCGCACACGAAGCGTGGCCACGTGTAGCGCGCGGCCCAGTCGCGGTGGATGGCGGTGACCCACTTGTTCGGCGGCGTGTAGTCGGTGCCCACGGGCAGCAGCACGTTGCGCGTCAGCGCGACCTTCTTGAGCTGCTCGAACAGCTCAAGCGTGGCGTCCTCGGCTTCGGCCACCGATGTCGCCGAGTCCATCCACCAGCCCGCCGAGTAATGCGCGGGCATGTAATGGGTGAGCAGGCCGCGGCCCGACGGCGAGATCCATTCGAACTCGCTGCTGAACTGCATCCGCTCGACGTCGCCGCCACCCAGCGCCGGCCCCCACTGGTGGTGCGGGCCGCGGGCCCACGAGCTCGACGTCAGCCCGGCCTCCGCGGCCAGCCCGGGGAACTGCGGGTCGTGGCCGAAGACGTCCAGCTGCCAGGCCGTTGCCGGGTCGGCGCCCAGCACATCCCGCTGAAAACCCATGCCGTGCACCAGATTTCGAATGGTCGTTTCCGGGCTGGTGAGGTTGGTGTTGGGTTCGTTGTACGTGCCACCCATCACCTCGACGCGACCCTGCGCGATGAACCGGCGCAGGTCGGCGCGGTCTTCGGGGCGGGTGTCCCAATACGGCTTGAGGTAGTCGACCTCGGCCAGCACGAACTTGTACTCGGGCTCGCGACGGGCCATTTCCAGGTGCGCGTGCACCAGCTCGAAACCGTTCGTCTGCCGGGCGCGCCCCGGCGGGTCCTCGGTCCACTCGCTGGTGTAGGCGCCCTGCGTGTTCCACCAGACCGGGTCGTAGTGGAAGTGGCTGACCATGAACATGGTCCAGCCGGGCTCGGCCACGACGAACTCGAACGGCTCGGCCGCGCCTGCGGCCAGCGCCCGCGCCGCGCGCCGCTGTCCGACGACCGGGCGGTCCACCCTGACCGGGACCTCGACGACCTCCTCGCCGGCGCCCGCCACCGCCGCCCCGCTCAAACCCTCACCTTCGACGCGGACCGGCGTGGGCCCGGCCGCAGCGGAAACGGTGACGCGGGCGAGCTGCAACGGCGCGTCCGGCGGCCCGACGAACAGCTCGGTCGAGTGTGCCGAAACCAGCTGCATCCCCGCACTTTACGGCCCGGAGGGCCTAATATCCGAGAATGCCCGCTCTTGCCCGGCCCGTGGCCGACGAACGCAGCGCCCTGCGCGAATTCCTGGAGTTTCACCAGAGCGCGTACTTCGCCGTCAGCTACGGCCTCACCGATGAACAGGCCCGATCCACCCCCTCGGTCAGTGCGCTGTCCATCGGAGGGCTCATCAAGCACGCCACCGGGATGCAGCGCAGCTGGATGGCACGGGTCGCGGCCGCGCCGGACGCCCCACCGAAAGACACCCGCCCGTTCGAGCAGATCGCGAGCGAATTCGCGGATCAGCACGTGATGCGGCCCGACGAGACGCTCGACGGGCTGCTGCGGGCGTTCAGGGAACAGAACGCGGCGACGCTGCGCCTGGCCGAGACCGCGGACCTCGACGCCGCGGTGCCGGTTCCCCACGACATCCCCTGGTTTCCCAAGGATCAGCAGGCCTGGTCGGTGCGCTGGGTGATCCTGCATGTGATCAACGAGCTGGCCCGGCACGCCGGGCACGCCGACATCATCCGCGAAACGATCGACGGCGCCACCATGTACGAATTGATCGCGGGGCTGGAGGGCTGGGAGATCCAGGGCTGGGTGCAGCCATGGCAAGGCGGGGATCGCTCCAGCTAGAGCGCTCCAGCTAGAGAATTGGGACTGATTCCGCCGATTTGGCAGACTGCTGGGATGAGTTCCACCAAGCACCGAGAGGTCGCCAGGCTGGACAAGGTGCCGCTGCCGGTCGAAGCGGCCCGGGTAGCCGTCACCGGCTGGCAGGTCACCCGCACCGCCGCTCGCGTCGTCAGCAAGCTGCCGGGCCGGGGCCCGTGGCAGCAGAAGGTGATCAAGCAGCTCCCCCAGACCTTCGCCGACCTGGGCCCCACATATGTGAAATTCGGCCAGATCGTCGCGTCCAGCCCCGGCGCGTTCGGCGAATCCCTGTCCCGCGAATTCCGCGGCCTGCTCGACCGGGTGCCGCCCGCGGACAACGACGAGGTGCACAAGCTCCTCGTCGAGGAGCTCGGCGGCGACCCGACCGAGCTGTTCGCCAAGTGGGAGGAGGAGCCGTTCGCGTCGGCCTCCATCGCGCAGGTGCACTACGCGACCCTGCACACCGGCGAAGAGGTGGTCGTCAAGATCCAGCGCCCGGGCATCCGCCGCCGCGTCGCGGCCGACCTGCAGATCCTCAAGCGCTTCGCCCAGGCCGTCGAACTGGCCAAGCTCGGCCGCCGGCTCTCCGCGCAAGACGTGGTCGCCGACTTCTCCGACAACCTGGCCGAGGAGCTGAACTTCCGGCTCGAGGCGCAGTCGATGGAGGCTTGGGTGTCGCACCTGCACGCCTCCCCGCTGGGCCGCAACATCCGTGTGCCGCAGGTGTTCTGGGACTTCACCAGCGATCGGGTGCTGACCATGGAGCGCGTGCAGGGCATCCGCATCGACGACGTGGCCGCCATCCGCAAGGCCGGGTTCGACGGCACCGAGCTGGTGAAGGCCCTGCTGTTCTCGCTGTTCGAGGGCGGGCTGCGGCACGGGCTGTTCCACGGCGACCTGCACGCCGGCAACCTCTACGTCGACGACGCGGGCCGCATCGTGTTCTTCGACTTCGGGATCATGGGCCGCATCGACCCGCGCACCCGCTGGCTGCTGCGCGAGCTGGTGTACGCGCTGCTGGTCAAGAAGGACCACGCCGCGGCGGGCAAGATCGTGGTGCTGATGGGCGCGGTCGGCAACATGAAGCCAGAGGCCCAGGCCGCCAAGGACCTGGAACGCTTCGCCACCCCGCTGACCATGTCGACGCTGGGCGACATGTCCTACGCCGACATCGGGCGGCAGCTGTCGGCCCTGGCCGACGCCTACGACGTCAAGCTGCCCCGCGAGCTGGTGCTGATCGGCAAGCAGTTCCTCTACGTCGAGCGGTACATGAAGCTGTTGGCGCCCAAGTGGCAGATGATGTCCGACCCGCAGCTGACCGGCTACTTCGCCAACTTCATGGTCGAGGTCAGCCGGGAGTACGAGTCCGACCTGGAGGTGTAGACGCTCTGATGGAGGTCCGCACCGGCCAGGCCACCGTCTTTCATCCGGACGGGGACCTGAAGCTGTACTACGAGGACATGGGCGACATCGACGACCCGCCCGTGCTGCTGATCATGGGGCTGGGCGCCCAGCTGCTGCTGTGGCGCACCGCGTTCTGCGAGCGGCTGGTCGCCCACGGGTTGCGCGTGATCCGGTACGACAACCGGGACGTCGGCCTGTCGAGCAAGACCCGGCATCGCGGCTCGGGGCAGCCGCTGGTGACCCGGCTGGCGCGCTCCTGGCTGGGCCTGCCGAGCAAAGCGGCGTACAAGCTCGAGGACATGGCCGACGACGCCGCGGCCGTGCTGGATCACCTGGGCATCGGCGACGCGCACATCGTGGGCGCGTCGATGGGTGGCATGATCGCCCAGATTTTCGCCGGCCGATTCCGCGACCGGACGCGAACGTTGGCGATCATCTTCTCCAGCAACAATTCGGCGTTTCTGCCGCCGCCGGGTCCCCGCCAGTTGCTGGCGCTCATCAAGGGCCCGTCGCCGAGCTCGCCGCGCGACGTGATCGTCGACCATTCGATCCGGGTCAGCAAGATCATCGGCAGCAGGCGGTACCTGGCGCCCGAGGCGCAGCTTCGGGCCGAGGCCATCGAAAGCTACGAGCGCAGCCATTACCCGTGGGGCGTCGCCAGGCACTTCGACGCCGTCCTGGGCAGCGGCAGCCTGAAGCCCTACAACCGGCGGACCGCCGCGCCGACCGTCGTGATCCACGGCCGGGCGGACAAGCTGATGCGCCCCTTCGGCGGCCGCGCGGTGGCCAGGGCCATCGACGGCGCTCGACTGGTGTTATTCGACGGGATGGGACATGATCTGCCACAGCAGTTGTGGGACCACGTGATCGGTGTGCTGACGAGCAACTTCGCCAAAGCGGCCTGAGCAAAACCACTCGAAGAAACGCTTCCCCTGCGATCTCAGTCCATCTCGCGGGGTTGTACGGTTGTCCAAGGAGGTGGGTGTACCAATGGCCAAGCTGAAGCCGTATTACGAAGAGTCGCAGGCGACCTACGACATTTCAGACGACTTCTTCGCGCTGTTCCTTGACCCCAACATGGTGTACACCTGCGCCTACTTCAAGAACGACGACATGACGCTGGAACAGGCCCAGCTCGCCAAGCTGGACCTGGCGCTGGACAAGCTGAACCTTGAGCCGGGAATGACGGTGCTGGATGTCGGGTGCGGCTGGGGCGGGGCCGTGGTCCGGGCGCTGGAGAAATACGACGTCAACGTCATCGGCATCACGCTCAGCCGCAACCACTACGCGCGCACCAAGGCAAGGCTGGCCGGGATCCCGACGACGCGCCGGGCCGAGGCCCGGCTGCAGGGCTGGGAAGAGTTCGACGAGCAAGTCGATCGAATCATGAGCTTCGAGGCCTTCGACGCCTTCAAAAAGGAACGCTGGCCGGCGTTCTGGGATTGGGCCTATGAGACCTTGCCCGCCGACAGCCGGATGCTGATGCACAGCATCTTCACGTATCCGCAGTCGGAGTGGAAGCAGCGCGGCGTCCAGATCACGATGTCAGATCTGCGGTTCTTCCACTTCCTGGGCAAGGAAATCTTTCCCGGCGGCCAGATGTGCGGCGAACCCGATATCGTCGACAATGCGAAAACCAGCGGCTTCTCAGTCGAGCAGATCGAATACCTGCAGCCGCATTACGCGCGGACCCTGGACATGTGGGCGGCCAATTTGGAGGCCAATCGCGAACGCGCAATCGCCATCCAGTCCCAAGAGGTGTACGACCGCTTCATGCGCTATCTGACCGGCTGCTCGGACCTGTTCCGCAAAGGCATCTCCAACGTGGCGCAGTACACGCTCACCAAATAGCGACCCAGCGCCTCGTACGCCGCCGGAAAAGTAGAACGGCAGAATCTCCGCCGCACGCGCATCCAAATGCACCGTTTTTGATGCCCGGCGAGTAGCGTCCCCCGCGGATGGGCACTCCTATGGTGTACGTCACGTGGGGAGGGTATATGCCTGACAACCCGGCCGGCGCTGTTCGGACGCGGTCCAATTCGGACGACGTACGGGCGCATTACGACCTGTCGAACGAATTCTTCGCGCTCTTTGTGGATCCGACCCGCACCTACAGCTGCGCGTATTTCCCCCGCGAGGGCATGACGTTGCACGAAGCGCAGCTCGCCAAGCTCGACCTGACACTGGACAAGCTCGGGCTCCAGCCGGGGATGACCTTGCTCGACGTCGGCTGCGGCTGGGGTTCGGGCCTGAAGCGCGCCGTTGAGCGCTACGACGTCAACGTCGTCGGCCTGACGCTGTCCAGGAACCAGCACGCGTACTGCCAGCAGGTACTCGACGGGATCGACAGCGACCGTTCCCGGCGGGTGCTGCTGAGCGACTGGGCCGAGTTCGACGAACCGGTGGACCGGATCGTCGTCGTCGAAGCGTTGGAGCACTTCGGTTTTCACCGCTACGACGATTTCTTCAAGTTCACCTATGACGCCCTGCCGGGCGACGGCGTGATGCTGCTGCATTCCATCACCGGCCTGCACGTCAAGCAGGTGATGGAACGCGGCATCCCGTTGACGATGGAGATGGCGAAATTCATGAGGTTCATCGTCACCGACATCTTCCCGGGCGGCCGGCTGCCGACGATCGAGACGGTCGAGGAGCACGCGACGAAGGTGGGGTTCACGGTGTCCCGCGTCCAGTCGCTGCAGTCGGACTTCGCCAAGACCCTCGACTTCTGGTCCGGGGCGCTCGAGGCCCATCGGGACGAGGCCATCGCGATCCAGTCCGAAGCGGTCTACGAGCGCTACATGAAGTATCTGACCGGCTGCGCCAAGGTGTTCCGCATGGGCTATGTCGACTGCAACCAATTCACGCTGGAAAAGTAGAGTTGGGTATCGTTGCACGTCACACCCGCCGAGCAAGTCCGCGGATCATAAGCAGTGACCTTCATCCAGGAGAACAAGACGAAAATGGCTGATCAACCGGCTAGCCCGACGAAGACGCGGACGGCTCCCGAGGACATTCAGGCGCACTACGACGTCTCCGACGACTTTTTCGCCCTGTTCCAGGATCCGACACGGATCTACAGCTGCGCCTACTTCGAGCGTGACGACATGACGCTGGAAGAGGCGCAGTACGCCAAGATCGACCTGAACCTGGACAAGCTGGACCTCAAGCCGGGCATGACCCTGCTCGACATCGGCTGCGGCTGGGGCACCACGATGAAGCGCGCTGTCGAGCGGTTCGACGTCAACGTCATCGGTCTGACGCTGTCCAAGAACCAGCACGCCCGCTGCGAGCAGCTGTTGGCTGCCATTGACACCAACCGCTCGCGTGAGGTGAGGCTGCAGAACTGGGAGGACTTCAGCGAGCCCGTCGACCGGATCGTGTCGATCGAAGCCTTCGAGCACTTCGGGCACGAGAACTACGACGACTTCTTCAAGAGGTGCTACGACATCATGCCCGAGGACGGCCGGATGACCGTCCAGAGCAGCGTGAGCTACCACCCCTACGAGATGGCGGCCCGCGGCAAGAAGCTGACTTTCGAGACGGCCCGGTTCATCAAGTTCATCGTCACCGAGATCTTCCCGGGCGGTCGGCTGCCGTCCACACAGATGATGGTCGACCATGGCGAAAAGGCGGGTTTTATTGTGCCCGAACCGCTTTCGCTGCGCCCGCACTACATCAAGACCCTGCACATCTGGGGCGACAACCTGGAGGCCAACAAGGACAAGGCCATCGAGGTCACCTCCGAAGAGGTCTACAACCGCTACATCAAATATCTGCGCGGCTGCGAGCACTACTTCACCGACGAGATGCTCGACGTCAGCCTGGTGACCTACCTCAAGCCGGGCGCCGCCGCCTAGTTGCGCCCAGCTGTCGGATTAGGGCTGCGTCGTTCGTCGGATAGATAGAGAGTGGAGCAGGAGGCTTCGCTCACTACCGGAGGTGACGAACATGCAATATTTCGCCCTGTTGATCGCTCAGGAGCAAGACCGCACGCCTGAAGAATGGGCGGCCGGCATGGCCGCATGGGAGAGCTTCCATGCCAAAGCCGGCGCGGCTATCAAGGCCGGTGACGCGCTGGCGCCCGCCGCGGCCGCGGTGGTCATCAGCGGCGGCCCCGACGCGCCGATCACGACCGACGGCCCCTTCGCCGAGGCCGCCGAGGTGGCCTGCGGCTACTACGTGTTCGAGGCGGAAAACCTGGACGAGGCGCTGGCGTTGGCGCGCGACGTACCCGCCGCCCAGTTCGGCGCCGTGGAGCTGTGGCCGGTGGTCCACTCGATCGAACCGTCGCGCAAGCTGACCGGTAACGACTGGCTGGCCCTGCTGCTGGAGCCCCCCGCTTCGGCGCACACGCCGGGCACCCCGGAGTGGGAGGCCGTGGCGGCGCGGCACACAGATCTGCACGCGGCCGCGGGCGACCACATCATCGGCGGCGCCGCATTGCACGACAGGTCCACCGCCACCACCGTGCGGGTGCGCGACGGCGAGGTTCTCATCACCGACGGGCCATACGTGGAGGGCGCCGAAATCGCCACGGGCGTCTACCTGCTCGCCGCGGGGGATCGCGACGAGGCCGTCAAGCTGGCGTCGATGATTCCCGCCTCGACCGTGCAGGTGCGCCAACTGGCTGGAGTCTCGGGACTCTAGGTCTCCGCGATGTCCGACCTGGACGGCGTCTTCCGGAGGGAATGGGGACCCGCCGTCGCCGCGCTCGCGCGGTGGTCCGGGGACCTCGCCATCGCCGAGGACGCCGTCCAGGAGGCCTGCGCCGAGGCGCTTCGCAGCTGGGACCGCGACGGCGTGCCGGACAATCCCGGCGGATGGCTGGTGACCGTCGCCCGCAACCGCGCGCGCGATCGTCTGCGCCGCGAATCCGTCCGTCCCGGAAAGGAATTGGCGGCCGTGATCGACGAAATCCGGGCGCGCACCGATCACACCGACCCGTCCCCCGTTCGTGACGACGAACTGCGGATGATGTTCACCTGCGCGCACCCCGCACTGGACCGCCAATCGCAATTGGCGCTCACCCTGCGGCTGGTGTCGGGGTTGACCGTCGCCGAGATCGCCCGCGCGCTGCTGCAGACCGAAGCGGCGATCGGCCAGCGAATCACGCGCGCCAAGAACAAGGTTCGGCACGCCAATATCCCGCTGCGGGTGCCACCCGCCGAGCTCCTGCCCGAGCGCACCCCACACGTGCTGGGTTGCGTCTACTCGGTCTTCACCGAGGGGTACTGGTCGACCGCCGGCGCGTCGGCGATCCGCGACGAACTGTGCGACGAAGGGATCCGGCTCGCCGGCGAGCTGTGCGCGCTGATGCCGCACGAACCCGAGACCCACGCGCTGGCCGCCCTGATGCTGCTGCACGATTCGCGGCGAACCACCCGGGTCGACGACACCGGGATGTTGGTGCCGCTCGACGAGCAGGACCGCCGCCGGTGGGACCGCGGCCGCATCGCCAGGGGCCTGGATCGGCTCCGCCGCGCCGAGGGCTCGACGGGCCCCTACCTGCCGCAGGCGGTGATCGCCGCGGTGCATGCGACGGCGCCGTCCTGGGACCAGACCGACTGGGTCACCATCTGCGCGGCCTACGACCGGCTGTTGCGGCTGACCGACTCACCGGTGGTGCGCGCCAACCGCGCCCTCGCGGTCGGCTTCCGCGACGGCCCCGACGCCGGGCTCGCCGCGCTGGACGAGGCGGCGCACGACCCCCGGCTGGAGCGCTCCAATCTGGTCGCGACGGTGCGCGCCGACCTGCTTCGGCGCGCGGGCAGGCCGGCCGATGCCGTCACCTGGTACCGGAAAGCGTTGCAAGCCAACGGTCCCGAGCCGGGTCGCGAGTTCCTGCGGCGGCGCATCGCCGAGTGCGGCGGCTAGCGCGCCGACTCCCTAGGCCTCGGCGAAGTTGCGGGTGACGGACGGGTCGACCGGGATGCCGGGGCCCGTGGTCGTCGACACGGTGATCTTCTTCAGATAGCGGCCCTTCGACGCGGACGGCTTGAGCCGCAGCACCTCGTCGAGCGCGGCGCCGTAGTTCTCCGCGAGGGCCTTCTCGTCGAAAGACGCCTTACCGATCACGAAGTGCAGGTTGGCCTGCTTGTCGATGCGGAAGTTGATCTTGCCGCCCTTGATGTCGGCCACGGCCTTGGCGACGTCCGGGGTGACGGTGCCCGTCTTGGGGTTCGGCATCAAGCCGCGCGGACCCAGCACGCGGGCGATGCGGCCCACCTTCGCCATCTGGTCGGGGGTGGCGATCGCGGCGTCGAAGTCCAGGAAACCGCCCTGGATCTTCTCGATCAGGTCGTCGCTGCCGACGATGTCGGCGCCCGCGGCCTGCGCCTGCTCGGCTTTGTCGCCGACGGCGAACACCGCGACCCGGGCCGTCTTACCGGTGCCGTGCGGCAGGTTGACCGTGCCGCGGACCATCTGGTCCGCCTTGCGGGGGTCGACGCCGAGGCGGATCGCCACCTCGACGGTCGCGTCCTGCTTGGTCGACGCGGTCTCCTTGGCGAGCTTGGCCGCCTCCAGCGGGCTGTACAGGCTGTTGCGGTCCACCTTCTCGGCGGCGGCGCGGTATGCCTTGCTGTTCTTGCTCATTGATTCATCCAATCTGGTGTTGGGTCGTGGTTAAGCAGCGGGCCGAAGCTGGCCCTCCCACGGGTTGGGGTCGAGCTATTCGACGGTGATCCCCATCGACCGGGCGGTGCCGGCGATGATCTTGGCGGCCGCGTCGATGTCGTTGGCGTTGAGATCGGTCTTCTTCGTCTCGGCGATCTCACGAACCTGGTCCCAGGTCACCTTGGCGACCTTGGTCTTGTGCGGCTCGGCCGAGCCCTTGCCCACGCCGGCGGCCTTGAGCAGCAGCTTGGCGGCGGGCGGCGTCTTGAGCGCGAAGGTGAAGCTGCGGTCCTCGTAGACCGTGATCTCCACCGGGATGACCTGGCCGCGCTGGTTCTCCGTGGCGGCGTTGTAGGCCTTGCAGAACTCCATGATGTTGACGCCGTGCTGGCCGAGCGCGGGTCCGACCGGCGGCGCAGGGTTGGCCTGCCCCGCCACGATCTGCAGCTTGATCAGCCCGGCGACTTTCTTCTTCGGGGCCATGAGTTGTTGGTGTTCCTTCCTGGACTGGGCTTGATTGCCCGGTTAGATCTTGGAGACTTGGCTGAACGTCAATTCCACGGGCGTCTCGCGACCGAAGATCGACACCAGCACCTTGAGCTTCTGCTGTTCGCCGTTGACCTCGCTGATGGTCGCCGGCAGCGTGGCGAACGGCCCGTCCATGACCGTCACCGATTCGCCGACCTCGTAGTCGACCTCGACGGCCGGGCGCTCCAGCCCGCCGGCCTCGGCGGCGGCGGCGGTGGTGGCCGCGCCCTTGGCGGCCTTCTTGGCGGCGCCCCGCGGCAGCAGGAACTTCACCACGTCGTCGAGCGTCAGCGCAGACGGTCGCGACGTCGCGCCGACGAACCCGGTGACGCCCGGCGTGTTGCGCACCGCGGCCCACGAGTCGTCGGTCAAATCCATGCGCACCAGGATGTAGCCGGGCAGCACCTTGCGATTGACCTGCTTGCGCTGGCCGTTCTTGATCTCGGTGACCTCTTCGGTGGGCACCTCGACCTGGAAGATGTAGTCGCCGACGTCCAGGTTTTGCACGCGCGTCTCGAGATTGGCTTTGACCTTGTTCTCGTATCCCGCGTAGGAGTGGATGACGTACCAGTCGCCCGGCTTGCTGCGCAGCTCAGCTTTGAGCGCGGCCGCCGGATCGACCTCCTCGGCCGACTCCTCGGGAGCCTCGGTCGCCGAGGTTTCCGGGGCCTCGATGGCCTCGGTGGCCTCGGTGGCCTCGGTGCGCTCCTCTACGTCGACCGCTTCACCCGCGGACGTGTCACCGTCGTAGGTAGTCACGGTTTTCAGTCCTCTCTATCTCTCGCTCAGCCGAACACCAGCAGCACAAGCTTGGTGAGGCCGAAATCCGCGAGGCCGACCAGCGCCACCATGAAGGCCAGGAACGCCAGCACCACCGATGTGTAGGTGAGCATCTGCTTGCGGTTGGGCCAGATAACCTTCCGCATCTCCGCAACCACCTGCTTGAGGTAGTTGTAGACGAACACGAACGGGTTGGCCGAACGGTCCCCGGGCTTCTTCGGTTTCTTGGCCTTCTTGGCTTTGGCGCCCTTGGTGGCCTTGTCCTTCTTGGCGACCTCGGCCTCGTCCGCCGACGCTACGTCGGCGTCCTCGGCGGCGTCGGCCGCTCGCTGCCGGGATCGTTTGCCGGTGGGGCGCTGCGGCCGGGTCACCACAGCGGTCCGACCGCCGCTCGCGCGGCCGTCCTCCCTGTCGGCGCCGTCGCTTGCGGCGTCGTTGGCAGCGTCGCCTTCGTCGCTCACCGCATGCTCCTTAAGTTTGCTCGTATCCGTGGGCCGTCCCGTCGTGGTGGGCCATTCTTCCAGTGTCCACCATGGCACGCCTGAAGTGTTCAGCAGGGGCGACAGGACTTGAACCTGCAACCTGCGGTTTTGGAGACCGCTGCTCTGCCAGTTGAGCTACGCCCCTTCGCGGTTGGCAGGCCAACCTGCGCTTACCTACCGGGGCTTACATGACACGCGCGCTCCCCGTTCTTTCGACTCACGGAAAGCGCGCTGATGCTGGGAAAACCCCGACGTCCGAGTGTACTCGATTCCCCTTATACGCAGGAAATCCGATTACGCCGTTCTGACGACCTGACCGGACTCGGGGTCCCATTTGAGATTCTCCGCCTGCTCGGCGTACTGGCTCATCAGCGTGGTGTACGCCTCCAGCACCAGTTCACCCTCTTCGTTGGTGCAGATGTTCTTGGTGACCACGATGTCGGCACCGAAGCGCTCGTCCACCGACAGGATGTCCATCCGGGCCCACAGCTTGTCGCCGGCCTTGATCGGCTGGGCGAACACGAACCGCTGGTCGACCTGGACGATGACCATGGTCTCCATGCCGATGTCGACATGCCGGAAGAAATCCAGCTGGACCAGCTTGGCGAAGATGGTCGCGAAGGTCAGCGGCGCCAGGATCGCGTTGTGGCCGAGTGCGGCGGCCGCGTCTTCGTCGTAGTGGGCCGGGTGCCGGTCCTTGACGGCCGCCGCGAACTGGCGGAGTTGCTCTCGCCCCACCACGAAGTAGTCCGGGTAGCGCCAGATCATGCCCCTGATGTCTGTTTTGAGAGCCATAGGCTAAGCGAGCGTTGCGGACGCGATCGCCCTGCCGAAGATCTTCTTGCCGCCCGTGGTGGCCGTCAGGGCGATCGTCACCGACTTGGTCTCGGGATCGACGGACTTGACCCGGCCGCTGAAGACGAGTTCGGCGCCCTTGCCGTCGTTGGGAACCGGCACCACCGCGGTGAACCGCACGTTGTACTCGGTGACCGCACCGGGGTCACCGATCCACGCGGTGACGTAGCCGCCGCCGATACCCATGGTCAGCATGCCGTGCGCGATCGCGGTGTCCAGCCCGACGACCTTGGCGATCTCGTCGTCCCAGTGAATGGGGTTCAGGTCGCCGGAAACCCCCGCATAATTCACCAGATCCTGTCGGGTGAGCGGGTAGGTCCGCTCGGGAAGCTGGTCACCGACCTTCACCGAGCTGAACTCACGCAGTGGCATCAGAAAATCCCTCTTCTCCATCCTCACCCGCACGGCCCGCCAGGGTCGTGAAGGTCTCCTGGACGACATCACCGGCTTCGTTGGTGATGATGTTCTTGGTCACGATGATCTGGGTACCGTGCGACACCCGCATCGAGTCCACGTAGACGTCGCAGTACAGCTTGTCCCCGGCGACGATCGGCGCTTTGAACTTCAGCACCTGGTCGACCTGAACGACCTGCGCGTCCTGGACGGCGATGTTCGCGTGCTTGAAAAACGCCGTCTGCGCCATGTAGCCGAATACGCAGATGAACGTCAACGGGGCCAGCAGCCCGGGATAGCCGAGGTCGGCCGCCGCCTTCTCCTCGAGAAATGCGGCATCGTCGTTCTGAACGGCCACGGCGTGCTCGCGGATCTTCTCCCGCTCCACGACGTAATAGTCGGGATAGCGGTAGTGCATCCCGACGATGCTTTCGGATATCGGCACGGCTCTGAAATCTACCTAGTCGGTCTGAGTAACGTTCGCCGGGAGCGGCTAGCGCGTCTCGCGATGGGCCTGGTGCTTGCCGCAGTTCGGGCAGAACTTCTTCAGCTCCATGCGGTCCGGGTCGTTCCGGCGGTTCTTCTTGGTGATGTAGTTGCGGTGTTTGCACACCTCGCATGCCAAGGTGATCTTCGGCCGCACGTCGGTACTGGAAGCCATGACGGTTCTCTCTCAAATCTCTCAAAGTGCATTGTTGTGTTGTAGCGATGGCCGGACTCGAACCGGCGACCTAACGATTATGAGTCGTTCGCTCTAACCGACTGAGCTACATCGCCTCTGGCCGCCCCGGTTCGGGGTCGGGCCGCCACGCCTGCTCGGCGTCCGCCGAGCCCCCTAACGGAATCGAACCGTTGACCTTTTCCTTACCATGGAAACGCTCTACCGACTGAGCTAAGGGGGCCGTTCACCCGAATCGGCAGTGCCGTGGGCCTAAAAGAGGGTACAACCTGGCCCGCAACCGGACCAAACCACGGGCTTTACCGGACGCTGTCGCCGCCGCGGCGGGGCTGCCACGCGCTGAGGTCGCTGAACTCGTCGTACTCTTCGGCGGCTTCCGCGGCATCGGCTTCGGCCAGCAGGGTGCGCAACGCGAGATTGACGGCCTCGCGGGCATCGGCCAGATGGAAGCGGCGTATCGCCTCGCCGATCAGATCGACGTCGATCTCGATTTCGACCTTCTTCCTCATGCGCCAACAATACCCACCGGACAGCCGGCCAATCGCTGCTCGCGCGCGGTGCCGGGCGCACTTCGCGGCGGCGCTGCGGGCCCCGGACGGGCAGGTCCTAGTCTGGTCACGTGTCAACGGACCGGCTGTACTTTCGCCAACTGCTCTCCGGCCGCGACTTCGCCGCCGGCGACATGTTCGCGACCCAAATGCGCAACTTCGCCTACCTGATCGGCGACCGTGAGACGGGCGACTGCGTGGTGGTCGATCCCGCCTATGCCGCCGGCGAGCTGCTCGACACGCTCGAGGACGACGGCATGCACCTGTCCGGGGTGCTGGTCACCCATCATCATCCCGACCATGTGGGCGGATCGATGATGGGCTTCTCGCTGCAGGGCCTGGCCGAACTGCTGGAGCGGGCCGCCGTCCCGGTACACGTCAACACCCATGAGGCGCAATGGGTTTCGCGAGTCACCGGGATCAGCCTCGGCGACCTCACCGCCCATGAGAATCACGACAAGGTCAGCATCGGCGATATCGAGGTCGAGTTGCTGCACACGCCCGGCCACACGCCGGGCAGCCAGTGCTTCCTGCTCGACGGCCGCCTGGTGGCCGGTGACACGTTGTTCCTGGAGGGCTGCGGCCGCACCGACTTTCCCGGCGGCGACTCCGACGAGATGTACCGCAGCCTGCGGCAACTCGCCGCGCTGCCCGGCGACCCGACGGTTTTTCCCGGCCACTGGTATTCGGCGGAGCCGAGCGCGTCGCTCTCGGAAGTCAAGCGCTCCAACTACGTGTATCGGGCCGCCGACCTCGCCCAGTGGCGAATGCTCATGGGCGGCTGAGGCGGGCGGGCGATCGCTCGAGCGCGGCTAACCGGCAACCGGCCTGTGATATAAGCGGAAGGTGGATTCCATGGGGTGGGTCCAGGACGGCTGGCACGGGATCACGAACGTCGGGTCCAGCACCTGGATCGCGTGGGCGGCCTGGGCGGCGATCGCGCTCGCCGTCGTGACGCTGATCTTCACCAACCGGCAGATCGCCCGCAACCGCCGGCTGGCCGCGGAGCAGACGCGGCCGCAGGTCGCGATGTTCATGGAGCCGCACCCCGCCGACTGGCACGTGATCGAACTGGTGGTCAGGAATTTCGGGAAGACGGCGGCCTACGACATCACGTTCTCGTTCATGAATCCGCCGACGGTGGCCGAATACGAGAACGCCACGGACGGCTACGCCGACGTCGCCGAACTGCGCCTCCCCCGCGAGTTGCCGGTGCTGGCTCCCGGCCAGGAATGGCGCATGGTGTGGGATTCGGCCCTCGACCGCGCGGAGATCGGCAGCGGCATCGAGTCCCGCTTCACCGGCACCATCAACTACTACGACCGGCCGGCGCACCCGCACGGGCGGCGGTTCTGGGAGCGCGAGCGTGTGCCGCTGGAGACCCAGGTCGTGCTGGACTGGGACTCCTTGCCGCCCGTCCAGCGCATCGAGCTGATGACCACCCACGACCTGGCGAAGCGGGAGAAGCAGAAGCTGGAACTGCTGCGCGGGCTGCTGACCTACTTCCACTACGCGAGCAAGGAGACCCGTCCCGAGGTGTTCCGCAGCGAGATCGAGCGAATCAACGCCGCGGTGCGGGAAACGCAGGACAGATGGCGCACCCGCCAGCTGGACGCGCCCACCGATGTCAGCCTGCGCTGGGGCGAGGCCGAGGACGACCTGGGCAAACACCACAGCCAGCCCGCGGGGCGGCAAGGAGCTAGCAACCAATGAGCGGCCCGGTCCACTACACCCTCAAGGAGTCCATCGCCGTCATCCGGATGGACGATGGCAAAGTCAACGCCCTGGGCCCGACCATGCAGCAGGCCCTGGGCGAGGCGATCGACCGGGCCGAGGCCGACAACGCCGGGGCGCTGGTGATCGCCGGGAACGAGCGGGTGTTCAGCGGCGGATTCGACCTGAAGATCCTCACCTCCGGCGAGGCGCAGCCGGCGATCGACATGCTGCGCGGCGGCTTCGAGCTGGCCTACCGGCTGTTGTCCCATCCCAAGCCGGTGGTGATGGCCTGCACCGGCCACGCGATCGCGATGGGGGCGTTCCTGCTGTCGTCCGGTGACCACCGGGTGGCCGCGCACGCCTACAACATCCAGGCGAACGAGGTGGCGATCGGCATGGTCATCCCGTACGCGGCCCTGGAGATCATGAAGCTGCGCCTCACGCAATCGGCGTACCAGCAAGCCGCCGGGCTGGCCAAGACGTTCTTCGGCGAGACCGCGCTGGCCGCCGGCTTCGTCGATGAGATCGTGCTGCCGGACATGGTGGTGAGCCGCGCCGAGGAGGCCGCGCGCGAATTCGCCGGTCTGCACCAACACGCCCACGCCGCAACGAAGTTGCGCGCCCGCGCCGACGCCCTCAAGGCCATTCGGGCCGGGATCGACGGCATCGAGGCCGAGTTCGGCCTGTAAACGGCCCGGTCCCCGGTCTGGCCGGGACGTTTGGCCAACGGCGCCCGGTACCACGTCCGCATCCGCACGAAAACGCCTCGCGCCCAGTTGCGGAAAGCCCGCAGCCGCCCCGAGACGTTGCGCCAGATGCGCTGGGCCAACGCGATGCTGAAGGAGCTGTCACCGCAGGTGTTGATGAGCTGAACGGCGAACGCGGTGGCCGCCGCTGGCCGCCACCGCGTTTCCTTCGCCTCCTCGCCGCCAGTGTGACACGCACGCGAATCGCCGTCACTTCAGTCCGTGGCGAATCGTCGGAACCGGTTCAGGTATGCCGGCCAATCCCAGGTCTGCAAGAAGTCGTGCGCCGCGGCGTAGCCCCGGTCGCAGAGCTCCTCCAGCCGTGCCCTGGGGATGCCGAAGTCGAGAACGCTCACGTCGGTGGACGCCACCCCGATGGTGCGGCACTTGACCCAGGGCAAGCTCAGCTGCGCCTGGTCGTGGCCGACCAACATGGTGGTGAAGAGGCTTTGCAGCAAGGCGGATTGTTTGAGGAAGCGCAGCGGGCGCAGCGCGGGGAACACCTGATCCACGCCCTCGGCCAACTTGGGCATCACCGTGACGCCGAACGTCGGCCAGCGCGGCGGTTTGCCGTCGGTGCGGTCCAGCGAGTCGATCGGGAAATTCGACAGCACGCCACCGTCGACCAGGTTGGACGTGAGCCCCATGGTGTCGGTCAGCGTGACCGGCGGGTAGAAGAACGGGATCGCCATCGAGGCGCGGACCGCGTCCGCGACGGGCTGCTCGTCGGGGTCGAGGCCGTACAGCCGCCGGTAATCCCATGGCAGTCGCACCAGCTGCGCCGCGGTGACGTCGGCGACGGTGACCGCGACCTGGTAGCGCCGTTCCGGGGGCAGGTCGTCGTCGGCGAGGGCCAGGTCACCGAACGTGACCACGCCCAGGTTCCTCAGCTCGCTGCGGATCCAGTCATGGGCGAAATCGCCGCGGTACATCGACGTGTCCCGGACCAGCCCCCACGCGGAGCCGACGACGGGCACCGGCCCCGCGTCGCGCCACTTGCGCAACGGCACCGAGAGCGCGAGCTCCCTGAGCTGACCGCTGGTCAGTTGCTCGCCCCTGGACGCGGCCGCCGAGATCGCCGCGACCACCGATCCCGCCGAGACGCCCGACACGCGGTTGGCCGAGTAGCCGGCATCCATGAGGGCGGTGACCGCGCCGACCAGGCCGATGAACTTCACGCCCCCGCCCGAAAGCACCAGGTCCACCGGTTTCGCGTCGGCCGTCAGTTCAGCTATCCGCCGAAACCCATTGATAGGGAAGGAATTTGCCGTCCAGAGTCACCACGACGCGATCGCCCGACGGGTGTGATTTCTTGTGCAGGTCGACGCTGAAATTGATCGCGCTCATGATGCCGTCGCCGAACTGCTCGTGGATCAACTCCTTGATGGCGCCGCCGTAGACCTGCAGGGCCTCGTAGAAGCGGTAGATGGTCGGGTCGGTCGGCACGGCGGTCGGCAGCCCGCCCCGCATGGGCGGCGCCGCCAGCACGGGCACCACCGACTCGTCGAGGTGCAGCCGCTCGACGAGGATCCTCGCCAGCTCGGCGGGAATGGGGTGCTGGCCGAGCAGCGCCGAGGTGGTCCACAGCACCGGCCTGTCGATGGCGTCGGCCAGCTGTTGCCAGGTCAGGCCCAGCCTCAGGCGAGCCAGGACGATCTGCTCGGTGATCTCGTGTCTGTTCATAGCCCCCAAGCATGCACGCACGGCGCCGCGCCGCTGCCGGGACCATAGGGCGCTCCCCGACTTGATATCGCCCGCGATATCGAATTCGCCGCTGACGCACGCGTGCAGAATCCGGCGCCCCTCACCCCGGCTTCGTCGCGGTGACCAGGCGCGTGGAAAACCACGGACCGCCGTAGTACATGCGCCATCCGAGGTTGCGGCGCCGCACGTTTCGCCAACCCAATTCCCTCAGGTGCGCCGCATGCCGACGGGTGTCCCAGAGGTCAGCGACGGCCAGCCGCCCGCCCGGGCGCAGCACCCGAACCGCTTCGTCGAGAGCTTTCCGCCGGCCGGCGCGCGTCGGGATGTTGTGGATGGCCAGGTTGCTGACGATCACGTCGACGCTGTCGTCGGCCAAGGGCAGGGCTGTCATGTCGGCGGTGTGCACCTCGACGCGATCGCTGACCTCTTCCAGCGCCGCGTTGGCCAGGGTGGCCTCCGGGGAGTTGTCGGTCTGGTCTGCCTGCCACAGGTCGACGCCGACCGCGCGACCCCGCGGCAATCTCGTGGCCGCGGCGAGCAACACCGCGCCGCGGCCGCAGCCGAGGTCGAGCACCGTTTCGTCGCCCCGCAGCTCAAGATCGGCCAGCACCCGGTCCCACACCACGAACTTGCCGACCCGCGTCGCGTACACGTAAAGGGCTGCGCTCGAAGCGATCCCGACTGCTGACGTTGCCGCGAGTGCCGCCGTGAGCCGCTTGCCGCGCACCCAGCCGAACACCGCCCACCCGAGAAGGGCGACGGTCTGCGCGGCGAGGCCGATCGCCTGCCCACGCGCCGATACGGTGTGAAACGAGCCGTCTATTCCGTAGTCGCCCCGGTGGTCATGCACGGTGCCGAGCTTACGACCGCTTTCGTCACCAACGACCGTGATGGACGACCTCCGAGAAGGGCCGCCGGTTCGGTGTGCGGATCGGGGTGAGCGGACGGTCGGCGGGATACCCGACGCCCAGCAGGAAGGCCACCAGCCGGTCGTCGGGAACGCCGAGGATGGCCCGCGCCTTCTCCTGGTCCCCCACCGACGAGTGCCCGGTCCCGATCCCCAGGTCCGTGGCCGCGATCATCATCGCCATCGTGGCCTGCCCGACGTCGTAGTTGTCGGTGACCACCCTGCGCTCGTCGGGCGGCACGGGCACGACGATCGCGATCGCGGCGGCCGCGGCGGCGATGTGGCCGGCGCCCTGCCACACGGTCGACAGCGCCTGCAGCTGCGCCCGGTCGGTGACGATCACGAAATCCCACGGCTGCCGGTTTTTCGCCGACGGGGCGCGCCACCCGGCCTCGGCGATGCGGTTCAGGTGGTCTTCGGAAACCGGGTCCGGCGTGTACTGCCGGACGTTGCGCCGGGCGCGGATCGCGTCCCAAGCCTCCATGCGTGCCCCTCCTAATTTTCCAGCCGACCCCGGGTAAACGGGGGTATCGTCGTCGGAATTCCCCGCAATGCGCGCTGAAGTTTGATTCCGGCAGTTACGGGAAGCCACGGTGAACCAGCTGAGCCGCCCCCTCGTGTACCAGCTGAATGGCCCCGGATCAGAGAGGCGCGTAGCCGGTATGACCGAGAACCTGACGCCGCATTTCGAGGACGTCCAGGCGCACTATGACCTGTCCGACGACTTCTTCCGGCTCTTCCTCGACCCCACCATGACCTACAGCTGCGCCTACTTCGACCGCATGCGGGACATCCCGCTCGAGGAGGCGCAGCTGCGCAAGATGGACCTGGCGCTCGGAAAGCTCGGCCTGCGGCCCGGGATGACGCTGCTGGACGTCGGCTGCGGTTGGGGCGGCACCATGCGCCGCGCGCTCGAGAAGTACGACGTGGACGTCATCGGGCTGACGTTGTCCAAGCACCAGGCCGCGCACGTGCAGAAGATGTTCGACGCGATGACCACCCCGCATAGCAGGCGGGTGTTGCTGCAGGGCTGGGAGCAATTCGACGAGCCCGTCGACCGGATCGTCTCCATCGGCGCGTTCGAGCACTTCGGCTACGACCGCTACGACGATTTCTTCCAGATGGCCTACCGCGTCCTGCCCGACGACGGGGTGATGTTGCTGCACACGATCACCATGCTGACCCCGGAGCAGATCGTCGAACGCGGCTTGCCGATGACCGAAGAGCAGACCAGCTTCAACGACTTCATCGCCCGCGAGATCTTCCCCGGCGGCCAGCTGCCGCCGATCGAGATGGTGGAGTTCCACGCGTCGAAGATGGGCTTCAACCTGACCCGCAGGCAGTCGCTGCAGCTGCACTACGCCCGGACGCTCGACCTTTGGGCCGCGGCGCTCGAAGCGCACCACAGCGAGGCGGTCGCGATCCAGTCCGAAGAGGTCTACCAGCGATACATGAGATACCTGACCGGGTGCGCCAACGCATTCCGCGACGGCTACATCGACATCAACCAGTTCACGCTGGCCAAGTAGCCGGGCCGCATACCCGGCGTGGGTCACGACTCCACAAGGCGGGCAAGGTTTTTCAGGCTCTCCTCGAGTGAGCGGCCGACCCAGAAGGTCGCCACGTGGTCGGCGATCAGGCCCAGCAGGCCGCCCTCGGAGCTGTAGGCGAGCCGGAACGTCACGCGGGTCCGGCCGGGGCCGGCGTCGCGCAACCGGAACCGGCCGCGCTGCGTCACACCGGTGATGTTGATCCAGGCCAGATCCCGCGCCGTGTCGAACTCCACGACTTCGGCGATGCCGCCCACCGGGATCGAGCCGATCTTCCACAACACGGTGTAGCGGGCGCCCACCCGCGCCGGGCCCTCCGTCAGCGTCTCCCAGCGCTCCAGGTGCGGGAGGAACGACGGGTAGCGATCCGGGTCGCTGAGCACCGTCCACACCGTGCCGCGATCCGCGTTGACGACGATCCGTCGTTCGACGCGCATCAGCCGAGCACCGGGAAGCGGCGCTGGGCGGCAAGCCGATCGACACCGGCCTGCAGGCTGGCGATCACCTCGTCGTACACCGCCTGGTCGTCGTCGCCCACCGCGACCGGCTCCTGCACTTCGACGACGATCTTGGCGGGCAGCGGGATGTGCCCCAGCAGGTCGCTGATGTTCAGGCCCCACGGCAGCGCCAGCGAGATGGGCACGCTCTTGAGCCGGACCACCTTGTCGACCAGCAGCAGTTTGGCCAGCCACTGCGCGCGGCCGAGGAACAACGCGGTCTCCTGGCCGCCGACGGCGGCCACCGGCACGATCGGCACCCCGGTCTCCCGCGCGAGCCGCACGAACCCCTTGCGGCCGCCGAAGTCGACGACGTGCCGCTGCCAGGACGGGCGGAAGACCTCGTAATCGCCACCCGGATACACCAGCACGGCGGCACCGGATTCCAAAGCGAGCCGGGCGTTTTCGGGACTGGCCGCCACGGTGCCGAACTTGCGCAGCCAGCGTAGCGGCGGATAGAGGGTGACCAGGTTGTGCGCGAGCTGATAGAACGGACGCTCCACACCGAAGTACGAGCAGAACGCCAGGGTGAAGACGAAGGTGTCGGGCGGGACGTTGCCGCCGCTGTGGTTGCCGACCAGCAGCACCGGTCCGTGCGGGGGGATGCGGTCGAGTCCGCGGACGTCGGCGCGGAAATACAGCGACGCCACCAACCAGGTGGCGGGCAGCTGATCCCGGATGAAGTCCGGGTCGCGCTGATCCAGGTCCGCCTGGGGCACCCGGTCCGCGATCTGCCTACTCGCCCACCCGATGGCATCCGCGACTCCGGCCATGGTTTCAGCCTGGCACAGCGGAGCCGACGGGTGGAGGGACTTTCGTCGCCTGCCGCGGCCCGATGTCGGTGCGGGGGTCTATCGTTGCACCGCAATGGCGCTTCATCTCCACCGTGCCGAACGCACCGATCTCCTTGCCGACGCTCTCGGGGCCCTGCTGGCCAACCCGCCCACCGACCCGTTCGCCGAGGAGCTGGTGCTGGTTCCCGCGCGCGGCGTGGAGCGCTGGCTCAGTCAGCGGCTGTCGCATGTGCTCGGCCGCTCCCGGGGCGGCCCAGGCGGTGACGGGGTGTGCGCGGGGGTGGCGTTTCGCAGTCCCGGCTCCCTGATCGCCGAGCTCACCGGCACCGCCGACAACGATCCCTGGTCGCCGGACGCCATGACGTGGCCGTTGCTGGAGGTGATCGACTGCTCGCTGGACGAGCCCTGGTGCCGAACGCTGGCAACGCATTTGGGCCACTTCGACACGGGTCCCGAGGCGGAATTGCGCCGCGGCAGGCGGTATTCGGTCGCGCGCCGGCTGGCCGGGTTGTTCGCCTCGTACGCACGCCAGCGTCCTCAGCTGCTGGCCGACTGGCTGACCGGCGACCCCGATGACCTCGACGCGGACCTGGCCTGGCAGCCCGAACTGTGGCGGGCGGTGGCGGCGATCATCCCGGCCGATCCCCCGCACGCCCGCCACCGGGACACGATCGCCCGGCTGCGGGCGGGCCCGGGTGACCTGCCCGCGCGGCTGTCGCTGTTCGGCCACACCCGCCTGTCGCGCACCGATGTGGAACTCCTGGAGGCGGTGGCAGCGCACCACGACCTGCACCTGTGGCTGCCCCACCCGAGCGATCAGCTGTGGCGGGGCTTGACCGGCGTTCACGGCGTGCTGCGGCGCCGCGACGACGACAGCCGGCGCGCGGCCCGCCACCCGCTGCTACAGACCCTCGGCCGCGACCTTCGCGAATTGCAGCGGGCGCTGCCGGCCGCCCGTGCCACCGATGAATTCATCGGCGGGGCAACACGATCCGATACCCTGCTGGGCTGGCTGCAGTCCGACATCGCCGCCAATACGGTCAGGCCGACGGGCCGCAAACCGTCCCCGGGGGACCGCTCGGTGCAGGTGCACAGCTGCCACGGCGCGGGGCGCCAGATCGACGTGCTGCGCGAGGTGCTGCTCGGATTGCTGGAAGACGACCCGACGCTGGAGCCCCGCGACATCGTCGTGATGTGCCCCGACATCGAGACCTACGCCCCCCTGATTGTCGCCGGCTTCGGCTTGGGCGACCTGGCCGGGGAAGGGCACCCCGCGCACCGGCTGCGGGTGCGCCTGGCCGACCGGTCCCCCGGCCAGACCAACCCGCTCCTCGGCGTGGCCGAGCAGTTGCTGAACCTCGCCGGCGGCCGGGCCACCGCCACCGAGGTGCTGAACCTCGCGCAGGCCGTGCCGGTGCGGGCCCGCTTCGCGTTCACCGACGACAACCTCGACTCGATGACCGCGTGGGTGCGGGAATCGGGGATCCGGTGGGGCTTCGACAAGGAACAGCGCGCGCCCTACGGGCTGGGCCACATCCTGCACAACACATGGCGTTTCGGGCTCGACCGCATCCTCACCGGTGTCGCGATGTCCGACGACTCGCAGGCCTGGTTGAACACCGCGCTACCGCTCGACGACGTCGGCAGCAACAAGGTCGAGCTGGCCGGGCGGCTGGCCGAATACGTCGCGCGGCTGCAATCCGTGGTGGAATCGCTGGCCGGGCCCCGGCCATTGACCGAATGGATCGACGCGCTCACCACCGGGGTCACCGCGCTCACGCAGGTGGGCGCCGACGACGCATGGCAGGCCGGGCAGCTGCGTAGTGAATTCGCAAAAGCCTTGGAGCAGGCCGGTTCCCGCGACTCGACAATGCTGCGCCTGCCCGACGTGCGCGCGCTGCTGGCCGGGCGGCTGGCCGGACGACCGACTCGCGCGAACTTCCGCACCGGCACGTTGACCGTGTGCACCATGGTCCCGATGCGCTCCGTTCCCCACCGGGTGGTGTGCCTGGTCGGCCTCGACGACGGTGTCTTCCCCCGCTTCAGCCGCCCCGACGGCGACGACGCGCTGGCCCGGGTGCCGATGACCGGCGAACGCGACATCCGTTCGGAAGACCGGCAGTTGCTGCTGGACGCGATCTGCGCGGCGACCGAGACGCTGGTGATCACCTACACCGGCAATGACGAACACACCGGCCACACGCGCCCGCCGGCCGTGCCGCTGTCCGAGCTGCTGGACGCACTGGACCAGACGGTGTCCGAGCGCGTGCGCGAGCGCGTGGTAGTTCGTCATCCGTTGCAGCCCTTCGACATTCGTAACGTCACCCCCGGCGCACTGGTACCGGGCCAGCCGTTCACCTTCGATCCCGCCACGCTGGTGGCCGCCCGGACCGCGGCCGGCGACCGGCACGCCGGCCGCCCCTTCTTCGCCGGCCCGCTTCCCGAGCCACCCCACGACGACGTCGCCCTGGCCGACTTGCTCACCTTCTTCCGGGATCCGGTGAAGGGCTTCTTCCGCGCCCTGGACTACGTGCTGCCCTGGGAAGTCGAGGACCTCGAGGACGAGATGCCGGTCCAGATCGACAATTTGGCGGAATGGACCGTCGGCGATCGCATGCTGCGCGACATGCTGCACGGCATGCACCCGGACACCGCCGCCAACGCCGAATGGCGGCGGGGCACCCTACCGCCCGGTCGCCTCGGGATGCGCAAGGCCGTCGAGATCCGCGACCAGGCCGCCGATCTGGCGCGAACGGCGTTGGGGCACCGCGCCGTTGACTCCGACGCGTACGACGTGGACGTGGACCTCGGCGGCGGCCGCCGCCTCACCGGCACCGTGACGCCGGTCTTCGGCGAGCGCACGGTTTCGGTCACCTTCTCCAAGCTGGGTGGCAAGCACCTGATGGTGTCCTGGATTCCGCTGCTCGCCTTGGGCATCGCCGTGCCCGGCCGCGACTGGGCGGCCCTGTGCATCGGGCGCGCCAGAACCGACCACCGCATCGAGCAGCGGCTGCTGGGACCGCCGCCCGACCCCGGTGAGACCTTGCGCGACCTGGTCCGCCTCTACGACGCGGGCCGCCGGGAGCCGCTGCCGCTGCCGGTCCGAACGTCGTTCGCCTGGGCCGAGGCCCGCCACGGCGGCCGGGACCCGGTGCGGGCGGCCGGCTGGCGGTGGCACTCACAGAACAACTTCCACGGCGAGAACGCGGAACCCGCGCACGAAAAGGTCTGGGGCAAACGGGCGCCGCTGAGCGTCTTGCTCGGCGCGCCGCATCTCGGCGAGGAGGTCGGCGGGGAAGATTCCCGCCTGGGCGCACTGGCCGCGCGGCTGTGGCTGCCGATGCTTCGCTCGGAGGTGCGCTGATGGAACGCTTCGATTTGCTCGGCCCCCTGCCCGGGCCCGGGCGCACGACGGTCCTGGAGGCCAGCGCCGGCACGGGAAAGACGTTCGCGCTCGCGGGCCTGGTCACCCGCTACCTCGCCGACGGCCTGGCCACCCTCGACGAGATGCTGCTGATCACCTTCAGCCGCGCCGCCAGCCGGGAACTGCGCGAGCGCGTCCGCACCCAGATCGCGCAAACCGTTGCCGCGCTCTGCGATCCGGCATCCGGCGCCCCCAACGAGCTGGTGGCCCACCTGATGCGGGGCACCGCCGCCGACCGCGGGGAGCGCTGCGGCAGACTCACCGACGCGCTGGCGGGATTCGACGCCGCCACCATCGCCACCACCCACGAGTTCTGCAGCATGGTGCTGAAATCCCTCGGCGTCGCCGGGGACACCGACGCCGGCGTGACGCTGGTCGAAAGCCTCGACGACCTCGTCACCCAGATCGTCGACGACCTCTATCTCGCGCGGTTCGCGTCAGAGCGTGACGACGCGGCGCTCACCCACCCGGCGGCGCTGGCGCTGGCCCGTGCGGTGGTCCGCGACCCGTGCGCGGAGCTGCGGCCGCAGCGGCCTGACGCGGATTCCGTTGCCGCGGTGCGGCTCCGGTTCGCCACCGATGTGCTCGCCGAGCTGGAGCTCCGCAAGCACCGGCTCGCCATCCTGGGCTACGACGACCTGCTGCGCAGGCTCGCCGCCGCGTTGCGCACGCGGGACTCCGACGCGGCCAACCGGATGCGGGCGCGTTGGCCCATCGTCATGGTCGACGAGTTCCAGGACACCGATCCCATTCAGTGGGAGGTGATCGGGCGCGCGTTCGGCGGCCACTCCACCGTGGTGCTGATCGGCGATCCCAAGCAGGCGATCTACGGGTTCCGCGGCGGCGACATCTACACCTACCTGGAGGCCGCCCGCACCGCCGGCGAGCGGCGCACGCTGGACGTCAATTGGCGCAGCGACACCGCACTGGTCGAGCGTCTGCAGACCGTGCTGCGCGGCGCGGCGCTGGGCGATCCCGGCATCGTGGTGGGCAAGGTCGAGACGCGCCTGGCGGGGCACCGGCTTTCGGGCGCGCCGCGCAACGCCCCGTTTCGGCTGCGCCTGGTCAACCGCTCCGTGTTCGGGGTCGACCAGTCGAAAACCATTCCGATGTCCGAGCTTCGCCGCTACATCACCGCCGACCTGGCCGCCGACATCGGCGCCCTGCGGGCCGGCGGCGCCACGTTCGGCGGTAACCCGGTCGAGCCCGGTCACGTGGCGGTGATCGTGGAGACCGGCGAGGACGCCCGGGCGTGCCAAAGCGCCCTGATACAAGCCGGAATTCCCGCCGTCTACACCGGCGACGCCGATGTGTTCCTCTCCCAGGCCGCCGAGGATTGGTTGTGCCTGCTCAACGCGTTCGACCAGACGCACCGCAGCGGCATGGTCCGTGCCGCCGCGGCGACGGTGTTCTTCGGCAGGACGGCCGACGCGCTGGCCGCCGGGGGCGACGAGCTCACCGACGAGGTGGCCGCCACCTTGCGGGACTGGTCCGGACAGTTGCGCGAGCGCGGACCGGCCGCGGTGTTCGAGGCGGCGCAGTTGGCCGGGATGGGCCGGCGCGTGCTCGCGGAGCAGGGCGGCGAGCGCACGATGACCGACCTGGCCCACATCGCGCAACTGCTGCACGAGGTTTCGCACCGGGATCGGCTGACCCTGCCGGCGCTGCGCGATTGGCTGCGCCGGCAATGCGACGAGCGCGACGGTCCGCCCGAACGCAATCGGCGCATCGACAGCGACTCGGCCGCGGTACAGGTCATGACGGTGTGGGGAGCCAAGGGTTTGCAGTTCCCGATCGTCTACCTGCCGTTCGCGTTCAACCGGCACGTCTTCATCGAGGACATCCCGATGTTTCACGACGACGCCGGTGTGCGCTGCCTGCACATCGGCGGGCCCGAGAGCCCGGACCTCGCCGAGACCGAGAGATTCAGCCGGGCCGAGTCGGCACGCAACGACATTCGGCTCACCTACGTCGCGCTGACCCGGGCGCAGTCGCAGGTGGTGGCGTGGTGGGCGCCGTCCTGGGACGAACCCAACGGCGGCTTGTCGCGGCTGATGCGGGGCCGGCGCATCGGCGAGGCCGAAGTGCCCGACCGCTGCGAGCCGAAGACGATCTCCGACGAGGAGGCGCGGGCCCGCTTCGACGCCTGGGAGGCGGCCGGCGGCCCGGTTGTCGAGGAGGCCGTCGTCGCCGGCGTCCCCGCCCTTGCCGGGCCGGCACCGCCAACCAACCTGGCCGTGCGGCACTTTCACCGTGTCATCGACACCGCCTGGCGGCGCACGTCGTACTCGGCACTGATCCGCGACGCCGACGAGCGCGGCCTCGGTAGCGAGCCGGAGGCCGGCGCCCGCGACGACGAGGTCGAGGTGACCCCGGCGGGGATCCCGCCGGCCGCCGGTGCGGACGTGCCCTCCCCGATGGCCGATCTGCCGGCGGGCGCGACGTTCGGGTCGTTGGTGCACGCGGTGCTGGAGAACGCCGACCCGTTGGCCCCCGACCTGACGGCCGAATTGGAGGCGCAGGTACGAGTGCATTCGGCCTGGTGGCCGGTGGACGCCGATCCCGCCGGGTTGGCTTCGGCCCTGGTCCCCATGCATGACACCGCGCTGGGTCCCCTGGCGCCCGGCATGACCTTGCGCCAGATCGCGCTCCCGGATCGACTGCGCGAGTTGGCCTTCGAGATCCCGCTGGCGGGCGGCGACTTTCGTGGCGAAGTGACCGACATCCGGCTGTGCGACGTCGGTGAGTTGCTGAGCCGATACCTTCCGCCCGATGATCCCCTGGCCGGTTACGCCGGCCGGCTGAGGTCCGACGGGTTGGGCCGCCAGCCGCTGCGGGGCTACCTGTCCGGCTCGATCGACGCCGTGCTGCGGGTGCCCGGGCCGCGCTACCTCGTGGTCGATTACAAGACCAACATGCTCGGTGACACCGCGGCCGATTACAGCTTCCCCACACTGACCGAGGCGATGCTGCACTCCGACTATCCGCTGCAGGCGCTGCTGTATCTGGTTGTGCTACACCGCTTCCTGCGCTGGCGCCAGTCCGGCTACGACCCCGAGCGGCACCTGGGCGGAGTGCTGTACCTGTTCGTGCGCGGCATGTGCGGCGCCGCCACACCAGCGCCCGGCGGCCAGCCCTGCGGAGTGTTCAGCTGGGGGCCGCCCGCCGAGTTGGCGGTCGCCCTGTCCGATCTGCTCGACGGAGGGCCGCGCGCCGCATGAGCACCGTCGAGGAAGCCTCCCCGGATCGATTCGACCACCGATTGGCACTGGCCGCCGGTGGCCTGCTCGGCGAATTCAACATCGCGGGTGTGCTGGATGCCGCGGACGTGCATGCGGCGCAACGCATCACGGCGCTGGCGGGCGATTCCGACGAAGCGGTGGCGCTGGCGCTCGCGCTGCTGGTTCGTGCGCTGCGCGGCGGCGCGGTGTGCGTCGACCTGGCCACCGTCGCCGCCGACTGCGACGCGCCGGAGTTGCCGTGGCCGGAGCCGGTGTCGTGGCTGACGTCGGTGCGTGCGAGCCGGCTGATCGCCGACCCGCCGGTCCTGCGGCTGTACGCGGATCGCCTGCTGTACCTCGACCGGTATTGGCGCGAAGAGACCCAGGTCTGCACCGACCTGCTGGCGCTGTCGGTGTCCGGGGCGCCCGTCGAGGCGCCCATCCTCGATCGGCTCTTTCCGGCCGGTTATGACGAACAGCGGGCAGCGGCGCAAATCGTGCTGTCGCAAGCGGTTACGGTGCTCACCGGCGGTCCGGGCACGGGTAAGACGACGACCGTCGCCCGCCTGCTCGCGCTGCTGACCGACCAGGCGGACCGGTCGGGCGGGGCGGGTCTGCGGATCGCGATGGCCGCGCCGACCGGCAAGGCGGCCGCGCGGCTGACCGAAGCGGTGGCAGCCGAGGTCGCCAGGCTCGACCCCCCCGACCGTGAACGCCTGGCCGGGTTGGAGGCCGTGACACTGCACCGGCTGCTGGGTAGCCGCCCCGACACCTCGGTGCGGTTCCGGCACCACCGGGCCAACCGGTTGCCGCACGACGTGATCGTGGTCGACGAGACGTCGATGGTGTCGTTGACGATGATGGCGAGGCTGCTCGAGGCGGTGCGCACGGACGCGCGGCTGATCCTGGTCGGCGATCCCGATCAACTGGCGTCGGTGGAGGCCGGAGCGGTGCTGGCCGATCTGGTCGACGGCCTGTCCGCCCGCGGCGACCGGCGGGTCGCCGCCCTGCTGTCATCGCACCGTTTCGGCGAGTCGATCGGTGCGCTCGCCGACGCGATCCGCATCGGTGACGCCGACCGGGTGATCGCGGTGCTGCGGTCCGGCGGCGCTCACATCGACTGGGTGGACGCCGAGGAGCCGACCGATCGCCTGCGGGCAATCCTTGTCCCCCACGCGCTTCGCGTGCGGGAGGCCGCCGTGTTGGGTGCCGACGCGGTCGCGCTGCGGGAACTCGACGGGCACCGACTGCTGTGCGCGCACCGCCATGGCCCGTTCGGGGTCGAGCGGTGGAACCGGCAGGTCCATCGATGGCTCACCGAGGAGAGCGGCCTGCCGGCGTGGTCCCAGTGGTACGCGGGCCGGCCGCTGCTGGTCACCGCCAACGACTACGGGCTGCGGGTGTACAACGGCGACACCGGTGTGGTCGTCGCCCATCAGGAGGGATTGCGGGCCGTGATCGCCGGCGCCGCCGGCCGGCTGGAGTTCGCGACCAGCCGGCTTTCCGACGTCGAGACGATGTATGCGATGACCATCCACAAAAGCCAAGGCAGCCAGGCCGACGAGGTCACCGTGCTGCTGCCCCCGCAAGACTCTCACCTGCTGACCCGTGAGCTGTTCTACACGGCGGTGACGCGCGCCAAAACCAAGGTGCGCGTGGTCGGTTCCGAGGCTTCGGTGCGGGCGGCCATCGAGCGTCGCGCGGTCCGAGCAAGCGGACTGGCCCAGCAGTTACAGTCGTTCAGGTGAGGGTGATCCGGCCCTAGTGTGTGCTTCCGGACTGCGCCTTCGCGGCCATCTGCTTGAGCATGACGTCGTGGATGATGTCGATCCGCGAACGAGCCTCCGCGCACACATAGGGGTCCCGGATCACGGTGAGTTGGTTGTCCTGCTTGGATTCTCCGCCGGTGGACCAGTTGGTCGAACCGGTGATGACGTCGACGCCGTCGATGATCACCATCTTCAGGTGCATGATCGCCGACTTCTCGCTGTGACCGATGGCGATACTGTTGCCGATCTTGCCGTTGAGCCACGGGGCCAGCAGGGCGTGCTCGGACTTCCCCGCAGCCTGAGTCGAGTCGAGACTCATTTGTACATACATTTTTTCGTCGTGCAGCGCCGACTGCAGCACCGAGTTCAGTTCGGTGTCATCGTAGCCGTACATCGCCACCACGATGCTCTTGTTGGCCGAGGTCAACAAGGCCTTGAGCGCCTCATGCACCCGGTCGACCGGACTGTAGAACGTTCGCGTGTCGTCGGGGTAGCCGGGCGGAAAGGGCGCGGCTTTGAATTGGTCCAACTCGGTCAGCGAACTCAGTGCCATGGCGTTTACTCCTTTACAACGCGGGAGACGTCCAGTCGGTGGGTTCGGCGCTGAGCCGTTGCGCTTCGTCGCTCAGATTCGGTAAGTACCCGGTGTTATCGCGACGGCGCACCAGCACGCTCGGATGCACCAGCGCATCGGGACCCATCGGCCGGCGCCGGCGACCGACGAGGTACCACAATTTGCCGTTGTCGTGGATCGGCGCGTCCGCGAAGTCCTCGGTCACCGCGCACTGCTGCCGGTAGGCCGCCGCGTCGATCGCCAAGTCTCCGACGATTCCGTCGGTGACCCACTTCAGCGCGATCGTGGCGAGCCGGTGGTCGGGCATGAACGTACCGCCCACATCGGCATGGACCCCGGCAAACCAGCGTTCCTCCAGCCCCTGCGGGTGGCGCTCGACGAGGTATTCCCAGTAGGGACGGCGACGTTCGTCGATCGAGACGGCGTGGCGGATGCGCGCCACATTGGGCAGCGAGCGAGTGAAGGGCCACCGCAGGCCGCCTACCCCGAGGAAGCCGGCCGCCTTCACCGTGTCCCACAGGCCCAGATACGCCACCGGCACCGCGTGGCGCCACACCTGATTCGGGCTGTTCTGTCGGACGGTCGAAAAAAGCGGCTCGCCGTCGGTGCGCCAGCAGAACGCGCGGGCGAACTCGGCCCACCGGTCAAACTCGTCCTGGGTGAAATCCCGGTTGATGGCGTACTTTTCGACCGCGTAAGGCAGCAGGTTCTCCGAGCCGGGCCGCATCAATCCCGGCCGCAGCAACATGCCGGCCAAGGCGCGCGCGGTGTAGGCGCCGCGGCTGAAACCAAAGATGTAGAGCGCGTCGCCGGGGCGCCAATGCTGCATCACATAGCGGTAGGCCTGCGCCACATTGTCTTTCAGGCCCACGCCGAAAGCCTGCTCGAACAGCAGCGTCAACGTGCGGACCCAGCGGAAATGCGCCGACGACGGCGCCAGCGTACCGACACCGGGGTCGTAGTAGGCGAGCTGGCTGGTCGGATCGTCCTTTTCCAACATCTCGAAGAGCTTGGCGACATTGGTGAGGTTGCCGGCACCGATCTGGTTGGCGGTGCCGTCTAGGCAGACAACGATCCGCTTGCCCGGCGGTGGCTCAGGGTGTGCGGACATCGACGACGGCCTCTCACAGGTATTCAACGCCCTGATGTGTGGCACTCTACGACGACCGCGCACGGGCCGTGACGTGTTTCGTCGGCCGGTGGGGAAGAATCGCGGTCAGCATGGATATCAGCGACGACCCCGAGCCGACATCGCAACCCGCCTCCCGGCGCGGCCACATCCTGCGGCTCGCGGTGTTCGCCGCGTTCTTGCTCGCGGTGTTCTACCTGGTGGCCGTCGCGCGTGTCATCGACGTCGAGGATGTGCGGCGCACGGTCTCGGCGACCGGTTCCGCGGCGCCGATCACCTACGTCGTCTTGTCGGCGGCGCTGGGCGCGGTGTTCGTGCCGGGCTCGATACTGGCCGCGGGCAGCGGGTTGTTGTTCGGCCCGCTGCTGGGTTTGGTCGTGACGCTCGGCGCGACGGTGGGCACCGCGATGGTGGCCGGCCTCGTCGGCCGTCGGGCCGGCCGGAACAGCGCCCGGGCGCTGCTGGGACCGGCGCGCGCGGACCGCATCGACGCGTTGATCGAACGCCGCGGACTGTGGGCGGTGGTCGGCCAGCGCTTCGTCCCCGGCATATCGGACGCGCTGGCCTCCTACGGGTTCGGCGCATTCGGAGTTCCGTTGTGGCAGATGGCCGTCGGCTCGTTCATCGGATCGGTGCCGCGGGCGTTCGCGTACACCGCGCTGGGCGCCTCGATCGCGAATCGGTCGGCGTGGTTGGCCTATTCGGCCATCGCGGTGTGGTGCCTGACCGCCATCGTCGGCGCGGTCGCCGCGCGGCGCGGGTACCGCAGGTGGCGCGCCGGCCGCAGCGAGGTTTCGGAACCGGAGGGCGGCTAACTCTCAGTCCGCTGCGCGGCCACGAACAGATTTCCCGGCACGGCGTCGGCGACCTCTTCGGGCGCCGCCCGGCCGTAGCCGGCCATCAGCTCGTCGGACGGGGTGACCGTCACGCTCCAGCCGTGGCGGCGGAACCAGTCGCCGACGTCCTCGCGCTCCTCGAAGTACCACAGCTCGTCGGTCCTCGGCACCTCCCGGTCCGGGGCCACCCGCGCCATCAGCGCGCGGACCCGGTCCATCCGCGCACGGCGCTTCGCGCGGAACTCGGGGTCGCAGAACTTCGGTCCCAGCGCCTCCACCGCGACCCTGCTGCCCGGCGCGGCGAGCTGGTGCACGCGATCGAAGAGCAACTCCTGGGCAGTGGCCGGCAGATACGGCATCAGCCCTTCGGCCGACCACGCGCTGGGCGCCGACGGGTCAAAACCGTTCTGCCGCAACGCCATCGGCCAATCGTGGCGCAAATCAACGGGGACGGCGATCCGGTGACACGCGGGCTGCGCCCCGTGCTCGGCCAGCGTCGACAATTTGAAGTCCAGCACCCGGGGCTGGTCCAACTCGTAGACCGTCGTGCCGTCGGGCCACGGCAACCGCCACGCCCGCGCGTCCAGACCCGCCGCCAGGATCACCGCCTGCCGGATCCCCGCCCGCGTCGCGGCGAGAAAGAACTCGTCGAAAAACGCTGTCCGCGAGGCCATGTAGCCGACCATCGCCCGCATCTGCAGCGGCAACTCCGGCTCGGCCTCGACGAGTTCGTCCGGCAGCTGCGGCGCGGAGTGCCAGTTCCACACCCCGTCGCCGGCGGCGTCGAGGAAGACCTGGGCGAACGGATCCCGGATCAACGGGTTCTCGCTGCGCGTCTCCGCGGCCCGAGCCGACGCCACACCCAGCGCCGTCGCCCCCACGCTCTCGGTGATCTCCCAGCTGTCGTTGTCGGTTCTCGCCACGCTCGCCCTCCGATTCGCTAGCTTGCCTACCTACCCGACCCTACGCGCGCGAGCTGGGTGGGAGCTGTTACGCAGCCGGGTATGCGCGTTAAGTTGTCGGCGAGCCGGCGAGCAGATTGGGCAGCGGCGCCGAACGGATCCGAAGGATCGTTACCACATGCGAGTCGACGGGCGCGAGATCAGCGTTTCCGGCAGCTTGCTGCAGCCGCTGACCCGGCGCACCAACGACATCCTGCGGCTGGCCGCCAGCGCGGCGTTCCTGGCGGTGGTGATCACCAGTTCGCTGATCACCAGGCCGCAGTGGGAGGCACTGGAGAAGTCGATCTCGCAGATCGTCGGGGTGCTCTCCCCCCGGCAGTCCGACCTGGTGTACCTCGCATACGGCGTGGCCATCCTCGCCCTGCCGTTCATGATCTTGATCGGCCTGGTCGTCGGCCGGCAGTGGAAACTGCTGGGGGCGTACGCGGCCGCCGCGCTGCTGGCGGCGCTGCCGCTGTCGGTGGGCGGCAACGGGTTCTCGGCGCCCCGCTGGCACTTCGACCTCTCCGAACGCCTGCAGACCGTGCTGGGCCAGTTCCTCGACGACCCGCGCTGGATCGGCATGTTGGCGGCGGTGCTGACCGTCTCCGGTCCCTGGCTGCCCGCGCGGTGGCGGCACTGGTGGTGGGCGCTGCTGCTGGCCTTCGTGCCGATCCATCTGGTGGTCAGCGCCATCGTGCCGGCCCGGGCCCTGTTGGGCCTGGCGGTCGGCTGGCTCGTCGGCTCGCTGGTGGTCCTGGTGGTCGGCACCCCCGCGCTCGAGGTGCCGCTGGAGGCGGCCGTGCGCGCGATGGCCAGGCGCGGCTTCGTCGTCTCGCGGCTCACCGTGGTCCGGCCGGCGGGCCGCGGCCCGCTCGTCCTTTCGGCCGGGTGCGAGCAGCCCGACGGCGCGGCGGTGGTCGAGCTGTACGGCCCGCACCAACGCAGCGGCGGCACGCTGCGCCAACTCTGGATCAAGCTGCGGCTGCGCGATACCGAGACCGGACCCCTGGTGACGTCCATGCGCCGCGCCGTCGAGCATCGCGCGCTGATGACGATCGCCGTCGGGGAGGCGCGTCTGGCCAACACCTCGACGCTCGCGGTCGCCACCCTCGATCGCGGCTGGATTCTCTACTCGCACAAGCCTCCCCGTGGCCTGCCGCTGCCCCGCTGCGCGGAGTCGACGCCGGTGGACCGGGTGTGGCGATCGCTGCGGACGCTCAACGACCAGCAGATCGCGCACGGCGACCTGCGCGGCAACGAAATCACCGTCGACGACGGCGCCGTGCTCTTCGGCGGCTTCCACAGCGCCGAATACGGCGCCACCGAAGCCCAACTCCAGTCCGACATCGCCCAGCTGCTGGTGACCACCTCGGCGCTGTACGACCCCAAATCGGCGGTGGCCGCCGCCATCGACGCCTTCGACAGGGACACCATCCTGAGCGCATCGCGCCGGCTGACGAAAGTTGCCGTGCCACGGCCCATTCGGAAGTCGATCCCGGACGCGGGCACGGTCATCTCGGCCGCCCGCGCGGAGGTGAAGCGGCAGACCGGGGCCGATCAGATCAAGACCCAGACGATCACCCGGTTCACCCGTGGCCAGCTCGTCCAGCTGGTGCTGTTCGGTGCGCTGGTCTATGTCGCGTATCCGTTCATCAGCACCGCGCCCACGTTCTTCTTCCAGTTGCGGACGGCGAACTGGTGGTTCGCGCTCGTCGGCCTGACGGTGTCGGCGCTGACGTACCTGGGGGCCGCCGCGGCGTTGTGGGCCTGCACCGACGGGACGGTGGACTATTGGCGGCTGTCATTCGTCCAGGTGGCCAACACCTTTGCGGCGACCACCACGCCCGCCGGCGTCGGCGGGCTGGCGCTGTCCACCCGGTATCTGCAGAAAAGTGGCCTGTCGGCAATGCGTGCCACCGCGGCGGTCGCGCTGCAGCAGGCCGTGCAGGTGATCGTGCACCTGGTGCTGCTGATCTTTTTCAGCGTGGTCGCGGGCGCCTCGATGCACCTGTCGCACTTCGTGCCGAGCGCCACGATGCTGTACCTGATCGGGGGCGTGGCGCTGGGCATCGTCGGCACCTTGTTGTTCGTGCCCAAGTCGCGGCGGTGGCTGGCCACCGAGGTGCGCCCGAAGCTCAACGAGGTGACCAACGACCTGGTCAAGCTGGCGCGCGAGCCCCGGCGACTGGCGCTGATCCTATTGGGTTGCGCCGGAACGACCCTCGGAGCCGCCCTGGCCCTGTGGGCCAGCGTCGAAGCCTTCGGTGGCGGCACGACGTTCGTCACCGTCACCGTCGTCACCATGGTCGGCGGAACGCTGGCCTCGGCCGCCCCGACGCCCGGGGGCGTCGGGGCCGTCGAAGCGGCGCTGATCGGTGGGCTGGCCGCCTTCGGCGTGCCCGCGGCCGTCGGCGTGCCCGCGGTGCTGCTGTATCGGGTGCTCACCTGCTGGCTGCCCGTGTTCGTCGGCTGGCCGGTGATGCGGTGGCTGACCAAGAACGAGATGATCTGAGGTTCGCCTCGGATTCACCCGGATGCGGGTTGGACCACCACGAGAATCGTTGAGGTGCGGGAGCTTTGGCCGACGGTAGAGGTCAGCTCGGCCAAGTAGTACTCCGGGACCACCGATCGCGCCACCGTGATGGGGACGTCGATGTTCGCCGACCCGTCCGGGGAGAACTCGCCTTTTTTGTTGGCCACGCTGATACCGCCGTCGGAGGCGGTGCCGGTGACGGTGTAGCCGCCGGCATCGCCGATCATGCGTTGGGCGTCGAGCCGGACCGTGCCCGTGCTACCCGAAGCGATCGTGACGATCGGGCTGGGGACGTTGACCGTTACGGCCGAACTGCCCGCACCGAACGACGGCGGCGCCGACGATTCGCTTGTGCCCCAATCCCGGTCCGGGTAGGCGGCGAGCGAGAACGACAGCTCCCCGCCGGTGCGGACGAACGACTCCGGCAACCACGTGTGGTCGGTGGCCCGGCCGTCGACGCGCAGGCCGCTGATGTATTTGAGGTGGTGCGGTCCGGACGCGCCCGGTGCGGAAATGCGGATGGCATTGCCGCCGGGAAGCGTGATCACGGCACGGTCGAAGAGCGGTGCACCCACGGTGAGGATCGACGTTCCCGGCGTGCTCGGATAGAGGCCCAGGGCCGCCCAGACGTACCAGCTGGCCATCGCGCCCAGATCGTCGTTGCCCGGCTCCCCGTCGGCCGTCGGGCCGAACAAGCCGCGCACCCGGTCGACCGTGCGCTGCGTCTTCCACGGCTGACCGATGTAGTTGTACAGCCACGGCACCCCGAATCCGGGTTCGTTGCCGGCCCACAGGTAGGGCTCGTTGGGACCGACGTTGAGCTTGTTGGTGAAGCCGTCGAGCCGCGCGGCCACCGCCTGCCGGCCGCCGAGCGCGGTCACCAGGCCGGCCACGTTGTGCGGCACCCACCAGACGTATTGCGTGGCGTTGCCCTCGTCGAATCCGACCTGGCCGAAATCGGAGGGGGACACCACGAACGCGGGGCCGCCGCGGAAAAAGCTGGTCCAGCTTCGGGGCGAGATGTACCGGGTGCTCGGGTTGAACAGGTTCTGCCAGTACTGCGACCGGCGCTGGAATTCCGTGGCGGTCGCCGTGTCACCGAGCGAATCGGCGAACCGCGAAATGGCGAAGTCGTCGACCGACCACTCGAGCGTGATCGACGCGGCGGCGATCCAGCCGTCGGTGCGGAACTCGAAGGAGAACGGCGCGTAGCCGAATTGCTGGTACGTGTCGATCCCGGGTCGCTCGACGTAACCGCCCAGCCCGACACCGCCTTTCGTCGCCGCGTTCACCATGTAGCGCAGCGCCGTTCGGGCGTCGAAGTCCCCGGCCCTGAAGGCGTGGAAGTTCACGATGAGCGGCACCACGTTGTCCCCGCTCATCTCCGCGGTCGCGGCGTTGGCCAGCGCCCAGCGTGGCAGCGCTCCACTCTGCTCGGCATCGTTCACCAGCGATTGGGCCATGTCGCTGGCCCGGTCCGGAAAGAGGAGCGCCTGCAAAGCCGCCAGGCACCGGTAGGTGTCCCAGTCGGAGAAGTTGGCGTACTGGGTGTGCCCCGCGGCCACGGTGTGCACGGCACCGTCGAACCCCGTGTAACGCCCGTCCGCGTCGTTGAAGGTGTTGGGGTGCAGGAGCGACCGATACAGGGAGGTGTAGAAGGTTTCCAGGTCGTTGGCGTTGCGGCCGGCGACCGAGATGCGCGACAGCGCGGCGTTCCACATCCTGGACGCGGTGCGGCTCACGTCGTCGAAGCTCGCCGAGCCCTCGGCGGCCAGGTTCGCCCGCGCCCCGTCGATACCGACGTAGGAGATCGCGGTCCGCACCTCGAGCACCGCTCCCGCCGGAAATTCCACGTACCCGCCGCTGTACGGCGAATTTGCGCTGCGGGCACCGGGATACACCGCATTGCCGTCCCACGCTCCGTAGGAAATGAAGGGCTGGCTGAACTTCATCGCGAAATAGACCGTGTACGTGTTGTTCTTGCCGCAGAATCCGCCGCTGGTGGCCCAGCCGGTGATCGTGGTGTGGTCCTCGCCGATCTGGATGGCCGCGCGGGAGTTGCCCGCCAGCGACGCCCCGGAGCGCACGTGCAGCAGGGCGGGGCTGCCGTTGCGCGGGTAGCTGAATCGGCCGACGCCGGTGCGCGTGGTGGCGGTGAGTTCGGCCTTGACCCCGGTGCCCGGGAACCGCACCGCGTAGTAGCCCGGCACGCCCCGCTCGGTGCCGTCATGGGCGATCCGTTCCCAGGATTTCCACGGCTGCGAGCCAATTCCGTTGGTGGTCGGCAACATTGAGATGTCGCCGAACGCGGCGCAACCCACCGAGGCGTGGGTCATGCTGAACCCGGTGGAGCGCGGGTTGTCGTAGTTGTAGCCGGCGTAGTTACCGACGGTGTCCGGCGAGTACTGCACCATGCCGAACGGCACGGCAGCGCCGGGGAAGTTGTTGATCTCCCCCACCGTCTGGCCGCCCGTCCCGGTGCCGATCAGCGTCGCGACGTGATCGACCGGGTTGGCCACGAATCCGGGCTCACCGTCGTAAGCGATGGGCGGCGCCGCGGCGACGAACGCCATGAAGACGACCGACGCCGCAAGGAGCGCGACGAGGGCCCTGCGTAACCGCATACCTGTCTCTTACTGGACAACGGTGTACCGGGTGGCTGTTTTTGGTGAACGAATTGGATAACGATTTGCGGACCCGACGCGATCCGGCCTAAAAGTCAAAAAATATCGGCAACGTTGCGCGCCAATTCGGCTACTGTCATTTCGGCGTGGCCGGCGCTGGTACCGGCCCCAATTTTCGGGAGATTGGATTCATGAAACATTTGACCGCAGCAACCATTTCCGTGGCGCTGACTTTGGCGCTCGTCGGTTGCGGCCAGGACCACAAATCCGGCAATCAATCGTCGACCTCCACCTCCACGTCCACGTCCACGTCCACGACGTCGTCGGCGACCAGCGCGGCACCGGCCGCGAAAGCGAAATACACCATCGCCGACTACGTCAAGGACAACCACATCACCGAGACACCCGTTCATCACGGCGATCCCGGCCCCAACGTCGACCTACCGGTCCCCGCAGGCTGGCAGCTCAACCAGAACGCCGGCACGTCGTACGGCGGCATCGTGTCGACCCAGCCCAGCAACCCCGCCGACGCGCCCACGATTTCGGCGCTGTTCTCCAAGCTCAGCGGCGACGTCGACCCGGCGAAGATCATCCAGTACGCCCCCGGCGAGGTGCAGAACCTGCCCGGATACGAGGGCGGTGACGGCAAAGCGTCCACGCTCGGCGGCTTCCAGGCGTGGCAGCTCGGTGGCACGTACCTGAAGGACGGCACCACCCGCGTCATCGCGCAGAAAACGGTGGTGATCCCCAGCCAGGGCGCGGTCTACGTGCTCCAGCTCAACGCCGAGGGCCCGCAGGCCGACCAGGGCCCGCTGATGGACGCCACCAACATCATCGACGACCAGACCACCATCACGCCCTGAGAGGAACTGACGGCTAGGCCGCACGCCCGATTGGCTCTACGGTAAGCGCATGGCAGAGCAGGAATATGCGATCGACGCCGGGCACCCACCGTCGGCCCTGCTGCGCGTCATCAACCCGATAATGGGTTTCCTGCTTCGCACCCCGCTCGCCGGACCCGCCCGCAAGCAGCTGATGGTGTTGAGCTTCACCGGGCGAAAAACGGGCCGGCCGTTCACGCTTCCGGTCAGCGCGCACGTGATCGACGGCCGGCTCTACGCGCTGACCGGGGCGCCCTGGAAGCAGAACTTCCGCGACGGCGCACCCGCGCGGGTGGTTTACGACGGCAAGACCACCGCGATGCGCGGGGAACTCATCGCAGATCACGCCGTCGTGTCCGACCTCTTCCTGCGCTGCGCGCAGGCCTACGGCGTCCAGCGCGCGCAACGCATGATCGGACTGAAATTCCGCGATCAACGCGTACCGACGCGCGAGGAGTTCGCCGAGGCGGTCGAGCGGATGCACCTGGGAGCGGTGCTCCTGACGCCGGCCGGGTAGCGACCGCTACCCGTCGGGGCCGGATGCCCGCAGGTGGGCGGTGAGCAGGCGCTGGTCGAACCGCGCCCGCGACACGATGGCCTCCTTGCCCAGTTCGGCGAAGTCTTTCGCGATTTGTTCGGCGAGCAGCCCCAGCTTCATGTTGTGCACCTGGGACAGCGACTTGAGCAGGTTGAACGCCGCCGTCTCGTCCACGCCGTAGACCAACATCAACATCCCTTTGGTTCGGTCGATGGACCCCCGGCGCTCGGCGATCTCGGCCACCTGCGCGCTGATCTCCTCCTCGCGCTCGCGGCTGGATCCCGACGTGACGTCGACATAGAAGCCGTGGGTGCCGATGACGTCGCCGCTGCTGTCGCAGAACTGGTCGCCCACCACGACCACTTCATGGGTGTTGCCGCGGGTGTCGACGATGCGGTGCCTGGTGCTGAACGGCCGGCGACGCTTGATCATGTCGTCGATGCCCTCGGCCACCCTGGCGCGGTCGGCGGGGTGCTTGTGGGACAGGACCAGCTCGGTCGTCGGCGTCACCGTTCCCGGTTCGTAGCCGTGCATGCGGTGCACCTGGTCGGACCATTCCCAGCGTTGGTCTTCGAAGTAGAAGCGGAACCAACCGGCCCCCTGCGGGGTACCGCCGGCGAGGGCCTGCTCGACCGCTGCCGTTTGGCCGTCTAGTTCCCACGCCACCACGCACGCTCCGGGTATGACGGCGACGCCGACGGCGAGCAGTACACCGAGGCGGAACGGGCTGAGAAGCCCGGCCCGCAAACTACACAGGTCGTTCCGCGCACATTCGTCACGTTACAAGATCGGCCGCGGGTCACGGCCAGGATCGACGAGAGCCTGGCGGCCCCCGGAGCATTCATCCGAGCTGGTCACGAAGCCTTCCGACGAGCCGGACCAATTTCGCGTAATGCGACCCGGGCCAGTAAACCCGCCCGCATTCCGCGCACCGGCTGAACTCGTCGTAGTACTGGCGCGTCAGCGGCTCCAACTGTTCGATCACCTCCTCCTTGGCGACCCGGGTCAACGTGCCGTTGCAGCGCACACAGCGGGTGAGCGGCGCCAGCCGCTCTCCCAGGTCCAGCCGCCGCAGCACGTCGAGCGCCTGCTCCTCGGGATCGCCGGACCGAACGAACAGGCCGCGGGTGACGGCGCGGCGCTTCAACAGGCCGCGATCGCGGGTCAACAGGATCCGGCGACCCTCGGCGCTGATATCGGCCAGCGTCTTGTCGTCGGCGTCGTTCGACCACCACACGTCGAACCCGAGCAGGCGCAGCAGCCACGCCAGCCGGCCCAGGTTGACGTCGACGACGAACCGCGGATCGCGCAACGGCATCGGCCGCAGCCGGGCGGTCGCCGCGACGTCGAGCGCCTCGAACACCGGATAGGCCGCGATGCGGTCGCCGAAGTCCGGTCGGTAGGCGAAGTCCCGCGGGGACCCGTTGACCAGGATGAGGTCCACCTCGGTGTGCGGGATGCCCATCGCCTCCAGGACGTCCTTGACGGTCTGGTGGGGCCGGAACGGGCGGCGCACCGACGCCCCGCGCGTCTCGGCAGACAGGAAGTCGTTGAGCTCGGCGTACACCCGAACTTCGACATGACCGGTCGGCTCGTTCACTCACCCGGGCCCCGCGCCGGCGGCGGCGCGGGTGCGGGTGATGACCGGCGGCTCGAAACCGGCGGCGGCCACGGCGCTTCGCACCGCCTCGCCGACCGCGTCGGTGCGATCGGCCGGCACCAGCGCGATCACGCAGCCCCCGAACCCCCCACCGGTCATGCGGGCACCCAGCGCGCCCGCGCGTACCGCGGTGTCGGCGATCAGGTCGATGTGCCCCGTCGTGATCCCGAAATCGTCGCGCATGGACGCGTGCGAGGCGGTGAAGATCCGCCCGGCCCCGGCGAAGTCCGAATGCTCCAGCGCCACAACACAATCGATCACTCTCTGGTTCTCGCTCAGCACATGGCGGGCCCTGCGGGCGTCGACCGGGTCGCTCACCGCGGCGACGGCGGACGGCCCGCGGTCCTGAACCTCGCGCAGCGAGGACGCACCGAGATCCGCGGCCGCCCGCTCGCACGACGCGCGGCGCGCGGCATACTCGCCGCCGGCGTGAGTGTGGCGGGCGCGGGAGTCGATCACCAGCAGCGCGACACCGGCGGCGTCCGGGTCGAACGCCACCGGCGCGACCGTGAGATCGCGAAAGTCGATCAGCAACGCAATCGCCGGCCGGCCGAATAGTGCGGCCAATTGGTCGAGCAAACCCGTTGGGGCGCCGACATAGTCGTTCTCGGCGCGCTGGGCGAGCCGCGCCTGTTCCCGGGGGTCGACGCGCACCCCGGCGGCCGCCGCGATCGCGCCCAGGACCGCGCACTCCAGCGCGGCCGACGAGGACAGGCCCGACCCCATCGGGACGTCGCTGGCGACGTGCATCGCGCCGCCGGGCACCGGGTGGCCGGCCTGGCGCAGCGCCCACATCACCCCGGCGACGTAGGCGGCCCAGCCGGCCACCCCGCCGGGGGCGGTGTCCAGCGGGATGCGCACCGGCCCGTCCGCGTGGTCGCTGACCACGGTGATCGCCTCGCCGCGGTCGGGTGTGAACGTCACCACCGTGCGCTGCGGCAGCGCGATGGGCAGCGCGAAGCCCAGGTTGTAGTCGGTGTGCTCGCCGATCAGGTTGATCCGCCCCGGCGCGGCGAACCGGACCGTCATCCCAGATCCCTGAGGCGCCGCGCCACGCTCTCGGGCGTGACATCGCTGATGAATGCGTCCATCGCCGACTCGGAGGCCGCCAGGTACTTGAGCTTGGTGGCGCTGCGCCGGATCGACATCAGCTCGACGTGGAAGTAGCCGTCGGCCTGGGCGTCGGTGTCGGCGTACTGGTGCAACGCCGAAATGTAGGGCAGCGGTGAGGGATACATCCGGTCAAACCGCCCCAACACGTCGAGGTAGGCCCGCGCGAACCCGTCCAGTTCGTCCCCGTCGAGTTCGGTGATGTTGCGCACGAACCTGTTCGGGTAGATGTGCACCTCGACCGGCCAGCGCGCGGCGAACGGCACGAATGCGGTGAACAGGTCGTCGCGCGCGACGATCCGGCTGCCGTCGGCGACTTCGCCGGCCAGTAGGTCGCCAAAGAGGTTGGTGCCGTGGCGCGTCCGGTGCCGCCGCGCCCGGTCCAGCATGGCGGCCGTGCGCGGCGTCAGGTACGGGTAGCCGTAGATCTGACCGTGCGGGTGGGTCAGCGTCACCCCGATCTCCTCGCCGCGGTTCTCGAAACAGAAGACCTGCTCGATCCCCGGCGTGGCCATCAGGTCGCCGGTGCGGTGCCGCCACGCCTCGATGACCAGCCGGGCGTGCGCCGGTTCCAGCCCGGCGAACGAGCCGGTGTGGTCGCTGGAGAAGCAGATCACCTCGCAGCGGCCCTGCCCCGGGGCGGACACGAAACCGTCACCGGCGGGCGCTAGCGGCGGCCCGGAGCCGGCCAGGCTGGGGAATCGGTTCTCGAAGACGACGACGTCGTAGTCGGGGGCGGGCACCTCGCTGGTCAGCCCCGTCGGACCCGGGCACAGCGGGCACTGGTCGGCGGGCGGCTTGTAGGTGCGGTCTTGGCGCAGCGCCGCGACGATCACCCACTGCCCCGTGGTCTGGTCGAACCGGAGCTCGGTCGGTTGCGCGCCGGGCGCCGGCAGCGGCCTGCGATCCTCGACCGGCGCCGGGCGATGGCCGGGCAGCGCGAAGAACAGCAGGTCACGGCCGTCGGCCAGCTTCGCCCGCGTCGGCGCTGTCACGATGTCGAAGACTAGCCTGACCGTCGCGACGCGGTTCGGGTAACCATGATGGGTCCGGCGGGCGACGAGGGGGCGCGGCGATAACCGTTTTCTACGAACAAGCCGGCAACTGGGTGATCGGCTCCGATCCCGGTTTGCTTCGGCTGCGGATGGCGACGCGGACGACGGCCGCGCTCGGCTGTTCGCTGCTGGCCCTCTACGCCCTGACCCGGGCGACGGGCCAGCCGCTGACCGTCGCGTTGCTGGGCGTCGTCATCACCATGGTCGCGGCGCGATCCGTCAACGAGCCCGACCCGCGCCGGCAGCGGATCACCATGGCGCTGCTGCCCGTGCCCGCCGCGGTGTGCATCACGGCCGCCGCGGTGCTCGCGTCCCACCAGGTGGTCAGCGACGCGGTGTTCGTGGTGGTCGTGTTCACCGCCGCGTACGTCCGCCGGTTCGGGGCGCGCGGCAGGGCGCTGGGCATGGTCGCGTTCATGTCCTACTTCTTCACGTTGTACCTGCGAGCGCGCATCTCGGAGCTGCCGTGGATGATCGGGGCGGTCGCGGTGGGCACCGTGTGCACCTTCGTGATGACCGCCTACGTCATGCCCGATCGGCCCGAGCGGGTGCTGCGCGCCACCGTCCGGGCGCTGCGGGCGCGAATGGCGATCGTCGTCGACACCACGGCGGAAGCCGTGCGCACCGGCCGCCTCGACGAACGACGCCGGCGCCGCATGCGGGCGCGCACCCTTCGGCTCAACGAGACCGCCCTGATGGTGCAGAGCCAGATCGAGGACAAGGCCGACCCCGCCATGCTGTGGCCCGGCGTCACCGCCGAACAACTGGCCCCCTGGCTGCTGGACGCCGAACTGGCGATCGAATGGGTGGCCACGGCCGGCCGGCGGGCCGCCGCGCTGGCCGCCGAGACGCCGGGCGCCATCCCCGGGCCCACCCGGGCCGCGCTCGTCGACGCGCTCTCCCGGCTGGCGCGGGCTATCCGCCTTCCCGAGCCCGACGGCCTCCGGCGGGCCGCCGGCCAAGCGCAGCGGCTCTTGGACGAGCAGTGCGGTCCCGCCGGCGACGACCCCGGCAGCGTCGCCGTGCGCCGGCTCGCGCTGGCGATAATCAACGCCGCCACAGCGACTTCGGACGTCCGGGCCATCGTCGACCGTGCGGTCACCGACGGCGACACCGTGCAGGCCGAGGACAGCGAGCGGCCGCCGGCCGCCGGCGGCGCGCCCCCCGACGAGCCCGCCGTGCATGCGCAGGACGAGGGCCTTCTGCCGACCACCCGGCAGGCCCTTCAGGTCACCGTCGCCGCGGCGCTGGCCATCGTCGTCGGCGAGCTGGTGTCTCCGGCCCGCTGGTATTGGGCGGTGATCGCCGCGTTCGTCATCTTCGCCGGCACCAACTCGTGGGGCGAGACCCTGACCAAAGGATGGCAACGCCTGCTCGGCACCCTGCTGGGCGTGCCCTGCGGCGTGCTGGTGGCCACGCTGCTGGCCGGCGACAAGACCGCCGCGCTCGCCGGGATTTTCGTGTGCGTGTTCTGCGCCTTCTATTTCATGACGGTCACCTACAGCCTGATGACCTTCTGGATCACCACCATGCTGGCGTTGCTGTACGGCCTGCTCGGCCAATTCTCTTTCGGCGTGCTGATGTTGCGGATCGAAGAGACCGCGATCGGCGCGGTCATCGGGGCCACCGTGGCGGTCGTCGTGCTGCCGACGCACACCACGACCGCGATCCGTGAGGACAGCCGGACATTCCTGGCCAGCCTGTCGGCGCTGATCGACGTGTCCACCGCGACGATGTTCGGGCCGGAGGAGGGTGTGCGCCCGTCCGAGCAGGCACGCCGGCTCGACCGGGACCTGCAGCAATTCCGGGTCACCGCCAAGCCACTGCTGGCGGGCGTCGCCGGCCTGGCCGGCCGGCGCAGCATTCGCCGCGCGCTGCGCATCTTCGCCGCGTGCGACCGGTACGGCCGCAGCCTGGCACGCAGCAGCGAGCAGTACCAGGACCCGGGGTCGCACGCTCTCGCCGTCGAAGCGGGCCAAGCCTTCTCGGCCGCCGCGGTCCAGACGCGGCGCAACATCGAGGCGCTGGCCGCCGCCATCGGCACCGGACGCGGGCCGACGATCATCTCGGCGGCCGACGACCTCGACAACGCCGAAACCCTGGCCCGTCAGCGCGACGGCGAAGGGGGGTCACCGGGCCAACCGCCGCCCGACATCCGACGATTCCTCACCGCGGTGCACGCGCTCCGCCAGATCGAGCGGGCCGTCGTGACCGCGGCCACCAACCTCGGCGGGCGCGAAACCGCCGGCGCCGAGTCTCACGGGTTTCAGAGGCCGGGCAGGCACGCGGGGAAATAGCACGGCTGATTGGGCCCCTGCGCCTTGCGCACCAGGTCGAAGAGCGCAGCCATGGTTTGCAGCAGCCGCAGTTCCACCCCGGGCCGCTGCGCGGGAGGCAGGTTTTGCGCGTCGTTGGACACCGTGGTGGCCTGCTGCTGAAGCTGCGTCAGGCGTTGTTGCCGCTGCGCCGGGGTGAGGTTGTCCCAGTTGTCGTGCAGCTCGTTCACCTGCCGCTGCAGCTCTGCGACCTCGGCTTCGGCGTCGGGCGCGGGGGGTGGCTCCAGCCGGTAACCGTGGCCGGACCCGGCCCGCGCCGTCGCGTCGGCCTGCGCGGGGCAAGCCGTCACGATCATGGCGGCCGTCAGGCCGGCGGCGGCCATCGCGGTGATTCTCATGGAGGCTTCTCTTCTTCAATGCTCGGCTTTATGGTGCTGGCAGTAAGACACGCGGGTTTTGCTACCGATCCCAACAAGCACGCGTGAGGAGAACTCCGATGGCCGCGCCGAACCTCCCGCCGGGCTTTGACTTCACCGATCCCGACATCTACGCCCACCGGTTGCCGGTGCGTGAGTTCGCCGAACTGCGCGCGACGGCACCGATCTGGTGGAACGAGCAGCCGCCCGGCGCGGGCGGCTTCGGCGACGGTGGCTACTGGGTGGTGACCAAGCACCGCGACGTCCGCGAGGTCTCGCTGCGCAGCGACGTTTTCTCCTCGGCGAGCAAGTCGATCGTGCCGCGTTACCGGGAAGACCTGGCGGCCGGCCAGATTGAGGCGGGCCGGGCGTCGATGATCATGATGGACGACCCCGAACACAGCCGGTTGCGCAAAATCGTCTCGCGGGCCTTCACGCCCCGCGCGGTGGAGCGGCTGCGCGCCGAACTTTCCGGGCGGGCGCGTCGCATCGTGACCGAAGCCGCGGCCGCCGGTTCGGGCGACTTCGTCCGCCAGGTGGCCTGCGAGTTGCCGCTGCAGGCCATCTGCGGGCTGCTCGGAGTTCCGCAGGAGGACTACGGCAAGCTGTTCGACTGGACGAACAACATGATCGGCAGCGACGACCCGGAGTTCGCCGGCAACGACTCGTTGACCTCAGCGGGCGAATTGATGTGGTATGCCATGCAATTGGCGGCCTGCAAGCGCGAGAACCCTGGTGACGACATCGTCACGACGCTGGTCCACGCCGACGCCGACGGCCAGCGCCTGTCCGAGGATGAATTCGGAATGTTCGTGGTCACCCTGGCCGTCGCCGGAAACGAGACGACCCGCAACTCCATCACCCAGGGAATGATGGCCTTCACCGAACACCCGGCGCAGTGGGAGCTGTTCAGGGCGCAGCGGCCCAAGACCGCCGCCGACGAGATAATCCGTTGGGCGACACCGATCACGGCGTTTCAGCGCACCGCGCTCACGGACACCGAGCTCGGCGGTGTCCGGATCGCCGAGGGCCAGCGGGTGGTGCTGTTCTACCGCTCGGCCAATTTCGACGAAGAGGTCTTCGACGACCCGTACGCCTTCGACGTCTTGCGCAGCCCGAACCCGCATGTCGGTTTCGGCGGCACCGGGGCGCACTACTGCATCGGCGCGAACCTGGCGCGCATGACGATCGACCTGATGTTCAGCGCGCTCGCCGATCACGTGCCCGACCTGACTCCGCTGGCGAATCCCGAGCGGCTGCGGTCGTCGTTCATCAACGGCATCAAGCACTGGCAGGTCGACTACCGGGGCGCGCGATCCCCGGTGGCCGGGTGACTACCGGGCCGGCGTCCGCGTTGCCGCCGCCACGGCGGGGACGTCCCTGATCGCCCTCAGCCGGATGCGGGCGCCGCGATGCGGCACCAGCACAACGAATTTCAGCTTCTGCCGTTCGCCGGCCGCGGCGGTGGTCTCGAGTTCGGCCCGGCGCAGGATCTCGCGCAGCACCACCCGCATCTCGACCAGCGCGAAGCCGGCGCCGAGACAGCGACGGTTACCGCCGCCGAACGGGAACCAGGTCGTCGGGCTCAGCGTCGCGCCCAGCATGCGGTCCGGATCGAACCGGTTCGGATCCGGGTACACCGAGGCGCTGGTGTGCACCAGCCCGATTCCCGGCGCCACCATCACCCCGGCGGGCAACCGGTAGCCGGCCACGTCGGCCGGTTCGGTGAGCACCCGGCCCACGTCGAACACCACCGGACGGATCCGCAACGTCTCCTTCACCAGCGCGTCGAGATATTCGTCCCCGGCCGGATCACCCGCGGCGCCGGCCTCGGCTGCGGCGACGGCCTTGGCCAGCACGGCGGGGTGGCGGGTCAACCGCTCGAGCGCCCAGGACAACCCGTTCGCGGTGGTGTCGTGCCCGGCCACCAGCAACGTCATCAGCTGATCGCGCAGCTCGTGGTCGGACATCGCGCGGCCGCCGTCGTCGGCGCGGACCAGCATGGCGAGCACGTCGGTGCGTTCGGCCAGGTGGGGGTCCGCGCGGCGCTCGGCGATCTCCGCGTAGAGCAAACGGTCGGCTTCGGCCATGCGCCGGCGCAGCCCCCGCCACGGGAGGTAGCGCTGCAGCTCCGGCTTCGCCAGCGCCAGCGTCGCCCACGGGCCCACGCTGAGCAGCCGCGGCATGATCGCCCGCAGGGCCGCGAGCCGCGCCGGGTCGGTGGCGCCGATGACCGTGCGCAGGATCACCTCGAGGGTGATCTCCGACATCTTGGGCGCGGCCGCGAAGCTCCTGCCCACCGGCCACCCCGCGATGTTCGCCGCGGCGATCTCGGCCATCAGCCCGGCTTGGCGCGCGACGGCGTCGCGATGGAACGGCGGCAGCATCAGGCGGCGTCGATCCCGGTGGACGTCTTCGTCGATCACCAGAAGAGAGGTGTCGCCCAGCAACCCGCTCAGCATCGAATTCGCTTCGCCGGCATGGAAGACGTGCGGGTCGCCGGCGAACACCGTCTTGATATCGGACGGGTCGGCCAGATACACCAGCGTGCCCATGCCCGCGACGCGCAGCGTGAACACGTTCCCGTAACGACGCCGGCAGGCGGCGACGAAGTGCGACCCCCGGTGCAGCATGACCGCGGCCTGTATCGCCCGGGGCAGCCGGGGCCCCGGCGGAAGCGCCGTACGCGCGGCTTTGCGCATCGCCGCAATCTTACGACCGGCTTGCGCGAGGAAGCTACGCCTCGGATTCCAGGCGCAGCTCGGTGGTCGCCGTTTCGTGGCGGTCGCTGTTCGCGATGAAATCCTCGATCAGCTCCACCACCTGGTTCGGCGCCTCCACCTGTGCGAAGTGGCCGACGTCGGGAAGGATTTCCAGCCTCGCGTCGGTGCGGGCCTCGTGCGCGGCGTACGCGTGATCGACGGGAATGATGCCGTCGCGCTCCCCCCAGATCGCCATCACCGGGAGGTCCTCGCGCAGCCGCAGCCTGGTGAGCGCGCTGACGGCCTGCCCGCGGTAGTCGACCACCGATCGCAGCGTCCGAAGAAACGACTGGCGCGTCTCGCCGTCCGACAGCGACGAGTAGGCGCTCCATATCTCGGCCCCGCGCGGCGAGTGGATGCCCGCGCCCCTCAACCACGACCTCAGCTTGTTGCCGACCGACAGCACGGGCTTGGGCGCGATGATCGGCAATACCAGCTCCGCCCCGGGCGCCGAGAGCAGCCGCAGCACCCAACCCACGTCGGGGCCCAGGCCGCCGCTGCTGATCAGGATCAACCGCTTGGCGTAGTCGGGGTGCTGATAGACGAACTGCATCGCGACGCCCCCGCCGAGGGATTGACCCACCAGGGTGGCCTGGCTGACGCCGAGTTCGTCGAGCAGGTCGCGCAGCCAGACCGCGAAGGCGCCCAGCGAGTAGTCGGTGCGGGGTTTCGCCGATTCGCCGTGGCCGAGCAGGTCCGGGGCGATGACCCGGAATTTCTTCGACAGCGGCGGGATCACCGACCGCCACGTCTCCGAACTGCCCGCCATGCCGTGGATGAGCAGCAGCACCTCGCCGTCGCCCTCGTCGCGGTAGGCGACCCGATCGCCGTGCAACTCGAGGAACTTCAACTCGTTCATTGCCCTGGTGTACCCGATCTGGCTGCTGTTTAGGGCCCCGGCGGGCCGAATCGTGACGGAAAACGCTTCCGACCGCCACAGTGCCGGACGCCTCAGCGATGATTTAGCCCATGACGGAACCCGTCGCGGCCCGCGTGGCCGTCTACCTCGACTTCGACAACATCGTGATTTCACGATATGACCAGGTACATGGCCGCAGCTCGTTCCAGCGGGACAAGGCCAAGGGGCTCGAGCAGTACGCCGAGCGGCTGGATCGGGCCACCGTCGACGTCGGCGCGATCCTCGACTTCGCGTCGTCGTTCGGCACCCTGGTGCTCACCCGCGCCTACGCGGACTGGTCGGCCGATATCAACGCCGGGTACCGCGGGCAGCTGGTCGCCCGCGCGGTGGACCTGGTGCAGTTGTTCCCCGCGGCGGCCTACGGCAAGAACGGCGCCGATATCCGGCTGGCCGTCGACGCGGTCGAGGACATGTTCCGGCTGCCCGATCTCACCCACGTGGTGATCGTGGCCGGCGACTCCGACTACATCCCGCTGGCGCAGCGTTGCAAGCGGCTGGGCCGGTACGTGGTGGGCATCGGGGTGGCCGGTGCGTCGAGCCGGGCGCTGGCGGCGGCCTGCGACGAGTTCGTCATCTACGACTCGCTGCCGGGCGTGCCGGCTCTCGAACCGGGGCCCGCGGTCCCCGACACCGGCGACGAGGCGAAGCGTCCGAAGCGACCTGCCGGGCGCGCCAAGACGGCGCAGCCCGAGGAACCGGAGCCGCCCGATCCGCAGGCCGCCGCCACGGCGCTGCTGACGCGCGCGCTGCAGATCGGCCTGGAGAAGGACGACGTCGACTGGCTGCACAACTCCGCGGTGAAGGCACAGATGAAGCGGATGGACCCGTCGTTCAGCGAAAGGTCCTTGGGATTCCGGTCATTCAGCGATTTCCTGCGTTCGCGTTCCGATGTGGTCGAGTTGGACGAGACGTCGACGACCCGGATGGTGCGGCCTCGTGCCCAAGACTGAAACCGACTCGGGCCCCCGCTGGCTCACCCGCAACGTTCGGGTGCTCTCCGGGGTCTCGTTCCTGCAGGACACCGCCAGTGAGCTGCTGTATCCGCTGTTGCCGATCTACCTGACGGCCGTGTTGGGCGCGCCCCCGTCGGTGGTGGGAGCCGTCGAGGGCGCCGCCGAGGGTGCGGCGTCGCTGACGAAACTCGCCGCGGGCCCGCTCGCCGACAGGTTCCAGCGCCGCCCGTTGATCGCCGGCGGCTACGGGATGGCCGCGCTCGGGAAGGTCATCATCGCGGTGGCGGCGGCCTGGCCCGGTGTGCTGGCGGGTCGCGTCGTCGACCGGCTCGGCAAGGGGGTTCGCGGCGCACCGCGGGACGCACTGCTCGTCGACGACGTGGACGAAGCGCTGCGCGGGCGGGTTTTCGGCTTCCACCGCGCGATGGACACCCTGGGGGCCGTCGCCGGTCCGTTGCTCGGATTGGTCGGCTATGAGCTGCTGGACCACCGAATCGCCCCGCTGCTGTATATCGCCATCGTGCCCGCTGTGCTGTCCGTGGCGCTCGTCTTTCTGGTGCGCGAGCGGGCCCGTGGTGCCCCGCGAGCGCAGCGGCCGTCGATGTGGTCCGGCGTGCGCTCGTTGCCGCGGCCGTACTGGCGGGTGACCGTACTCCTGGTGGTCTTCAGTGTGGTGAATTTCCCCGACGCCCTGTTGCTGTTGCGGCTCAACGAGATCGGCTTCTCGGTGGCGGAGGTGATCCTGGCGTACGTCGGGTACAACGCGGTGTATGCCCTGGCCAGCTACCCGGCCGGATCGCTGGCCGACCGCGTCGGCCGCCCCGCCTTGTTCGGCCTCGGACTGACCTTCTTCGCGGTTGGTTACATCGGGCTGGGACTGACCACCGACGTCGTGACCGCCTGGCTGCTGATCGGCGCCTATGGGTTGTTCACCGGGTGCACCGACGGCGTCGGCAAGGCGTGGATTTCCGGGCTCGTCGATCAGGAACACCAGGCCAGTGCGCAGGGCGTGTTCCAGGGCGCGATCGGTTTTGCCGTCCTGGTCGCGGGGTTGTGGGCGGGCTTGCTATGGGGCTCGAAAGGTCAACTGCCACTGCTTATTTCGGGGATCTCCGGTGGCGTGTTCGCGGTGGTGCTGCTCGGCGGCCAGTTGACCCGCGCCATGAGGAGCCGCTAGCCACCGCGCGGGTGGCCACACGGTCGATGCTTTTTGTATGGCCGGCCGCGTCGAACGACCGCAACCACGCGCGACGTCGTTGACAGCCAACGGGCGCGGCCATACATTGTGTGCAAGTTGTCGCGAACTATTCGCGCAACGCCGAGGAGACCGTCATGACCGTCGGTACCGCTGCCACAAGCGTTTTCGATGCCGATCTGCCGACGCTCACGTACGGCCCCGAGGAAACCCCCGCCGAGGTCTACCCCCGCATTCAGGCGGCGCAACGGCATGCCCCTGTCGCCATCGGACCGCACGGCCCCGAAGTCCTGTCCTACCAGCTCGTCCGCTCCGTGCTGCGCGACGGCCGATTCCACATCCCGCCCGGGATCAATCTGCTCGCCCAGGGCCTCACGTCGGGTCCGTTGTGGGACAAGGTGGTCAACAGCCTGCTGTGCCTGGAAGGCGACGCGCACCATCGGCTGCGCAGCCTGACCTCGAAGGCGTTCACGCCGCGCGCGACCCTGAGGCTGCACGACACCATGGCCAAGGTGATGAACGAGCTGGTCGACGGGGTCGTCGACGCGGGCCGCTGCGACGTCGTCACCGATCTCGCGCGCCCCTATCCCGTCCCGATCATCTGCGCGTTGCTCGGCGCTCCCCCCGAGGATTGGCAACAGTTCTCCCTGTGGGCGGACGACGTCTTCAAGGCCTTCAGCTTCAGCGTCGACCTCCGGCAGGTCGAGCCCGTCGTCATGGAGGCCTGGCGGCAGCTCGACGACTACGTCGACGAGATGGTGGCGCGGCGGCGGCACAGCCTGACCGATGACCTGCTTTCCGACCTGATCCGCGCCGAGGACGACGGCGATCGCCTGAACACGGCCGAATTGCGGATGCTCGCAGGCGGCCTGCTCCTGGCGGGGACGGACACCACCCGAAACCAGGTGGCCGCCTCGGTGCACATCCTCTGCGAGCACCCGGAGCAGTGGGACCTGCTCAAGGCGCACCCCGAACTGGCGATGCCCGCCGTCGAGGAGACGATGCGCCACTCGCCGATCGCGTGCGGAACCCTGCGGCTGGTGATCGAGGACGCCGAGCTGGACGGCTACCTCTTTCCCGCCGGCACGATGGTCCTGGTGAACACCGCCGCGGCCAACCGCGACCCGGCGGTGTACGACGACCCCGACCGCGTCGACATCACGCGTGCGGGCGCGCCGCCCATCTTGACCTTCGGCGGCGGCGTGCACTACTGCCTGGGGGCCAACCTGGCCCGCCGCGAGATCGCCGAAGCGCTGAACGTCATCGCGAGGCGCCTGCTCAACCCGCGCACCGCCGGGCCGGTTCCGTGGAAACCGATGGTGAGCCTGAGCGGCCCCAAGAGCCTGCCCATCGAGTTCGACCGGTAGCAGGTCCGCGGCCGGGTGTGACGAAGACCGCCTGACACAAGTCGCGGTGGGTCCCGGCCCGCTTTACGCTCGTTGGTTACACGAACTTAACGGGGGTTTTTTGATGCGGGCGTTTACGGGGCAAACTGTGCCCAAATGGGGGCTTGCCCTGGTCACGTCCGTTGTCTGCCTGGCGGTCGTTTCCTGCTCGGAAACCGCGTCGCCGCCCGCGGCGGTCCCGACCACCTCGACTTCTGCCGGTAAAACGACCGCCCGGTCGGCTCCCCAGCCGCCTCCGGTGACCGGTCCGCTGGAGAAGGACTGGAAAACCTACGGCGCGACGGCGTACTTCGGTTGTCCCGAGAAATTCTCGCCGGGCAAATCCGCGCTCGAGGGCATCCGGCCCAAAGTATTCGATACGAAAACCGGGCAATACGTGGCGCCCGGGGTCCCTACGGTCCCCGCCGGCGAGAATCTGACCGGGGGCATCTGCGCGCTGACCGGGACGGCCGACGACATGAAGGTCGTCTATCTGACCACGACCGTCAAGCCGGCGCACGGCCCGGACCCCGAGGTCGCCAAGGCCACCGCATACGCCTTTGACCTCAAGACCAACCACCCGTTGGTGACCAAAGAGCTGCAGCCGCCCAACCCCGACCTGAAGTTGACCCCACCCGACGACTGGAGCCTGGCGGCGACCGCGTCGGGTGTCGCGTGGGTGAACGCCTTTACCGACGGGCACAGCGCCACCTCGGCGCCGAGGACCGTGATCCTTTCCGGTTCCGATCTTTCGCCGATGTGGGACGACCCGCAGCCGGGTCACGCGTGGCAGGACGTGCTGTCGTTCCAGCGCAACACCGACGCCGCCAAGACGTCCGGTGCCGAGCTGCGCCGGCCAAGCGGGGAAGCGATCTATCAGGACAACGACATCTGGACGGTCGACGGCGAGTTATCCGACGGCCCAGACAAACTGGTGAAGATGACGCACTGGGATTCCTACAATCCCCCGGTGGTCTCGACGATGTTCTACGACCTGAACGCCAAATCCGTCATCAAAGTCGGTGATTCCGAAAAGGTTTCGGGCGGCGGGCTCTCCGCCACGTTGTCGGACGGGAAGCTCTTCATCGACGGCCGCAATTCGGATACTTCGCAGTTCGGGTTCGGGGTGTGGAACCTGCGCACCCAGCAGTGGGACTTGCTGAAGGCGCGCGAGGACGCGAAGAAGATGCCGATCGCCAAATTGGCGTTCTTCGAGGACCACCTCTACATCACCAACGTCGGCAACACGTTCGCCGTCCTCGCCCTGCCGGGCACCGATCCGATCGCGACCACCTGGTCCGTCCGGCCCTTCGCGCGGATCTCGGGCTGGACCCTGGTGTGTCGCGGTGAGAATGCCGCGGCCCTCAACGGGGAGTGCAAGGACATCGTGATGGTGCAGGACCAGGACGGCCACTTCCCCGGCCCGTGGTCCTGAACCCGTCAGCCTCGAAAAAGACGTCGATGACTTTGGCCCCTCATGAACGTCCATGCAGATGCCGATGCCGCCGGCGTAAGCGGTGGACGATCACCGTCTGACCGGCAATCGAATAGCCGGGGTTGGGCACAACTCTGGGCACGGTCGCTGCCACCGGGTGCTAGCGCCGCGCTGCGGCGGTCTTGTAGATCTCGAACCACGCGACCCCGATGACGCCGGCCGCGACGGCGATGATCCAGTCCCGCGGTGTGATCGGGCCGAAGTTGAAGGCGCGGCGCAGTCCGGGAACCACCAGCACCATGACGAGCAGCGAAGCCGCCGCGGCGAGTATCCACTTCAGGGCGCGGTTGCGCCGCTCCCGGAACGTTCGCCAGATCGGAAGCCGCCATGACCGATTCACCAGAATCAACGCGAGATTGCCGACGACGAGCGCGACGAACGTCACCGAGCGGACGACATTGTCGGGGCGATCGTTGAGCGCTGCCCACAGGAAAACGCCGAGGGTAGCGGCGAGCACCGAAAGCCCTTGCAGAGCGGCAATTGTCAATACGCGTGCACCGAACATCCGCTCGTTCGGCCCGCGCGGCGACGATTCCATGATCTTAGGGTCGGTCTCCTCGGCTTCGAACACCACCGAGCACGCAGGATCGATGATGAGTTCGAGGAATGCGATCTGGACGGGCAGCAGCACGAGGGGCCAGCCGGCGACGAAAACCGGGATGAGCGACATGCCAACGATCGGGATGTGCACGGCGATCACATAGGCCATCGCTTTCCGCAAATTGTCGAAGATGCCGCGGCCCTGCCGCACTCCACCAACGATCGACGTGAAGTCGTCGTCGGTGATGACGAGCCCAGCGGACTCGCGGGCGACGTCGGTGCCATGCGCCCCCATTGCGATGCCGATGTTGGCCGCGCGCAACGCCGGAGCGTCATTGACGCCGTCACCGGTCATTCCGACCACTTCACCGTTGGCTTGCAGGGCGCGGACGAGTTGGAGCTTCTGCTCTGGCACCATTCGGGCGAAAACACTGACGGATCGGATGCGGCGAGCCAGCTCATCATCCGACATCACTTCGAGATCCCGGCCGGTGATGCAGCCGGCGGCATGGTCTAAGCCGATGTCGCGGGCGATCGCCAGTGCGGTGCCGGGATAGTCGCCGGTGATCATGATCGTGCGGACGCCGGCGCGCCGGCATTCAGCGACCGCACCGGCCACGCCCGGGCGCACCGGGTCATTAAGACCAGCCAGCCCGAGGAATGCGAATTCGAAGTCGTGCTGCTCGGCCGGCAATGCGGTGTGGTCGTCGAAGCGGGCGCACGCCACCGCGAGGACCCGTTGGCCGCCGGCGGTGGCGCGCTCCACATCGGCGGTCAGTGCGGCGAGCTGGTCGGCGGTGAAGTGGCACAGGTCAGCGATCGCCTCGGGTGCGCCCTTGGCGGCGATGACGAACTTGCCGCCGTCGGGCGAGCGCCAGACGTGCGACAGCGCCAACAACCTTTCCGAGAGCGGATATTCGCGCACCAGTTCCCACGCGGCGTGGACGTGTTCGGTTCCGGACAGGTACTTCTCGCCAAGTTCCCTGAACGCTTTGTCCATCGGATCGAACGGATCAACGGGCGAGGCCAGCACGGCAAACTCCGCGATGGTGTGAAACGCCTCGGGTAGCGGGTCCTCGCCGAGGGTATGAGCATGCCCGTCAACGATGAGCTGGCACACGGTCATTCGGTTCAGCGTCAGGGTGCCCGTTTTGTCGACGCACAGGACCGTCGCCGATCCCAGCGTTTCGATCACCGGGGGACGCCGAGTGAGGACCTGCTTACGCGACATTCGCCAGGCGCCCAGCGCCAGAAACACCGTCAGAACCACCGGAAACTCCTCCGGCAGCAGCGCCATCGCGGTCGCGATGCCCGCGAGCACACCCGTAAGCCAATTGCCTCGTGTCAGCCCGTAAACAATCACGACGACGACCGCGACGGCAAGACCGAAAACGGCGAGAATTCCTACGAGGCGGTCGATTTCCCGTTGCAGCGCAGTGCGCTCCGGCTCTATCGTGCGCAGCGCCGTTCCGATCTTTCCCAGCTCGGTGCCTGCGCCGGTTTCCCTGACCACCGCAACGCCGTGGCCCTTGACCACCAGGGTTCCCGAAAAGACCCACGGCGTCGCGTCCCCACCGGGTCGGCCCATGGCCGCCGACATCGCCGGCGGCTCGATCGACGCCTTCCGCACCGGCACGGATTCGCCCGTCAGCGCTGCCTCGTCAACCGAAAAGTTCGCGCATTCAAGAAGGACGGCGTCAGCGGGGACCCGGTCCCCCTCGGCGAGAAGGACCACATCGCCGCGCACAACGTCGCGGCCGGCAATGCGTACCTGCGTCCCGTCCCGTACGACGAGCGCCCGGGGCGACGACAGGTCACGCAGCGCGGCCAGCGCCCGTTCAGTTCTGTGCTCCTGATAGATCGAAATCGTGATGACCACGACGACGAAACCCAACAGCATGATGCCGTCCAGCGGCTCGGCCACCAGGAAGTTCACCAGGCCGGCGCCGAGGAGCAGGAGCAGCATGGGCTGGCGTACGACATCCCAGGCTTCCTGCAGCAGGTTCCGCCGCATCTGGGCCGCGAGCTCATTTGGTCCGTCGGCGGCGAGCCGACGCGCGGCCTCCTGGGCTGTTAGCCCGGACAGGGCCGCGCCGGTTCCTGCCTCCGCCAGGGTCATGACGCAGTCAGCGCCTTCTGAAAGGTCTGCTGGTGGATCTTCTCGTCGCCGGCGATTTCCCGGAACAGGTTGGCGGCCTGAGGGTTTCCCGCCTGATCGGCTTGGCGGGCATAGTCGGGATACATGACATCGGCCTCGTGCTGCTCACCGTTGATCGCGTCTTGCAGGTTTGCGTTGGTGTCGGTGGCCACCAACCCGGCCAACGTGGCCAGCATCGCGAAATGCTCGTTCAACTCAAAGTTGGCGGCGTTGGTAAAGAGTTGCGCCACCGCCGGGTTACCGTCTCGTCGTGCCTGATCGGCGTAGCGCATGTATTTCGCGTAGGCGAACGCCTCGCCCTGCATCGCTGTCCGCAGGTTCGCCAGCGTGGCCCCGGACGACCGCGCGGGCCCGGCCGTGATGGCCGCCGGTGCCGGCGTTGCGCCGGCCGGAACCGACGCGCCACCGCCAGGGTTGCTCACCGCGTTCAGTGCGGCCTGGAAGTCCTTGAGGTGGGCTGCCTCGTCGGTGCCGATCTCGCTGAAGGCGGATGCCGCGGCCGGATCGTTGTCAGCGGTGGCCTGCTTGGCGAAGCCCGGATACATGGAGTTGGTCTCGGTGGTCTCGCCGTTGATCGCGTCGCGCAGGTTGGCCGCGATGTCGCTGCCCAGCCCGACCAGATCGGCCTCGCGGGCAAAGTGATCCATGTGCTCGGTCTGGGCGGCGTTGGTGAAGTCCTGCGCGGCCTGCGCCCGCCCGGCCTGCTGCGCCTGAGTCGCATAAGCCAGATACTTCGCATGGGCGAGCGCCTCACCGTGCATGGCTGACAACGCATTTGATCGGGTGGAATCGGCCAGGGGGGAGGGGGATGACGATGCCGGTGGCGCCGGGTGACTCGAGCATGCGGTCACCAGCAGCGCGGCAGTGCAGACCACAACCTGGAACCACTTCGCCTGATACATGGTGAACCTCGCAGTCGATGTGTCGATCGTCTCGCTGTAACGCCGACGGTAGTTTTCGGTGCCGCGTCAGGCCAAGGGGCGGAAGTCCTGTGTTTGCATCGCCTGGCGGCGCTGTTTTCGCCCGGGCGGCTCACCTCCGCCGATCGATCAGGGCGGGTGGCGGCCGAAACTGCTCCGCACCGGACGAGCCGAGATAACGTGTCGACCATGCGCCGTAGACGGACACCGTCCCAAGCGCAGCTGCTGCTCGACCAGCTGCGCGATGAGCGCGGTCGGCGGATTGTCCTCGTGTCGCACTGTCTGCTGAACGAGAACACGCGTTACGCCGGCGGCGCCACCCGACCGGGTGCGGTGTCGGAGTCGGTCGAGGAGCTCATCAGCGAGGGTTACGGCATTCACCAGCTGCCGTGCCCGGAGCGGCTGGCCTGGGGCGGGACCCTCAAGCCGCACAGCCTGCACCTGTACCACTCCAAGGGCGGACTGCTGTACCCGCTGCGCGGTCCGTTGCTGCGCGGATTCGTCGCCTGGACCCGCCTGGTCTACCGGCGGCTGGCGCGGCGGGTCGCGCGCGACGTCGCCGACTACGAGCGGTCCGGGATCACCGTCGCGGGCATGGTCGGAATCGGCGCCTCGCCATCGTGTGGGGTCACCACGACCTTGGACATGCGGGCATCGCTCGAGGTGGTCGCATCCTGCCCGGCCGCCGCCCTCACCCGCGACGTCATGAACGAGCGCGCCGTGCTCGGGTGCCGCCGCAAGGGCGAGGGCCTGTTCATCGCCGCGCTGGACCGGCAGCTGCGCCGCCGAGGGGTGGAGGTTCCGGCGTTAGAGCACGACCTCGCGGCGGAGCTTCGCGGTTCCCAGCAGACCCTGCTTGCCGCGGGCGCGTTGCGGACGGTGAGGGCACTCGGGAATTCAAAGACCCCTTCCCACGACATCGCAAGCCACTGATCTGCTTCCGGATGCTCAGCTGGCACAAGCACAGGTCAGGGCACGCAATTCGGGGCACGTGCTCGCGCGGCACGGCCTGAACACGCTTGCCATAGTTACCCTACGGGGGTATGGTTCCGGGCATGAACGAGACAGAGACCTGCCACTGCAAATCCACCGGATGCACCTGTGGCGACTCCGCCTGCACCCAGGCCGGCGGCTGCGCCTGCGGCCACCCCGCGTGCACGTGTAACGACTAGTCGCCTGCAAAGAAAAGGCCTCAACCCTGCCTAGGCAGACCGTCATCGATGCCAGCCCCAGGCCATAGTGATTAATTTCCCTGCGATTTCGATCCTCTGCGCCAGTGCAACCATCGCCCTCGGCTTGGGCATTGACCTCGCGCCGGGGGCCAGTGCCGACCCGAACCCATTCGGCAATCTGAGCTGCTATTGCCAGCAACCACCGGGCCTCGGTCCTGACGTCACCGGTCAGATCGCCGGGGGAATCCGCGACGGCCTCTCTCGACTGCAGGCCCATCGAGGCGACTCATCACCTGCCCGACCCTGACGCGAGGCCGCCCGGCAACGCAGAGGACCTATGGCCCTACCCCGTAGGGGTATAACGACGTCAAATGGGTGATACGCACAAATCGAGAGCGGAGACTGTGATGAAATCTCGAGCGATGACGGCGATCGCGCTGTCCAGCGGTGCGGCAGTGCTGACCCTGGCGGCAGCCTTCGGCAGCGAATCACCCAGCACCACAACCACATCGATTGCAACCCCGACGTCCACCGTTGCACCGGCGCCCCCGACCACTGCCGGTCCCGGAGCACCCGCGGCCAGTCAGCCCACGAGGGGCTTCAACGGCCCCGGAGGCGACACGGGTTGCATTCCCCATATCAACTGCTAGGCCGACCGCGCCGGGCTCTCGGCCGGCCTCGAGGCGTCTCGTCGCTAGAAGAGGTGAGGCGTGCTTCGGTGATGCCGGTGGTCGTAATGCACGACCGCCCCGACCACGCCGGCCCCGACGCCGACGCAGGACAGCAGGGCGGCGGCCGCCACCATCGCCCAACCCGGGTGGCCGGTGCCCGCCGCGAAGAGGGCCATCGGCAGCGCCGCGAACGCAAGGAGTGTGGCAAACCACCCGGTCCAGGCGGCGAATCTATTGAGCATCATGACAGAGCCTCCTTAGCCGTCAGTCACGATCATCGTCCTCGTAACGACCGGCCGGCAAGGTTCCGGATGAATAGATTCCTTGTCGGGGCGTACCTGCGCCGTTGAACCGTCGGCCCAGCTGAGCGCGACGCCCGCAACCCAACGGACCGAGCGGGCAACGGGCCATGGCGATCACCATCGAGGCGATGCCGCCGCTCGCAGGTCCGAATCCTCCACCTCGGCGGTCATTGCGTCGCCAAGTTCAAAGCCTGCATGCCCGACTCAGCACGAAGACGTGCCTGCGGGCAAACGACTTCGAGCACATTCATCCTGGCTTCATGTGCCGGCGCTAGCGTCGCTTCCATGATCAGGTCAAGACGAGAAGGGACGAAATCGATGAGGGCCAGAACGAAAATCGGCATCGGCGTGGCCAGTGCCACCGTCCTAGCGGCCATTGGCGTCGGCGTCGCCGCCGCCGACGACCAGGAGATCACCGGGCCGCCCGCCGATCAGGCCCGCGCCGCGGCGGTGCAAGCCATTCCGGGCAAAGCCGGGAAGGTCGAAAAGGAAACCAACGAGGGCGCCGCGTATTACGGGGTAGTCGTCACCAAACCCGACGGCACTCAGGTCGAAGTTCACCTAGACCAGGGCTTCCACTTCGTAGGGACTGAAGCCCCGGATAATGACTGACCGGGAGGACGAATGACGTTGTCGCCGAGCACCAGCCATGGTGATCAACCGATCGCGTAAGTCAAACCTCGTGGCTTGGGCCGGCTCTACGCCGCCCGCAGATTGGTGGCGTCGAGCGCCGGGCGCAACGCCTTCGCCAGGGTGACCGCGTCATCGACGCCCCAATAGTGCATATAGAACAGCCTGGGTTGCTCGGTGAGTCCGTGGTTCTGCAATTCGACGATCTGAAGTCCCCCGTTGATCGCTGCGCGACCGCCGCCGACGGGTTGGAAATTGACGACGGTCGTCAAGTTGAGTGACGCCGGCGGAAGGATGCGCCCGTCCTCGACGATGGTGTCCTTGCGGGGGATGCTGCACTTGAACAAGCCGCCGTCGGCGGTCCCCTTGCGGCCCAACGCTTGTTGGACTCCGGCGACATCGATGTCGACCGGCGGCTGCACCGTCGGCGCCGGGGTGGCCGGCCCGATCGATGTCGCGTCCAGCGCCGCTTTCCTCATCGCAGCTTCATCAACGCCAACTACACCTGCTTTACCTCAACTAGAGACGATGATGGGTGTGGGCCTGGTGGCACCTCCGAGTGCAGAGAGGGTGGTGGCAACGGTGCGAGTGCTGGTGGTCGAAGACGAGCCCAAGATGGCCGACCTGCTGCGCCGCGGTCTGATCGAAGACGGCTACGCCGTCGACATCGCCGCCGACGGCCCCAGCGGCTACCAGGCCGCGATGGCCTATGACTACGACGCGGTGGTGCTGGATGTGATGCTGCCAGGCATGTCCGGCTTCGATATCTGCCGGAAATGGCGCAATCGGCAGAAGTGGGTACCGGTGCTGATGCTCACCGCCCGCGGGGCGGTCACAGACCGGGTCGCCGGTCTTGACGGCGGCGCCGACGACTACCTCACCAAACCGTTTCACCTCGACGAACTCTTTGCCCGGCTGCGATCACTCATCCGCCGCGGGCCCACGCCACGACCAACGGTATTGACCGCCGGATCGCTGCGTGCCGACCCCGCCAGCCACCGATGCTGGCGCGGCGAAGTTGAGATTTCCTTGACCACCAAGGAATTCGGATTACTGCAGCTGCTGCTGCGTCGGCCCGGCGCGGTACTTAGCCGAGACCTGTTGATGGAGCACTGCTGGGACTTCGCCTACGAATCACGTTCCAATGTCATCGACGTCCACATCCGCGCGCTACGCGACAAGATTGACCGGCCGTTCGGGCTGCGCTCCATCGAAACCGTCCGCGGGATCGGCTACCGAATGCGCACCGACGGCGGTGTGCCCGAGAAAACGGGCAGATGATTCGACGCTGGCCGATTCGGATCAGGCTCACCGCCGCCTTCACCGCCGCGACGGGGCTGGTGCTGTTGGTCGTGGCGACCCTCACCGTTGCCCACACCAAAGAATCGCTCGACGCGGCGATCACCGAGTCCCTGTCCACTCAGCTGGCCAACCTCCGCCCGATCGCAGCGGATGACGATCCGTTGCTGGCCGGAGGCGATCCCGACACCGCACAGCAGATCGTCGCCCCCGGGGGCCACGTGCTCGCCGCGACCTCCAATCTGGGCGGGCAGACCGCGCTGTCACCCTCCCAGTTGGGGACCGCCCAGCGAGGGAAACTGGTAACCGATCAGCCGCGGCTCGGCAACCTGCAGGGACCGGTGCGGCTGGCCGCGGGCCCGGCGGCCGGTGGACGCGTCGTCGTCGCGGCCCAAAGCCTGGCCGACCGGGACGCCGCGGTCGCGGATCTGCGCAACGAGCTCGCCGTCAGTTTCCCGCTCCTTCTGTTGGCCACCGCCGTCGGCGCCTACCTGCTGGCAGCGGCCGCCCTTCGACCGGTCGAACGCATGCGCGTCCGTGCCGCAGGCATCAGCGCGACCGACGCGGACGCCCGACTGCCCGTCCCGCCGGCCCGTGATGAGATCCGAGACCTGGGAACGACTTTCAATGAGCTCCTGCAGCGGCTGCAGGTCGCCTTGGAGCGGGAACGTCAATTCGTCACCGATGCGGGCCACGAACTGCGCACCCCGCTGAGCCTGCTGACGACCGAACTCGAACTCGCACTACGGCGCCCACGAAGCAATCCCGAATTGGTCGCCGCAATGCACTCGGCCCTGCACGAAACCACTCGGCTGTCCCGATTGGCGCGCGACCTGCTCGCGGTCGCAGACACCGGCAGACGGGCCGACCCGCCGACCATTGACCTCGGTGGGAGCCTGGCCGGCATCGGCGAGCGATACCGCCACAGCCTAGGCGCCCAGCTTGAGATTGACTGCCCCGCAGGCCAACATGTCCGCGTCCAGCCAGACGACCTGGACCGGATCGTCGGCAACCTCATCGACAACGCCGCCCAGCACGGAGCCCCGCCGATCACCGTCCGCGCCCAGGCGACCGCCGACGGCGTCGAGATCCACGTCGGCGACCACGGTCCGGGATTTCCGCCCGATTTCCTCCCCCACGCTTTCAACCGATTCACCCGCGCAGACAACGCGCGGACCGCCGGCGGCACCGGCCTCGGATTGGCCATCGTCGACGCCCTCACGCGGCGCAACCATGGCACGGTCACCGCCGAGAATCACGCGGAAGGCGGTGCCGAGATCACCGTCAGGTTGTCGGGCGCGAGCTGAGTGATTTATTATCTGCGTATGCATGCAGGTAAGCTGCCAGTGCCCGGATGAGCACCCCCGGCGGGCACGACCACGACCACCACCATGGGCCCGGCCACGACCATGCCCACGGACTTCGCGGCATCGTGACGCAACTGTTCGTGCCGCACAGCCACGACGCCGCCGACAGCGTCGACACCGCCCTGGAATCCAGCGCCATCGGCATCCGGGCGGTCAAGGTCAGCCTGTTCGGCCTGGCCGCCACCGCCGCCATACAGGTGGTGATCGCCGTCATCTCCGGGTCGATCGCGCTGGCCGCCGACACCATCCACAACTTTTCGGACGCGCTCACCGCGGTCCCGCTGTGGATCGCGTTCTCGCTGGGACGGCGCGCGGCAAACCGGCGATACACCTACGGCTATGGGCGCGCCGAAGACATCGCCGGTTTGTTCGTCATCGGCATGATCGCGCTGTCGGCGATCATCGCCGGCTACGAAGCCGTGCTGCGGCTCATCCACCCCGTCGCCGTCGAGCACGTCGGCTGGGTCGCCGCCGCCGGCGTGATCGGCTTCCTCGGCAACGAGGGCGTCGCAACCTACCGCATCCGGGTCGGCCGCCGAATCGGCTCGGCCGCCCTCATCGCCGACGGCCTACACGCCCGCACCGACGGATTCACCTCGCTGGCAGTGCTTTTCGGGGCGATCGGCGTTGCTCTGGGCTACCCGGTCGCTGACCCGGTCGTGGGCATGATCATCACGGTGGCGATTGTCGCGGTGCTCTTCCGCGCCGTGCGCGAGATCTTCCGCCGGCTGATGGACGCGGTGGACCCCAAGCTCGTCGACACCGCCGAAGCATGCCTTGCCGCCCGGCCCGGCGTCCGCAGCGTGCGAAGCATCCGGATGCGCTGGATCGGGCACCAACTGCACGCCGACGCCGAACTCGACATCGATCCCGGCACCAGCCTCGAGGACGCCCACCGTATCGCCCATGACGCCGAACACGAACTGACGCACGCCGTGCCAAGGCTCAACGGCGCGCTCGTCCACGCCTACCCCGCGCACCACGGCGAACACGGCGTTTAGGCCCGGCCGCTGCCGCTTCTCGTTGCTAGGCGTCGATTACCAGGCGGTCGCCTTGGGCGCGCGAGACGCAGACCAGCATTTCGCCCTCGCCCTCGCCGGCGCGGCCGCGCCGATCGACCTGTCCGGCAAGCACTCTCACCTTGCACGTGCCACAGAAGCCTTGCTGGCACGAGTACGCGGTGGTCGGGTCGCCGTCGAGCATGACGTCAAGCGCCGAGCGGTTCGCCGGCACGCTGAGCACGCGCCGCGAACGGGCGAGTTCCAGCTCGAAGGGGGTGCCGCCGACGACGGGCGGCGGCCCGAACCGTTCGTAGTGCAGCGGAGCGTCGGCGTGTTGATCGCGCGCCGTGCGCACCGCTTCGAGCATGGCGGCCGGGCCGCACACGTAGACGGCCGTCGCCGGCCCGGCGTCGGCGAGCAGTTCCTCGACGGTGGCGATGCGGCCACGCTCGTCATCGGCCCAGACGGTCACCCGCTCGGGCGCCACCGCCAGCACCTCGTCGAGCAGCGGCATGTACTCCCGGCTGCGCCCGGCATACACTGCGCGCCAGTCGATTCCGCGCTGCTGGGCGAGTGAGATCATGGGCAGGATCGGTGTCACGCCGATGCCGCCGATCACGAACAACACCTCTCGCTCGTCGGTGACGAGATAGAACGCGTTGCGGGGGCCTTCGAATTCGACCGTGCTCCCCACGTCGAAGGCGTCGTGCATTTCGATCGAGCCGCCGCCACCGTCGGCGATCCGGCGCACGGCGATGCGGTAGTCGGTACGCCGCCCGGGCGGGCCGCACAGCGAGTACTGGCGGCGACGGCCCGAAGCCAGCCGGATGTCGATGTGCGCACCGGGAGTCCACGTCGGCAGCAATCCGCCTTCCGCGTCGGCGAGCGTCAACGCGACCACGTCGGGAGCGACGAGTTCTCGCCTGGTGACCACTGCGGTGTTGCTCCGTTGCACCGGCACGACCCGCGACGGACTCCACCGCGACGCGGACGCGAAACCGCCGAACAAGGTGCCCACTCCCCACAACGCCGTGTAGAGGCGATCGCGCTTGCGGCGGCCGTACAGGTCAGCCGGTCTGCTACTCCAAATCGCATGTGCCACAGCGAGTGTCCTAGGCCTGTCGAATGTCCGTGCCGGCGACCTGGTTGACCCATTCGGCCGTGAGCTCGGCGATGACCTCGGGATGGGAGGACACCACCCAGTGCCCACCTTCGATGTCGACGACCCTGCCGTTCGGCGGTATCGCACCGGTGAACCGCTGCAGCGGCGGCGAGACGAAATAATCTCTGCGCGCCACCAGCACCTGCACCGGCACGGCCGTCTGCGGCAACTCCCTTCCCGGGGCCAGGAACGGTCCCGGCATGTTGGCGCGATACAGGTTGAGCCCGTTGACGTAGTCGCGGGTCGACCGGGCGGTCGCCGCGCGCGCCCGGCCGGCGCCGCGTGGGCGGCCGATGAGTTCCACCGCGGCGAAGACGGCCACGCTGGCCCGCGACCAGATCGCCAGCTCCGGCACACCGGGGCAGAGGAAGAACCAGATGTAGGACGACGCCAGGGCCTGCTTGAGCACGTCGAACACCCCGCGGGGCGTGCGCGGGGACCGCAGGAACCTGCCCGCGTAATTCAGGTGCGGGCCCGAGATCGACGTGAACGACGCGACCTTGGACATCACCGCGTCGTCGGTGACGGCCGCCCAGGCCTGGATGGAACCCCAGTCGTGGGCCACCAGGTGCACCCGGCCCGCGCCGAGGCTGTCGATCACCGCGCCGATATCCGAAACCAGTTGGGGCAGGCGGTATCCCGAGCGCCTCGCCGGCTTCGACGATGCACCGGTCCCGCGCACGTCGTAGGCCACGACGTTGAAGCGGCCGCTCAGTGCGCCGGCGACGCCGTCCCACACGTGATGGTTGTCGGGGTAGCCGTGAATCGCCAGAACGGTGGGGCGCCGGCGGTCGATGTCCGCGTAGGCGTGTACGGCGAGGGATACGCCGTCGGAGGCGATCACGGTGCTGGAGTGAGTCATCTCTGGCATGTCCGGAATCTCAGTGCGCCGCACGCGCCGCCGGCGAGCGGGCCAGGTAGTCGACCGCGCGGCCCACCCCGCCCAGTTTGGACGGGTGGAAACTCGGCGTGTAGTAGGCGGCGATGACCCGCAGGAACTGGAACGGCCCGGGCACCAGGCCGCGGCGCGCCGCGCTGAAGTAGTCGCGCCAGCGCGGTTTGGTGCCGGGCGGCAAGTGCGGGTCGACCGAGTACATGAACCGCACGCCGCGGACGAACAACCACAGCAGCGCCGGCGTCACCAGCAGCTGGGTGCGCACCTGCCGCCAGTACCCGGCACGCAGATGCTTCATGGTGTCGAACGCGACCGCCTTGTGTTCGACCTCTTCCGCGCCATGCCAGCGCAGCAGGTCCAGCATCACCGGGTCGGTGCCGAAGGCGTCGTGTTGCGGGGTGTCGAGGATCCACTCGCCGAGGATGGCCGTGTAGTGCTCGAGGGCCGCCACCATCGACACCCGCTCGAGCAGCCAGCTCTGCCGTCGCCGCCAACCCCACCCGGGCCGGTCCCCGATGAGCTTGCCGAACAGCCAGGCCATCTGGTCGGTGAAGGGGGTGACGTCGATGCCCTTGGCCGCGAAGTGGTCCAGCACCCCGGAATGGGCCTGGGAGTGCATGGCCTCCTGGCTGATGAACCCCTGCACGTCCAGCCGCAGCTGATCGTCTTTTATCAGCGGCAGCGCGTTCTTGAACGCGTCGACGATGAACTCCTCGCCGGCGGGCAGCAGCAGGTGCAAGACGTTGCAGAAGTGGGTGGTGAAGGGCTCGTTGGGCACGTAGTAGAACGGCAGCTCCGCCCAGTCGAAGTCGACGTCACGCGCCTGCAGGACGATCCGCTCGTGGTCGAGCGAGGCGTCATGCGGCCCCGTCGCCTGGTCGTCGACGGTGAACATGGTGACCCCCTTGCTTGGTTGTCGCGCGGGTCAGGCGCTGCGTTGCTCCTCGGCCTCAGCCTCGGTGATCAGGCGCTCACTGCGCAAGAACCGGACGAGATTGTCGACCGTCTCGGTCAACGCCGGCTCACGCAGGCGGACCGCCGCCAGCTCGCGCGCGCGTCGGTATTGGGAGTTGCCGTAGCGCTTGTCCCGCATCGCCGCGATCTTGTCCGCCGAGCGGGTGAGGAAGTCGACCAGCGGGTAGATCGGGTCCCGGGTCGTGCACCGACGGTTCATCTCGGCCGCGAACGATCCGATGTCGTGATAGTCGAAGCGGTAGCCGTAGCGCTCGGACAGGATCCGGGTGAGGTCGGTCAGGTTGTAGTAGTCGTCGGCCGTCATGTTGAACACCGTGCCCGCGTCGGCCGGTAGGTCCATCAGCGCGACGATGTGGTCGGCGATCAGGTCCGCGGGCAGCAGGCTGAGCTGGTTGAGCGCGTCGGCGGCGACGCCGTGCTCGATCATGAACGCCACGGTGCGCACCAGGATGTCGTCCTGGCTGCCGAAGCCCGCGCCGGTCGGTGCGATCAGCGAGGGCCGGAAGATGCGCACGTCGAGCCCCTGCCGCTGGGCGGCGAAGGTCAGTTGCTCGGCGACCCACTTGGTCTGCGAGTAGCCGAAGTCCAGGGCGTTCATCTCCGGGTTCGCGTCGGACTCCCCGACCACCGGCTTGACGCTCCAGCCGTAGATGAAGGTGCTGGAGACCAGGTGGAAGGTCTTGCGGTGCGCGGTCATGGCCAGGCGCAGCAGCTCGTGCGTCCCGATCACGTTGGCGGGTCGCAGGGCGTCGTAGGTCCGCACGTAGTTGACCAGGGCGCCGTTGTGGACGATGGTGCCGACGCTCTCGGCCAGCCGCCGGAACCCCGCCTCGCCGAGGCCCAGCTGCGGCTCGGCGAGGTCACCGCAGACCACCCGCACCCGCTCGCGGACCTCGGCTTCCAGAGCCGGGGACCACAGCCGGGCCTTGCGCAGCGACGCGACGATCCGGTCCAGCCCGTGGGTCTCGTCCGTGGCGCGCACCAGCGCGTGCACGGTGTGGGACGTCCGGCCGAGCAGGCTGGCCACCAGGAACGGGCCCAGGAACCCGGTCGCCCCCGTCAACAGGATGCCGTCGGGCGCACCCGACCGCGCCGGCGGCAGGGCCGGCAGTGGCAGCTGCGCGTCGGCCCGCATCCGGGCGACCTCGTAGGCCTCGTACTCGGCCGAGATCTGGTCCAGCGCCCGGCGGAGCGCGTCCAGCGGCTGCCCGGACCCCGCACCGAACTGCCCGACGAGCCGGAAGAACTCGGCCACCGTCAGCCGCTGCAGCAGGCGCGTGTTGACCTCCTCGGCCAGGTCCCCGGCGCCGTGCTCTTCCAGGAGGGCCTGCAGGTCGGCGCGCAGCTCGGCGAGCGCCAGCGAGTCGATGCCGAGGTCCGCGAAGGAGCAGTCCTCCTCGCCCGTGAGGTCGTAACTCTCGATGAGGTTGCGGAACCGGTCCAGCGGGCCGTTGGTCGCGTCCGGCCGCTCGTGGGGCTGATGCGTGTAGGTCGACAGCACGGGAAGCTCGCCGTCCAGCCAGAGCTGGCGCGTCGAGGAGCGCCTGATCTTCCCCGACGTGGTCTTGGGAATGCTGTGCGCGGGCACGAACGCGATGGCATGCGGGTCGACGTGGCCGTGCCGGCGGATGGCCCGCGCCAACGCCTTGCCGTCCGGCAGCGCCTGTGCGTCGCGGACCTCGGCCACCACGGTCAGCGCTTCCTGCTCGTCGTGCTCCACCGCGAACGCGGCGACGCAGCCGCCGCGGACCTCGGGCGCCGACCGCTCCACGATGCCCTCGATGTCCGAGGGGTAGCAGTTGACGCCGCGGACGATGATGAGGTCCTTGCTGCGGCCGCAGACGAACAGCTCGCCCTCGTACAGGAAGCCGAGGTCACCGGTCCGCAGGTAGGTGTGCTCGTCGTCGCCGGGGATGCGGGCCGCGAAGGCCTCGGCGGTCAGCTCGGGGCGGTTCCAGTAGCCGCCGCCCTTGGACGGCCCGTCCAGCCAGACCTCGCCGACCCGGCCCTCGCCGAGCGCCCGCCCGGACTCCGGGTCGACGATGCGGACCACGTTGCCGTCGATGGGCTTGCCGCAACTCACCACCGGGGCCTGGTTGCTGTTCTGGGGCTGAGCCTTTTCGACCCGGGCGAGATTCTGCTCCAGCGCGCGCTTGTTGAGGGCCAGGGTCTGGCGCCCGCGCAGCGAGACGATCAGGGTGTTTTCGGCCATGCCGTAGGCGCCGGTGAGCGCGTTGGGGTCAAGGCCGTAGGGGGCAAAGCGCTCCCGGAACCGCGTGAATGTGCTGGCGCGCAGCGGCTCCGCGCCCACGACGATGCTCTCCAGGCAGCTCAGGTCGATCCCGGCCAGCTCGGAGGTGGGCAGCTTGTCCTCGCGCAGGCACAACTCCAGCGCGAAGTTGGGCACCGGCGTGTGGGTGGCGCGCACGTCACTGATCAGCCGCAGCCAGGCCGACGGCCGCTTGAGGAAGTCCAGCGGTGACATCGCGTGCGTGGTCCCCCCGATCAGCAGGATGAACAGGTAGGCGGAGATCAAGCCCATGTCGTGGTGCTGGGGCAGCCAGCTGACCAGGACTTCGCCGCCGGTGAAGGCCGACGCGTTGGCGATGACGTTGGCGTGGGTGACGACCACGCCCTTCGGGTCGCTGGTGGAGCCGGAGGTGTATTGCAGGAACAGCACCGGCCCGGGTGTGTCGGGGACGGGCGCGCCGCCGAACTCCTGCGTGCCATCGGTTCCGAACCACGGCAATTCCGGGGGACGCTGGGCGTCCGGCCAGGGCGACCCGCTGTCGAGGTGGTTGAGCAGCAGGCGGTAGTCGTACTCGAACTGCTTGGTCGACAGCACCGCCTTGGCTTGGCAGTCCCGCGCGATGAAGGCGAGTTTGGCCAGCCCCGACTCGAACGACATCGGCAGCGGGGGGCTGACCGGCACGGCGATCACCCCGATCCGGGCGCACGCGTAGAACGCCGCCACCATCTCCAAACTGGGCGGATAGACCAGCAGCGCGCGATCTCCCCGGCGCAGACCGGCTTCCGTCGTCAGGTATGCGGCCAGCTCACGCGTCCGCTCGGCGAAAGCCTGGTAGGTGTAGTGCTCCTGTTCCCGGCCTTCGTCGTCGACGAACCGGAAGAGAGTCTTGTCCGGCGTCAGCGCTTCCCACTTGTGCAGATGATCGATGAGCGTCTCCATCGCAGGAGCCACCCCCTTCCGGGTCAACTATCAGCCATAAGAAGTTTCGTATCAATTGATAAAGCCCAATGTAACGCCGCTGACCGATACCAGGCAAAGCGTGCGGGGACATTGTTGGGCATTGCACATTCACCACACAGGCAAGGCACATCAACCGCCCCGAATCACGGACGACCCGTCCGCAAATGCGTACATCAGTATCTCCGATTATCACGTCTAGCTCGGCATTTAGTCGCCGCCTGCGGCCCGTAGACCCGTGGATACTGACGTACGGAATTATGCTTATCCTGATTTATCGGCGGAGCCACGGTTCGGTTCTCCGGCCGCATTTCGCATCGACACCGCAAACGACATAAACCGGCCCAAAGCGGGTCGAATCGGTGCTATCCCCATTCGTGCCGGACAGTGATTTCCGGCACCGTTCCCGGCCCGCGGTGCTGATCTACTGACGTACGGAGTCAGCCGGTCCTGGCGACCCGGATGAGCGGGCCGGCGCGGACCACCAGCTTGGTGATGCCGACGAACCGTTCGCCGTCGATGATCGGCGAGAGCGGCTCGCCATCGGCCTCGATGATCATCTCGCGCCCGTTGACGTCGCGCACCCGGCGACCGCGCACCGTCCCGTTGGTGAGCGCCGCGGGAAGCTGCGCGACGATCCTCGAGGGCCTTATCTCGCCGGCCTGGAAGTGCAGCGCGCCCGGGTCTTCGGCCTTGGGGAAAAGCCGGAACGGCCCACCGATCCTCAGGTCGATGGCGCCGGCGTGCAGCAGGCGGTGCGTCCGCGTCGGGAGCTCCTCGCCGTCGATGACGACTCGGGCGGACGTCGGGGCGAACAGCACGGACGCGTAATTGGTGGCCTGCGAGCGGCCGACCTTGGACGCGAGGTAGTCGCGGAACGAACGCCCGATCACCTTCGCGACTTCGCCGCGGCCGTGGTCGGGCTTTCCGTAGTACATGTCGTAGAACCGGTTTCCGACACCCCCGGCGGCCAGCCCGAAGCACAGGCGGTGAAACGCCGCGCCGTCGGCGGTTTCGCCGTCGAGTTGCAAGGTGTCCAGGCGTATCTCGGGCGGGGGCCGGTCGGCCGCCGCGGCCGCCGCCAGCGCGCGGATGACGGCGTCGGGCCGCCCGCGCACCCCCGCCTTGCGGGCGACGGCGTTGACGCTGCCCCCGTTGGTGGGCACGAAGGCCGGCCAGCGTTCCGGGTCGCTCTCGCAGCGCTCCATCTCGTTGATCAACCAGTGCAGCGCGCCGTCTCCCCCGTCGCCGACGAGGTGAGTGACCCGCGAATGGATCTCGTCCAGGGTCTTGGCGAGGTCCTCGGTCGACGCGGTCTCGTGCACCTCGCCCCACGGGCCGACGATGCGGCGCAACTCGGCGACGCGGTCGCCCCGCGCGCGGCGATTCCTGCGCGCGGCCGGATTGACGATGACCCCTAGATACATCCGTGGCGTCCTGGTGAGGTTCCGCTGGCCATCCCACGCACGATACCTGCGGCGTTCCGATGGACCAGATCACCTAGTTAGGGTGGGCTGCATGCCAGGTTGGACCGCCGCGGAGTTGCCTTCGTTCGCCGGACGCACCGTCGTGATCACCGGGGCCAACGCCGGCCTCGGCGAGGTCACCGCGCGCGAATTGGCGCGGGTCGGTGCCCGCGTCGTGCTGGCGGTGCGCAACACGGACAAGGGCAAGGCCGCCGCCGAGCGGATGGCCGGTGATGTCGAGGTGCGCCAGCTCGACCTGCAGGACCTGGACTCCGTGCGGCGCTTCGCCGAGGAGTTGGGCACGGTCGACGTGCTGGTCAACAACGCCGGCATCATGGCGACCAAACACGCGGTGACCGCCGACGGCTTCGAGGGCCAGATCGGCACCAATCACCTCGGCCACTTCGCGTTGACCAACCTGCTGCTGCCCAAGCTCACCGACCGGGTGGTGACGGTGTCGTCGCTGATGCACCACTTCGGCTACATCAGCCTCAAAGACCTGAACTGGCGGTCGCGCCCGTATTCGGCGTGGCTGGCCTACAGCCAATCCAAGCTGGCCAACCTGCTGTTCACCAGCGAACTGCAGCGACGCCTGAATGCCGTCGGCTCCCCACTGCGCGCGCTGGCCGCCCATCCCGGCTGGTCGCACACGAACCTGCAAGGCAACTCCGGACGAAGGCTGGGCGACGCCGCGGTCTTGGCCGTCGACCGCATCGTGTCCACCGACGCCGACTTCGGCGCCCGGCAGACGCTGTACGCGGTGTCACAGGATCTGCCGGGCGACACCTACGTCGGCCCGCGCTTCGGCCTCTACGGCCGCACCCAGCCGACCTGGCGTAACTGGCCCGCCAAGCGGGCGGGCACCGCGACGGCGCTGTGGGACCTTTCCGAGGAGCTCACCGGCACCGCCTTCCCGCTCTCGGCGAGCGGTTTGCCGTGACACGACTAGATTGGTCACATGTCGAGGGCTGATATGGCGGCGATCCTCGCCCTGTGCGCCGCGCTCGCGTCGGCGATCGGGAACGTGGTGCGGCAGCGCTCCGCGCAGGAGGTAACCGACAAACCGGTCGGCCACCTGGCGCTGTTCGGCATGCTGTTGCGCGATAGGCGTTGGTGGATGGGCGGTCTCGGAGACATCGCCAGCTACTGCCTGCTCGCCGCGGCCCTGGACAAGGGCTCCGTGCTGTTGGTGATGTCGCTGCAGGTGACCGCGCTGCTGTTCGCCCTGCCGATCTACGCGCGGATGAGCCGCCACCCCGTCACCCGCGGCGAGTGGATATGGGCGGTGTTGCTGACGGCGGCGTTGGTGGTCGTCATCTCGGTCGGCGCTCCGGTGGGCGGTCAGGAACGCGCGCCGGCCCACGTCTGGCTCGTGGTGGCCCTCGTGATGGCCCCGCCGCTGCTATTGGGACTGCTGGGCGCCCGGATCTGGTCGGACCGTCCGCTGGCCGCGCTGTTGCTCGCGGCGGTCGCCGGATCGTTGCTGGCGGTCTTCGCGGTGCTGATGAAGGGCGTCGTCGACATCCTCGAACACAACCCCGACCAGTTGTGGACAAGACCCGAGCTGTACGGCTGGGTGTTCTGCGGGGCAGCCGGGATGATCTTCCACCAATCCGCTTACCGCGCAGGCGCTTTGACCGCCTCGTTGCCGACGATCATCGCCGCCAAGCCGATCGTGGGTGCGGTCCTGGGCATCACCGTGCTCGGCGAGACACTGGACGCCCACGGCTTTGATTGGGTGGTGCTGACCGTGGCGGCGGTGTTGGTGATCGTCGCGACGGTGGGCCTGGCCCACGGCGAGGCCGCCACCGTGTCGGCGGGCGCCGGGCGCGACATCAGAATCGCCGACGAGCCGAAACCGTCATCGCCACAACGCTTGAGCGGCTGACGCCTGGCGCTCTGACCTTGGTGGCAGGTACAGGATTCGAACCTGTGAAGCTTTCGCGACGGATTTACAGTCCGCTCCCATTGGCCGCTCGGGCAACCTGCCGCCAGACAGGTTACAACGAGGGGGTAGACAAAGCACAAACGGCCATCACCGGATGAAGGGACGGATCGCATGGCGGACTCATCGTTCGACATTGTCAGCAAAGTCGAGCGCCAAGAGGTCGACAACGCACTCAACCAGGCCGCCAAGGAGCTGGCCACCCGCTTCGACTTCCGCGGCACCGACACCATGATCGCGTGGAAGGGCGACGAGGCTATCGAGCTGACATCGTCCACCGAGGAACGCGTCAAGGCCGCCGTCGACGTCTTCAAGGAGAAGCTCATCCGGCGTGACATCTCGATGAAGGCCTTCGACGCCGGCGAACCGCAGGCGTCCGGCAAGACCTACAAGGTCAGCGGCACCCTGAAGCAGGGCATCGACAGTGAGCACGCCAAAAAGATCACCAAGCTGATCCGCGACGAGGGGCCCAAGGGCGTCAAGACGCAGATCCAGGGCGACGAGATCCGCGTCAGCAGCAAAAAGCGCGACGACCTGCAGGCCGTCATCTCGATGCTCAAGCAGGCCGACCTGGACGTGGCGCTGCAGTTCGTCAATTACCGGTAGCCCGCACGTCGAACGCTCGGTGAGAATCGCTGGCCCGGCCAACCGGTGGGTGCCTAATGTAGTGACCAGCCCCACGATGTGAGCGAGGTTCACGATGGCCCCTAGCGAAGCCGACTACTCCGACGTGATCATCGTCGGCGCCGGCATCTCCGGCATCGACGCGGCCTACCGGATCGGCGAGCGCAACCCGCAGCTGACGTACACCATCCTGGAACGGCGCGCGCAGATCGGCGGCACGTGGGACCTGTTCCGCTACCCGGGCGTGCGCTCGGACAGCAGCATCTTCACGCTGTCCTTCCCGTTCGAGCCGTGGACGCGGCAGGAGGGCGTGGCCGACGGTGTCCACATCCGCGAGTACCTGGTCGCCACGGCGCGCAAGTACGGCATCGATCGCCACATCCGATTCAACAGCTACGTGCGCTCAGCCGACTGGGACTCGTCCACCGACACCTGGACCGTCACGGTCGAGCAGGACGGGGTGCGGAAGCTTTTGCGCGGCCGATTCCTGTTCTTCGGCAGCGGTTACTACAACTACGACGAGGGGTACACACCCGACTTCCCCGGCATCGAAACGTTCGGCGGCGTCGTCGTGCACCCCCAGCACTGGCCGGAAGACCTCGACTACACCGGCAAGAAGATCGTGGTGATCGGCAGCGGGGCCACCGCGGTGACGCTGCTTCCGTCGCTGTCGGAGCGGGCCGCCAAAGTGACCATGCTGCAACGCTCGCCCACCTATCTCATCTCCGCATCGAAGTACGGCAAGGTCGCCGCCGTCGCGCGGAAAGTGCTGCCCCGCAAGCCGGCTCATCTCGTCGTCCGGATGTACAGCGCGCTCACCGAGGCGGTGTTCTTCGCGCTGTCCCGCAAGGCGCCGGGGTTGGTGCGCTGGCTGCTGCGGCGCAAGGCGATCAGTAGCCTGCCCGACGGGTACGACGTCGACACCCACTTCAAGCCGCGGTACAACCCGTGGGACCAGCGGATGTGCCTGATACCCGACGCCGACCTGTACAACGCCATCAGCGCCGGCCGCGCCGACGTGGTCACCGACCACATCGACCATTTCGACACGGGCGGCATCGCGCTGAAATCCGGCGGGCACCTCGACGCCGACATCATCGTCACCGCCACCGGCCTGCAGCTGCAGGCGCTGGGCGGGACCGCGATCAGCCTGGACGGCAACGAGATCAAGACCAACGACCGCTTCGTCTACAAGGCGCACATGCTCGAAGACGTGCCCAACCTGTTCTGGTGCGTCGGCTACACCAACGCTTCGTGGACCCTGCGCGCCGACATCACCGCCCGGGCAACCGCGAAGTTGCTGGCGCACATGGCCGCTCACGGCTACACGCATGCCTACCCGCATCGCGGCAACGAGCCGATGACCGAGAAGCCGTCGTGGGACATCAACGCCGGCTACGTGCTGCGGTCGGTGCATGCCCTGCCCAAGTCGGGAACCAGGCGGCCGTGGAACGTGCGGCAGAACTACCTGGCCGACGCCATCGACTACCGCTTCGACCGCATCGAAGAGGCGATGGTGTTCGGGCGGGCCGCCGACCGGGCGCCACTGGCCGGTTGAGCGCTAGCCGGCCGCCGGTGGTTTGGTCATGACCGACGGCTTGAACCCATACGTCGGAGTCTGACGCCAGCCGGTGTGCCCGGTCATTGGCCCAAAGGGCGCCATCGGGAAAGGGTGCAGCCCGTCGGCCGCGGCCGGGGCCGCGCTCGTCAGGGTTGTGACCCCCGGGTTGGTCACCGCGGTTACCGGGGCCCAGCTCGGCGGCACCGACAGTGCGCCGATCGGAAGCGCGCGCCCCAGCCCCGCCGCGGCCGACCCGGCGTTGCCCAGCCCGGCGCCGGCGGCGCCCAGCGCGTTGGTCCCACCCCCGGCGGCCTGAGCCGCCGACGAGGCGGCGGGTAGCAGGCCCTTTCCGAACGTGGTCATGGCCGTGATGCCATTGCTGATCTGCCCGAAGGATTGGGCGGTCTGAACCCCCACCTGTCCCGACGACACATACGGGACAACGTATTTCGAGTACATCGCGGCCATGTCGTCCAACGGTGTGTTCTCCGAAATCCACTCGTCGATCGGTTTGAGGTTGCCGAAGGTGGGGGTCGCGGGGTCGTTCGCCGCGACGTCTTGCGCACCGGTGTGGGCCGAATTGCCGACGGCTTTCGCCACCGCGGCGGCCTGCCGGGCCGATCCGGCCGGGTCGGTCACCTCCTCGGGCTCCGCGAAATCGGTCAGCTGGGTGGCGGTCGCGGAGGCCGCCACATAGCCATACATGGCCGCGGCGTCCTGAGCCCACATCTCGAAGTACTCCGCCTCGACGGTCGCGATGGCGGCGCTGTTCTGCCCCAAGACATTCGTCGCGATCAGCGACGCCAGCACGGCGCGGTTGGCCGCGATCACCGGCGGGGGCACCGTCAACCCGAACGCCGTCTCGTAGGCGGCCACGGCCGCGCCGGCCCGTTCGAAGGTCAGCTCGGCGCTTTCAGCGCTGCTGCGCAGCCAAGCCACATTGGTGGCGGCGGCCGCGGCCAGCGCCAGCGACGCCGGACCCAACCACGGCCCGCCGGTCAACGCGGAGATCACCGACCGGTACGACGCGGCGCTGGCGTGCAACTGCGCGGCCAGTTCAGCCCAGGCCGTCGCGGCCGCCAGCAACGAACCGACCCCCGGGCCGGTGTACATCCGCCCCGAGTTGATTTCCGGGGGCAACAGCGCGTAGTCCACGTTGGCTGACACGTTCAGAGCGCCGAAGCCGCGGCGTTGGCGGCCTCGGTGCCGGCATAGGAACCCGCACCCGACGCCAAGGCGGCGGCAAGCAGCTCGTGGATGGCAACGGCTCTGGCACTGAGGATCTGGTACCGCTGCGCGTGGACGGCGAAGCGCGCCGCCGTCAGGGCGGACACCTCGTCGGCAGCCGCGGGAACCACCGCGGTGGTGGGTCCGGCCGCCGCGGCATTGCCGGCACTCAACGCGGCGGTGATGGACTGCAGATTGCTGGCCGCCGCCGACAGCTTCTCCGGATCGACATTTACATAGGACACGCGGCTTCCCCTCTGGCGAATTGGACGATTGCCGCGAAACGCTATAAACACGGGTCGAGCGCATCAAGGCGACCGATGGCTCCGCAATCCCCGTGAGCTCGCCATTTTGGCAACGCTCACATTGATTTTTAATTTGCCGGCGGCGGCATTCTTTTCCGCGGGCCCACCGTCCGAACCGCCCCCGCAGTAGGCCCGTTGTCCAGGGCTTTCGACCCGCCCGCGCATCAGTCTTTTCCGCACAATTTGTGAGTTTGGCATGAACCGGACCGGCCCGCCGCGGCCCGGAATGGCAATGTTATGAAATGTCTATGTATTTCGACCTGCACGCGTTTATCGGGCCATGGGCGGCTGGTCGCGCATTCGCTGCCCATCCCCGGATAAATGCACTTTGTGAATTTCGCATGAAACGGGCGCAGGGCCGAGCGGAAGCTTCGCTGTCAGGCGTCCGCCGAGCCAAGGCCGCACTCGACGCGAATCGGTGCCGCGTGAACTGCTACTAAATGTGAGGTGTCGGCAATACGCTGATCGCCATGGCAGCTCAGATGCGCGAACCCAAAGTCGTTGTCCTCGGTGGCGGTTCCTGGGGAACCACGGTGGCGTCGATCTGTGCGCGCCGCGGACCGACGCTGCAGTGGGTGCGCTCGGAGGAGACGGCGAAGGACATCAACGAAAATCACCGCAACAGCCGCTACCTCGGCGACGATGCGGTGCTGAGCGACACGCTGCGCGCGACGACCGACTTCGCCGAGGCCGCGAACTCCGCCGACGTCGTGGTGATGGGCGTTCCCTCGCACGGCTTTCGGGGCGTGCTGACCGAGCTGGCCAGGGAACTGCGGCCTTGGGTTCCGGTGGTTTCGCTGGTCAAGGGGCTCGAGCAGGGCACCAACATGCGGATGTCGCAGATCATCGAGGAGGTGCTGCCCGGTCATCCGGCGGGCATCCTGGCGGGGCCGAACATCGCGCGCGAGGTCGGCGAGGGCTACGCCGCGGCGGCGGTGCTGGCCATGCCCGACCAGCATCTGGCGACCCGGCTGTCGGGGCTGTTCCGCACCCGGCGTTTCCGCGTGTACACCACCGACGACGTCATCGGGGTCGAGATGGCCGGCGCGCTGAAGAACGTCTACGCCATCTCCGTCGGGATGGGTTACTCGCTGGGCATCGGGGAGAACACCCGCGCGCTGGTGATCGCCCGTGCGCTGCGCGAGATGACGAAGCTGGGCGTGGCCATGGGCGGCAATCCCGAAACCTTCCCCGGCCTGGCCGGGCTGGGCGACCTCATCGTGACGTGCACCAGCCAGCGCAGCCGCAACCGCCACGTCGGTGAACAGCTGGGCGCCGGCAAGCCGATCGACGAGATCATCGCCTCGATGAACCAGGTCGCCGAGGGCGTCAAAGCCGCCAGCGTGATCATGGAGTTCGCCAACGAGTTCGGGCTGAACATGCCGATCGCCCGCGAAGTCGATGCGGTGATCAACCACGGTTCGACCGTCGAGGAGGCCTATCGGGGCCTGATCGCCGAGGTCCCCGGCCACGAGGTGCACGGCTCGGGGTTCTGACGGCCGTAGGACGCCGTCAAATTCAAATCTTTGCATTCTCTATGTGCCGAGCCCGTCCGCTTGACCGGCGTTTGCCAGCAAAATAGCGTCAGTCACGCAGCCAGGGGTTCCCGGCCAAGGTTCTGTGGGCCAGGCCGGGTTGTAACCGTTTGTGCGCCAAGTGTTTACGACGACGTAATGGCGCGCATGATGGGCCGGATATCGGAACATCCCCCGCAAACGCCTAACGAGGGACGCGCCCGATGCAAGACATCGAACAGCTCGGCAATCAACCTCACGACCAGACCACGAACCCACGCAAAGACCGGGTGCGATCGATCATCCGGCACGACCTGCCTGCGTCGCTCGTCGTTTTCCTGGTCGCACTCCCGTTGTCCTTGGGGATCGCGATCGCTTCCAACGCCCCCGTGCTCGCCGGCCTCATCGCCGCGATCGTCGGGGGCATCGTCGTCGGCGCCCTCGGCGGGTCACCGCTGCAAGTCAGCGGCCCCGCGGCGGGACTGACGGTCGTCGTCGCCGACCTGATCTCCGACTTCGGCTGGGGCGTAACCTGTTTGATCACCGTCGCCGCCGGCGCCCTGCAGGTCCTGTTCGGCCTCAGCCGCGTCGCGCGGGCGGCTCTGGCGATCTCACCGGTGGTGGTGCACGCCATGCTGGCGGGCATCGGCATCACGATCGCGCTGCAGCAAGCGCACGTGTTGCTCGGCGGAAAATCCAAGAGCACGGCCTGGCACAACCTCATCGGGCTGCCGGGCCAGCTCATCGGGGCGCACCGGCCGGGGGCCATCCTCGGCGTGCTGGTGATCGTCATCCTCGTCGGCTGGCGTTGGGTTCCGGCCAAGGTGCGCCGCATTCCGGGCCCACTGGTCGCGATCGTGGGCGTGACCGTGGTGTCGATCGTCTTCCCCTTCGACGTGCGCCGGATCGACCTGGACGGGTCGCCGCTGGACGCGTTGCAGCTGCCCGACCTCCCGCACGGCAACTGGGGTGCGGTTGCCATCGGGGTGATCACCGTCGCGCTCATCGCCAGCGTCGAGAGCCTGCTGTCGGCAGTGTCGGTCGACCGGATGCACAACGGGCCGCGCACCGACTTCAACCGCGAGCTGGTGGGACAGGGCGCCGCCAACATCGTCTCGGGCACCGTCGGCGGACTGCCGATCACCGGTGTCATCGTGCGCAGCTCAACCAATGTCAACGCGGGCGCCAAATCCCGCGCCTCGGCACTCCTGCACGGCGTGTGGATCCTGCTGTTCACGGTTCCGTTTGCGGAGTTGGTCGAAGAGATTCCCACGGCAGCGCTTGCCGGGCTGCTCATCGTCATCGGTATTCAGTTGCTCAAGCCGGCCCACATCGAGACCGCAATGAAGCACGGCGATCTCGCCGTGTACGTCGTGACCGCCGTCAGCGTCGTCTTCCTGAATCTCTTGCACGGCGTCATGATCGGCCTGGCGCTGGCCATCGCGCTGACCGGGTGGCGGGTGATCCGGGCCAAGGTCGAGGCCAAGCCGGTCGACGACGAATGGCAGGTGGTCATCGAAGGTGCGGCGTGCACCTTTCTGGCGCTCCCGCGATTGACCCGGGTGCTGGCCTCCATCCCCGCCGGAAGTGTTGTCACCGTGGACGTTTGGGTGCACTACCTGGATCACGCGGCGCATCAGGCGATCAGCGACTGGCAGCGCCAGCACGAGGCCAACGACGGCACGGTCCACATCCGGGGCAGGCTGGAAACGGGTCATTCGCCCCGCAGGGGAACAGAGCCCGTCGAACCCGAAAGGCCGGAAGCAGCCGCCTAATCGGGCGCCAAGCTAGTCATAGCCGGAGAGGCCGAAGGTTTCGCTGGGCGCCCGCCCGCTGAGTTTCTGGACTATCCACTGGTTCATCGGCACACCCTGCTCGATGGCTTCCAGCGCCAGGCGGGCATGCAGTTGTGGCGAGGTTCTGACAAGAAATTTCCCGCTGTAGCGCCGTTCGGAAAGCGGTTCGGGTGGCGATTCTCCGGTTGCCCGCAGGGCTTCCACGTGCTCCTTGACGGCGTCCTCGATGGCAGCCACGGCCTGGGGCGCCGTCGGCGCTTCGCGCCTCATGTAGGGCAATTCGATACACACGCCGAGGTATTCGTTGTAGTCGGGCAACCACTGCGCGCGGTAGGTGTAGCGGTCCACGCGGCATTTGATAGCACGGGCGATATCAAATCCGGGAGTCACTCATCCCCAGGGGCCTCGGCGCTCCAGGGCATGTGAAGCTTCGCGGATTTGATAGCGCGGGCGATATCAAAATCGGCAACGCCCGCATCCTTGCGGAGAGCGCCGACACTAGCCCCGCGCCATGGCCTCCAGCCGGCGGATACGATCCTCGATCGGCGGGTGCGTCGAGAACAGCGACCCGATCCGCTCACCCGCGCGGAACGGGTTGGCGATCATCAGGTGCGCCTGGCTGGCCAGCTGCGGCTCGGGCGGCAGGGGGGCGGCCTGCACACCGCCGGAGATCTTGCGCAGGGCCGAGGCCAGGGCCAGCGGATCACCGGTCAACACCGCGCCCGACTCGTCGGCCTGGTACTCCCGCGACCGGGACACCGCCAGCCGCACCACGGTCGCCGCGATCGGGCCCAGCAACGAAACCAGCAGCAGCGCAAAAGGATTCTCGCCGTCCCGGTTACCGCCGAACATGCCGGCCCACATGGCCATGTTGGCCAGGGCGGTGATGACCGAGGCCATCGCACCGGCGACGCAGGAAATCAGGATGTCGCGGTTGTAGACATGGGAGAGCTCGTGACCCAGCACCGCGCGCAACTCACGTTCGTTCAGGATCCCCAGAATGCCGGTGGTGCAGCAGACGGCCGCGTTGCGCGGGTTGCGCCCGGTCGCGAAGGCGTTGGGCGCGTTGGTGTCGCTGATGTAGAGGCGGGGCATGGGCTGGTGCGCGGCGGTGGCCAGCTCGCGCACGATCCGGTACATCACCGGCGCCTGCAGCTCGGACACCGGTTGCGCGTGCATCGCCCGCAACGCGAGCTTGTCGCTGTTGTAGTACGTGTAGATGTTCATCCCGACGGCGAACAGCACCGCCAGGAACATGGCCGTCCTGCCGAACAGCGACCCGACAAACACGATCAACGCGGACATACCGACCAACAGGGCGAAAGTCTTCAACCTGTTGGCTTGGGGATGCCAGGTCATCGGTGTCCTCCTCGGAGCACTCAGGAATTGACTACTACCGCCAATTGAACGTCCGAGACGGGCCGCCTAGTTCCGCGACTCGCTAGCCGTGGCGGCTGATGGTGTAGTCCACCAGCGTCTGCAGCGCGCGCCGGCCGGCGATGTCGGGCAAAAGCGCCAGCTCGGCGCGTGCCTGGGCCGCATATTCCGCCAGCGTCTGCTTGGCCTTCGCCATGCCGGGGGACGCCCGCAGCAGCGTCAGCGCCTCGGCCACCGCGTCGTCGTCGTCGATGGGGCCGGCCAGCAGCTCGCGCAGCCGCGCCGCGTCCGCCCCGGGTTCGCGCAGGGCGTAAAGCATCGGCAGCGTGTGCACGCCTTCGCGCACGTCGGTGCCGGGCAGCTTGCCCGACTCGTGCGAGTCGCTGTCGATGTCGATGATGTCGTCGGAGATCTGGAACGCGGTGCCCACGATGCCTCCGAGCCGGCTCAGCCGCTCGACCTGCTCGGCGTCGGCGCCCGAGAACATGGCGCCGAACCGGCCCGCCGCGGCGATCAGGCAGGCCGTCTTCTCGTACACCACCTTCAGGTAGTGCTCTATCGCGTCCGCCCCTTCGGGTGCTCCCGTCAAGCCACGCGTCTCGCGCATCTGGCCCGTCACCAGCTGGGCGAACGTCTCGGCGATCAGCCGCACCGCTTCCGGTCCCAGCCGGGAGACCAGCCGCGACGCCGTGGCGAAAAGGTAGTCCCCGGCCAGGATCGCGACGTTGTTCCCCCAGCGGACGTTCGCGGTCGGCGCGCCGCGGCGCACCTCCGCCTCGTCCATCACGTCGTCGTGGTAGAGCGTGGCCAGGTGGACCAGCTCGATGACCGCGCCGGCGATGGTCACGTCGTGCGCATCCGGATCCGGCCCGATCTGGGCGGACAGCACCGTGAACAACGGCCGGAATCGCTTGCCGCCGGCCTTGAATAGGTGCGTCAGCGAGTCGGTCATCACGTCGTCGGCGCTGCGCAGTTCGGTGTCCATGAGCTGCTCGATCCGCCCGACGCCGTCGCGCACGGCCGCCGCGAACGCGGCGTCGCCGAAGTCAACGCCCGCCACCACCGTCGCCGGAGTACTCACCCGACCAACATACTGGTGAGCGTGGAGACCAAAGCCGACCTGGTGGTCGTCGGCGCCGGACCGGCCGGCTCGGCGGCCGCCGCGTGGGCGGCACGCGCCGGCGGCGACGTGCTGGTCATCGACTCCGCGAGCTTTCCGCGGGACAAGCCATGCGGTGACGGGCTGACGCCGCGCGCGGTCGCCGAGTGCGAGCGCCTCGGGCTGGGCGACTGGCTGGACACCCGCATCCGGCATCGGGGCCTGCGGATGAGCGGGTTCGGCGGCGAGGTGGAAGTCGGCTGGCCGGGCCCGTCGTTTCCCTCGACCGGCAGTGCGGTGGCCCGAGTCGAGTTGGACGATCGGATCCGCAAGGTCGCCGAGGATTCCGGCGCCCGGATGATGTTGGGCACGAAAGCCGTTGCCGTACATCATGACTCGTCCAGGCGCGTGGTGTCGCTGACGTTGGCCGACGGCACGGAGGTGGGCTGCCGGCAGCTGATCGTGGCCGACGGGGCCCGGTCTTCGCTGGGCCGCAAGCTGGGGCGGCGTTGGCACCAGGAGACGGTGTACGGCGTCGCGGCCCGCGGCTATCTGGCCTCTGCGCGCGCCGACGACCCGTGGCTGACGTCACATCTGGAGCTGCGCTCCCCCGACGGCGCGGTGCTGCCGGGCTACGGCTGGATCTTCCCGCTCGGCAACGGCGAGGTGAACATCGGTGTCGGGGCGTTGTCGACATCGAAACGGCCGGCCGACCTGGCGCTGCGACCGCTGATCAACTACTACACCGACCTGCGCCGCGACGAGTGGGGCTTCGACGGGCCGCCGCGGGCCGTGTCGTCGGCGTTGCTGCCGATGGGCGGCGCGGTGTCCGGGGTGGCCGGGCCCAACTGGATGCTGATCGGCGACGCCGCGGCCTGCGTCAACCCGTTGAATGGCGAGGGCATCGACTACGGGATGGAGACGGGGCGGCTGGCCGCCCAGCTGCTGGACTGCCGCGACCTGTCGCGGGTGTGGCCGGCGCTGCTGCAGGAGCACTACGGCCGGGGGTTCTCGGTCGCCCGAAGGCTGGCGCTGCTGCTGACGTTCCAGCGGTTCCTGCCCGCGACGGGGCCGATCGCGATGCGCTCCCCGAGGCTGATGACGATCGCCGTGCGGGTGATGGCCAACCTCGTCACCGACGATGACGCCGACTGGGTGGCGCGGGCCTGGCGGGGCGCCGGACGGCTGTCCCGGCTGGTCGATCGCCGGGTGCCGTTCAGTTAAGCGCACCGCTCACGCCATTGACGTGCGCAAACGGCGTTGCGCCCCGATTACGGCCGGCGAGAATTTTCCGCACAGTTCGGGCGAGCGGTGTATAGTCCGGCTAATGAAGGGAACGAAGCTGGCTACTATCGGCGGCCTGGCCGCCGCCGCCATCGCGTTGGCCGCGCCGGCACTGGCCTCGCCGCCGCCGCCCAGCGACCAGGACGCCCCGTTCAAGAACACGGTCAACGGCTTCGGCATCTATCAGCCGCAGGACCAGCTGGCGTGGTTGGGCAAGATCACCTGCGAGCGGATCGGCAGGGGCGTGGACGGCGACCCGTACAAGTCGGCCAATTTCATTCAGCGCAACCTCCCGCGGGGTACCACGCAGGGGCAGGCGTTCCAGTTCCTCGGGGCCGCGGTGGACCACTACTGCCCCGACCAGGTCGGCTTCGTGCAGCGGGCCGGTACCCACTAGGGCGTTCTCAGCGCAGCGGCTTGTAGCCCGCGTGTAGGGCGACGATTCCGCCGGTCAGGTTGCGCCACCGCACCGCCGCCCATCCGGCCCCCGCGATTTCGCGCGCCAGGTTTGCCTGGTCGGGCCAGGCCCTGATCGACTCCGCGAGGTACACGTACGCGTCCGGGTTGCTGGACACCGCGCGCGCCACCCGCGGCAGCGCCCGCATCAAGTACTCCTTGTAGGCGGTGGCGAACAGCGCATTGGTCGGCGTGGAGAATTCGCACACCACCAATCGGCCGCCCGGCCGGGTGACCCGAGCCATCTCACGCAGCGCCGCCTTCGGGTCGACGACGTTGCGCAACCCGAAACTGATTGTGACGGCGTCGAATACGTCGTCACCAAACGGCAGCCGGGTCGCGTCGGCGGCGACCTTCGGCACGTCGCGAGCCGCACCCGCCGCGAGCATCCCCACCGAGAAGTCGGCCGCCACACACCATGCCCCGGACTTCTGCAGCTCGACGGTGGATACCGCCGTGCCCGCGGCGAGGTCCAGCACCTGCTGGCCCGGCCCGATGTCCAGCGCCGACCGGGTGGCTTTCCGCCAGTACCGGTCCTGACCCAGCGACAGCACGGTGTTGGTCACGTCGTAGCGGCGGGCCACGCCGTCGAACATCGACGCGACGTCCCGGGGGTCCTTGTCCAAGGCCGCGCGACTCATGAAGGAGACGCTACCTCTCGGGAATTAGCAGGCGCCATCGGCGTTGCAACGCTGCGTGACTGAAAAAGTTTGGTTTATCACCGGTACATCGCGCGGTTTCGGACGGGCATGGACGATCGCGGCGCTGGAGCGCGGCGACAAAGTGGCGGCCACGGCCCGCAACACGGCCTCACTCGACGACCTGGCCGAGAAATACGGCGACGCGCTGCTGCCGATCCGGTTGGACGTCACGGATCGAGACGCCGACTTCGCCGCGGTCAAGCAGGCGCACGACCACTTCGGGCGCCTGGACATCGTGGTGAACAACGCCGGCTACGGGCAGTTCGGGTTCGTCGAAGAGCTCTCCGAGCGTGACGCACGCGACCAGATCGAAACGAACGTCTTTGGGGCGCTGTGGATCACCCAGGCCGCGCTGCCGTACCTGCGCGCGCAGCGCAGCGGGCACATCATCCAGGTGTCCTCGATCGGGGGCATCACCGCGTTCCCCTTGGTCGGCATGTACCACGCGTCCAAGTGGGCGCTCGAGGGCTTCTCACAGGCGCTGGCGCAGGAGGTCGCCCCGTTCGGGGTGCACGTCACGCTGATCGAGCCGGGCGGTTTCGACACCGACTGGGCGGGAGATTCCGCCAGGCACGCCGATCCGCTGCCGGCCTACGACGACGTTCGCGCCGCCGTGCAGGCCGAGCGCAGCAAGCGCTGGGCCAGCCCGGGCAACCCGGAGGCATCCGCCGCGGCGCTCCTGAAGGTCGTCGACGCCGAAAAGCCGCCACTGCGAGTGTTTTTCGGCGCGTCCCCGCTGGAAACGGCCAAGGCCGACTATGAGAACCGGCTACGCACCTGGGCGAAATGGCAGCCGGTCGCCGAGCTCGCGCAGGGCTGATCGGCCCGGGGCCCTCTCGCCGACGGTCTATTCCGAGACGGCGTTCAGGTCCATTCGGGCTTGGTCGATTTGCTCATATGCGTACGTCACCATTTCGGCGATGGTCATCGCTTCTCCCTTGCGGGTGAGCGATTCGTAGCTTTGGTTGCCTAGAACATCGCGCAGGTGGGTGATAGCGGTGCTGACTTCCGATGCGTTGAGGGGATCGAATGCGAAACCGGCGATGATGGCCGCCGGTTTGAGGCGCCCGCGGCGGTCGAGGAGTACCGCGAGAGTCGCCAGGGCGAAACGGATATATGCGACATTGCCAGCGTCGTGGAAGTTGCGAATTGCCAGAGTGATGTGATCTAGGGCCGCCACCGGGTCGCCGTGATCGGCCTCAAGCCGAGACAAAACGGTTGCCAGCAGTGATTCGGCCGCGCGGCTACCGCTGTCTTGGGCGATCACCAGTCCCCGGCGCAGCGCTTCTAGCGCGCGGGCGGGGTCAGCGTCGCGGAAGGCGAAGCCGTAGGCGTAGAGCGCGTTCGCGAGCGCCCACGGGTTGTGGGTGGCTTCGGCGGCGTAGACCAGCCCGTTAGCGGCGGCCCTCGCTTCCGCACCGGCCCCGGCGACCGCCAGTCCGACCACCAGCATCGCCTGGGTGACCGTATGGGTGTCGCGGCCGCGTGCGAGCTGGGCGCGGCACCAGTCGACGTTTCGTTCGGGCTGGCCGATGAACGGGTAGACAGCGGTGAGCGCGCCCTCGGCGCCGATCTGCACCTGGCCGCCACCATCGATCACTGTCTGGCCGGCGTCGGCATGGCCGACAGCCTCCTCGATCCGGCCAGTCCAGTAGCACTGTGCCGCGTTCACGTACAGCGTCGCGAGCCGGGGATGGTCGAGGGCGCGGGCGGGCTCGATGAGCTCCTCGGCCCAGGCCATTGGCTCATAATTGGCGACCAGAGCGCCGAGGAGCGCCGCATAGGCGGCGATGGCGGCAGCGGTGTCCAGATCGGCTTGGTCCGCGGCCCACCGAAACGCGGTGCGCAGATTGGCCAGCTCGACGCTGAACCAGGCGTAGGCCTCATGTTGGCGGGGGCTGTCCCACAGGGCCATGATGTCGGCTTCACGTCCGGCGAAGTACCTCGAGTGGGCGGCCCGGATCTCGAACGCTTCCCCGCGAGCGACGAGTTGGTCCTCGGCGAACTGGCGGATCGTTTCGAGCATCGAATATCGGGTCCGCCCCGACGACCGGTCGGCGACCAGCAGCGATTTGTGCACCAGGGCGTCGAGCAGGTCGAGGACGGCATAGTCGTCACCGGAACCCATGACCGCACAGGCGCTTTGGAGGTCGAATCCCCCGGCGAACACCGAGCACCGCTCCAGCAGCACCTTTTCCGCCTCATCGAGGTGCTCGTAGGACCATGCCACCGCATGGCGCAGGGTTTGGTGGCGGGACAGGCCACGCCGGGCGCCGACCAGCAGCCGGAACCGCTGATCAAGACGGTCTCGCACTTCACCGGCGGTCATGGATGCCATCCGCGAGGCCGCCAGCTCGATTGCCAACGGGATCCCATCCAGCCTGCGGCAGATTTCCACCACCGCGTCCATCGCGTCGGGCTGCGTTAGCGAGAAGTCCGTGACGACGCTTCGGGCACGGTCGACGAAAAGTGTCACCGCGGCGGAATCGGCTCCCGAGTTGACGTCAAGCGACGGGACGCGCCACAACTGTTCTTCGCTGACGCCCAACCCTTCGCGGCTGGTCGCCAGGATCGTCACCGTCGCCGAGGCGCCGAGGATCGCCTCGACCAGGTCCGCGACACTGTCGACAACGTGCTCGCAGTTGTCGAACACCAACAGCCGGACTCTGCCCTCCAACGCGGACGCCACCGACTCGGTCACTGTTTTTCCCGGTTGCTGGGTAATCCCCAACACCGCCGCCACCGCGTCGGCGACCGCCGCGGGGTCGGTGACGGCGGCCAGCTCGAAAAACCAAGCCCCGTCGGGGAACTCATCAGCCAGCCGCACCGCCACCTCGGTTGCCAGGCGCGTCTTTCCGACCCCGCCCACCCCGGTCAACGTCACGAGGCGATGAGCCTTCACAGCGGCTTGAACCTTTGCGGCCTCGGACTCGCGGCCGATGAAGCTGGTCGCCTGGGGGCGTAGATTTCCGGGACTCGAATCAAGTGCACGCAACGCGGGAAATTCCGAGCGCAGGCCGGAGGCTTGGACCTGGAACAGGTGAAGCGGAGTCGGGAGATCCCGCAACCGGCGGGGTCCCAGATCGATGAGATCGACGCCGGTGATAAGACCCGCCGTCGAGTCGGCCAAGAGGATCTGACCGCCGTGTCCGGCGGCCATCACCCGTGCGGCCCGATTCAGAACCGCTCCGAGATAATCGCCGTCTCTCAGATCGGCTTCGCCGGTCGCCAGCCCCATCCGCACCGGCAGTTCCAGCTGCTGCTGCGCGGCGACTGCGGCATCAACGGCACTCCTGGGCGATGAGAACGCGGCACACACACCGTCGCCGGTGTGCTTGAACATGAAGCCGCCGTGCCCGCCGATCGCAGAGCGCAGCACCGCGTCATGAACGGCGAGGGCGATCCGCATAGCGCCCGCGTCGGCCTCCCACCGACGGGTCGAACCCTCGATGTCGGTGAACAGAAACGTCACCACCCCAGAAGGCGGGTCCCCTGCGGACACCCGCACAGGATGTCACACCGACCCCACCGCCACTCAGCAAACGGCGACAAACCCCGCGGACGTCAGGGGTCATTAGTGATGCCCAAAGCCCCGCCGCACCGGTCTCGTTCCGTGGAAGCCCTCACCGAGCTGAGCGGTCCGGCCACGCTGCCAATCGAATTCGACCCGATGTAGCTGACACCGTGACTATCGCGCGGCGCGGATGACGAAGGCGTCTATGCCCTCGTCATAATCGACCGATTCATCCACGAACAGTTCGCCAACCGAGTGACCGTCCTCAGCGACTGCAATGAAAGTCGCTTCCTCCGGGTCGTAAGTCACCGACCCTTGCACGAACATCGCTGCGACCTCGTGCCCATCGGCCCCGAATATCACAAGCTTCAATCCTCCCGCATCCTTGACGTACTGCGCCGCTTCCGCACGCGTCGTGACCATCCTTGCCGAATCCCTTCTGTGCTGCACAGCCGTTACGACGCTGGCTGCGAAACCCTTGTCTCCGCGAAGAATCGGCGCAGGGCGTCCGCCATCTGCGCGCGTACCGGTGCGCCTGAGATGACCACGTCGACCATCGCCGGCGACTGGTGGGTGTGGCCGCGCGCGCACACATACTTCGTCGGGACGCCGGCCGCTTTGAGCGCGGCGGCGTACGCCTCGCCGTCGTCACGCACGGGATCGAACTCCGCCGTGACGACGATCGCCGGCGGCAGCCCGGACAGATCGGCGGCAAGCAAGGGCGCGAAGCGGGGATCGCTGCGATCCGCCACGTCGATGTAGTGGTCGTAGAACCACTGCATCAAAGGCGTCGTCAGCCCATAGCCGTCCGCATTCTCGGCGAAGGATGCGCGCACCGTATCGCCGGACGTGCACGGCGCCAACAACACCTGCCCGACGATGTTCGGTCCGCCCAGGTCCCGCGCTAGCTGGCATACCACCGCCGCGATCCCGCCGCCCGCACTCCAGCCGCACACCGCGAGCTCCCCCGGTATGCCGCCGAGCGCCCGGGCGTTGTCGGCGACCCACCGCACCGCGGCCATGCCGTCATCGACCGCCGCAGGGAAGCGGTGCTCGGGCGCATGCCGGTAGTCCACCGAGATGAGCGCCGCGCCGCTGCGCACGCAAAGGTCCCGGCACAGCGGATCATCCGAGATGGCGTCGCCCAGAACATAGCCGCCGCCATGGAAATACACGACGATCGGGTGCGGGCCCGGGGTCGGCGGCCGGTAAAGCCGGTACGCCAAATCGCCTGCAGCGCCTGGCAGCACACCGTCGACGATCTCGCCGACGTCCGGTCCCGGCGGCAGGGCCTCTGACATCTGCGCGTAGAACGCACGGGCATCCGCCACGGGCATCGATTCCATCGGCGGCAGATCCAGCGCCACCGCCTCCATGAGGACCATCTCGACGTCCGGTTGCAACCGGCGCACCACTCCGTCGGTGCACCGCGACCCGTCGGGACCAGACAGCCGGAAGCCCAAGTAATCGCGGGCGACCACCTCGTCGCAGCTGAGGCGATAGAAGTCGACGCCCGCGCAGTAGGGCAGGAAAACCCGTGGCTTGCCCGGCACATTGGCGCCCATGTACCAGGAGTTCGCGGCCGGGTAGAGGGTGATGTCGGCGCAGTCGTTGACGTGTTGAGTCCACCCGGCCTCGGCCATTTCGGTGGGCTCGATGACATCGAAGCCGCCCGCACCCAGGTAACCGAGGCAATCGAGCACCCAGTCCGCGTGCGTTTCGATCGACACGGCCATATTCGACAGCACCGAGGGACTCCCAGGACCGGTGATGAAAAACAGATTGGGAAAGCCGACCGTGGTCAACCCGAGGTAAGTCTGCGGCCCGTTCGCCCATTTGTCCTTCAGCGACAAGTCGTTACGGCCCCTGAAGTCGACGGCCGTTATCGCACCCGTCACGGCGTCGAAACCGGTGGCGAAGACGATCGCGTCGAAGGTGAACGACTCGCCGGCGGTATCGATGCCGGTTTCCGTGACCTGTCGGATCGGATGTTTCCGGACGTTGACCAGGCGCACGTGCGGCAAGTTGTAAGTGGCGTAATAGTTCGTGTCCAGGCAGGGCCGTTTCGTTCCGATGGGGTGATCGGTTGGGCACAGATCGGCCGCCGTCTGCGGATCGTCGACGATGGAGCGGATCTTGTTCCGGAAGAACTCGGCGAACTCGTGGTTGGCCGCGGGATTGCTCAACACGTCGGCGAAAACAGTGAACGTGTCGAACAGCAGGCCACCCTCCCACGCGCGCTCAAAGCGTTCTTGTCGTTCGGACTCCGAGACGCTGAATGTCGGGACGATGCTGCGTTCCCCTGGAATGCCGCCCCACGACACCCGCGCCGCCGCGCGGTATTCCGACTCATTCGCGAGTTGCGCGAGCTTCTCGGGCGACAACGGACCATTGCGCGCCGGGATCGAAAAATTCGGCGTGCGCTGAAACACCACCAGCTCTCGCGCTTCCTGGGCGATGACCGGAATCGATTGAACGCCAGAAGAACCCGTGCCGATCACTGCCACCCGCTTACCCGTGAAATCGACCCGCTCGTGTGGCCAGCGGTTGGTGAAGTAGACCTCACCGGCGAACCGCTCGAGTCCGTCGATCTCGGCCGGCTTGGGCATGGAGAGACAGCCCGTGGCCATCACGACGAAACGCGAGGTGACGTCGCCGCCGTCGGTCCGCACACGCCATAGCGACGCATCGTCGTCCCAGCGTGCCTGCTGGACCCGCGTCGAGAAGGTGATGTGGCGGCGCAGGTCGTGCTTGTCGGCGACATGGTTCAGATAACGCAGGATCTCCGGCTGGGTGGCGTACTTCTCCGACCACTGCCAGTCACGCCGCCAGTCGGGATCGAAGCTGAACATGTAGTCGACGCTCGGCACATCGACCCGGGCGCCCGGATACCGGTTCCAGTACCACGTGCCGCCGATGTCGTCGGCCGCCTCGAATACGCGAAATCGATATCCGGCGCGGCTGAGGCGATAGGCGAGATAAAGGCCTGCGATACCTGCGCCCACTACGACGACGTCGACGTCCGGCGTCGGTCGGTCTGTCCCGGCTGTATCGGTCATCATCCGATCATCACGCCATGGCGACCGGCTGTCATGGATACCGCACTACTTGATTCGCTACCGAGCATCCCCGAAATGTGTCACCGTTTCGCGCCGCTGGAGCTCCCACCCGTGAGAGTGGCCCTTCTGGGACCGACCGGCAGATAGGAGCGACGGATGAAAACCGAGCGAAATGGCGACGACGGCGAGACCCGGCATGAGCCGGCGTTTCGTGAGCGATGGCGCGACCGCCAATCCGCGGCGAGCCGCCCCGGTGAACTGATCAAGCAGCAGGAGCGGACCGAGGCGGGACTCGTCATGCTCGGTGTGCTGTTGGCAGCCGGCGCTCTGATCGCCGGCACGGTCAGCATTGCGCGGACCGAGGCGCTGCCGGCCGTCACGCAAGGCATGACTGTCACGGCGAGCCGTGCCGGCGACATACCGCCTGCCCGGGGTGCTGCCGTCCAATTTCGGGATGCTTCCGGCACAACGCACGGCGCCGTCGTCGTCGACGTGACCGCGACCGAGGTGAAGGCCGAGTTGGACCGGCCCGTTTCGGCGCCGTCCGGTGAACTTGTTGTTCCGCAAGGACGGCAGCGGCTGATCAGCGTGTTAATGCCGAGGCTGCGGTGAAGGGGTGGGGGCGCGCGATCCCCTATATCGCGCAAGCAGAGATGGCCGACTGCGGTGCCGCCGCGCTTGCCATGGCGCTCGGCTATCACGGCCGCCACGTTTCGCTCGCCGAGATGCACGAGGCCACCGGGACCGGGCGCGACGGTGTCGACGCCCTGCGGCTCGCCTGGACGTCGACATGACGCTCGACTTTCTCGAGCACCTGGTGGACCTGCCGTACGCGTTCTTCCTCAAGCGCTCGTCGGGCGACCTGATGATGCGATTGCGCAGGCGGTGGTCGTAGCCGTGCTGCAGGTACCCGAGTCGGCCCACCGGCCCTTGCCAAACAGACCCTTACCAAACGGATAGGAAACCCTTCCCTTTCGGGAGCGGAAACTGGCCTCCGCGGTAATTACGCGATCACCTGCGATCGCCGAGCATTTCAGTCATGACTTTCACGACCACACTGCCGAACCGCCCCATCGTGAGCGACGCCGACCTCGCCCGCGCGGCGGCGGCCGGCGATCGCGCGGCGTTGGCCGCGATCTACAACCGCTACGCCGCCCCACTGCACGCCTACTGCGTCGGCATGCTGCGCGATCGGCACGCGGCCTCTGACTGCGTGCAAGAGGTCTTCTGCACCGCGACGACGGAGTTGCCGAAGCTTCGTGACGCGGACAAGCTCAGGCCGTGGCTCTACGCCATCGCCCGTCGCAGCGCGCTGCGCGCCCTGTCCGAACGCCGCCGCGAGGCCGCCTCCGACGAGTTGCCCGACAATGCGGCCACCGGTCCGGGGCCGTTTACGCTCACGGCCCAGAACGAACTCCGTCAACTGATCGCCCAGGCGGCCGGCGGATTGTCCGAGCGCGACCGCCACGTGCTGGAGCTCGCCTACCGCCGTGGCATGACCGGAGCCGAGCTCGCGCAGACGCTCGGCATGAGCTATGACTCGACCAAGAAGCTGCTGCAGCGGCTGCGCGACACCATCGAACGCTCGTTGGGGGCGCTGTTGGTGGCCCGCCGCGCTCCCCGGAACGGATGCCCGCGCCTGGCCGCGGAGCTGTCCGGCTGGGACGAACAGTTCACCGTCCTGATGCGGAAACGCATTGCGCGCCATATCGAGTCGTGCTCCACATGCGACGAATACCGCCGCAGCGCCCTCAACGCCGTCGCCATGCTCGGCGGCGGGGTGCTCGACAAGGTCTCCTAGTCACGCGGCCGCTCACCGTTGCCGTGGACGACGCTCACGCAGCATGGAGCGGTTGACAGCCCCGAGCCGGATGGCCGCGTTGGCCAGCCGGACTCGACGATCTCCATCGGCGTTGATACCGAACTTGTCGTACAGGTGTTGCAGATGTTGCTTGACGGCTGCCTCCGTAACGAACAGCTCCTGGGCCATCTGACGAACCGACGCGGGCTCGGGAAACGGGTCATCGGAGACGAAAGGCCGACACAACACCTTGAGGACGTCGAGCTCGCGCTGGGTCATCCGAGGCGGTCGCAAGATGGACTTGCCAGTTTCGGTTTCTTGCTCACCCGGCGCTTCGCCGGCCCCCCTTGTCATCCAGAAGATCAACCGTGAACTGCCGAGCCGTAATTCGTCTCCAGAACGCAGGATCCGTTCTGCGGCGATCTTTTCTCCGTTGACATAGGTCCCATTGCGGCTACCTAGATCCCGCACGGACCACGCTTGCCCGAAGTTCTCCAAGACGGCGTGCACGCGGGACACGGTCGGGTCGTGCTCCAATGACACGGCATTGGTCAAGGCCTTGCCGAGGGTCATTCGTTCACCGCTCAGCGCGATCAGCTCCCGTCCCGATGGTTTCCAAACCTCCAAGTGGGAAGACATACTGACCCCTCCTATCAGGCCAATCCTGCCCTGCGACTCAGAGCTTGGCCGGCATCGCCCATTCATCGACGCAGCCGGTGATCAAGTCGCCGACCTTGCCCCGCCGATCCGGCACCAAACTTGGATGTTAGAGCGCGACACACGGCCGCGAGAAGCGTTCAGCCAAGATGCGACAGCAAATCATCCCGCGGCGAGGGCCGGCGCTGGGTCGATCGCTGGCTCACTGGCCCTGCGCGTACCGCTTGGCGAACATCCGCCTGCGGGCAAACGGCGACAGCACGGCCTCGTAGTGGCCGAGCAGCTCGTCACAGATGACGGGCCAGCTGCGGCCGAGCACGCTGCGCCGGGCGGCCAGCGCGTAACGCTGGCGTTCGTCGATCAAATGGGCGACGGCCGCGGGCAACTTCGCCTCGAACTCGTCGACGCCCAGTAACAAACCGGTGCGCCACGGCGTGACGAGGTCACGTGGGCCGCCGGCGTCGGGGGCGATCACCGGCAACCCCGACGCGAGCGCTTCCTGCACGACTTGGCAGAACGTCTCGTGCTCGCCGGGATGCACGAAGACGTCCATGCTGGCGTACGCCGCCGCGAGTTCGTCACCGTACAAAGCTCCGGTGAAAACCGCTGTCGGCATTGCCTTTTGCAACTTGTTCCGGTCCACCCCGTCACCGACGATCACGAGTTGTATCGCGTCCCGCGCCGCGAGCGGAATCAGCCGCTCGACGTGCTTCTCGGGCGCCAACCGGCCCACGAAGCCGACGATCGGCTTGCCCTGGGGCGACCATTGCCGCCTGAGCGTCTCGTCACGCGCCGATGGCGCGAACCGGAGCACGTCGACCCCCCGTGCCCAGTGGTGTACCCGGGGGAAGCCGTGCGCGACAAGCGATTCGATCGTCACGCTGGACGGCGCCAGGGTGCGGTCGGCGAGGCTGTGCAGATGGCGGAACCAGGCCCACGCGGCCCGTGCCGTCATCGGAATGCCATAGCTCGCCGCGAAACCCGGTACGTCCGTTTGATACACCGCGACCGTCGGCACCCCCAGCCACCGCGCCGCCTTCACCCCGCCGTAGCCCAACAACGCCGGCGAGGCCAAATGCACGACGTGCGGGTCGAATCCGCGCAGCACCTTGACCATCCGGGGCATCGGCACACCGAGCGGCAGTGTGGTCACCTTGGGAAACATCCGCGACGGCACCCGATGCACGCGGATTCCGTCGTAGACGCGATCCGCGGGGGGCGCACCGGGCGGGGTGTCCGGGGCGATGACGAGGGCTTCGTGACCGGTCCGGCGCAGGTGCTCGAGCACCCGGATCACCGAGTTGCTGACACCGTTGACTTCCGGCAGGAACGATTCGGCGACGATGGCAACGCGCACAACACCACGGTGTCAGCACCGACTTTCGAGAAGGTTTCCTAGGGGCATACGTCGCGCGAAATCTGCTGGTCGGCAGCGTCGGTGCGCCGATCCAGCAGCCTGTCCAGCACCGCCAGCCCGATCAGCAGCACCGTCGCCGCCAGCCAGCACACCACCGCGATGGACCCGGCCGGGATGATCGCCAGCCCGGCATTGCGGTGTTGCACGCGAACCAGATTGGGGTCGTTCTTGTTGTATTCGACGTAGATCCGCATCCCGGTGGCCAGATGTGACGGGTACAGCACGCCGAGCTCGGGGCGATAGGTGACCCGCTCGGGTGTGACGAATTCGATGGTGGAGCGCCGCGGCCCGGCGCTGAGCACCTCGGCCTGCGCCACCCCCATGTTGTGTCGAATCGCAAGGTCGTCGCGCCAGGCCCCGGCGACCAGCAGGATCGACTGCAACGTCACCAGGCCGGTCACGATGAGCACCGCGATGCGGGCCCAGCGCAACGCAATCCGGGAGGGGGTGTGCGGCGGGTGGTCGCTGCGGCCGTGAATGAGTATGTGGAGCACCCTTTTCGGGTAGTTCCGGATCCTCACAGGGACGCCTTGATGGCGGCGTGCAGCTGGCGCAGCGAGGAGCGGTCGGCCTTGACCTCGAGCACCCGCATGCCGGCCGCGGGCTCGTCGAGGGCCGCGCTGAGTTGGTCGACCTCGATCTGCCTGCTCTCGACGTGATAGGCGCGGCACAGCGCGCCGACGTCGACGTCGTGCGGTGTGCCGAAGATTCGCGACGACACGTCGGAGAACCGCGGGTCGCCCTGCTCGAGCAGTTCGAAGATGCCACCGCCGTTGTCGTTGGAGACCACGATGGTCAGCCGGCGCGGCGTCGGCTCGGTGGGGCCGATCAGTAGCCCGGAGCTGTCGTGGACGAACGTCAGGTCGCCGATCAGTGCGACGGTGCGCCCCTCGTGGGCCAGGGCGGCCCCGATCGCGGTGGAGACGGTGCCGTCGATGCCGGCCACACCGCGGTTGGAGCGCACCCGGATGCCGTGGGTGTCCAGGCCGACCAGCGCCGCGTCGCGGACCGGGTTGGACGCGCCGAGTACCAGCTGGTCGCCGGGCCGCAGCGCGTCGGCCACCGCCGCCGCGACGTGCAGACCGGTGGTGAGCGGGTGCGCCTCGAGCTGGCCGCGCACCGCCTCGTTCGCGTGCCGGTTGACCTCCGCGCAGCGCTTCAGCCAGGCCGGATTCGGGGTGCCGGTGGTGACCGCCCGCGTGCCGGTGGCCTGGGAGTTGCCCGAGACGTCGGGCCAGCGCGGTCCGGTGGTCAACGCGTACACCGGCACCTGGGGGTCGGCGAGCAGCGCCGACACCGGCCGGTGCAGGGTCGGGCGGCCGAGCATGATCACCTGCTTGGGGCGCAGCAGCGGCAGGGCCAGCGGGTGCAGCGGGTTCGTGGGGGCGGGCGCCGTCGGCTCGGCGACCGTCGGCAACTCCGCGAGGTTGGGCTGCGCGCCCGCGCCGTGTCCGGCGATGACGATGGTGTCGGGCGTCAGGTCGATGTCCAGTGGCTGGTCGAACATGACCGGCGGGGTGTAGGTCCACGGCCGGCCGCCGGGCCGGCCCTGCGGGGCCGCGGCGCCGTGCGGCTCGGGGCCGGGCACCAGCGGTTCGCGCAGCGGGATGTCGAATTGCACGGGGCCGGCGTTGGCGGTGCGAGATCCCGTGGCGGCGGCCAGGACCCGGCACGTGGCCGAGCGCCAGGTGGCGTTCAGGGCGTCCAGCCGCTCGGGGGCGTCCTCGGCCAGGCCCAGGCTGATGGCGGCGCGGACCTGGGTGCCGAAGTAGCCCAGCTGCTCCATGGTCTGGTTGGCGCCGGTGCCCAGCATCTCGTAGGGCCGGTTGGCGGACAGCACGATGAGCGGCACCCGCGCGTAGTTGGCCTCCACCACGGCCGGCCCGAGGTTGGCCACGGCGGTGCCGGACGTCATCGCGACGCACACCGGCGCGCCGGCGGCGATGGCCAGTCCGATGGCCAGGTAACCGGCGGTGCGCTCGTCGATGCGGACGTGCAGCCGGATCCGGCCGGATTGGTCGGCGTCCTGCAGCGCGAACGCCAGCGGCGCGTTCCGCGACCCGGGGCACAGCACCACGTCGCGGACGCCGCCGCGAATCAGCTCGTCAACGACGACCCGGGCCTGCGTCGTCGAGGGGTTCACTCCTACAGCCTGTCACAACCCGAAAGAACTAGTTGCTGGCGAAGAACTTCAGCGCCGCCTCGTTGACGGCGTCCGGGCGCTCGAAAAAGCCGAGGTGGCCGGCGTCGGCGATCTGCACGTACCGGCCGTTGGGCAGCGCGTCGGCGACCTCACGCCCCAGGTAGGGGGGCGTCAACACGTCGTCGGAGAAGCCGATCACCAGGACCGGCGTCGCGATGCTGCGGTAGGCCGGCAACCGGTTGGTGTACGGGGCGATGTCCAGCTGGCAACGCATGCCCGGGGTGGACTTGACCGGCCACATGGAGAACATCGCGATCCAGTCCGCGACCGCGACGTCGTCGTTGAGCGTTTTGTGCGAAAAGTTTTCCAGCAGGCGGATTTTCGCCTCGTATGAGCTCGGCAGCTGGATGCCGGCGTCGGCCAGCTCGGCCTCGGCGTCGCGGAAGAACTCGCGAGTCTTGTCCATGCGGCCCCGGGTGCCCATCAACACCGCGGAACTGACGAGTTCGGGCCGGGCGAGCATGAGCTCCTGGGCGATGAACCCACCCATCGACATCCCTACGATGCGGGCCGGAGCGGCGTTGAGCCCTTCGATCAGCGCCGCGGTGTCGGACACCATCGTCTGGGTGGTGAAGCCCTGCGCGTTCTCGGTGGCGCCGATCCCGCGATTGTCGAAGGTGATGACGCGGTAACCGGCCGCCAGGAACGCGGGAACCTGATACGGGTGCCAGGTCCGACCGGCGCCGCCGTGACCGCTGATGAACACCACCGGCTCACCCGAGCCGCGGTCGTCGTAAGCCAGGTTGATCACCCGGACGACGGTACAAGGAACCGGTGGCAGGCCTCGACCCGGTCGATCCACCACTGCCGCCGCTCCGGGGGCGCGGCGAGGGCCCGCAGCCGCGCCGCATCGGGCGTGACCGGCCCGACCGCCAGGGCGCCCTCGACGGGCGGGGCGACCTCGGCGACGTCGTGGACGAACAGCCCGCCGGTGCCCAGCCCGCAGGCGTGGTCCAACACCGGCAGGGCGGCCGCGGCGGCCAGCCCCGCGGCGATTCCCACCGCGGAGTCGATCGCGCTGGAGACCACGACCGGGATGTCGATCTGCGCGGCGATCGACAGCAGGGCCGAAACGCCGCCCAACGGAGCGACTTTCAGCACGGCGATGTCGGCGGCGCGGGCGCGGACGACGGCGAGCGGGTCGTCGGCCTTGCGGATGCTCTCGTCGGCGGCGATCGGCACGTCGACCCGCCGGCGCAGGGCCGCCAGTTCGTCGACGGTCGCGCAGGGTTGTTCGAGGTATTCCAGCGGGCCGTCGGCGGTCAGGGCGGCCGTCGCCCGCACCGCCTGCTCGACGCTCCAGCCGCCGTTGGCGTCCACCCGCACGGTCGGCACGAGTTCGCGCACGGCGTTGACGCGGTCGACGTCGTCGGCCAGCGTCTGGCCGGGCTCGGCGACCTTCACCTTGGCCGTGCGGGTCCCCGGAAACCGGGCCAGCACCTCGCCCACCCGGGCGGCGTCGACGGCCGGCACGGTGGCGTTGATCGGGATGCGGTCGCGCCGGGGCGGCGGCGGGCGGTGGTAGGCGGCCTCGACGGCCGACGCCAGCCAGTGCGCGGCCTCCGGCGGCGCGTATTCGGGGAACGCCCCGAACTCCCCCCAGCCCGCGGGCCCCTCGATGAGGGCGACCTCCCGGGTGGTGATGCCGCGGAAGCGCACCCGCATCGGCAGCGCGACCACGTGCAGCCGGTCGAGCAGGTCCCGCAGCGTCGGCGTCACCGGCCGTAGACCTGGCGGCCCGCCAGGAACGTCGCACGCACCTCGAGGTCGGCGATCTGCCCGGGCGGCACCGTTCGCGGGTCGGCCGACAGCACCACCAGGTCGGCGTACTTGCCCACCTCCAGCGAGCCGGTCACGTCGTCGGCGAACAACTGCCAGGCCGCGTCGATGGTCTGCGCGCGGATCGCCTGCTCGACCGTCAAGCGTTCCTCGGGCGCCAGCACCCGGCCGCTGGGCGCCGTGCGGGTGACGGCGACGCTGATGTTGCGCAGCGGCTCCTCGGGCGTGACCGGGGGGTCGTTGTGCAGCGAGATGCGCATCCCGGTGGCCACGGCGGAACCCGCCGGCATCCAATGGGATCCGCGCTCGGGCCCGAACAGGCCGTCGACGAGGATGTCGCCCCAGTAATGGAGCTGGTCGACGAAGATGCTGCAGGTGACCCCGAGGTCGGCGGCGCGCTGCAGCTGCTCGGGCCGGATGGCGCCGACGTGCTCGAGCCGCAGCCGGTGGTCGGGGCGCGGGTGCTGGCGCAGGGCTTCTTCGTACACGTCCAGGATGGTGTCGACGCCCGCGTCGCCCTGCACGTGGCAGGCCATCTGCCAGCCCCGCGGCAGGTATGCGCCGACGATCTCGGCGAGCTGCTCGCGGGTGTAGTTGGCGCAGCCACAGGAACCGGGCGTGATGCCGGCCGAGCGGGTGGCGGCGGTGTCCAGGTATGGAAACGACAACGCGATGTTGCCGATCCACGGCGAGCCGTCCACCCAGATCTTGATACCGACCTGGCGCAGCATGTCGTCGCCCTCGCCCGGGCTGGCATCGGTGGACATCTGCGCGTTGGAGACCTCGTAGGTGCGCAGCCGCACCGTCAGGTCCTTGCGCAGCTGCTCGACCAGCGGCTTGAACTTCGGGTCGAAGGCCATCTCCGAACACGTGGTCAGGCCGGCACGGTTCAGCCGGGCGCACTCGGCGCGCAACATGTCCGGATAGGTGCCGCCCTGAACCGCGCCGCCCAGCAGCGGGAACACGGCACCGATCTCCTCGGCCGTGCCGTCGAGCTCACCTTCGGCGGTGCGGCCGTACTTGGCCCCTTTGGGGTCGGGGGTGTCGCGCGTGAGCCCGTTGATTTCCGCGGCGCGCGAGTTGAAGTAGGCCTTGTGGCCGGAGTTGTGGATGATGACCAGCGGGCCGTCTTGGGCGATCTCGTCCAGCCAACTCAGAGTGGGGTCGGGCAGGCCGGGCTGCAGCAGGGCGTCCCAGCCATTGAGGTAGGCGCCTTCGGGTCCCCGGCGCGCGGCCTCGCCCCGAATGATGTCGACCACCTGGGTGGGATTGCGGACAGTGACGGGCCGGATGTCGACGATCCGGTCCGAGAGCGCGATCGCCTCCATCAGGGGATGTCCGTGCGCCTCGACGAATCCCGGCATGACGCAGCCGTCGCCGATGTCGATCGTTTCGGTGTCCGGGCCGATGTGGTCGGCGACATCGGAGCGGCTGCCGACGGCGACGATCCTGCCGTCGGTGACGGCGAGCGCTTCGGCCGTGGGCCGATTCTCGTCCACGGTCAGTACGGTTCCGTTGACGACGAGATCTGCGGGGGCCATAGGCTGGGATGCTAGTGGTCCGAGGGTCCGGGTCACCCGAATTGCAACACGTTCTAGTCTTGCCCCATGAGTGACGATCTGCTGCGCCATCCCATTCATTCCGGACACCTGACGGTCGGTGCGCTCAAGCGCAACAAGGACAAGCCGGTGCTGCATCTCGGCGACACCACGTTGACCGGTGGTCAGCTCGCCGAGCGCATCAGCCAGTACATTCAGGCTTTCGAGGCGCTCGGCGCGGGCACCGGCGCTACCGTCGGGCTGCTGTCGCTGAACCGGCCCGAGGTGCTGATGATCATCGGCGCCGGCCAGACCCAGGGTTACCGGCGCGTGGCACTGCACCCTCTGGGCTCCCTCGACGACCACGCCTACGTGCTGGGCGACGCCGGCGTGACGTCGCTGATCATCGATCCCAACCCGATGTTCGTCGAGCGGGCGCTGGGCCTGCTGGAGAAGGTGCCCGCCCTCAAGCAGGTCCTGACTATCGGCCCGGCCCCCGAAGCGTTGGGCGATTCCGCGGTGGATCTCGTCGCCGAGGCCGCGAAGTATCCGCCAAAGCCGTTGGTGGCGGCCGACCTTCCGCCTGATCACATCGGCGGGATGGCCTACACCGGCGGCACGACCGGCAAGCCCAAGGGTGTGCTGGGCACCGCGCAGTCGATCACCACGATGACCACGATCCAGCTCGCCGAATGGGAATGGCCGGAAAACCCGCGTTTCCTGATGTGCACCCCGCTGTCGCACGCCGGGGCGGCGTTCTTCGTGCCGACGATCGTCAAGGGCGGCGAGCTGGTCGTGCTGACCAAGTTCGACCCGGCCGAGGTGCTGCGGGTGATCGAGGAACAGAAGATCACCGCCACCATGCTGGTGCCGTCGATGATCTACGCGCTGATGGACCACCCCGATTCGCACACCCGTGACCTGTCCTCGTTGGAGACCGTCTATTACGGCGCCTCGGCGATGAACCCGGTGCGGTTGGCCGAGGCCATCCGGCGCTTCGGGCCGATCTTCGCCCAGTACTACGGGCAGTCCGAGGCCCCGATGGTGATCTCCTACCTGGCAAAGAAGGATCACGACGAGAAGCGGCTCACCTCCTGTGGGCGGCCTACCCTGTTCGCCCGCACGGCACTGCTGGGGGCCGATGGTGAGCCGGTGCCGCAGGGCGAGGTCGGCGAGATCTGCGTGTCCGGGCCGCTCCTGAGCGGCGGGTACTGGAATCTGCCGGAGGAGACGGCCAAGACGTTCAAAGACGGCTGGCTGCACACCGGTGACATGGCCCGCGAGGACGAGGACGGCTTCTGGTTCATCGTCGACCGGGTCAAGGACATGATCGTCACCGGCGGGTTCAACGTGTTCCCGCGCGAGGTGGAGGACGTCGTCGCCGAGCATCCGGCCGTCGCGCAGGTGTGTGTTATCGGTACGCCGGACGAGAAGTGGGGCGAAGCCGTCACCGCAGTGATCGTCCTGCGACCCGACCATCCATCCGACGAGGAGTCGGTGGCACGGGTGACCGTCGAGATCCAGGCCGCGGTCAAGGAGCGCAAGGGTTCGGTGCAGTCGCCCAAGCAGGTGATCGTCGTCGAGTCCGTCCCCGTGACCGCGCTGGGCAAGCCCGACAAGAAGGCCGTGCGCGCGCAGTTCTGGGAGGGCGCCGAGCGCGCCGTCGGCTAGCGGCCCGGCCTTGCCTTGGCCGAGCGCCCGGCTCATCGGGCACTCGTGAACCAGCGCCCGGCTGGCGGGGCGCGCGGCGAGCTTCACGTTCGAGGCGCAGAGATGCCCGCCACCAGCAGGTCGAGCATCCGGCCCGTCTGCTCTGGCGAACCGCTGGCCAGGAAGATGCCGATCAGGCTCGACACCACGTCGTCGGCCCGCACGTCGGGGCGCAGGCTCCCATCGTCGGCGCCGGCCCGCAACAGCAGGTCGACGGCGCCCACGATGCTGTCGCGGGTCTGGCTGGGCTGCATGGCACCGGAGTCGAACATCGCGTGCAGCGACTCGGCCATTCCTCGCTTGGCAGCGACGAAGGCGGCGTAGCGGTCCATCCAGTGGCGCAGAGCGATCGTGGGCGGATGCCGCTCGAGCTGCCGTTCGGCGGCCGCGGCCACTTCGGCGAGCTCGGCTCGGTAGATCGCCTCGACGAGCGCCTCCCGATTCGGGAAATGGCGGTAAAGCGTGCCTATCCCGACGCCGGCCTCGCGCGCGATGGCCTCCAGCGACACCGACCGCCCCTCCGCGGCGGCGAACGCCGCCGTCGCGACCTCGAGCAGCCGCTCGCGGTTGCGGCGGGCGTCCGATCGGATCTCGGCCAAACCGGAGGTTCCTCCGTTTCTGCTACGCTCGGGTAAGCGGAGGATCCTCCGCATTTCTCCAGTGTGACACGAGGGAGCACCATGACGGACAAACCACAGCCCGGCGGTCTCGGAATCATCGGCGCGTCGACCGTCGCTCGCGTCGGCTACGGCGCGATGCAGCTGTTCGAGACGCCGTCGGCCGAGGACGCGGCGGCGGTGCTGCGCCGGGCGGTCGAACTCGGCGTCAACCACATCGACACCGCGTCGTTCTACGGTCCCGGCGAGGTGAACCGCCGGATCCGCGCGGCGCTGGCCCCCTACCCCGACGACCTCGTGATCGTCAGCAAGGTCGGTGCGCGATACACCGGCGAACAACCGATACCCCTGGCCGCCGCGCAAAAGCCCGCGGAGCTGCGCGCCGCGGTCGAGGACGATCTGCGCCAGCTCGGCCTCGAGCGCGTTCCGGTGGTGAACCTGCGGCGCATGGACCTCGGGCCCGGCGTGGCCGCCGAAGGTGACCAGGTCGTCGACGTCGACGACCAACTCGCCGAGATGATCGCGCTGCGCGACGAGGGCAAGATCGGCGCGATCGGCATCAGCGCCGTGCCGCTCGATGTGGTGCGGCGGGCGCTGCCCGCGGGCATCGTCTGCGTGCAGAACGCCTACAGCCTGCTCGACCGTTCGCAGGAGGACGCGCTCGAGCTGTGCGCGGCCGAAGGCGTCGCGTGGGTGCCCTACTTCCCGCTGGGCTCGTCATTTCCCGGTTTCCCGAAGGTCGCCGACCACCCGGTGGTGGCCGAGATCGCCGGCGAGCTCGGCGTCACGGGCGCCCAGGTCGGGTTGGCGTGGCTGCTGGCGCACGCGCCGAACACGTTGCTGATCCCGGGCACGCGATCCCTCACGCACCTGCAGGAGAACCTCGCCGCGGGGACCGTCACCCTCGGCGCCGACGCGCGGGAAAGGCTGGACGCCGTCGGCACGGCGGAACCCCAGCCCCATGGGGTCGAGCCATTTCAGAGGTAACGTCGCTGCCTATGGGAAGCGGCAAATCGATCAAGCCGCCGTGGTGGTTGAAGCCGGCCAACAAGGTCTTCATCCAGATGTCGCGGCTGGGACTGAGTTTCGGCGGCGAGAGTCCCGTCGTGTTGACGGTGACGGGCCGCAAGTCGGGCGTGGCGCGCTCGACCCCGGTGACGCCCATGACGGTCGACGGGCGGCAGTACGTCGTCGCCGGGTTCCCGGGGGCGGACTGGGTTGCCAACGCCCGCGCCACGCCCGAGGCGACGATCGCGCGGGGCCGTCACGTCCAGCGGGTGCGGATGGCCGAGCTGCCCGCCGACGACGCCCGGCCGATCCTGCGGGCCTTCCCCGCCGAGGTGCCGACGGGCGTCGGCTTCATGAAGCGGGCCGGGCTCGTCACCGAGGGCCGCCCCGAGGAGTTCGAGGCCCTGGCCGGCCGCTGCGCCGTGTTCCGCCTTGACCCGGTATAGGAGTTCAAACACCTTGACAGACAACCCTTTCGACGCGCAGTCCTGGCGGCCGGTGGCCGGCTTCGACGAGCTGACCGACATCACCTACCACCGCCACGTCACCGACGCGACCGTGCGGGTGGCGTTCGACCGCCCCGAGGTGCGCAACGCGTTTCGGCCGCACACCGTCGACGAGCTGTACCGGGTGCTCGACCACGCCCGGATGTCCCCGGACGTGGGCGTGGTGTTGCTGACCGGCAACGGCCCCTCCCCCAAAGACGGCGGCTGGGCGTTTTGCTCCGGCGGCGATCAGCGCATCCGCGGCCGCAGCGGCTACCAGTACGCGAGCGGCGAGACCGCGGACACCGTCGACCCCGCCCGTGCCGGCCGGCTGCACATCCTCGAGGTGCAGCGGCTGATCCGGTTCATGCCCAAGGTGGTCATCTGCCTGGTCAACGGGTGGGCGGCCGGCGGCGGGCACAGCCTGCACGTGGTCTGCGACCTCACCCTGGCCAGCCGCGAGCACGCCCGCTTCAAGCAGACCGACGCCGACGTCGGCAGCTTCGACGGCGGCTACGGCAGCGCGTATCTGGCGCGTCAGGTGGGCCAGAAGTTCGCGCGCGAGATCTTCTTCCTCGGCCGCGCCTACACCGCCGAGCAGATGCACCGCATGGGGGCGGTCAACGCGGTCGTCGACCACGCCGACCTGGAGAAGGAGGCGATCGCGTGGGCGGCGGAGATCAACGCCAAATCCCCACAGGCCCAACGGATGCTGAAGTTCGCCTTCAACCTGCTTGACGACGGGCTGGTCGGTCAGCAGCTGTTCGCGGGCGAGGCCACCCGGCTCGCCTACATGACCGACGAGGCCGTGGAGGGCCGCGACGCCTTCCTGGAGAAGAGGCCGCCGGACTGGAGCCGGTTCCCCCGCTACTTCTAGCGTCGACGGGGGCGGCGAGCGTCGCCCCTAGACTCCCCACGTGAGCAAGAGTCCCCTGCGCCGTTTGACCGATCAACTCGTGCTGGCCACGATGCGGCCCCCGATGGCCCCGCAAGTGCTGGTCAACCGCCCCGCCATGAAGCCGGTCGACCTCGACGGCAAGCGCATCCTGCTCACCGGGGCGTCGTCGGGCATCGGCGAGGCCGCGGCCGAGCTGCTGGCCCGCGAGGGCGCGACGGTGGCCGTCGTCGCCCGGCGGCAGGAACTGCTGGACGCGCTCGCGGATCGGATCACCGCGTCGGGCGGCACCGCGCTGGCGATGCCGTGCGACGTCTCCGACATGGACGCGGTCGACGCGCTGGTCGCCGACGTCAAAAACCGTCTGGGCGGGGTGGACATCCTGATCAACAACGCCGGCCGGTCCATCCGCCGGCCGCTGGCCGAGTCGCTGCAGCGCTGGCACGACGTGGAGCGGACCATGGTGCTCAACTACTACGCACCGCTGCGGCTGATCCGCGGGCTGGCGCCCGGGATGCTCGAGCGCGGCGACGGCCACATCATCAACGTCTCCACGTGGGGCGTGCTGTCGGAGGCGTCGCCGCTGTTCGCCGTGTACAACGCGTCGAAGGCGGCGCTCTCGGCGGTGAGTCGCGTCGTGGAAACCGAGTGGGGGCAAAAGGGTGTGCATTCGACGACGCTGTACTACCCGCTGGTGGCCACGCCGATGATCGCGCCGACGAAGGCCTACGAGGGCATGCCCGCGCTCACGTCGGAGGAGGCCGCCGAGTGGATGCTGACCGCCGCGCGCACCCGGCCGGTGCGGATCGCGCCGCGGATGGCGATCGCCGCCAAGGCGCTGGACACCTTCGGGCCGCGCTTCGTCAACGCGCTCATGCAACGCCAGCGAATTCAGCCCAACCGCGAAACCGGTTGCTGAACCGGCGCATGTGATAGACACGAGGTCATGGAGATCCTGGCCAGCCGGATGTTGTTCCGGCCGGCCGACTATGAGCAGTCGTTGGCGTTTTACCGGGACCGGATCGGGCTCGCAATAGCCCGCGAATACGGCGGGGGCACAGTCTTTTTCGCCGGCCAGTCGTTGCTGGAGCTGGCGGGCTACGGCTCCCCGGACCACTCCCGGGGCCCCTTCCCCGGCGCGCTGTGGCTGCAGGTCCGCGACATCGAGGCGACCCAGGCCGAGCTTCGGAGCCGGGGCGTCGAGATCGCCCGCGAGGCGCGCCGGGAACCGTGGGGCCTATACGAGATGCACGTGACGGATCCCGACGGTGTCACGCTGATCTTCATTCAGATCCCACCGGACCACCCGCTACGCCGCGACACCCGCCGTGATCAGGAGTAATCACCGGTTAACTAGGGGCTAACATCTGACGACAAGTCGAGGTACACCCGCGATTCGACCGTTCCACCATTCGACAATCGAATCTCCCAACAACGAGAATCAGGCGCTGTGAACATCCAATTGTTCCTCTTGACCATTGTCGTAATCACGGCACTCGCTTTCGATTTCACCAACGGCTTCCACGACACGGGCAACGCGATGGCGACCTCCATCGCCAGCGGCGCACTCAAGCCCAAGGTGGCGGTCGCGCTGTCCGCGGTGCTGAATCTGGTGGGCGCGTTCATGTCCACCGCTGTCGCCGCCACGATCGCCAAGGGCTTGATCGACGGGCACATCGTGACGCTGGAGCTGGTGTTCGCCGGCTTGGTCGGAGGCATCGTGTGGAACCTCCTGACGTGGCTCTTCGGCATCCCCTCCAGCTCATCGCACGCGCTGATCGGCGGCATCGTCGGTGCCACGATCGCCGCGGTCGGCGGGCACGGGGTGATCTGGAAGGGCCTGGTATCCCACGTACTCATCCCGGCCGTGGTGGCCGCGATCCTGGCCATCGCCGTGGGGGCGATCGCGACCTGGCTCGTGTACCGGATCACCCGCGGCATCCCGACCCAACGCACCGAGTCCGGATTCCGATACGGCCAGTGGGGCTCGGCGTCGCTGGTTTCGCTGGCGCACGGGACCGGCGACGCGCAGAAGACGATGGGCATCATCTTCCTCGCACTGATGTCCTACGGCTCGATCAGCAGAAGCGCCGCGATGCCACCCCTGTGGGTCATCGTCGCTTGCGCGGTGTCGATGGCTGCGGGGACCTACCTGGGCGGCTGGCGGATCATCCGCACCCTGGGCAAAGGACTGGTCGAGATCCAGTCTCCCCAGGGCATGGCCGCCGAGTCGTCCTCGGCCGCGGTGATTCTGCTGTCCACCCACTTCGGCTACGCGCTGTCGACCACCCAGGTCTGCACGGGCTCGGTGCTCGGCAGTGGGCTCGGCAAGCCCGGCGGCGAGGTGCGCTGGGGCGTCGCCGGCCGCATGGGCGTCGCCTGGCTGGTGACGCTCCCGCTGGCCGGGCTGGTCGGCGCGGTGACCTACTGGATCGTGCACTACATCGGCGGGTACCCCGGCGCGATCGTCGGCTTCGGATTGCTGATCGCCGTCTCGGCGACCATCTACATCCGGTCGCGCAAGGTCAAGGTGGACCACAACAACGTCAACGCCGAATGGAAGGGCGACCTGACCGCCGGGCTGGAAGAGTCCGCCGAGCACCGGCCGCCATCGGACATTCACCCGACCAACGGCAGCGGCGTGGCCGGCCGATACGACTCCGACGACCCCACGATGAAGGCGAACGCTTGATGAGTCACTTCAGCGATTGGTTCAACTACCAGGCATCCCTGAAGATCCTGCTCTTCTCCATGCTGGCCGGGGCCGCGTTGCCGGGGCTGTTCGCCCTGGGGCTCCGATTCCACGCGGTCGGCGCCGGGCAGGCCGGCACCGACGGCGGCTCGTCGCAGAAGAACCCGGCGCTGCTCGCGGTCGCCTGGTTGATCTATGCGGCAGTGCTGCTGGTGATTGTCTTCGCCCTGCTCTACATCTCCAGGGACTTCATCGCCCACCACACCGGCACGGCGTTCCTCGGAGCAAAACCCAAGTAGCATCGACGGATGCCCACCGCGTTACCGCGCCGTACACCGGGGGGAGTTGTACCAGCGTGAACGGATTTCTCAACTCGATCGTCTCGTGGCTTCGCGCGGGATACCCGGAAGGCGTCCCACCGACGGACACCTTTCCGGTGCTCGCGCTGCTGGCCCGCCGGATGTCCAACGACGCGGTCAAAGAGGTGGCCTGCGAGCTGATCCGGCGCGGCGAGTTCGACGACGTGGACATCGGGGTGCTGATCACCCAGATCACCGACGAGCTCCCGACGCCCGACGACGTCGAGCGGGTACGGCTCCGGTTGGCGGCCCAGGGCTGGCCGTTCGACGACGCGGAGCAGGCAGAGGACCCCGCATAGCCGTACTGCGCGCCCTCACGGTCCCGCCGGGCTCGGCCGTCTCGTCGCTGCTACCCGCGCTGGAGCGGGTGCTCGACGGCCGCGAGGCCGCACTGGTCGCCCTCCCCCCCGGCTCGGACGCGCTGCGGGCGGCCCTGCGGGTCGGGGAGGACATCGACGACGACGTGGCCCTGGTGGTGACGACGTCGGGAACCACCGGTACACCCAAGGGGGCGCTGCTCACCGCGGCCGCGCTGACGGCCAGCGCGAGGGCCACCCATGACCGCCTCGGCGGGCCGGGCAGTTGGCTGCTGGCATTGCCCCCGCAGCACATCGCCGGGCTGCAGGTGCTGGTGCGCAGCGCGCTGGCCGGGTCGGCGCCCGTCGAGCTGGACGTCACCGACGGCTTCGACGTCGCCGAATTGCCCGGTGCGATAAGGCGATTGGGCTCGGGCCGACGCTACGCCTCGCTGGTCGCCGCGCAGTTGGCCAAGACGCTGACCGACCCGGCGGCCGCGGCCGCCCTCGCCGAACTGGACGCCGTGTTGCTCGGCGGCGGGCCGGCCCCGCAGGGCGTGCTCGACGCCGCCGCGGCGGCCGGCATCGCCGTGGTCCGCACCTACGGCATGAGCGAGACCGCCGGCGGCTGCGTGTACGACGGCGTGCCCCTGGACGGCGTGCTGGTCCGGGTGGCGGACGGCGGGCGCATCGCGCTCGGCGGCGCGACCCTGGCCAAGGGCTACCGCAACCCGGTGGACCCCGACCCGTTCGCCGAGCCGGGCTGGTTCCGCACCGACGATCTCGGCGTCCTCGACGGGGCGGGCGTGCTGACCGTGCTGGGCCGCGCCGACGACGCGATCAGCACGGGTGGGTTGACCGTGCTGCCGCAGCTGGTCGAGGCCGCGCTGGGCAGCCACCCCGCCGTCGGGGACTGTGCGGTCTTCGGCCTGGCCGACGACCGGCTGGGCCAGCGGGTGGTTGCCGCGATCGTGGTGTCCGAGGGGTGCACGGCGCCCACACTGGACGCGCTGCGCGCGCACGTGGCGCGCACCCTGGACGCCACCGCCGCACCGCGCGAGCTGCACGTCGTCGATGCGTTGCCGCGACGCGGCATCGGCAAGGTCGACCGGACGGCCTTGGCGCGCCGCTTCGCCGGTTCGGACGACCAATAGGCTGGTCGACCGTGGCACGTCGGGAGGTGCCGGCCGTCGCGGCCGGGGCGGTTCTGGTGGCGGCGGCGTTCCTGCTGCCGCGCCTGCACTGGGGCGTCCGGCCGCGCACCGACGTCGCGCAGGAGCGATTCGGCACCCACGCCGGGGCCGCCCCGATTTTCGGGGCCTGGGAGGTCCACGCCAGCTGGGGCACCGGACCGGCCGTCGCCATCGCGGTCGCCGCGGTGGTATGGGGACCGGTTCTGGCGCAACGCCTTTCGTGGCGGGCTCTGACTCTGAGCGCCTGGGCCGCCGCCTGCGGATGGGCGTTCGCGCTGGCGATGATCGACGGCTGGCAGCGCGGCTTCGCCGGCCGGCTGACCACGCGGGACGAATACCTGTCACAGGTGCCCGGCATCGCCGACATCCCCGCCACGGTGCGCACGTTCTCGAGCCGGATCGTCGACTACCAGCCGAACTCCTGGACCACGCACGTCTCCGGCCATCCGCCCGGCGCGTTGCTGACGTTCGTGTGGCTGGACCGGATCGGCCTGCACGGGGGCGCCTGGGCCGGGCTGCTGTGCCTGCTGGTCGGGAGCAGCGCGGCTGCCGCGGTGCTGATCGCGGTCCGCGCGCTGGCGGACGAGCAGACCGCGCGCCGCGCCGCGCCGTTCGTGGCGGTGGCGCCGACGGCGATCTGGGTCGCGGTGTCGGCCGACGGATATTTCGCTGGGATCGCGGCCTGGGGCATCGCGCTGTTGGCCGTGGCGGTACACCGGCCCGTCCGGTTCCCCGCGTGGGCGGCCGCCGCCGCGGGCCTGCTGCTGGGCTGGGGCGTGTTCTGCAACTACGGCCTGATGTTGATGGGGCTGCCGGCCCTGGCGGTGCTGGCATCGGCCGCGGACTGGCGGGCGGCGCTGCGGGCGCTCGGCCCGGCGACGCTGGCCGCGGTGGCGGTGGCCTCCAGCTTCGCGGTCGCGGGGTTCTACTGGTTCGACGGCTACACCCTTGTGCAGCAACGCTATTGGCAGGGCATCGCCAAGGACCGGCCGTTCACCTACTGGAGCTGGGCCAACCTGGCGTCCGTGGTGTGCGCGATCGGGCTGGGCAGCGTCGCCGGCGTCAGCCGGGTATTCGACTGGGCGGCCATCCGGCGCCGCTCCGGGTTCCACCTGCTGCTGCTGGCAGCGCTGGCCGCCATCGCCTGCGCGGATTTGAGCATGCTGAGCAAGGCCGAGGTCGAGCGGATCTGGCTGCCCTTCACCATCTGGCTCACCGCGGCGCCCGCGCTGCTGCCCGTCCGGTCGCACCGGGCGTGGCTGGGGCTCAACGCCGCCGGTGCGGTGCTGCTCAACACGCTCATCGTCACGAACTGGTAGGCGCGGTTACAGGCCGGCCGCGCGGGTGACCGTCGCGAAGCGGCTGGCCTGCCCGCATGCCTGGCGCACCGCGGCCACGTCGGCGGCGAAGTCGAAATCGGCCAGCCGGGGCGCCGGGTAGACCGCAATTCCCATGTCGTGCAACGCCCTATAGGTCAGCAATCCGGTATCGGGCTGAGACATCGGGACGGTGCGCAGGCAGTCGGCCGCCGCGGGGCTCCGTAGGCCAAGCACCCACCAGCCGCCGTCGTCGGCCGGCCCGAGGACGGCCGGCGCCTCCCGCAGGCGGCGCGCGCAATCCGTCAGCAGCTCGGCGGTCACCTGGGGCGTATCCATCCCGATCTGCACCACCGGATGGCCGTCCGCCGCGTCGTGGTGGGCGTTGGCGAGCCGGTCGGCGAAGTCGTCGCCGCGCTGGGGGATGACCGAGAACGCCTCCAACCGTTGCCGGATCTCCCCGGCGCCGGCCGCGGCGTCGAGGTCGCCGGTCATGGCCACCACCCTCCTCGCCACCGGCGCGGCAACCACCGCGTCCAGCGTGTCGAGCAGCGCGGCCGCGGCGATCTCGGCGGCGGCGACGTCTCCGACGGTCGCGGCGAGCCTCGTCTTGGCCCGGCCCGGCTCCGGCGCCTTGGCGACCACCAGCAGCGTCACCGGCAGGACGCTCACGAGATCACCTTCCAGAAGTCGAGTATCGCGGTGATGCTCCCCCGCAGCGAGCCGCTGACCTTCGACTTGCCGCCCGTGCGCGGGCCGTAGCTGACGTCGAGCTCGACCACGCGCCAGCCGGCGGCCGCGGCGCGCACCAGCAGCTCCAGCGGATAACCCGACCGCCTGTCGGCGACGCCGAGGTTCAGCAGCGCGTCGCGGCGGGCCACCCGCATCGGCGCGATGTCGTGCACGGGCAGCCCGTGGCGGGTGCGCAGCCGCCAGCTCATCACCACGGTCCCGACCCGCGCGACCCACGGCCAATGCAGTCCGGCCACCGGCCGGCGCCGCCCGATCACCAGATCCGCGCCCCGCTCGAGCTCGGCGACCAGCCGCGGCAGGTCGCCGGCGTTCATCGAGCCGTCGGCGTCGATGACCGCCACGATCGGGGTGGTCGCGGCCACCACGCCCGCATGGACCGCCGAGCCGTACCCGGCCCGCGGCTCGGCCACGACCTGGGCGCCGTGCCGCCGCGCGACCCCGGTGGTGTCGTCGGTGCTGTTGTTGTCGACCACCAGCGCCCGATATCCGGCGGGTATGCCCGCCAGCACGCCGGGCAGCGACTCCTCTTCGTTGAGACAGGGCAGGACCACCGTGACGGCCTCGGGCATCGGCGTCTCAGAACCCGCGACGGGACCGCGGCTGCTGCGGGACGAGGGTCTCCTGGGTCTGCGTGTGCGGTGGCGCCACCGTGGTTTCGTGCGTGCTGGGCGGCGCCACGGTTGTCGGCGGTTGTGTCGAGGTGAACGGCGTCTTGGTGCTGGGCGGCGGCGTCGTCGTCGTCACGGGCGGAGCTGTCGTGGTCGTCGGCTCCGTCGTCGTTGGGGTCGTGGTGGACGGCGGTGTCGTGCTGGGCGTCGTCGGGGTCGTTGCGGTCGTCGGCGTCGTGGACGTCGGCGTGGTCGGCGTCGTCGGCGTCGTCGTGGTCGTCGGCGGGTTGTAGGGCGGCGTCGGGTACCCGGGGTTCCATCCCGGGACCGGGACGATGATCGGCACCGGAACCGGGACGGCGGGGTTCGGGTTGGGCACGAAGCCGGGATTGGCGGGCACCGGGGCCGCGGGGACGGCAGGCCCACCGGCGCCGGGCGCCGTAGCCGGGAGAAGGCCATTGGCGTCCGGAATGACGCCGCCCTGGAAACCGGCGTTGGGCTGGTCGGCCGGGGGCGGTGGCACCGGCGCCTGCTGCTGCGTCGGCAACAACGGCATGAACTTGCCGGGGGCGGCGTTCTGGTGCCCAACCACCGGCTGCTGACTCGCGGTGGGACGGACCGCGATCGCCACCGCCGCGGCCAGCGATGCGAATCCGACGACCGCGAAGGCGATCACGGCGTTGCCGAGGACCAAGGACCGGCGGCTGAGACGCGACGGGATGGCCTCGGTCTCGTCGAAGTCGTCGTAGTCGGGGCCGTAGTCCTCCAGCTCGGGGAGCGGCTCGCCGTCCTCGGTCATCGAGTACGCCAGCTGCGGCTCCTCCACCTCCGGCGGCGGCACCAGCGTCGTCTCATCCCCGGTGAGCCCCGCCGCCGGCGCCATCGCGGTCTGGTCGCCGAGTCCGGGGGCCATGGCGGTCTCGTCCCCGGTCAGGCCGACGGCCGGCGCCATCGCGGTGGCATCCCCGGCCGGCAATGCCGTCAGCGCGGCCGCCGCCATGGCCGCGCCGCGGGCGAGCGCGAAGGCGGGGTCGTCGGCCACCTGCACCCGCATGGTCGACGCATCCCGAATCTGGTCGGCGACCTGGGCCAGCTCGGGAGAAGCGCCCACCAGGTACACCTCGCCCGGGGTGTCCGGCCCGGCGTTGAGCTGGGCCATCATCGTGTCGAGCGTGGCGGTCGCGTCACCGCCCGCGAGTGGCTCGCTGGCCAGCACGGTCGGCGGAGCGTTCTCGTCGTCGCCGGCACCGGGCACCGACAACGTCGCCGTCGCGCCGTCCATCACCAGGGCGGCGCCCGGCCGGCCGGCCGCGCGCATCAGGGCGGCCACCGCCTGCGACTCCGGGAGCACGGCAACGTTGGCAACGCCCGACTGCTCCAGCTCCTGCTGCAGCTGTCCTGCCAGCGGACCGTCGCTCCAGCACACCCGGGTGCCGACCAGCCGGTGGTTCTCGTCCGCCAGGAGCCGATTGGTGCCGACCACGGTCTCGGTGAGTTTCCCGACCGGGTTCTCCTCCAGGTTGACGACGGACTGGTCGATCACGTCGGCGCCCGGCCCGACGAGTGCCAAGCGGGCAACGGGGCCCGTGACCGCGACCCCCAACACGACGTCCATCCCGGTTCTCCTTCGGCTGGTCACCCCACGACCAGCAATGTCCCGGCATCATTACACTTGCGATACCGTTGGCAGTATCCGTTATTCGGGCGACAAGGTTCGCCTATAGCGCAGCGTAACCAGCTTCACGGACTACAGGACGGGCGCCGCGGAATCCTCCGCCGCGTCCGAACGGAGAACATGTTCGCAAGCGAGCAGTGCGACCGACTCGGCAGAGTGTTGACCTGCCGCGTGATTTCCGGGGGGCAGGGTGCACCAGAGCAGTGACGACGCGCCCACCGGGCCCATCGGCGGACAGGCGCAGCAAACCACTCGCATCATCGCGCCCGCGGCGAGCGAGCCGGCCGCGGCGGGGAGTTCGACGCGACGCCGGCACGTCCTCGGCGACCTGACCGCGGTCGCTCTGCTCATCGTCGCCATATTCCTGCCGTGGAATCTGTATTTCGGCGTCGGGATTCCCGGCAGCAGCCCGGCCCTCTTCGCGGTGCTGCTCGCGGCGACCGTGCTGTCCGTCATCGCCGTCGCCGCGGCCGGTTCCTGGCGGTCCTCCGGCGCGCGGTTCAACCCCGCGACGGCGGGCCGGCTCCGCCTGGGGCTCAACATCCCCTACGCGCTGCTGGTGCTGGCGTTCGTGGGATTCGACGCGTTCGAGACCGTCCGGTTCGGGGGCACGGTGAACGTGCCGGGCGGTGTGGGGCCGGGGGCGTGGGTGGGGATCGCCGGCTGCATGCTGAGCGCGCAAGCGGTGGCCGCCGGCGCCCGTTCGGGACCGGTTCCCGAGGGCGACGAGTACGCCGGCTGGCTGAGGTCGGCCCGGCTCATCGGCTACGCGTCGATGGTGTTGGCGGTGCTCAGTTTTGGCTTCAACCTGTACTGGCGGGTGCGCTACGCGCTGCAGAACACCGGCGGCGCGGGCGCGTTCGGCAAGCAGAACGTCGCGGTCATCGTGACGGCGGTGGTGTACGGGGTGGTGGCGCTGATCGCCGTGCTGATCGCCGCCAGGTGGTTGCTGCGCGGCACCAGGGCCGCTCGGCTGGCCACCGTCGCGCTCGGCGCGTCGACGCTGGTCGCCGGGATCGTGGTGTGGATCCTGCCGCTGGGCCGCGACGTCGACGCGTTCCACGGCATCGCGCAGAACACGTCGACCGCCGGGGTGGGGTTCGAGGGCTATCTGGCGTGGGCGGCGGCCGCGGCGATGTTCACACCCGGGACGCTGTTCGGTCACCGGAACACGACCGGGGCCGAGGAGGGCGCCTGGCGGGTGGCGGCCCGAAACGGCTTGCTGCTCATCGCCGTATGGGGTCTGGGCTCGATGCTGATGAGATTCACCGATCTCTTCGTCGCGGTGAGCCTGGATTACCCGTTCTCCCGGTACAACAGCGTGGTGCTGGCCGCGTTCGATCTGGTCACCGCCGTCCTTGCGATCTGGCTGCGCACCAACCTGGGCAACGCCGCCCGCTCCGCGCGACTGATCTCGTCGCTGTGCGGGTTGGTCGCCACGCTGAGCGTCGCCCGCGTCGTCGTGGGCGTGGTGCTGGCGCCGCGGTTCGCGGACTCGCCCAATTCGCCTGCGCAGCACCCGGTTTACGGCAACAATCTCGCCCAGCAGATCACCAGCACCTTCGACGTGACGCTGTGCGGGCTGGCGCTGTGCATCCTGGGGGCGGCCATCGTCACCGGGCAGCTGCGCGGCCGGCGCTTGCGCCGCCGCCGGGTGGCGCGGCGGCCCGTTCCCCCGGCGGGCGGCGCCCCCGCCGCGCCCAGGCCGCGCGTCCCGGTGGGCCACGCCGCCGCGCCGTCGGCCGCGGCGACCACCCGGATCAGCACCGGTCCGCGGATCTTCCGCGGCGACGACTCCGCGACGCGCCAGATACCCGTCCAGAAGCCCAAGATCTACCGGCCGCCGCAGGGGTAGACGCTCAGCGAAGGGGGGCGAACGCGAATTCGCGGAGCCCCTCGGCCGGGTCGATGGCCGCGCGGAAACCCAGCACGTCGGCCGCCCGCGACGGGTCGGCGACGATGTGGCGCACGTCGCCGCTGCGGTACTGGCCGGTGATCACCGGCGACAGTGCACCGGCCCGCGCACCGCACAGCGCGCCGGCCACCTGCAGGATCGACACGGGCCGCCCCGAACAGACGTTGACCGCGGTGAAGCCGTCGAGCGCCGACGTGACGGCCGCGAGGTTGGCGGCGGCCACGTCGTCGACGTGGACGAAGTCGCGCATCTGCCCGCCGTCCTCGAAAACCCTTGGTGGCTGACCCTTTTCCAGTGAGGACCGGAAGATCGCGGCCACCCCGGAGTAGGGGGTGTCGCGCGGCATCCCCGGGCCGTAGACGTTGTGATAGCGCAGCGCCACCACCGATCCGCCCGTGGCCTCCGACCACGCCAGCGCGTAATGCTCCTGCGCGGTCTTGCTGGCCGCGTACAGGCTGCGGGGCCGCAGCGGCGCGTCCTCGTCGACGAGGCGCCACGTGAGTTCCTCGCCGCCGACGGGGCAGCGGTGTTCGAACAGCCCGGCGTCGAGGTCGGCGCGCCGCCGCGGCAGCGGGTCGACGAGCCCGTGTTGCCCGCAGTGGTAGCGGCCCTGGCCGTACACCACCATCGACGACGCCAGCACCAGGCGGCGCACGCCGGCGGCGAACATCTGCGCCAGCAGCACGGTGGTGGCGAAGTCATTGTGGCCGCCGTAGGCGGGGGCGTCGGCGGCGTCCACGCCCGCCCCGACCATCGCCGCCTGATGGCAGACCAGGTCCACCCCGTCCAGCAGGGGCGCCAGCGCATCCGCGTCGCGGACGTCGACACGGTGACATCCCTGCGGCAGCACCGGATTCGGGCCGTGCGCCGCCGGCAGCAACGCGTCGACGCCGACCACGTCGTGCCCCGCCGCCCGCAGCGCCGCGTCCACCCGCGAACCGATGAAGCCGGCCGCCCCGGTGAGCAACACCCTCATGGCAACTCGACGGGCAACGTGACGCCGGTGTGCGGCAGGCAGTGTGTGCAGTCACGCTCGCCGGCGACGCGCCCGATGGCCTCGCGCACCAACTCTTTGAACGGACCGATGTTCTTCTCGAATTCGGCGAACACCTCGACCGCCGACACGCCCTGCCCGGTGCTCACGCCGGCGTCCAGGTCGGTGACCAAAGCGATTGCCGCATAACATATTTCGAGTTCCCGGGCGAGCACCGCCTCCGGATATCCGGTCATGTTGACCAGTGAGAACCCGGCCGAAGCGAACCATTGGCTCTCCGCGCGCGTGGAAAACCGCGGCCCCTGGACGACCACCATGGTGCCGCCGTCGACCACGCCGGGCAGACCGGTGACCGTGGCGCGCAGGGTGGGGCAGTACGGGTCGGCGAAGTCGACGTGGATGCCGCCGGTGTCGAAGTAGGTGTCGGGGCGGCCGCTGGTGCGATCGACCAGTTGATCGGGCACCACGATGGCGCCGGGACCGTTCTCGGGTTTGAGGCTGCCGACGGCGCACGGGCCGAAGATGCGGCGCACCCCGAGCTTGCGCAACGCCCACATGTTGGCCCGATACGGCACCGTGTGCGCCGAGAACTGGTGAGTGGCCCCGTGCCGGGGCAGGAACGCGACCTCGTGCCCCCCGACGGCGCCGATCGTCACCGGGGCGCTGGGCGGGCCGTACGGGGTGTCGACGTCGACGGCGCGGGTGTCGGACTCGAAGAAGCTGTAGAAGCCGCTGCCGCCGATGACTCCGAGCATCCGCCCATTGTGGTGCATCGCCCTTGCCCGATTGCGGGTGCGGGGGCGCGGCCGGTTCCTGGCAGGATGCGGGGGTGGCCAGTTTCGGGCAGTGGATCTCGGGTGCGCGGCCACGGACGTTGCCCAACGCGGTGGCGCCGGTGGTCGCGGGCACCGGCGCGGCCGCGTGGCTGGGATCCGCGGTGTGGTGGAAGGCGCTGCTGGCGCTCGCCGTGGCGCTCGCGCTGACCATCGGGGTCAACTACGCCAACGACTACTCCGACGGCATCCGCGGCACCGACGACGACCGGGCGGGCCCGGTGCGCCTGGTCGGTTCGCGGCTGGCCAGCCCGCGGGCGGTGCTGGTGGCCGCCGTGGCGAGCCTGGCGGCCGGAGCGGCCGCCGGCGTGGCGCTCGCGCTGGTCAGCGCGCCGTGGCTGATCGCGGTGGGCGCGGTGTGTATCGCCGGCGCGTGGCTGTACACGGGCGGCGCAAAACCCTACGGCTATGCCGGTCTCGGCGAGGTCGCGGTGTTCGTGTTCTTCGGCCTGGTGGCCGTGCTGGGCACGGAGTACACCCAGGCGCTGCGGGTGGACTGGGTCGGGCTGGCGCTGGCGGTGTCGATCGGCGCGCTGTCGTCGTCGGTGCTGGTGGCCAACAACCTGCGCGACATTCCCACCGACGAGCGGTCCGGGAAGATCACCCTGGCGGTGCGGCTGGGCGACGCGCGCACCCGCGTCCTGTATCAGGCGCTGCTGGCGACCGCCGGCGTGTTGACGCTGGTGCTGATGGCGGCCACACCGTGGTGCGCGGCGGGACTGGTGGCGACGCCGCTGGCGCTGCGCGCAGCGGGCCCGGTGCGGTCGGGGCGCGGCGGCCCGGAGCTGATCCCCGTGCTGCGCGATACCGGCCTGGCGATGGTCGCCTGGGCGATCGCGGTGGCCGCCGCCCTGGCGCTGGCCGGCTGATCGAGGGTGCATCGGCGGCGTTGACTGTGCGCCTACGGCGGGGTTTGTCGGCGTGTCGCCGCCGTAGATGCACACTCGAGTGCAATAGCGGGGCCGGATCCGATAACAATGAGAGACCGGCGTCGGGACGATGACCGTTTCACGAGCACCGATCGGGGACAAGCAATGAAACAGATCGCCGCGACCAGTGGGCCGACGAACATCGGATTGCTCAGCGTCGGGGCGTACCGCCCCGAACGCGTGGTCACCAACGACGAGATATGCGAGAACATCGAGTCCTCCGACGAGTGGATCTTCTCGCGGACCGGGATCAAGACCCGCCGATTCGCCGCCCGCGACGAGTCCGCGGCGTCGATGGCCACCGAGGCGGGGCGAGAGGCGATCGCCAAGGCCGGGCTGACGCCGTCGGACATCGACTGCGTGATCGTCGCGACCAGCACGCATTTCCTGCAGACCCCGGCCTGCGCCCCGGCGGTCGCCGCGGCGCTGGGCGCCACCGGCGTGCCCGCGTTCGACGTCTCGGCGGGCTGCGCGGGCTTCGGCTACGCGCTCGGTGTCGCGGCCGACATGATCCGCGGCGGGACCGCCGCCAAGGTGCTGGTGCTCGGGTCGGAGAAGCTGTCCCCCACGGTGGACATGCAGGACCGCACCAACTGCTTCATCTTCGCCGACGGCGCGGCGGGGGTGGTGGTGGGCGAGACACCCGATCAGGGCATCGGCCCGACCGTCTGGGGCAGTGACGGCGAACAGGCTTTGGCGATACGCCAGGACATCGACTGGATCGACTACATGGACGCCCCCACCGGCCCGCGCCCGTTCCTGCGGCTGGAGGGCAGCGCGGTGTTCCGGTGGGCGGCGTTCGAGATGGGCAAGGTCGGCCGGCAGGCGATGGACGCGGCGGGCGTCAGGCCCGACGAGATCGACGTGTTCGTGCCGCACCAGGCCAACAGCCGCATCAACGAGGTCCTGGCCAAGGGCCTGGAGTTGCGCCCGGACGCCGTCGTCGCCAACGACATCGAGCACACCGGGAACACCTCGGCCGCCTCCATTCCATTGGCGATGGCCGAACTGCTGGCCACCGGCGCGTCCAAGCCGGGCGACCTGGCCCTGCTGATCGGGTACGGCGCGGGCCTCAGTTACGCCGCGCAGGTCGTGCGGATGCCCAACTTCTGATCACGCACCGTCGCCCGGCTCGTCGGGCGGCGGTTCGCCGTGCAACCGCGCGCGCAGCTGATCGCGGTCGCGGCGCCGGCGTTCCCCGGCGACCGCCAGCGACGCGGTGGCGCGCCGGCGCAGCGGGCCGAACAGCCAGATGCCCAGGGGCATCGCGATGATCAGGGCGAACAACGCGGCGACCGCGATCGGGAACTCGCTGACCCCGAGCAGGCGCGCCACCCCGTAGATCGCGGCCGCCAGCGCCACCGCGAGCAGCAACCGCGCGGCCGCGTAGAGCGAAACGTCGACGACCGCCCGATGGCGGGCCCGGGCCGGGCCCTCGTCCACGTTGTCCCCAGTGCTGTCGTCGCCGGCTCCTTCTGACACAGGGAGAGCCTACGACGCAGGTATATTCGTCAAAGGAGGTGTTGAGTGCTCTACCTGCTGCTGGTCCTGATGTTGGGGACACTGATCTACGTTGGCTGGCGGACGGCGCGGTCACAAATCAACAGGCCGAAGACGCGCGTTATCGGGCCCGACGACGATCCAGAGTTCTTGCGGCGGTTAGGTCACGGGGACAACAACCCCCGTTAAGGCTCGCGCTACGCGACTCCAGGGTTGCGCTGATCGCCCGGGAATCCACCGGCGACGATGGCCGCCAGCTCGGTGAGCGCCTCGCGGGTCGACCGCTTGAGCCGATCCAAGTCGATTTCCGCGCCCTCCTCGAGGTGCGGGTCGAACGGCACCACCTGGACCGCGCGACAGCGCCGGGAGAAGTGGTCGACCACCTTGTTCATGTCGACCTTGCCCGTCCGCGGCCGCACCCCGTTGATGACCGCGACCGAGTTGCGGACCATTTCCTCGTGGCCGTGCGCGTCCAACCAGTCCAGCGTCGCCGACGCGCTGCGCGCCCCGTCGATGGATCCGGAGCTGACCACGACGAGCACGTCGGCCTTCTCCAGCACCGAGGACATCACCGAATGCAGCAGTCCCGGCCCGCAGTCGGTGAGCACCAGGCCGTAGAACCGCTCCAGGATGTCCAAGACCCGGGTGTAGTCGTCGGCGCTGAACGCCTCCGAGATGGCCGGATCGGACTCTGAGGCCAGCACTTCCAGCCCGCTGGGTCCCTTCGAGGTGTAGCGGCGGACGTCGCTGTAGCGCTCGATGGTCCCCGCGTCGTGCAGCAGCTGACGCACCGTCGCTGCCGTCTCCAGCGGGATCTTCTGGCTCAGTGTGCCGCGGTCGGGGTTGGCGTCGACCGCGACCACCCGGTCTCCGCGAATGGAGGCGAACGTGGCGCCCATGGTCGCGGCGATGGTCGTCTTGCCGACGCCACCCTTGAGTGAGATGAGCGCGATCCGGTAGCAGCCCCGCAACGGCCGGTTCACCTGCGCGACCAGGTTGTTGTAGCGGGCGGCCCGCGGGCTCTCCCCGAGGTTGATCAGGTGGCCGGACAGTTCGTAGAGCAGCCGGCGCCAGCCCTCGGAGGGCGGCGGCTTGACCGGCCGCAGCAGCATGCCGGTGGACAGCTCCGGGTACGGCGTGTGCGGCAGGGGCTCGGGCCGCGGCGGGACCTGCGGGGGCGGCGCCTCGGTCGGGCCGGTGTAGTAGGCGCCGTAGGCGGTCGGGTCTACCCGCGGGATACCGGTCACCGGGGTGGAGTCCCACGGCGGCATCCCCGCGGGCCTGGCCAGGGTGGGTGGGGCGGCCTCGCGCCGCTCGGGACCGGGGACCCGCCCGTGGGTGCGGAATCCGGCGAAGACACGGGTGGGCGCTTCGCTGTCTTCGGCCGGCGATTCGTCAGCGTCGTGTGCGGGCGATGGCGAGTCGGGCGGCGCCTGCGGAGGCAACTGCGTGGTCGGTTGATCGGGCGCCTCCACGCCCGTCTGTGGATGGTCGGACACGTGCACTCCCCCTTGTCTTCTTACCTGGGTCGGTCGCTGGCGGTCACCCCACGCCCGCATACGAATGCAGGCCCACGGTGACCAGGTTAACGAAGAACAGGTTGAAGACCATGGCGACGAACCCCGCGACGTTGATCCAGGCCGCCTTCCTGTCCCGCCACCCCGCCGTCGACCTGGCGTGCAGGTAGGCGGCGTAGATCACCCATGCGACGAACGACACGGTCTCCTTGGGGTCCCAGCCCCAATACCGGCCCCAGGCCTCCTCGGCCCAGATCGCGCCGAAGATCACCCCGAAGCCGAACACCGGGAAGGCGAAGATCGTGGTCCGGTAGGCGACGCGGTCCAGCGTCTGCGCGTCGGGGAACCGCCGCACGATGCGGGCCCACGCGCCGCCGGCGTCCTCGTCACCCAGTCGGGAGGTGCGCAGCAGGAAGAGGATGCTGGCGATGCCGGCGACCATGAACACCCCGGAACCCAGGCTGACCACCGACACGTGGATGGGCAGCCAATAGGACTGCAGCGCGGGCATCACCGGGGCGGCGTTGGTGTAGAGCCAGCGCCCGGAGACGGTGAGCAGGATCAGCACCGGCACCAGCAGGAAAACCCACAGCGGGCGGTATTGCGGGCGGCGCAGCACGAAGGCGCCGGCGAGCAGCCCGCACATGCAGGTCAGGTTGATGAACTCGTACATGTTGCCCCACGGCGCCCGTAGGGTGGCCAGGCCGCGCAGCACGATGCAGGCGAGCAGCAGGCCGATGCCGAGGTAGACCACGGCCAGCCCGGCCCGCCCGACGCGTTCGTCCAGCGGCCGGCGGGGGGCGTCGTCCACGATGCCGGGGGTGAAGCTGTCGGAGGAGACCGCGCCGGCCAAGACCCGCTCGCGCTGGTCGACGCGGCGGCCGCCGGCGTAGGCCAGCTCGAATGCCAGCAGCAGCAACGCGATGACGAGCGCCACGACGGCCGACGTGAACGCCCAGTCGGAGTACCGCGCCAAGCCGATGTTGACGTGCACCGTGTTCATTTGACGTCCACCTGAGAACTCCTTCTGGAGGCGGGGGGCTCCGCCACACCGGGCCGGCCCAGACCGGTCAGCACCCGCTCGGTCAGCCGCTCGAACTCATCGCCCCACCCCGAGTTGTCGGTGCGCGCGAGGCCGCCCAGTTCAACATTCACGGTACCGGCCGCCTCGCCACTCATCTCGGTGAGCCTGACCCACACCCGGCGGCGGCGCACCAGCAGCGACACCAGCAGCCCGGCCATCATCGTGATGGCGAAGACCAGCACCCAGCTCTGCCCGGGGTCGTGGGAGACCTGCAGGTTGACGAACGGCACGGCGCCGTCGAAGCGGACGACGGTGCCGGCCGCCGGGCCCTGATCGATGCGGACCTCCTGACCCGCGCGCAGGTTGACGCGCTTCTCCCTTTTCAGCCGGCCCTGCTGGATCAGCCGGGGATCCAGCGTGAACAGCGATTGGGGCCGCCCGGTGTCCAGCCCGGTGTCGCCGCGGTAGATGTCGACGGCCACCGCGGGGGCGTTCAGGGCCGGGAAGCGCGACGACAACAGCGTCCCGTCGAGCTGCTCGGTCGGCGCCAGCAGGCCCTGGATCGCGATCTCGTGCTGGCGGCGCTCGGCGGCGCCCGCGTAGCTACCGGCGGGCGGGTCGATGCGCACCACCCCGGACGAGAGCAGGGTCTGCGGGTTGTCGGGTCGCCATTGCACGGTCGACGTGCGCGCCTGCCCGTCGGGGAAGGTCACGGTGAAGGTGGGCGCGTAGCCGTGGCCCTGCAGGTACACCCGGTCACCGCCGACGCGCAGCGGATGGTTGACCTCCAGCAGGTAATGCCGCCAGCTGTTGGCCGCCAGGTCATGCCCGGCCTGGTAGTCGATGTCGGCGGCGAACGAGGTGGCCTGCCCCGACGGCAGGTAGTGCGCCTGGAAGTCGTTGACGCGGATGCAGATGGGATTCAGCGACGTGCCGTCGACGGTGTTGCCGGCGCGGAACGAGTCGAAAGCGGCCGGCGAGGCCGAGCAGAAGCCCGGGCCGGAGTCGGCGATGACGATGACGTTGCCCTCGTAGCCGAACAGCTTGCCGACGGCCACCGCGACCAGCAGGCCAAGCAGCGAGAAGTGGAAGACGATGTTGCCGAATTCGCGCAGGTAACCCTTCTCGGCGGACACCTCGACGACCTCGCCCTCGTGCCGGATGGCCGTCCGCCAGCCCCGAAGCCTGCCGGTGATCGTGTTGGCCAGGGCGTTCAGCTCGTCGGCGCCGGCTTGGACCTGCGCGCGGGCGTGCTTGGGCAGCCGGGCCAGGTTGCGCGGCGCGGCCACCGGGGTGGCGCGCAGGCTGCGCGCGTGCTCGATCATCCGCGGGGTCAGGCAGCCGACCAGCGAGACGAACAACAGCACGTAGATGGCGGTGAACCAGAAGCTGGAGAACACGTTGAACGCCTGCAGCCGATCCAGCCACGGGCCGATGACCGGGTGGGCCTTCAGGTAGTCGTCGACCTTGCCGGCGTTGAGGCTGCGCTGCGGCAGCAAGGCACCGGGGATGGCGCCCAGCGCGAGCAGGAACAGCAGCACCAGCGCGGTGCCCATCGAGGTCAACGCGCGCCAGGTGTTGCGGCCCCAGGCCAGGACTTGCCTCAAATCGGCAGCCTCACGTCGGACACGAAGGCGTCGCGCAGCCAGGAGACGAAGTCGTTCCACACCCCGGTCACCAGCAGGGCACCGACCGCGATGAGCAGCACGCCGCCGAAGACCTGGATGGCCCGCGTGTGGCGGCGCAGCCAGCCGAGAGCGCCCACGGCGCCCGCCGAGCCGAAGGCCAGCAGCACGAACGGGATGCCCAGCCCCAGGCAGTACGCGATCACCAGCGCGATGCCCCGGGCCACGCTCGCGCCGTCGGTGGCCGAGGCCACGGTGATCACGCCGGCCAGCGTCGGCCCAAGGCACGGGGTCCAGCCCAGGGCGAACACCGCGCCCAGCAGCGGCGCCCCGGCGACCGTCGTCAGCTGCCGCGGGCTGAACCGGGCCTGCCGCTGCAGGGCGGGGATGAGGCCGACGAAGACCAGCCCCATGACGATCGTCAGCACGCCACCGGCCCGCTGCAGCAGCAGCTGGTTGGTGATCAGCGTGATCGTCATGCCGAGGACCGCGACGGTGCCCAGCACGAACACCGTGGTGAACCCGGCGACGAACAGCGCCGCCGAGCCCGCCACCCGCCAGCGGGCCGAGGGTGGGGCCTTGATCGCGCCCGGTGGCGGCTGCTCGTCCACGCCGACGACGGCCGCCAGGTACGACAGGTAGCCGGGGACCAGCGGCACCACGCACGGCGAGGCGAACGACACCAGCCCCGCCAGCAGGCAGACGGCGAGGGCCACCAGGAGCGGTCCGGCGGCGGCGATCTGGGTGAATCCGGTCACTCCCGGGCCACCTTCTGCACCACGGGCTGCAGGTCGGCGGCCAGCAGTTCGCGCAGGAACACCGCCGCCACCCGGTGTTGGCGGTCCAGGACGAGCGTGGACGGGATCACGGTGGTGGGGTACTTGCCCCCGAACGCGATCAGGGTGCGCATCGCCGGGTCGTAGATGGAGGGGAACGTGACGTGGCGGTCGTTGACGAAGTCCAACGCGGCCTGCCGGTTGGCGTCGCGCACGTCGATGCCGAGAAAAGAGACCCCGGCGTCGCGGGTGGCGTCGTACACCTGTTGCAGTTGGCTGACCTCGGCCCGGCACGGGCCGCACCACTGCCCCCAGATGTTGATGACCACGACGCGGCCGGTGAAGATCGGGTCGTCCAGCGACAGCGAGTGGGCCGGGTCCGCCAGGTCCGGCCCGGAGAGCGCGCCGGGGTGGCCGCGGCTCGAGGGCGGGTCGTAGTGGATGTCGGTCTTCCCGCCGGGCGAGACGAATTCGAAGGTGCCGCCCTGAGCCACCGCGTCGCGGCCGGAGGAACAGCCGGCAAGCAGGGTCGTCAGCACGACCCCGGCCACCACCAGTCGCGGGGGGATCAAGGCGCCGCCGGTTCGGCGTACTCGACGTTGACCAGCCGGTCGCCCTCGTACACCAGGGTGGTGATCGAGCACAGCCCGCACTCCCGTCGGCGCGGGTCGTGCCACAGCCGCCTGCCGGTCAGGTGCAGCCGCAGCGTCCACACCGGCAGCTGATGGCTGACGCACACCACCTCGCCGCCGGCCGCGCGGGCGCGGGCCTTGTCCACCGCGGTGGTCATCCGCGCCGCGATCTCGGCGTACGGCTCGCCCCACGACGGGGTGAACGGGTTGCGCAGCTGCCACCAGAACCGCGGGTCGCGCCAGGCGCCGTCGCCCGGGCCGACGCGGCGGCCCTCGAAGAAGTTCGCCGACTCGATCAGGTCGTGGTCGGTGTCCACGGCCACGTCGTGCTCGGCGGCGATGGGTGCGGCGGTTTCCTGGGCCCGCTGCAGCGGGGAGGCGACCACCGCGACGATGTCCCGGCCGGCCAGCGCATCGGCGACCGCGGCCGCCTGCTCACGGCCCCGGTCGGACAGGTGGAATCCGGGCAGCCGGCCGTAGAGGACGCCGCTGGGGTTGTACACCTCGCCGTGGCGCACGACGTGGACGCGGGTTTGCTCGGCCATCAGGGCTTGTCCTCTCCGGCGGCCGCGCGGGCCGCGTCGGGCAGGGCGTCGGCGATCCGGTCGAACGCCGCGTCGTCCAGCGCCGCCGAGACGAACCAGGCCTCGAAGGCGCTGCACGGTGGGTAGACGCCCGCGTCGAGCAGGGCGTGGAAGAACGGCGGGTAGCGCCAGGTCTGGCTGGCCCGCGCGGACGCGAAGTCGGTCACCGGCGTGTCCGAGAAGAACACACTGAGCATGTTGCCCGCCCGCGAAAGCTGATGCGGCACACCGGCACTGGTCAACGCCCCGGTCAGCAGACCGGCCAGCCGGTCGGCGTTGGCGTCCAGGGCGGCATAGACGGCGGCGTCGGCGGCGCGCAGCGTCGCCAGGCCGGCGGCCACGGCCACCGGATTGCCCGACAACGTGCCGGCCTGATACACCGGCCCCAGCGGCGCCAGCCGCTCCATCACCTCGGCGCGCCCGCCGAACGCGGCGGCGGGCAGCCCGCCGCTCATCACCTTGCCGAAGGTGAACAGGTCGGCCGCGACGGGATCGATTCCATACCAACCGCTTCGGCTCACCCGGAACCCGGTCATCACCTCGTCGACGATCAACAGGGCACCGTGCTCGGCGGTGATCGCGCGCAGCGCCGCGTTGTAGCCGGCCGCGGGTGGGACGACGCCCATGTTGCCCGGGCTGGCTTCGGTGATCACCGCGGCGATCTGGTCGCCGAGCTCGGCGAAGGTCTGCCGCACGGCGTCGATGTCGTTGTACGGCAAGACGATGGTGTCGGCCGCCGCCGCGCCGGTCACCCCGGGCGAGGACGGCAGGCCGAGCGTCGCCACCCCGGACCCCGCATCGGCCAGCAGCGCGTCGACGTGGCCGTGGTAGCAGCCGGAGAACTTGACGATCTTGGGCCTGCCGGTGAAGCCGCGGGCCAGCCGGATCGCGCTCATCGTGGCCTCGGTGCCGGAGTTGACCAGCCGGACCCGTTCGACGGGTGCCACCCGCCCGATGATCTCGGCGGCCAGCTGGCTCTCCGCCGGGGTGGGCGCCCCGAACGACAGGCCGGACGCGGCGGCGGTGGCGACGGCTTCGACGACGGCGGGGTGCGCGTGTCCCAGGATCATCGGGCCCCAGGAGCAGACCAGGTCGGCGTAGCGATTGCCGTCGGCGTCGGTGAGCCAGCACCCGTGCGCCTCGGTGATGAAGCGCGGGGTACCGCCCACCGCGGTGAACGCCCGCACCGGCGAGTTGACGCCGCCGGGGATGACGGCGCACGCGTCCTCGAACAGCCGGGCCGACGCCGCCGTCGTCGCGGCGTGCGCGGTCGCCCGGTCACTGCTACCCATGACAACCAGTGTCCCAGCCTCCGCGCCCGGTTCAACTACAGGGTGTAGCAGGACGGGTTTACCGGGTCGGCTCCCGCGCGGCGCGCTGGGCCGCATCGTTACCCGGGGAGTCGCCCCCGTTCAGACACTGGACCCGTTTGTCGCGAAAAGTTGGGTTGATGCCGGGCGGGGCGGACGAGTTGGATAACGGTATGCAGATGCCGCAGGGGCTGGCCCGGTTCAACCGCCACGTCACCAATCCGATTCAGCGGCTGTGGGCCGGGTGGCTGCCGCCGTTCGCGATCGTCGAGCACGTCGGCCGCCGCTCGGGCAAGCCGTACCGCACGCCGGTGAATGTCTTCAGCACCGACGTCGACGGCAAGCCCGGGGTCGCGATCCTGCTGACCTACGGCCCGGACCGCGACTGGCTGAAGAACCTGACCGCCGCGGGCGGCGGCCGGATGCGCCGCAACGGCAAGAGCTTCGGCATCGCCGACCCGACGGTGGTCAGCAAGGAGGAGGCGGCGCGGCACGTGGTACGGGGCCAAGCGGTTTTCGCCAGGCTGCCGTTCGAGGACGCGGTGCTGCTCACCAGGACCGACTGAACCGGACGGTAGGCGCGACGGCTAGGTCACCCGACGTACTCGGGCAACGCGATGTCGTCGCGGAATTCCCGCCGGACGACCCAGTCGGCCAGCTGCGGAATGTTGAGCAGTCTGGACGCCTGATTGCGGGTCCACAGGCCGAGCGCCGTCCTCGGCGCGAACATGGCGCCGAATCCGCGCGCCGACCGCTGCCTGGCCTCGACGATCGGACGCAACCGGCGCTCATAGCGACGGAACGCATCCTGATGATCCGCTCCCGCGGCACTGATCTCACCCGCCAGGATGTAGGCCTGCACCATCGCCAGACCCGCTCCCTCGCCCGCCAGCAGCGACACCGCCGCGGCGGCATCGCCGATCAGCACGACCCGGCCATTCGACCAGCGGTCGAGGATGATTTGGCTCGCGCGGTCGAAGTACACATCGGCGGCCGCGTCGACATGGCGAAGGATCTCCCGGCATTCCCAGCCGGCGTCGCCGAATACCTGCCGCAAGGCGGTCTTGGCCTGCGACAGGTCCTGTGGATCCGGACCGCTCATCCGGTCAGCGGTGAAAATGAAGAAGAGCAGGGTCTTTTCGCCGCGCATCGCGAATCGCGCGATCATGCGCCCGGGCATCGTGTAAGCGAGGTAGACGAGTTCATCACGCGGCTGGTAGCCGTCGGCTTCCAGCGCGGCGACGCGGTAGCCGAGGTCGGTCTCACATCGAGACTCCGGGCCGAAGACCAGATTCCGCACCGGTGAATGGATACCCCCGGCACCGACGAGCAGGTCGAATTGTCGTGATCGGCCGCTCTCGAGCGTGACCCGCACGCCGGAGTCATGCTGGGTGATGGCCGAGACACTCTCTCCGAAAAGGGTTTCGACTTGGTGGTCGATCAAGCCGTAGATCGTCGCCGCCAGGTCGCCCCGAGGCACGGTAACGAACCGGCCATCGAGGTTGCGCCGAAACGACTCGGTCGAAAATCCGCCCAACCGCCGCGAATTCTCGTTCACGAGTCGCACTTCCTGCACGGCATATCCCGCGGCCTGTAATTCGTCGGCAAGGCCCATGCGTTCGGCGACGGCATAGCCGCCACCCCAGAAGTCGACGACGTAGCCGCCCGTGCGGAGCCGTGGCGCCTTCTCGATCAGTGTCGGCTCGTGGCCGTACCGCCATAACCAGTACGCAAGCGTGGGCCCGGCGATGCCGGCACCGACGATGCCAATTTTCATGCGCACCTTCCAGCCGACGGCGTTGCGGCAATAACATTACTCTGCAATAGTTGCTATAGACAATGATTGATCCCGGAGGGGTTCGTCGTGCTGAAGGAACTTTCCGGCATGCCAGCCGGCATTCAGGCGCTGGAGGCCGACGGCACGGTCACGGCAGCAGATTACGAGCGGGTCTCGCGCCGCTGGTCGGTCGGGCGCGTCGAACCGGAACTCGGCTGCGGCTGCTCTACGTGTTCGGCCCGGGATTCCAGCGCATCACACCGGGAGCGTTGTGGGCGGACACGCGACTCGGGTGGGACTACGTGCGACTGCTCGACGGCTGCGCCGTGGTGACTGACATCGGCTGGGTTCGGGCACCCAGCCGCGCAATCGGCAAGTGGATGCCGGTGCCGGTGCGGTTGTACGCCAACGCAGAACGCGACGACGCCGTCGCCTGGCTGACTCTGCTACCCGCGGCCACCGAGGTGTCCGCCCTCGACATGGCCGAGGCCTTCTTCGGCGGAACGGGCGCTGCCCTGCTCAGCCTCGGCAGGCTCGTCGTCTCCACCAGGGTCAAGAGTCGACGCCACGGCATCCGCGAAAAGCGATACGCTCCAACGGTATTCGGCCGCGGGCCCGGGCGGCGAAGTACAGCCCGATCACCACCGCCCAGGACAGCAGGCTGAGCCACAGCTGGCTGCGCGCCGAGCGGTCGAACGCCATCTGCACCAGCACGGCGGTGATTGCGGCGAGGGTGAGGATCGACAACACCGGAAAGAACCACATTTTCACCCGCAGCTTTTCAGCGGGGGTGCGGCGGCGCAGGACGATCTGTGACGCCGCGATCAGCCAGTAGACGAACAAGATGATGGCGCCCGACGAGTTGAGCAGGAAGAGGAACACGGTGTTGGGCGCGACGCGCGCCATGACGACGCAGCCGAAACCCACCGCCGATGAGCACAGGATGGCGATGTGCGGAACGCCGCGTCCGCTCAACCTGATCAACCGTATCGGTGCCTGGCCCCGGTCGGCGAGCACGAACAGCATGCGCGATGCGGTGTAGAGCCCGGAGTTCAGGCAGGACAGCACCGCGGTGAGCACCACGGCGTTCATCACCTGATCGGCACCGCGCAGCCCGAGGTGACTGAGCGCGGCCACGTACGGCGAGGCGCCGAGTTCCACTGAGTCCCAGGGCAACACGACTACCAGCAGAAAGACCGAGCCGACAAAGAAGACACCGATCCGCGCGACCACGGACCTCGTCGCCTTCTGGACCGCGAGTTGCGGGTCCCGGCTTTCGGCGGCGGCCACGGTGACGATCTCGGCGCCGACCATCGAGAAGATCACCACCACGATGGCGGCGAAGACGGCCCCGACGCCCTTGGGAAAGAACCCGCCGTGCGCAGTGAGGTTCGCCAGGCCCCCGGCATGGCCCGGCACCAGACCCAGGACGAACGCCGTACCCACGACGAGGAAGATCACAATGGTCGCGACTTTGATTCCGGCGAACCAGAATTCGAATTCGCCGAACGACGAGACCGAGAACAGGTTGGTCAGCGTCATCAAGACCATCAGGCACAGCGACAGCAGCCACAGCGGCGCGTGGAACCAGTAGTTGAGGACTTTCCCGCCCGCGACCGCCTCGAAGCCGACCACGATCACCCAGAAGTACCAGTACAGCCAGGCGACCGAAAACCCCGCCCAACCGCCCAGGGCCTTGGCCGCGTAATCGGCGAACGATCCGGTCGACGGGTCCGCGGCCGCCATTTCGCCCAGCATGCGCATCACGAGGACGATCAGCAGCCCGCACAGCGCGTACGTCAGGAACGCCGCCGGGCCGGTGTCTTTGATCACCACGCCGGAGCCGACGAACAAGCCGGCGCCGATGACGCCGCCCAGCGCGATCATGCTGAGTTGGCGCTGCGACAGCCCTTGGCGCAGTTGCGGAGTGCTGGCCATGCCGACCTTGCCGCCGGCACTCAGTCCAGGCGGGTGGCCACCACGGACCACACCGGGAGGTGCACCCGGTGGTCTTCCAGCAGGGGGTCGATGACGCCCAACCGGTGCACCAGCGGCCGCATCCGCTGCAGAATCTCGCCCTGCTGCTCGGACGCGAACGTCTTCATGGCGTCGAACGTCTCCTTGAGGAAGCGGGCCTGGTAGGTCGTGCCGCCGAGGTAGTCGATGCGCCATCCGTTGGCACCGAACACCCGCTCGAAGTTGTCGGCGGGTATGGCGGTCCACTGCAGGCCGTTGACGTTGTGGGGGCTGAACTCGAACATGTACAGGCGCGCCCCCGGCTTGGTGGCGCGGTGCAGCGCCTGCGCGTACCTCGTCTGGATGACCCCGTCGTTGAGGAAGACGTGATAGAAGGCGCTATCCACCACCGTGTCGAACCGGCCCTCGAACCCTTCCAGCTTGGTGGCATCGGCCACCTGGAAGTCGACCTGGACCCCGGCCCGCTCGGCGTTGCGCTTGGCGCGCTCGATGGCCGAGGGCGAGTCATCGATCCCGGTGGCCGAATACCCATGCGCCGCAAAATGAATGGCGTGATAACCGGGGCCCGTACCCGGATCGAGGACCTCGCCGCTGATGCCCCCGTACGCCACCAACTGCTGCACCGCCGGCTGCGGGCCGCCGATGTCCCAGGGGATCCGCCCGTCGGGATGCGCCGCCTCGTCGTACAGCGGTTCGAAACCGGCGACGTTCGCGTCACTCATTGCCTACTCGCTTCCTCGCGGCTCCCCGACGGGAACGACAATAGTGCGAAGTCGGCTCAAAGATGTAGGTCTTGCTCGCGGATCAGCGCCGTCGCGAGCACGCTGATGACGGCGGTCCGACCAGGGAGCTCTCGCTCGGAAAGGAGACCTGGTTGAACACCAGCCGCGCCGGCAAGGTGGCGGCCATGGCCTCAGTGGGCCGAGGCGACCGCGAACGGCGTCGCGGATGCCGGATGTGACTGGCGGTTGGGCCGGCTGGGATGGCGCCACAAGCCCTTTCGCTCGAGCAACGGCAGCACACCCTCGCCGAACCAGTAGGCCTCTTCCAGGTGCGGATATCCCGACAGGATGAAGTGGGTGATGCCGAGCTTGGCGTATTCGGCCAATCGTTCGGCGACTTCTGCGTGCGACCCGACCAGGGCGGTGCCCGCTCCCCCGCGGACCAGGCCCACGCCGGCCCACAGGTTGGGTCCGACCAGCAACCGGCCGCTGTTGCCGCCGTGCAGGTCCAGCATGCGGCGCTGGCCCTCGGATTCACTACGGGCCAGGCCGGCTTGCACCCGCTCCACGTCGGCCGGGTCGACGGCGGCCAGCAACCGGTCGGCCTCGGCCCACGCCTGCTCGGACGTGTCGCGACTGATCACATGAATCCGCAGGCCGTACTGCAGGATTCGGCCGGCGTCCACGGCCAGCCCGCGGATCCAGTCGAGCTTCTGCGCAACCGCGCCGACGGGCTCCCCCCAGGTGAGGTAGACGTCGGAGTGCTGGGCCGCGACCGGGCCGGCCGACGCCGACGATCCGCCGAAGAACACCGCAGGCACGGGATCGGGCGGGTTGTTCAGCTGCGCGCCCTCGATCCGAATGTGCTCGCCCGCGAAGGTGACCGGCTCCGGTGACGTCCACAGTTGGCGCACCACGTGCAGGAACTCGGCGGTGCGCGCGTACCGCGCCTCCTTGTCCAGGAAATCGCCGTAGGCCCGTTGCTCGTGCGGTTCGCCGCCCGTGACGACGTTGAGCAGCAGCCGCCCGCTCGAGTGGCGCTGGAAGGTCCCGGCCATCTGGGCGGCCAGGGTGGGACTGAGCAGCCCGGGCCGGAAGGCGACCAGGAACCTCAGCGTCTCGGTGGCCTCGACCAGCATCGCCGTCGTCAACCAGGCGTCCTCACACCACAATCCGGTGGGCGTGAGCACCGCCTCGAAGCCGTTGTCTTCGGCGGCTGAGCAGATCTGGTGCAGGTACTTCAGGGTGGCGGGCCGGTCGCCCGACATCGGCGTGCCATGTCCGCCGGCCACCAGGTTCCGGGAATCGCCGTACGTCGGCAGAAACCAATGGAACGCCAGAGTCATCCTCAATCCTCTTTCAATCCACGACGCAAAGCACGAAAGCTCCATCCTGCGGAACTGCCGTCGGGCGCGCGAGGGTTGAAACCGTCGAGATTGCATTCCCGCCCGGCGACTCCGGCGCCATGGCGGCGGGCGGTGGGTGGGGCGAGGCGATCCCCGCGCCGACGCGCGCTCGTCGGCTGAATCATGTTGCAGCACAAGGGGATAGCCTCGCCCTCTGGCGGTGCGGCGACACCTGTCGCCGCCGTGCCGCCGGCCCTGGCACGATGCCGCCCTGCCCGCCACTGGGCACCGATTCCGGGTGCAGCGCAGGTAACCGGTTCATGACCAATGGATCACGCCAGATCACACAATGCTTCCATTTCGGCGTGGCTCGGGCGGGAATGCCCGGTCAGCGCGGCATCATTGCGATCATGCCTGACCTGACACGCCGGGCGGTGCTGCGGATGGGAGCCGGCACCGGCCTGGGAGCCGCTGGCGTGTTCGCCTTGAGCGCCCTGCTCGATCCGGTCAGGCCGCTAGCCGCGACGTTGCCGCAGGCGCCCGCCCCGTTCGAGCCCTCGGCGGCGAGCAGCAACCTGCCGACCAAGATCACCGGTTCGTTCGTCTCCGCGGCTCGCGGCGGCGTGAAGACGAATTATGTGATCGCGTTGCCGCCGGGCCAAACCGGGATGTTGCGCCCCGTGATCGCCCTGCACGGCAAGGACGGCGACGCGAACATGATGCTCGACTGCGGCGTCGAGAAGGGCCTGGCCCAACTGGTCAAGGAGGGCAAGCCGCCGTTCGCCGTCGTCGGTGTCGACGGCGGCAGCGATTCCTACTGGCACAAACGAGCCGACGGCACCGATTCGGGCGCGATGGTGCTCGACGAGCTGCTGCCGATGCTTTCGTCGATGGGTTTCGACACGTCCCGGGTGGGCTTCATGGGCTGGTCGATGGGCGGATACGGGGCGCTGCACCTGGGCGCCAAACTCGGGCCGGCGCGGACCGCGGGCATCTGCGCCATCAGCCCGGCGTTGTACAACTCGTTCGCCGAAACCGCGCCCAAGGCCTTCGACAGCTACGACGACTGGACGCAGAACAGCGTGCTGGGCGTGCCGGCGTTGTCGCAGATTCCGTTGCGCGTGGATTGCGGCACCTTCGACCGGTTCTATTTCGCCACCCGGCAATTCGTCAATCAGCTCAAAACGCCGCCGGCGGGCGGCTTCTCGATGGGCGGACACGACATCGGTTACTGGCGGGCCCAGTTGCCCGGCGAGCTCGCCTGGATGGCGACCTAGCGGGCAGCGATGACCGTCCGGCCGAGCCAACTCCCCACCCGCCCAGAGCAGCGGGGGGTGAAGCGGACCGGATTTCGGCCCGACATCGAGGGCCTGCGTGCCGTCGCGGTCGTCGCGGTCGTGCTCTATCACGCGGGCATCCCCTGGGTCACCGGCGGTTACATCGGCGTGGACGTGTTCTTCGTCATCTCCGGCTTCCTCATCACCGGGCTGCTCGTCCGCGAGGTGACTACCGCCAATACCGTTGCGCTGGGCCGCTTTTACGCCGCGCGCGCCCGTCGCCTGCTGCCGGCCGCCGCCGTCGTCGGCGTCATCACCGCGATCGGCGCGGCGGTCGTGCTGCCACCGCTGCAGGCCCGGAGCGTGTTCCTCGACGGCATCGCCAGCGCGCTGTATGTCGGCAACTACCGGTTCGCCACCCAGGGCACCGATTACCTGGCCCCGCAGCTGGCATCGCCGTTCCAGCACTACTGGTCACTCGGCGTGGAGGAGCAGTTCTATCTGGTGTGGCCGGTGCTGATCATCGGCACGGCCTGGCTGGCCCGGCGAATCCCGCCGCTGCGGGGCGCCACACCCTATGCGGTGGTCCTGGGAGTGGTCGGGGCGGCGTCGCTGGCGGCGGCCGTGCTGTGGACCCGCACGTCGCCGCCCTGGGCGTTCTTCTCCCTGCCGACCCGCGCCTGGGAGCTGGCCGCGGGAGGCCTGCTGGCCCTGTCGATCCAGCACTGGCGCCAGCTGTCGCTGCTGACCGCGTCGATCGCCGGCTGGGGCGGCCTGGCGCTGATCGCGCTGACCTGCACGCAGCTGGACGCCCGGACTCCCTACCCCGGCACCGCGGCGCTCATGCCCGTGCTGGGCACCGCGCTGGTCATCGGCGGCGGCAGCGTCACCCGCGGCCTGGGGCCCGGTCGGCTGCTGTGCCGTCCGGCGATGCGCGCGATCGGCCGGATCTCCTACTCCTGGTATCTGTGGCACTGGCCGGTGCTGCTGCTCATGCCCGCGCTGCTCGGTGAGCCCGCCGGCCTGCCGGCCCGGCTGGCCGCGACGGCCGTCTCGGCCGGGCTCGCCATCATCACCCTGCACCTGGTCGAGAACCCCGGCCGATTCGCCGCCGCGCTGCGCCGATCGGCGAAGGCCAGCCTGGCCCTCGCCGGCGCCGCGAGCGCGGTCGCGGCCTGCGCCTGCATGCTGCTGCTGAACGTGGTGCCCGTGCCGGCCGGCCACGGGGCCGCCGCCCCGCGCGCCAACATCGTCGCGGCGCCGCCCGGCGCCGCCGCCACCCTCAGCGCGCAGGAGGCCGCGGTCCGGCAGGCCTTCGCGCAGGCGCGCGCGGCCGTCGCCGCATCGGCGAACCTGAAAGCCGTACCGGCCAACCTGGATCCCCCGCTGGCCAAGGCGTCCGCCGACAAGGCCGCCGTCTTCGTCAACGGGTGCGTGCGATCCTGGCGCGAAGTCGGGCAAAACGACTGCGCTACAGGCGATCTCGCTTCGCCGACGACGGTTGCCCTGATGGGCGACTCGCACGCCGCCATGTGGGACCCGGCCTTCCAGCAGGTCGCCGAGCAGCGGCACTGGCGGTTGGAGACCCTGGCGAAGGTGACCTGTCCGATGCAGGACCTGCACATCATCAGCCCCTACCTGGGCCGCGAATACACCGAGTGCGAGCAGTGGCGCAGCCAGATCATGGCCCGCGTCGCCGCCGAGCGCCCGCGCCTGGTCGTCGTGGACATGAGCCGGCGCTACGGCGCGGACTTCAGCTTCACCTCCTACGACCCGGCGTGGATCGACACCCTGGGGCGCGCCGTCGCGCAGCTGCGCGGCACCGGCGCGGCGGTGCTGGTGCTGGGGCCGGCGCCGGACCCCCAATCCTCGTCGCCCGCCTGCCTTTCCGCACACCTCGACGACGCAGGCGCCTGCGCGCCGGCGCGCTCCGCCGCGGTCAATGACGACGGCATCGCCGCCGAGCGGGCCGCAACCACGGGCGGCGGCGGCCGGTACGCCGATCTCACCGACCTGTTCTGCACCCCCGACCGCTGCCCGATGATCGTCGGCAACACGCTGGTGTTCCGCGACGACAACCACGTCACGACCGAGTACGCGCAGTTGCTGGCCCCGGTGATGGGCGCGCTGGCGGACCGCGCCCTGGCGGGTGGGTGAACGGCGATGAACCTCTGGTGGCCGACGAACGTCATATCAGTGAAGGGTTTTGGGAGGTTTTGGGGATGACTCCGCTGCTGCTGGTCTGCATTGCAGCCGCCGCTCCGATCGCCGGGCTCGGCTTGCTGAACTTGCAAGCCCGCCTGGAGCGATGGGACTACGAGCGGCACGCCGAGGACTGAACCACCCTTCCGCTGGGTCATAAATGCGCGTCGCGGCGGCCCGAGTCTGCGCGCTTTCGCTGATGTATTGCCGCTCACCGCGGTCGCATGCTGGCTAACATGATCGAGATCGACGCGTCGGCGGACGCGCCGCTGCTGGACTGGAGCGAGCAGAGCGTGAGCGAGCTGCCCACTGGGACCGTGACGTTGCTGCTTGCCGATGTGGAGGGCTCCACGCGGCTGTGGGAGACGCAGTCCGACACCATGACGGCGGCGCTCGAGCAGCTGAACCAAACCGTGAACGGTCTCGTCGCCACCCACGGCGGGGTGCGGCCCGTCGAACAGGGCGAGGGCGACAGCTTCGTGATCGCCTTCGCCCGCGCCAGCGACGCCGTAGCCTGTGCGCTCCAACTCCAATTGGCCGTGCCGCCGCCGATCCGCATCCGCGTCGGCCTGCACACCGGCGAGGTGCAGTTGCGCGATGCCGGCAACTACGCCGGACCCACGATCAATCGGACCGCGAGACTGCGCGACCTCGCCCACGGTGGGCAGACCGTCCTTTCCGGCGCGACGGAACAGTTGGTCGTCGACCGGCTACCGGCCGACGCCTGGCTGACGGAGCTGGGCCTGCACCCACTGCGGGATTTGCCGCGACCGGAACGCGTCGTGCAACTCAACCATCCCGGACTTCGTGACGACTTTCCGCCGCTGCGCACGACGAATGATGTTGCCAATGCTCACCTTCCGGTCCAATTGACCAGCTTCGTGGGGCGTGACAGCCAGATCGGCGACATCGGCCAGATCTTGCGGGACAACAGGCTGGTGACCCTGACCGGCGCGGGCGGTGTCGGGAAGACGCGCCTGGCGGTGCAGGTCGCCTCGCGCGTCGTGGACGATTTCCCCGGCGCGATCTGGTTTGTCGATCTCGCACCGGTCACCAATCCCCTCGTCGTGCCCGTCACCGTGGCGCGCACGTTGGGTCTTGCCGATCAGCCGGGCCGTTCCACCATGGAGACGGTGTCAAAATTCGTCGCGGGCCGCAAAATGCTGCTGGTGCTCGACAATTGCGAACACCTGCTGGACGCCAGCGCGGCGCTGGTGCTCGCTCTGCTCGACGCGGGCCCGGGCGTCACCGTGCTGGCGACCAGCCGGGAGCCGATCGGCATGGCCGGGGAACTGACCTGGCGCGTGCCGTCGCTGACGGTGGATGGTGAAGCCCTCGAATTGTTCGTCGACCGTGCCCGCCGCACGCGGCCGGATTTCCAACTCACCGAGCGGAATTCGCCCGCCATCGCCGAGATCTGCCGGCGCCTGGACGGCATGCCACTGGCCATCGAGCTGGCGGCCGCGCGGATCCGCACGCTGTCGTTGACCCAGATCGTCGACGGCCTGCACCACAACTTCCGCCTGCTCGCGGGCGGGGCGCGCACCGCCGTCCGCCGCCAGCAGACCCTGCGGGCGTCCATCGACTGGTCCCACGCCATGCTCACCGAGCCCGAACGCATCCTGTTTCGCCGCCTGGCGGTGTTCATGGGCGGGTTCGACCTGGACGCCGCGCACGCCGTCGGCGCCGACACCGACGCGGAGCACTTTCAGCTCATCGACCTGCTCGGACTGCTCGTGGACAAGTCGTTGATCGTCACCGAGGAAGTCGACGGCATGATGCGCTACCGCCTGCTGGAGACCGTCCGCCAGTACGGCCTGGAAAAGCTGGCCGAGTCGGGCGAAGCCGAGGCCGTGCGCATTCGTCACCGCGATCACTACACCGCCGCCGCGGTGGCGTTGGAGGCGCGGATGCGCGGCGATGGGACCCCGCTGATCCCGTGGGCCGAACTCGAGATGGCCAACCTGCGGGCGGCGCACGCCTGGAGTTGCGACGCCGGGGAGTTCGAGCCGGCATTGCGGCTCGTCTCCGCGCTGCAGCGGGTGTGGGTGACGCGTGCGCGGTTCCGCGAAGGCGTGGCCGGGTTCGACGCTGTCTTGAACGACGAGCGGTACCGCGACGCGGACGTCGCGCCCGAGGTGTGGGTGCGGGCGGTCGCCGACGCGGGGCTGCTCGCGGTCTGGTACTCCGTCCCGTTCAGCCTGCAACGTGCGGAAGAAGCCCTGGCCGCCGCCCGCCAAGTGGAGGACGAGGCGCTCACTGTGCGAAGCCTGGTGACCTGCGCCATGCTGGCGTTCAACGACACCGGACGCGCACAGCCATATTTCGCCGAGGCGGCGGATCTTGCTCGCGTATCGGACGACCACGCCGCGCTTTCTCAGCTACGCGCCTACCAGTGCTTCGTCTTCGCAGCCGCCGGCGACCCCATCGCCGCGCAGGCGGCCGGCGAGGAGGGGCGAGATTTGGCCGACATGCTTGGCGACAGCTTCATATCCCGCTACAGCCGGACCTTCCTCAGCAGCGCGCTGGCCCAGCAGGGCAAGCTGGCGGAGGCCTGCGCTGTGGCCCGGTCACTGGTCGAGGAGGCCCGCGCGGCCGGGGACCGCCCGATGGAGGCGTTCGGCCTGATCACCTGGGCGACCGCACTCGCCTTCGCCGGTGATGCCGGAGCGGCGCGCGAGTCGGCCGAGGCCGCCCTGGAAGTCGGGGCCGCGCTGGGCGGATTCCACGAGGACAGCGCGTACGCCGCCTTGGCCGGGGCCGCACTGGCGGCGGGCGACGCCGCCGCGTCCAAGCAGGCCTGCGAGGCGGCGTGGCGGCACACTTATCCGCTGAAGGAGTTGCTCACCAGGTCCGTGGTGACAATGGCCGACGCGACCCTGGGGTGTGGCGATCCGGTGGCCGCTCGCCGCTGGGCGGACGACACGGTCGGGGTCGCGCCGGGATGTCAACAGATGCTGGCACTGACTTCGCGCGCCCGGGTCGCCGTCGCCCAGGGCGAGCCGCAACAAGCCCAAACCGATCTGCACGATGCCGTCGCGGTCGCCGAGCGCACCGGTGGATACCTTTTCGTCCCGGATGCCCTCGAAGGCCTCGCGGCACTCACCACCGATCCCGAGCACGCTGCGCGGCTGTTCGGGGCGGCCGAAGCCTTACGCCGGCGGCATGGCGAGGTCCGCTTCAAGGCCTTTCAAGCTAGTTATGACGCGTCGCTGGCGAAAACACGAGAAGCCCTGGGGCAGCAGGCTTTCGAAGCCGCATGGGCCGAAGGCGCGGGGCTGTCGACCGACGAGGCCATCGCCTACGCACAGCGGGGTCACGGTGCGCGCGGGCGACCGGCCAGCGGTTGGGAGTCGCTCACCCCCACCGAGCTCGACGTGGTGCGGCTCGTCAGCGAAGGGTTGCCCAACAAGGACATTGCCGCGCGGATGTTCATCTCCGCGCGCACCGTCCAGTCTCATCTGACGCACGTCTACGCCAAACTCGCCGTGTCGTCGCGGGTGCAGCTCGCTCAGGAAGCCGGCCGCCACGCCTAGGTCGACAGCTGTGTCCGAATGAGCGGTGCGATCTTGTCCGCCATGTATTGATGCCCCGCGTCGTTGGGGTGCACGCCGTCCGCGCCGATCAGGTCGGGCCTGCCGACGAACCAGCGTTCGGCGATCGGGTCCACCCACGTCGCCCCCGCGGCCGCGGCCGCCGCCCCGATCACGTCGCGCACCTGCAGCATGGGAGGGGGCACATCGGCGGTAGGCCACGGCGGGCCGATCACCAGGAACCGGGCGGACGGTGCCAGGCGGCGCGCCAGATCGAATGTGCTGCGGGCCTTTTCGGCGACCACACCCGGATCGATGGTCTCGTCGTTGCGGGAGCCGAAGAAGACCACCAGCGCATCGTCACCCTGCACGGCCCTGGCGGTCAGATCCTCGAACACGCTGCCATGGTCGCCCGGCATGCCGTAGCCGGCCCTGCCCTCGGCCGCGACGTCGGCCGAGATTCGTTCGCCCCGCACGGCGAGCGCGTCCCAGGCACGGGAGGGCCACGACCTCGGGCCCAGCCCACCCTCGCCGGTGCCGGTCGTGTAGGAGTCCCCGACGACGGCCACGTGGTTCAACCGGAAATCCAGGGTCAGGGTGCCGTAGGTACGCACCTGAGCCGGGTATGCGATGCCGATACCCACCAAAAACGTCAGACCGATGACAAAGGTGGCCAGACGACTCACCACTACCTCCCCCGTCAACGGCATCGTCATGTGCCACCGCGTTTTCATCGATTATCCGCCGGCCGACCCCGGCCGGGCGCTAAGACAACGGTCACACCGCGCGAACCGAGACCGCTTCCAGCGAGCGGTCGATCGGATGGACCTTGCCGCTCGGCGCCTCGTCGGGTTCGCTTCTGGCCGTCACGGCCTTGACATCGACCATCCTGCGCATCCAGCGACGGGCGGGCTCTTCGACGAAGTGATACATCACGACCGAGATCACCACGGCGATCACGAGCAGGCCAATGACGTTCCACTTCCACGGATTGTCCTGCGGCCGCAACTCGAACTGCTCCACGGACCATCCCCACGCGGTGTGTACCAGCTCGTGAACCATGTACAGGCAGAACGAGATCTGCCCCCCGTACACCATCAACCTGGTTGAGAGCACCCTGGGCAGGCTGCCGACGCCGATCGCGAGCGTGATCACCAACGGAATGAAAAGGATGTCGACCACCCCGCCGCTGTCGTTCTCCACGACACCGGAGATGGGGTGCGCGTCAAACCAATAGAGGACGCCCACCATGGCGGCCAGCAGCAGTAGCGACACGTACCCGGCGACGCGGCGGCCGCGATCGGTCAGCCGCAGCCTGCGCACCGCCGCGCAGGCCAGTGCGCCGGCGGTGAACTGCGTGACGATCCGGGGCAACCAGCTCCACGGCGTGTAGAAGTGGCCACTGGCCAGCAACATGACCACGGGCGGCAACGCCGCGGCGAACGCCAGCACCATCAGGCTGCGCGCCCGCGTCGCCTGTTTCATCCGCAGAATCACCAGGACCAGCAGGCCGAAGAGCAGGTAGGCCAGCCATTCGGCGCTGATCGACCAGGCCGGGCCGTCCCAACTGGAGTCATCGAAGAACGGGACGAACCACAACTGCACCAGCAGGACCTGGCGCACGTAGCTGATCGCGGTGAGCTGACCGGCGTCGGGCGACGGCACGTGACCGACGTGCAGGGTGAAGATCACCCACAGGGCGGCGAGGTGCAGGGTGACCAGGTACACCGGCCACACCCTGGCCAGCCGCAGCCAGAGGAAATGCAGGGTCGCACGCGTGGACCATGACCGGCCCATCCGGTCGAGGTAGTTCCAGGTCAAGACGAATCCGCTGAGGATGAAGAACAGGTCGACGCCCTGGGCTCCGCAGTTGAGCACCGGCGCGAGGGCGTCGCGGAAATCGGACCCCACGTCGCCGAGCATGGGCCGGAAGTGGAACAGCACGACCCACAGCGCGGCCACGATGCGCAGTCCCGTCAGGGCCTTGATCTCTCCCCTGATCTCTGCGCCGCGCACGATGCTCTTTCCGCCTGGACTCCGCTGTTCACGTACTAGCTCGGCCGACCGGGCGATTTCACCAGCCCCCGCCTCGCAACCGGTAGCCATGGCAGCCTAGCAGCGCAATCGCCTCGACGCGCGGACGGTTGTGGTGTGGCACGCGGTCTTTCGCCGGAAATCGGCACCCCGCGAACTTTGCTCGAAAGCGGCTGAAGTCGCGGCGAGAATCGCTTCTTAGCGAAACGTTAGGTGTGACTGTCAGCCCCCTTAACCTTGGGGTTTAGCGTCAGAAGGCATAGCGAGCGGCACGGAGAATGAGGGGTGCCCATGACGATCGCCGATGTGCTGACGCGAGAGCAAAACGGCATCTTCCACTGCGGCGGCGCCCGGGTGCGGGCCCATCGCCGTCAGCTGGCGACCGTGGTGAGCATCCGGGGTGAAATCGACGCCTTCAATGCCGAGCAGCTCGGCGAGCACATTCGTCGTTTCATCCTCGGGGAAGACCGGGTGGTGCTCGACATGGGCGATGTGAGCCAATTCGCCGAGGCGGGCATCTCGCTCTTGGAAACCTTCGATGAGGACTGCCGGGCCGCTGGGGTGCAGTGGACACTGGTTGCGAGCCCGGCGGTCACCGAATCCTTGGGCGTCGGCGGGACGGAATTGTCCGGCGCCTGCTCGGTGCACGAGGCGCTGCACGAGGTGGCCGACTCCATCGCCAGGCGTCGTCGGCTCGCCCTGTCGCTACTCAGGACGTCTTGACGCGCCGCTCCCGGCGCCGCCTGGCGATCCCGACCACCGCGAGCACACCCGCGCTCGTCAGCAGCAGCAGGGTGAGCAACAGCAGCTGAGGGTCGTACACCACCGATTTGGTGAACGGCTGCCCGTCGGCGATGGGCGCCACCCCCACCGTGTGATGCGAGTGCGCCCAACTCACCCCCGCGCCGACGAGCGCCGCGCAGGCCAGGCCGAGTTCGACCAGGGCCCGGGCGCTGCCGTATCGGGCGCTCACGGTGCGGACCCGGTGTCGTCGTCACGATCGGCGTCGGTGACATCGGCGGGTTCGACCCGCTCCTGAACCAGCGGGGTGAGCGCCGCGCGGAGCTCACGGTGCCGGCGGGCCCAGGCTTGTGCGGTGCGACGTCCGGTGAGCTTGAGGCCGATGCCGATCCGTCCGCGGGGCACGCCGACCAATTCGCCGAGCGCCCGGGACGACTGCCACTGCGCCAGCTCCTTCCCGGAGGCTTCGTGATGTTCCGGTTCCGGGTACACCTTGAGGATCTCGCGCACCAGGATGGTTTCCGTGCCTTGCCGCAGGGCGTCTTCGGTCAGCTCGACCGAGACGTGGATCCGTGCCGCCTTGACCTGCAACCCGACGAACCCCGACACCAGCACCAAGAAGATCACCGGAATGAGGAAGGACACGGGTGCGCCGCTCCAGACCTCGATCAGGATCATTGCGCCCGCCGCGACCGGGCCCCATGCGACCCACCACCAGCTGGAGCCGGGCTCGTAGAACAACCGCCTCGGTTCGGCGCCCCTCGCTGCAGTATCGGAATTCAACGCAAGCCCCATCTCACGAAAGCCAACCGGCCGCGTCCGCGGCCCAATAGGTCAGCACGATATCGGCCCCCGCGCGGCGGATGCTGGTCAACGACTCCAGGGCCGCCGCGCGCTCGTCGATCCAATTGTTCGCGGCCGCAGCGCAAATCATCGCGTACTCACCCGACACCTGGTATGCGGCCACCGGTACCGGTGAGATGTCGGCCGCGGCGGCGACCACGTCGAGGTAACTCATCGCGGGTTTGACCATGATCATGTCCGCGCCCTCGTCGAGGTCCAGCCGGATCTCGCGGAGCGCCTCGCGGAAGTTGCCCGACTCCTGCTGGTAGGTGCGCCGGTCGCCGGACAGGCTGCAACTGACGGCCTCGCGGAAGGGGCCGTAGAACGCCGAGGCGAACTTCGCGGCGTAGGCCAAGATCGCCACGTCGGTGTGGCCCGCGGCGTCCAGGCCGTCGCGGATGGCGGCCACCTGGCCGTCCATCATTCCGCTCGGCCCGACCACGTGTGCGCCCGAGTCCGCCTGCGCCACAGCCAGTTTCACGTACCTGACCACGGTGGCGTCGTTGTCCACCCGGCCCCTGGCGTCCAGGACACCGCAGTGGCCGTGGTCGGTGAACTCGTCGAGGCAGGTGTCGGCCATCAACACCGTGGCGTCGCCGAGGTCCTTGGCCAGGTCGCGCAGGGCGCGGTTGAGAATGCCGTCGGGGTCGGTGCCGGCCGACCCCGACGGGTCCTTGTCCTCGTCACGCGGCACACCGAAGAGCATCAGCCCGCCCACCCCGGCGGCGACGGCATCGGCGGCGGCGCTGCGCAGCGAATCGCGGGTGTGCTGCACGACGCCCGGCATCGAGGCGATCGGCCGGGGTTCGTCGATGCCGTCGGCCACGAACATCGGCAGGACCAAATGCCTTGGCTCCAAAGAGGTTTGCGCCACCAAACGACGCAACGCGGGGGTGGAGCGGAGCCGGCGCGGACGCTGCCGCGGGTACGCGCTCATCGCGCGACGTCGCCCCGAGCGTGCGCAAAATGCCGGCCCCGACGGCGTGTCGGTGTACAAACACGCTCCCTCGCAAGCGGGTGTGGGCACCTCCCACTTGTGGGGGAGCACCCCCAACTCGGCCGTCCGGCAGCCACGGCCTAGCGCCTGCGGCTCTTCTTACGCGGCGGCGGGAGCGCGCCCTCGGCGCGCAACCGCGCGGCGTGCTCGGCCAGAGCGTCGACCAGCGGACCGACAGCGGCGGTTTCGGGCTGCACATCCACCCGCAAACCGAATTCGGCGGCGGTCTCGGCGGTCTTGGGGCCGATGCAGGCGATGATCGTCCGCGCGTGCGGCTTGCCGGCGATGCCGACCAGGTTGCGCACCGTGGAGCTGGAGGTGAAGCACACGGCGTCGAAACCGCCGGTCTTGATCATCTCCCGCGTCTCGGCCGGCGGCGGGGCGGCGCGCACCGTGCGGTAGGCGGTCACGTCCTCGATCTCCCAGCCACGTTCGCGCAGCCCCTCGGCCAGCGTCTCGGTGGCGATGTCGGCCCGCGGCAGCAGGACGCGGTTCACCGGGTCGAAAATGCTGTCGTAGGGCGGGAAGTCGTCCAGCAGACCCAGCGACGACTGCTCGCCGGCCGGCACCAGCTCGGGGCTGATCCCGAACGCCCGGACCCGGTCGGCCGTCGACTCGCCGACACAGGCGATCTTCACGCCCGAGAACGCGCGGGCGTCGAGGCCGAACTCGCCGAACTTCTCCCACACCGCGCGGACCGCGTTGGTGGAGGTGAACACCACCCACTGGAAGCGGCCGTCGACCAAACCCTTGACGGCCCGCTCCATCTGCGCGGGACTGCGCGGCGGTTCGACGGCGATGGTCGGGACCTCGATCGGCAGCGCGCCGTAGGCCGTCAGCCGCTCGCTCATCTCCCCGGCCTGGTCCTTGGTGCGGGGCACCAACACGGTCCAGCCGTACAGCGCGCGGCTCTCCCACCAATTCAGCTTCGCCCGGCTGGCCACCGTCTTGCCGATGGTCACCACCAGCGGCCCGGTCAACGGGCCTGCCGGGTCCGTCCCGCCCAGCACGGCCGAGTCGGTCAAGCCGCCCAGCGTGGTTTCGATCGACCGCTGCTGGCAGGTGGTGCCGTGCGCGGTCACCACGCACGGGGTGGACTCGGCCAGCTCGTGCTGGATGAGGGTGCGGGCCGCGTCGGCCAGGTGCGACGTGGTGGCCTGCAGGATCAGCGGGCCGGGCGCCGCGGCCAGCGCGTCCCAGTCCACATGTGGGTCGCGCACGTCGGCGACGGTGTGCGACGAACCCAGCGGCAAACCCGCATAGGTGGGCACGGCGCCCGTGGGCGCCAGGCCGGGCACGATCTCGATGTGCAGGTGGCTTCGCGCGACGGCGTTCACCTCGGTGATGACGGCGTCCACCGTCAGCGGGTCGCCGGCCACCAGCCGCACCACGTCGGCGCCGGCGCGGGCCTCGGCGGTCAGCGTCTTGGCCACCTCGGCGGGCTCGCCCAGCGCCGGGCGGACGTCCGGACCGGCCGAGATCACCGCGGGCTGCTCCGCGCCGCCGCCGGCCTCGCCGTTACCGGCTGCGTCGGCGGGCGCCGCCGGGCCGGAAACGGGCGGCAGGTCCTTGCCGATCAGCGCCAGCACCGGCTCCGGCACGTCGGGGTCGGTGAACACCAGGGCGGCGTTCGCCAATACCGTCGCGGCCCGGGTGGTCAACAGTCCCGGATCACCGGGACCGGAACCCACGTACGTGATGCGTCCGGGTCTCGGCTTACGCCCTCGCGTCGTCATTGTCGCTCCCACGTCGTTCGCAATTAATTTCCCCGTGCCGGGTCCTGCCGCGCCTCGGCCATGAGTTCTCGGGCGCCGAGTTCGAACAACTCCGCGGCGACCGAGATCCCCAGCTCTCGCGCCCGATCGGCGGCGCCGATGCCGGACGCGCGGATCACGTCGGACCCATCCAGCGCCGCCACGCATCCGCGCAGCGACAGCTCTTCGAAGACGCGGCCGTCCTCATCGATGGACTCGACCACCTCCGCGATCGCGCCCACCGGTGCGGAACAACCCGCCTCCAGTTCGGCCAACAGGGCTCGCTCCGCGGTGACCGACGCGCGCGTGTCGGCGTCGTCCAACTCCGCCAGCACTGCCGCCAATCCATCACCGGCGCGGCATTCGACGGCGAGCGCGCCCTGAGCCGGTGCTGGCAACATCTGCACCGGCTCTAGCGTCTCGGTGACATCGTCGAGGCGACCGAGCCGGGCCAGTCCGGCCCGAGCCACCACGATCGCGTCGAGATCACCATTGCTTACCCTGTTCAACCTGGTATCTAGGTTGCCTCGTAGGGGGCGGATTTCCAAACCGAGACCCAATGCTCTAAGCTGCGCGGCCCGCCGCGGGGACGACGTCCCCACCAGCGAACCGGGTGGCAACTCCGCGAGGACCAGCCCGTCGCGCGCCACGACCACGTCGCGGGGGTCGTTGCGGGGTGGTATCGCCGCCACCGTGAACCGCGGGTCTTCCGCCGTGGGCAAATCCTTGTGGGAGTGCACCGCGGCGTCCACGCGGCCGTCGCTCATGGCCTCGCGCAGCGCGGTGGTGAAGGCGCCGACCCCCAGGGTCTCGATGGGCGCCGACGAGCGGTCGCCGGCGGTGGTGACGATCACCAACTCCGCCGGATGACCGTTGGCGATCAAGGCGTCCCTGACGACGCCGGCCTGGGTGGTGGCCAAGAGACTGCCCCGGGTGCCTATCCGGATCACGTTCGGCAATCGGCTACTCGACCGACGTTTCTGAGGTTCCCGCGTCGAATCCCGTTGATATGACGGGCAATTCGCCTGCAGCGACGGCGTCGACCGCGGTCTGGTCGAGTTCGAAGAGTTCGCGCAGCGCCTCGGCGTAGCTGTCCCCGCCGGGGGCGCTGGCCAGTTGCTTGATCCGCACGGTGGGCGCGTGCAGCAGCTTGTCCACCACCCGGCGCACGGTGCGCGCCACCTCCTCACGGTGAGCGCTCTCCAGGCCGGGCAGCCGGTTGTCCAGGCGCAGCAGCTCCGCCTCCACCACGTCGGCCGCGCGCTGACGCAGCGCGGTCACGGTCGGGGTGACCTCCGCCATCCGCTGCCCCGCCAGGTAGGCGGCGACCTCGGCCGCCACGATGTGGCGCGCGGCGTGGACGTCGGAGGCCGCGGCGTGCGCCGACGGCTCGTGCTGCACGCGGTCCACGTCGACGACCCACACACCGGGCAGACCGGCGACGGCCGGGTCCACGTCACGCGGCATGCCCAGGTCGCAGATCACCAGCGGACGGGCCGTCTCGTCGCGGCGCGCGGCGGCCAGCGCGTGGTGCACGTCGGCCAGCGTGACCACCGGGCTGACCGCGCCCGTGCAGCTGACCATGACGTCGGCGTCGGCCACCGCGTCGGCCAAGCGGTCGAGTGGCATGGCGTCGGCCCGCACGCCGGCCTCGCGGATCTTGCGGACCAAACGCTGCGCCCGGGACGACGACCGGTTCAAGACGTGCACGTGCCCGATGCCGGCCCGGGTCAGGTGGGTTGCCGCCAGGGCGCCCATCGCGCCGGCGCCGACCAGCACCGCGGTCTTGCCGTCCAGGCCGCCCAGCCGGCGTTCGGCCATGCTCAAGGCGACCGACACCACCGAGGCGCCGGCCGCGTCGATGGCGGTCTCCGAATGCACCCGCTTCCCCACCGACAGCGCCCGCTGGGCCAGCTCGTGCAGCACCCGGCCGACAGTGCGATTGGTTTCCGCGGTGGCGTACGCGCGGCGCACCTGGCCGAGGACCTGCTGCTCACCGACCACCGCGGAGTCCAGGCCGCTGGCCACCGCGAACAAATGCTCGACGGCGGCCTCGCTGTAACGGACGTACGCGTATTTGGTCAGGTCCCCCATCGACATTCCGGAGTGATCCGACAACACCTGCCCGATTGCGGCCAGCCCGCCGTGGAACGCATCCACCACCGCGTAGACCTCGACCCGGTTGCATGTCGACAGCACCATCGCCTCGGTGACCAGCGGCGACTGCAACACCCGGTCGACGATCTTGCCCTGATCGGACTCGTCGATGGTGAGTTGTTCCAGGACGGAGACCGGCGCACTGCGGTGCGAAACCCCGAAAAGCAAGACGCTCACGGCAGCATCACCTGGCCAGCTCCCTTGCTTCCTCCAGTAGTTGAACTGGTTTCCAAGGTAATCGTTGAACAGGTGGGCCACCAAATAATTGCCCGGCCGCCCTCATCTCGCGAGATCCGCGCGCAGCCTGGGCTCGTCGAGGTCCCAGTAGCTGTGCTCGCGGCCGTCGAGCAGGATCACGGGCAGCCGGTCGCCGAACTCGGCCCGCAGCGCCGGATTGCCGGCCGCCGCGGCGGTGTCGACGTCGGTCGTCGACAGCTCGAAGCCCAGCTCGGGCGCCAGTTCCTTCAGCCGGTCATGGACCCGCTCGCAGATGGTGCAGCCGTCGCGGGTCAGCAGCTCAACCCGTGGTCGGCCGGTCGCTTCAGTCATGGGCTCCAGTGTCGCATCGGTGACTTGTGGGCCCACCTACCAGGCGTTATGTTCCGGTCATGGCCGACGAGACGCTGCGTGTTGATCCGGGGGTGATGCAAAGCCACGCCGCGTCCATCGGTGGCGCGGCCGAGCATCTTTCGGCCGAGCTGAGCGCCCTCGACGATCAGGTGGGCCAGATGTTGGGCGGCTGGCAGGGCGCGTCGGGGACGGCGTATGCCTCGGCGTGGGAGCTGTGGCACCGGGGCGCTCGTGAGGTGCAACAGGGCTTGTCGCTGCTGGCGCATCTGGTGGGCCAGGCGGGCGAGGGCTATCAGAGCAACGAGGCAGGCTCCGCCCACGCGGAACGGGCGGTGCGCGGTGGCTGAGGCATTTCGGGTGGACCCCCAGGCGTTGGCCGACGCGGTGCAGCGGATGGCGGCGTTTCAACGCTATGCCGAAGACATGATCACCGAAATCGACTCTCGCGTAACGCGTTTGCACACCACGTGGACGGGACAGGCTGCGGCCGCCCATGCTGAGGCGCATCAGCACTGGGTGCGCGGCGAGGCGATGATGCGTGAGGCCTTGGCGCAACTCGAGAAGGCAGCCACGACAGCGCACGGCAACTACACCGGGGCGATGTCGACGAATCTCGGTATGTGGTCGTGAGCGGATGGCGCCGCTGGCGTGTGACCCGGTAGCCATCGACCGCGCCGGTGTCACGGTGCTCACCACCGGTGAGTCCCTGGGATCCGTGATGTCGTCCCTGACCGGCGGCGCTGGCAGGCAACGTCGGCATGGCCGGCGACGATCCGGTGGGCGCAGCGCTGGGCCGTAGATATGACGGCGCAGCGGCCAAGCTGCTCGAGGCGATGGCGGGCACCCGCAACGGGCTGTGCAGCATCGGCCGTAGGCGGCCGACGAGGAGGAACCTCCCCAATGAATATGCAATTTGGCGGCACAGCCGCTTCCGAAGGCTTCGCAGAGCTAGCGTCCTATTATGACCTTTGGCGCAGGCTTGCGAACTCAGAAGGCCGAGGCCCATACGAAGAGCCCGACTGGCATGAGGGCAGTTTGTACCTCCGTTCAGATTATTGGGACAAGATAAGAGAATGGCCCCAATGGGCCGAATTTGGCGATTGGTCCGCTTGGGTTATTGCGCCGATGCGTGGAGGTTGCTTCCGCGTGTTACGGTCGTTGAAGCACGAACGTGCCGCCCAGCGATCCGAAGAAATTTCCGCTATATTTTCGCGTTTTGTTGATGCAGGAAAATACGTGATCTTGCGGATGGGAGACAGCCTTCGCAGCGGCCTCCGGCTGAATACGCTATTTATTCAATGGGACGATCGGGGCCTCAACCAGCAATTAGAAGTCGGCCTGGCGGGCCCAGACGTAATCGACTTGTTGTGTACAGAGATGCCCACCCTCGATAAGGAGTCCGTCGGACGGTATCTCAAGCGTTACACGCTCAAGGGCGACCCCGACTCGTTTGCATATACGTTCCCTTCGGAAGAACCGAGGATGGAGATCCTCGCTTTGTCATTCGAAGAGCTAACTGCAGCGCTACTCGACGGCATGCCTAAAAGCATCACTTCGATGGCCGGGTTCGGTGAAAGTTAGACGTCAATTAGACAGGAGAGAATGGACTCCCGTCGGAATGATTCACCGTCAACGTCTCGCGGACTCAGCGATCAAGACCACCCAGCCCGCCGAACGTGAAGCTAGCTTCACGCTCGGCGCCCAACGTGAAGCTAACGTCACACTCGGCATGAACCACTCCCCGCCCCCTCCGGATAGGGTTGAATGTCGGGACCCACTGGGTCGCCAGGCAACACAGCGATCTAGGAGGTTTGGCGATGACTTCCTCTGGCCCGGTCAACGGAGACGCCGGTCGGGTTGACCTGGAGTCGCTCACCGCCGACGCCAGCGCCGCCCGCGCGCTGGAAGGCCTGCGGGCGGAAACCGCCGCCGACGAGGATCGCCCGCAGCCGCCGATAGACCTGACCGCGGCCGCCTTCTTCGACGTGGACAACACGCTGGTGCAGGGCTCCTCGGCGGTGCACTTCGGCCGCGGGCTCGCGGCGCGCAACTACTTCACCTATCGCGACGTCCTGGGCTTCATCTACGCCCAGGCGAAATTCCAGATTCTCGGCAAGGAGAACAGCAACGATGTCGCCGCCGGCCGGCGCAAAGCGCTCGCTTTCATCGAGGGCCGATCGGTCGAGCAGCTGGTGGCCCTGGGCGAAGAGATCTATGACGAGATCATCGCCGACAAGATCTGGCCGGGCACCCGCGAGCTGACCCAGATGCATCTCGACGCGGGCCAGCAGGTGTGGCTGATCACCGCAACGCCCTACGAACTCGCGGCGACCATCGCCAGGCGGCTCGGCCTGACCGGCGCCCTGGGCACCGTCGCCGAGTCCGTCGACGGCGTATTCACCGGCCGGCTCGTCGGCGACATCCTGCACGGCACCGGAAAGGCGCACGCGGTGCGGTCGTTGGCGATCCGGGAGGGGCTCAACCTCAAACGCTGTACCGCCTACTCGGACAGCTTCAACGACGTGCCCATGCTGTCGCTGGTGGGCACGGCCGTTGCCATCAATCCCGACGCCCGCCTGCGCACCCTGGCCCGCGAACGCGGCTGGGAGATCCGTGACTTTCGCACCGCCCGCAAGGCCGCGCGGATCGGGGTGCCCTCGGCATTGGCGCTGGGAGCGGCCGGCGGCGCACTGGCCGCGGTGGCATCCCGGCGACAATCGCGCTGATAGGCTGCGCCGCTGAGACTATTCGAGCGGAGAGCGACAGCGGCATGACGACCCCCAAAGAAGCCGAAGGACTGATCGGCAGCCACTACCGGGCACCGGATTATTTCCTGGTCGGACGCGAGAAGATCCGGGAGTTCGCGCTCGCGGTCAAGGACGATCATCCGACGCACTTCAGCGAGGAGGAAGCCGCCGCTGCCGGGTATGACTCGCTGCTGGCCCCGCTGACATTCCTTGCCATCGCCGGACGGCGCGTGCAGCTCGAGATCTTCACCAAGTTCAGCATTCCGATCAACATCGCCCGGGTGATCCACCGCGATCAGAAGTTCAAATTCCACCGGCCGATCGTGGCCGGAGATAAGCTGTACTTCGACACCTATCTCGACTCGGTGATCGAATCCCATGGCACCGTGCTCGCTGAGATCCGCAGCGAAGTCACCGACGCCGATGGGGAGCCGCTTATCACCAGCGTCGTGACGATGCTGGGGGAAGCCACAACTCAAGCCGACACTGACGCAACAGTGGCCGCGATTGCATCCATATCAGCCGGAAAGTAGGGTCAAATTAATGACTTCACAGGGGGAAATGGGTAGCACCCAGCTGAAGCCGCCGGTCCAGGCGGTCCGATCTCATTACGACAAATCGAACGAGTTCTTCAAGCTGTGGCTTGACCCGTCGATGACCTACAGCTGCGGCTACTTCGACGAGAATCCGGACCCGCAGAATCTGACCAAGACGCTGGAAGAGGCGCAGTACGCGAAGCGCAAGCTCGCGCTGGACAAGCTCAACCTCCAGCCCGGCATGACGTTGCTCGACATCGGCTCCGGCTGGGGCTCGACCATGCGGCACGCGGTGGCCGAGTACGACGTCAACGTCATCGGCCTGACGCTGAGCGAGAACCAATACGCCCACTGTGTGGCCGAGTTCGAGAAGATGGACAGCCCCCGCCGCAAAGAGGTGCGGATCCAGGGCTGGGAGGAATTCCCCGACGAACCGATCGACCGCATCGTGTCGCTGGGCGCGTTCGAGCACTTTGCCGACGGAGCGGGCGACGCCGGATACGAGCGTTACGCCACCTTCTTCAAGAAGTACTACGACCTGCTGCCCGACGACGGCCGCATGCTGCTGCACTCGATCGTCGTGCCCTCCGCCGAAGAAGGCAGGGCGATGGGCTTGCAGGTGAACATGACCCTGCTGCGGTTCATCAGCTTCATCTTGAAGGAGATCTACCCGGGCGGAAAGTTGCCCCAGGTCGACCTGGTCGACAAGTACGCGACTGACGCGGGTTTCAAGATCGAGCGACACCACTTCATCGGCAAGAACTACGTCCCGACGCTGACCGCCTGGGGGGATGCCCTCGAGGCGCACAAGGAAGAGGCGATTGCCCTGAAGGGGCAGGAGACCTACGACATCTACTTGAAGTACTTGCGGGGCTGCTCGGACCTGTTCCGCGACGGCTACACCAACGTCTGCCAGTTCACGCTGGTCAAGTAATTCGCCCGAGAACGCCCCGGAAGCCATTGGCGCCGGGGCGTTTTCGCGTCACCGAATGGGCCGTATCGCGAAGCGCTCAGAACCGGAAAACGAAGGATTTCAGCCGAAGAAGATGTTGCGACGGCCCGCGAGCAGCCGGTACAGCGTCTGCTGGATGGTCTCGCGGACCTGATCGGTCACCTCGAAGGTGACCATCGGGTCGTCGGCGTCCGAGGCGGCGTAGTCGTTGGTGTAGATCGGCTCGCCGAACGCGATCCGCCACTTCGACGGCAGCGGCACCAGGCCGGCCGGACCCGCCAGGGGGAACAGCGGCGTGATCGGGAAGTAGGGCAGGCCGAACAGGCGGGCCAGCAACTTCACGTCGGTCAGCATCGGGTAGATCTCTTCGGACCCGATGATCGAGCACGGGATGATCGGCGCCTTGGTGCGCAGCGCCGCCGTCACGAAGCCACCGCGACCGAAGCGCTGCAGCCGGTAGCGGTCCTCGAAACGCTTGCCCAAGCCCTTGTAGCCCTCGGGGAACACGGCGGTGAGCTCGCCGGCGGCCAGCAGCCGGTGCGCGTCCGTCGTGCAGGCCATGGTGTGGCCCGCCTTGCGGGCGGCTTCGCCCACGACCGGCAGGTCGAACACCATGTCCGCCGCGAGTAACCGCAGGTCCCGCTGCGCGGGATGCTCGTCGTGGACCGCGACCGAGAGCATCAAGCCGTCGAACGGCAATACCCCGGCATGGTTGGCCACCACCAACGCGGCCCCTTCGCTGGGCAGGTTTTCGACACCGCTGACCTCCACCCGGAACCACGACCGGAAGAAGAACCTCAGCAACGGCCGGACGATCGCGCTGTTGAAATGCGGGTCGAAGCCGAACTCGTCAACGGTGTAGTCACCCGTGATCCGCTGGCGCAGGAATCCGGCGACCGCGGCGACGCGCTGGGCCAGTTCGTTGAGCGGGACCTCCGCCGAGCCCGCGGCCGCGCCGCGACGGTGCTCATCGATTTCGCGGACGACGGCGGCGAGCTGTTCGGCCGACGCCCCACCGTGAGGGTCCCCAAGCAACGACGGATGCTGGCGAGATGACTCCGCGCGCTGATCGGCTCTCCGTCGCGCGGCTACCCGGCCCCGATTCGTGTGCAGTGGAATGACATTGGCTCTGGATTCACCCGCCACGATACCTACCTGACCCCACCCTACGGAACTGGATTTCGGCTACCCCAGCGCTGAGCTAAAGATATGGCGCGACCTTCCAAGGAGCGTACCCGATGCGGGTCGATAATGGGAGTCATGCCGCGACCCCGGACGTAGTCGTCGAACGCCTCGGCAGTCGTCCATTTCGGCTGGAAACCGAGCTCCGAGCGCATCCGGGTGGTGTCCATGACCCGGCCGTAACTCAGGTAGGCGAACTGATCGCGGCTGATCTCGTTATAGCGATTGGCCCGCCTCAGCGAATCCAGCGCCCAGACGCCAAAACCCGGCACCGGCAAGGGAATTCGCCCCGCACGGCGGATCGCCTGCGACAGCATGACGATCCCGTCGGCGCCGATGTTGAAGGTGCCGGCCTTGCCCGCCATCGCCGCGCGCTCCAGTGCGCCCAACGCATCTTGCTCGTGCAGCAACTGCAGCCGCGCGTCCCGGCCGAACATCGTGGGCACCAATGGCCCGGCCAGGTACCGCGAGAGCGTGGTGTCCATCGCCGGACCGATCATGTTGGCCAGCCGCAGGATCGTCACGGCGATATCGGGCCGGCGCCGTCCCAGGCCGCGCGCGTAGCCCTCGATGTCGAGGCTGTCCTTGGCGAAGCCGCCACGCAGCGGCCGGCGGCTGGTGCTGTCCTCGGTGAACATCACCGGGTCGTGCGCGCTGGACCCGTACACCTCAGACGTCGACTTGAGCACGACGCGGCGCACCGACGGCGCCTTCTGGCAGGCCGCGAACAGCTGCATCGCGCCCATCACGTTGATTTCCTTCAACGCCGCGGTGCCCCCGGACCGCGGGGCGTACGACGCCGCCGCCGCATGCACCACAGTGTCGACGTCGCCGTTACGAATTACCTTGGCGATGAAGGGATTCCGGATGTCGGCCCGAACGAACTCGGCGCGGCCCATCCGGCGCAGCAGGTCCTTGCTGGGCGCGATCGCGTCCACCGCGATGACCCCTTTGATCATCGGGTTCTGCGCGAGCCGGGCGGTCAGGTAGCCGCCCAGGAACCGGCACGCACCGGTAACCAGCACAACTTTGGGGTAATGCACCGTGTTGCTCGCGGTGTCGCCGGTTCCGGCGCCTTCCCCACTGGACTGATCCACCCAAACAGCCTATCGACTGGGAGAGACCGCAGCGTGACGCCGCGGGGGCCCTACTTGCCGAGTTTTCTGCGCTGCACCCGGGTGCGGCGCAACAACTTGCGGTGCTTCTTCTTCGACATGCGCTTGCGCCGCTTCTTGATTACTGAACCCATGAACTCCGCTATCTGACCCGTGACCTGCTTGCAGGATTGACCGGGACACTTTACCCGGCGGGACGCACCGAACACCAAACCGGCGTCATGACCGCCGGGGAGCCGCGAAGCGCATGGCTGGCCGGCCGCGCGCGCTCAGCGCGCCGCCGGATTCAGGTCAGCCCGCGTCGAAGTACGACGTCTCGAGCATGTCGTGCACCGCCTTGGCGTGCACCCGGAAAGACCGCCCGACCCGGACCGCGGGCAGCTCGCCGTTGTGCACCAGTCGGTACACCGTCATCTTCGAGACCCGCATCAACGCCGCGACCTCGGCGACGGTCAGAAATTGTGTCCTGCCCTGCTGGCCTTCGCCGGAACCGGTGTCCCGCTTACCAGCAGAATCTCGCGCCGATGGCCCGTTCGTAGACGTCATCGCAACCCAATCGTGTCAGGCCCGCGCAATGCCAGCGGCTTCCCCTCCGCTGGCCCCACACGTGCATACAAAGAGGAGAATAGCGGGACTAATGGGGTTACTGGTACTGGTGGGGGACAATCAGTTCAAAATTCTTGGATTACTCCGATGTAATTCTTAGCTGCTCAGAGCGGGTTTTGGCGGCCTGAATGGCCGCGTCGACGGCCGCCCGCAGGCCGCCCTTTTCCAGCTCGCGAAGGCCGGCCGCGGTGGTGCCACCAGGCGAAGTGATGGTCGCCCGCAGCTGGGTGGGGGTGGCGTCGACGCGCAATCCCGGCACCTCCCCCTCGCCCGGCCGCCGCTCGGCGTCCATCCGTTCCAGCAGCATGGCCGCCGATCCGGCCATCGTCTGCGCCGTCAGGTCGGTCGCCACCTCCCGGCTCAGGCCCGCGGCGACACCGGCGTCCACCAGGGCCTCCACCATCAGGAAGAAATATGCCGGCCCGGACCCCGAGAGCGCGGTCACGGCGTCCATCTGGGCTTCCGGCACGGTGAGCACGCCGCCGACGGAATCGAACAGGGCCGAGACCCCCTCGAGCTGCGGGTTGGTGACGAACCGCCCCTTGGCCAGCGCGGTCACCCCCGCGCCGACCAAGGCCGCCGCGTTCGGCATCGCCCGGACCACGGGCGTGCCGGCGGGCAGCTTCGACTCGAAGTACGAGATGCTGATCCCCGCCGCGACCGTGACGAACACCTGCTCGGCGGTGTCGCTCTCGGACGCGGCGGCCGCCCGGACCAGCTCGGTCATCACCGGCTCGACATCGCCGGGTTTCACCGCGACCACGACGAAGGACGCGTTCTCCACCGCATCGGCCACCGAGGTGATCAGCACGGAATAGGTGGCGGCCAGATACTCGGCGCGCTCCGGCACCCGTTCGGCCACCACCAGGTCTTTGACCTGCCGGCCCGCGCGCAGCAGACCCGACAGCAGCGCCTCCCCGATGCTGCCGCCGCCGACGATCGCGATTCTTGCCATGCCCGACAGCATCGCAGACACCGGCGGCTACCCGGCGGCAGGGACCAACGCCAGTTGGCGGGCTTGCACCACGAGGCGGCCCAGGCTGTCGACGACGGTGTGGTCCTCGTCGAACCAGTCGTGCCCGATCTCCGTGCACGTCGCGATGATTCGCAACCACCCGTCGGCGGGCAGGCCACGCAGGAAGGCGGTCAGCTGGACGGTGGGAGCCCAGCCCGTGCGTTCGACGGCGAAGGTCACCGGCGCCGACAGATCCCCGCACATGAGCGCGAACAGCGCATCGGGGGCCACGCCGCGGGGGCGCGCCCACATCTGGATCACCGGTGGGCCGCCGTCGGCGGACGGCCCCAGGGTCGAGAGGACGGGTCGCACGTCGCAGCCTTCGCCCAAGTGCACCAGGCCGGCCAGGGGATGGCCGGGCCCGATCGGCGCGATGTCGTCGGGCGGCTCGGGCGCCATCAGCTCCACCACCGGATTGGCCGACAGCAGCGGCTTGGCGGCGCCGTCGGGCGGAAAGTGCTCCGGCTCCCCCAGATTGACCACGGCGTGCACGGCGGTGCGGTCGCCCTGGGTGAGCTCGACGTCGACGACGCTGATCCGGCGGCCGCGCTTGCGGATCGAGGTCACCAGCCGCATCGGCCCCGGATCGGGGGCCCACAGGAAGCTCGCCGACACCGCGACAGGTTGCTGGACCGGTTCCAGGCCGTCCGGCTCTCCGCCGCAGGCGCTGCGGGCGGCCTTGGCGCACAGCGCCAGCATGGCGCCGCCGTGCACCTTGGGGCCGATGGTCCAGTGCTTGTCGAGTTCGCCGTCAAAGACGCCGGGGGCGACCTCCCGCAAGGCCATTGCGGTGGTGAATAGCGCGTTCATGGTCTCCTGGATATGTCAGCGCAGCAGGTGCGTGCGGGCGAACTGCAAGGATTCGGCGAGCATGCTCTCGCGCTCGTTGGCGCTGCGCGCGCTGGACGTCGACACCTCCAGGATGACGTGGCCGGCGAAGTGGCTGCCGGCCAGCATCTGGCACACCTCGGCGGTGGGCTGCGTGCCGCGTCCGGGCACCAGGTGCTCATCGGCGGGCAGGCCGCTGCCGTCGCACAGGTGCAGGTGGACCAGCCCACCGCCCATCCGCTGCGCCATGTCCAGCGAGTCGCTGCCGGCGGTCGCGGTGTGGGACAGATCGAGCGTGTAGTGCGCGTGGTTGCCGTCCAGCGGGTCGTAGGAGGGCGCGAACGCCGATATCGCCGGGCCGGGGCCGCCACCACGCCGGCGCATCCGCTCGCGCGACTGGCCCGACCCGAAAAACCGGTCCGCCCGGAAGGGGAACATGTTCTCCACAGCGATCAGCACGTCGCTGGACGCCTCCAGCGCGGCGACCTGGTCGCTGAATCCCTCGGCGTAGCGACGCTGCCAGCGAAACGGCGGGTGCACGACGACGGTCTGCGCGCCGAGCTGTTCGGCGGCCCGCACGCTGCGGTCCAGCTTGGGAATCGGGTTGGCGCCCCACACCCGCTGGGAGATCAGCAGGCAGGGCGCGTGCACGGACAACACCGGTACGCGATAGCGCCGGGACAGCTTCTGCACGGCGTCGATGTCCTGGCTGACCGACTCGGCCCACACCATCAGCTCGACCCCGTCGTAGCCGAGCCGGGCCGCGTACTCGAACGCAGCCTCGGCCCGCAACGGGTACACCGAAGCCGTGGAGAGTCCGACTTTGATAGCTGGGCGCAACGGTCTATGTGGTTCCGGGTCCGCCTAGCCTGACTGCAACGACAGCGCCAACGGGCCCAGGGTGATCAGCGCCCCCACCGCTACGGCGATCAACGTGCTGGCGATGTCCTCGGTCTTGCGCACCACCCGGACGCCGACCACCAGGCCAAGGATCACCAGCACCGAGAGCACCAGAGCCACGATGCTGTTCCAGCGCCACAGCTGGTCGAAGGCGACGAACAATCCGGCGCCGAAGGCGACCGCCAGGATCGACTGGAATACGACCAGGCTGCCGCGCCACAGCGCCTCGAACCGGCCGGTGGCCGGGTGGACGTCGGTGGCCGCGGCCTCGTCCTCGAGGTGCTCCTCGGCTGGCCGGGCGGACCAGCCGCTCGCCGGGGCGAATCCGGCGGCCAGCGGATCTGCGTCCTCGTCGGCCTCGTCGGTCTCGGTGCGCAGGTAGGAGCGCACGTAGGCGGAGTCCTCCAGCGCGGGTTCGGCTTCGCGCACCTCCGAATCCATCACGTCGACCGGAAGGTCGGTGTAGTGGTCCAGCGGGTCGGGGTTCATGCCCTCGGCACCGGATTGACCGGTGCCGTTGGTCTCCCCGGCCTCGAGATGGCTCAGGGGGCGCGGGTAAGCGCTGCGCTCCGGCCCGGGTGCCTTCTTGGGCTGCGGTGGCGACTTGGGCCAGCGCGGCTCCGGCTGCGACCAGAACGCGGCCGCGGGCCGGTCCTCGGTTTGCGGCTCGGGCTCGGCCCGCTCGGCGACGCGTTGCTCGGCGGCGGGTTCCGCGCGCCGCTGCCCGGCCGTGCGCGGGTCCTCGTCGTCGTCCCGGATGACCGGGATCTCGCCGGTCAGCTCGGCGACGGTCACCGCGTCGCTATCGCCGCGCCGCCGGCGCCGCCGCCGCGTCACGGCCGGGGCGCCGATGGTTCCATTCCTGGCCAGAAGTTCGGCCACCGAGATCGGCCGAGTCCCGGGGCTCTCGGTCTCGGAGTGTGGTCCGGTCATCCTTTGTCGCCTCTCGATCGGTTGCCGTCCCGATCACCTGCCTGCCCTCCAGCATCGCGCACGGATCGCTTCATGAGGGGCGTTCCGTCGGCTTCGCTGTCGAGTTTGCGCAAGATGAGACCTTCCCGTAATGCCCACGGGCAGATATCCACCTGTTCAATCGACAGCGCTCGCATACTCGCCTCCGCCACCAGCGCACCCGCCACGATCTGCGGCGCCCGCTCGGCGCTCACCCCCTCCAGTTCTGCCCGGTCAGCGGTCGTCATCCTAGAGATGAAAGATATGAGTTGCCTGAGGCCGTTTGCTGTGAGCGTCCTTTTCGCCCGCGGTCCGGCGGCTGAGGGCGCCGCGCCGGTGAGCCTGGCCAGCGAGCGGAACGTCTTCGACGTCGCCACCGCCAGGTCCGGGGCGCCGGCTTCGAGCACCGTCACCGCCGAGTCGGCCAGCTCCGCGTCCAGCCAGTCGCGCAGCATGCCGACCCGGCGACGGCCGGGCGGATCGTCGGGCAGCCATTCGCGGGTCAGCCGGCCGGCGCCCAGCGGCAGCGACAGGGCCACCTCGGGCTCCTCGTCGACGCCGCTGGACATCTCCAGCGAGCCGCCGCCGATGTCGAGGTTGATGATCCGGCCGGCGCTCCACCCGTACCAGCGGCGCACGGCCAGGAAGGTCAGCCGCGACTCGTCGACCCCGCTCAGCGCCTCCAGCTCGACGCCGGTCTCCTTGCGGACGCGGGTGAGCACGTCGTCGGAGTTCACCGCGTCGCGCAGCGCGGACGTCGCAAAGGCCATCAGCTCGGCGCAGCCGGAGCTGTCCGCGATCCTGGCGAACTCGTCGATCGTGGAGATCAGCTTCTCCGCACCGCGCTTGGTGATCTTGCCGGAGCTGTCGATCGACTCGGCCAGACGCAGCGTGGCCTTCGTTGAACTCATGGGCGTGGGGTGCCCACCACGGTGCGCATCAACCACCAGCAGGTGAACCGTGTTGCTGCCCACGTCGAGCACGCCCAATCGCACGGAAAACAACCTAGTCGGGTATGGGCGGGCCCCGCTTTGCGGCCCGCGCAGGAGCTTGCCGACGTTGCGCGGTCGGGCCCCGAGTGTCAGCGGCTCGGAGAGCCGGAATCGTCGTCTAACGTGGACCCGTGGCGAATTCCTACCCGGAGCCGGGACACGAGGTCGAGCTGGACTTCGCCCGTGAGTGGGTGGAGTTCTACGACCCCGACAATCCCGAGCACCTGATCGCGGCCGACCTCACCTGGTTGCTGTCCCGGTGGACGTGTGTGTTCGGCACGCCCGCCTGCCACGGCACGGTGGCCGGCCGCCCGGACGACGGATGCTGTTCGCACGGGGCGTTCTTGTCCGACGACGACGACCGCGCCCGCCTCGACGACGCCGTGAAGCAGCTGACCGACGAGGACTGGCAATTCCGCGAGAAGGGCTTGGGCCGCAAGGGGTATCTGGAACTCGACGAGCACGACGGGACACCCCAGTACCGCACCCGCAAACACAAGGACGCCTGCATCTTCTTGAACCGGCCGGGCTTTCCCGCCGGCGTCGGATGCGCGCTGCACAGCAAGGCCCTCAAGCTGGGCGTCGCGCCGCTGACCATGAAGCCCGACGTCTGCTGGCAGTTGCCGATCCGGCGCAGCCAGGAATGGGTGACGCGGCCCGACGGCACCGAGATCCTGAAAACCACTGTCACCGAATACGATCGGCGCGGCTGGGGCTCGGGGGGCGCCGACCTGCACTGGTATTGCACCGGCGACCCGGGCGCCCACGTCGGCGCCAAGCAGGTGTGGGAGAGCATGGCCGACGAGCTCACCGAGCTGCTCGGCGCCAAGGCGTACGCCGAGCTGGCGGCAATGTGCAAGCGGCGCGGCAAGTTGGGACTCGTCGCGGTGCACCCGGCCACCCGCCTCGCCGAATAGCCCCCGTCAGGTCGCGCGCTTCTTGTTGTACGACAAGACCATTCGCTGCGCGCTCGCCCGCAGGTAGTCCTCGACCGCGGCGGCGGCCGCGGCCTCGTCGCCGGCCAGCACGGCGTCGGTGATCGCACTGAGCCCGGCCACCACCGGCGCAGCGTCGTCGTAGGCGGCGGTGAGCTCGTGCTCGCGGCCGCCGAAGGCGTGCTCGACCCAGCGATACAGCAACGCCAGCGCCCGGTTGCCGCTCTGCTGGATGAGCACCCGGAAGTAGGCGAGGTCGGCGGCCTGGCGCGCCGCCGGGCCGTCGGCCTCCCGGACCGCGGCCAATGCCGCGCGCAGGATCCCGGCGTCCTCGGGGGCGCCGCGACGCGCGGCGGACCTCCCGATCAGCGGTCCCAGCGCGGCCCGGATCTCGAAGAGCTCCACCAGGAACTCGGGCCCCAGCTTGCGGACCAGCGCCTCGACCACCGCCGGGTGGGTGAGCGCCTGCGGGTCCGCGACCACGTTGCCGCTGCCGTGGCGGGCCTCGATCAAACCCATCTGTTGCAGCCGGGCCAGGCCCTGGCGCAGCGACGTGCGGTTGACACCGAGTTGCTCGGCCAGTTCACGCTCCGGCGGCAGGGCCGAGCCCGGCGGGAACGCGCCGTCGAGGATGGCGTCGGTGATCGACGCGGCGATCTGTTCATCGACGCGTTGACGATCGAGTGGACGCAGCGGACTTGACTGGTTCATTGGTTCAACCAATATAGTGGACGGACCCACCGGAGGTGAGCAATGGACGAGGACACGCGGTCGGCGGCGACGCCACGCTGGCGCGGCAAGGCGGGCCGCCTGGAGGTCTGGTACGCCACGCTGTCGGATCCCCAGACGCGCGCCGGGCTGTGGGTGCACTGCGAGACGGTGGCCCCGGTCACCGGTGCCGACCAGGCCTACGCGCACGGCTGGGCCACCTGGTTCGCGCCCGACGGTCCGCCGCGCACCGGGCGGTTCGGACCCGTGCCCACCCAGCCCGCGACCGGCCCCTGGTGGTTCGACGCCGAGGGCGTACGGGTGGGCGACAAACAGCTCAGCGGACGTGCCGGGTCGCTGGCCTGGGATCTGTCCTGGACGGACACCGGCGCTCCGCTCTGGACGTTTCCCCGCGCGGCCTGGGACCGCGAGCTGCTGCCGGGCGCCCAGGTCGTCATCGCCCCCACCGCCGACTTCACCGGCTCGCTCACCATCAACGACGCCGCCGCGCCCATCGAGGGGTGGCGCGGCGGCGTCGCCCACATCTACGGGCACGGCAACGCCAAACGCTGGGGCTGGGTCCACGCCGACCTCGGCAACGGCGACGTCCTCGAGGCGGTCACCGCCGTCTCGCACAAGCCGGGCCTGCGCAGGCTGGCCCCGCTGGCCTTCGTACGCTTCCGGATCGATGGAAAGGATTGGCCCGCAAGCCCTTTGACCGGGCTCCTGCCTTCGCTGCGGATGCGGACGACGCTCGGCGTGGCCCACTGGCAGCTGGAGGGGCGCATCGGCGGTCGCCGGGTGCTCATCCGGATCGATCAGCCGGCGGAGAAGTGCGTGAGCCTGGGCTACACCGACCCCGACGGCGGCGCAGCGGTGTGCACCAACACCGAACAAGCCGACGTCCACGTCGAGATCGACGATCGGCGGTGGTCGGTGCTCGGACATGCCGAGGTCGGCCTGCGCGGCCCCGAGGCGCCCGACCTCAACGAAAGGATTCCGACATGAGCTTTCTCCTCGACCCGCCACTGCTGTTCGCCGCGGGGGCGCTGATCGAACGGCAGGTGCCGCCGGATCGTCGCGATGTCGCCGAGGCCGCCACCCTGGGCGTCTTCTTCGGCGGATCGTTCGGGCTCTACAACAACGTGCCCGGGCTCGGCGTCCTGTGGCGGCCCTTCCGCGCCCGCAACGGCCGCGACTTCATGTGGAACAGCGGCGTTTTCGGTGTGCAAACCGAACAGCTCGACTGGCCCATGCACGCCGCCGCCGGGGCCATCTTCGCCACCTACCCGTTCTTCATCAAGATGGGCCGCCGGCTCGGACGCCTGCTATGAGTCGGCTGGCCGAGCGGGCAACCGCGTCGTTCGGCACCGCGCTGCTGCCGCGGGAGCACGGCGGCCCCCCGCCGGGTCAGCTGGTCGAGCGCATCGAGCGCTACCTCACCCAGCTCCCGGCGACGTCCCGGCTGGGTGTCCGGGCCGGGATGGCATCGGCAACTGCCGCAAGCTATCTCACCACCGGCCGGTCACTGGCGCGGCTGAGCCCGGACCGGCGCGCCCAGGTGCTGCGGCGGGTCGCGGCGCTCAGCCCGGAGGCCGGTGCTGCCATCGAAGCCGTGAAGGCAATCGTGTTGCTGGCCAACGGCGCCGACGCCTACGCGCCGGAACTCTTCGCCCGCGCCCACCGGCACGACGTGGCGCGCCCCGACGCGGACCTGACCGTCACCGTTTCGGCCGATAGCCCGTCCCTTGTCACCGCCGACGCCGTGGTCATCGGTTCCGGCGCCGGCGGCGCGATGGCGGCCCGGACCCTGGCCCGTGCGGGTCTCGACGTCGTCGTGCTCGAGGAGGGACGACGGTGGACGGTCCAGGAATTCCGCACCACGCACCCGATCGACCGCTACGCCGGGTTGTACCGGGGCGCCGGGGCCACCATCGCGCTGGGACGCCCGTCGGTGGTGTTGCCGATCGGCCGCGCGGTCGGCGGCACCACGGTGGTGAACTCCGGCACCTGCTACCGGCCGCCGGCGGCCGTGCAGCGGCGCTGGCGCGACGAGTTCGGGCTCGCCCTGGCCGATCCCGACCGGCTGGCCGAGCACCTCGACGACGTCGAACGCACGCTGCGGGTCGCCCCGGTGCCGCTGGAGATCATGGGCCGCAACGGGCGGCTGCTGCTCGACGCCGCCGCCACCCTGGGCTGGGACGCGGCGCCCATCCCGCGCAACGCGCCGGGCTGCGAAGGCTGTTGCCAGTGCGCGATCGGCTGCCCCCGCAACGCCAAGTTCGGCGTGCACCTCAACGCGCTGCCCGAGGCGTGCGCCGCGGGTACGCGGATCATCTCGCACGCTCGCGTCGAACGGGTGCTGCACGAGCACGGACGCGCCCGCGGGGTGCGCGTCCGCCGCCCCGACGGCACCACGCTCGACGTCCTGGCCGACACGGTCGTCGTGGCCGCAGGCGCCACCGAGACGCCGAACCTATTGCGGCGCAGCGGATTTGGTGCGCACCCGCGACTCGGCCGAAATCTTGCCCTGCATCCGGCGACGGTGCTCGCCGGGCGGTTCGAGGACGACGTCGTCGCCTGGCACGGGGTGCTGCAGAGCGCCGCCGTCCACGAGCTGCACGAATCGCACGGCGTCCTCATCGAGGCGACCTCCACCCCGCCCGGGATGGGCTCGATGGTCTTTCCCGGCTACGGCGCCGAGCTGCTCGGCTGGCTCGACCGGGCGCCCCGGGTGGCCACATTCGGCGCCATGGTCGCCGACCGCGGTGTCGGGTCGGTGTCGTCCGCGCGCAGCGAAACGGTCATCCGCTACCCCATCGACCGGGCCGACATCGCCAAGCTCATGGTCGCCATCGAGGCGATGGGCCGGCTGCTGTTCGCCGCGGGCGCCGTCGAGGTGCTCACCGGTCTGCCCGAGGCCAAGACGGTGACGTCACTGCCGGCGCTGCAGGATGCGCTGCGCCGCAGCAACCCGAGAAGCCTGCACCTGGCCGCGTTCCACCCGACGGGCACGGCGGCGGCGGGCACCGACGATCAGCTCTGCCCGGTCGACGAGACGGGGCGGCTGCGCGGCGTGGACGGCGTGTGGGTGGCCGACGCCTCGATCCTGCCGAGCTGTCCGGAGGTCAACCCGCAGGTGTCGATCATGGCCCTGGCGCTGGGTGTCTCCGACGCGGTGATGGACGCCCGGCGCGTCCGGTGATCGTTGCCATCAGGGCCCGCTGGAACGTGCGCCCCGGCGCGGCGGCATCGACGCCGGTGTCCGGCAAGGAAGGCCGATCCGACTCGACCGTCTTGTCCACCACCGTCCAGCCCGGCGGCACCGCCAGTGACCCGAGCGTGGCCGCGTTGCCTGAGTCCGCGGATGGCGCGCCGACACCGGACGAGGGGTGGAACGGCCATACCGGCCGGGTCTTGTTGTGCGCCCGCATGTTTCCCGCCTGCCGCGCTTCGCTCAACCGGCACTCGCCAGGTCGGCACCGGTAACGGTCTGGACCCATTCCACGAGCCCATCGACGTCGAGCTGAGGCTGAATTCCCGCGGTACCGGCCAGGCCCGGCGAGGCCAGCCCGCCTAATGCGGCACCCAATGCGCTCGGCGAGCTGGGCAGGGGGGTGACCGTGGCGATGCTGACGGTGCCGAAGACGTTGGTGATGGACGCGCCTGCGGGGCCGGCGATAGCGGTGGCGGTGTTCGCGAACGTCTGGACGGCGACCTGTTCCGCGCCGACGACGGGCAGTGTGGCCGAGCCGTTGACGAGGGCGACCAGAACCTCCTGGAACGATCCGGGCGTGAGGACGAGGGGGCTGGACCCCGCGGTGACGTCAACGCCGCCGGGGATCAGCACACCGCCCTCGGAACAGTCGATAATCGTGTGAATTGTGCTGCCGGGGTTGACGATAACGGAGCCGAAGCTGATGAGGTTGGTGCCGGAGCCCGTGATCGTGATCGAGCCGCTGTTGAGGTACATGCCCGTGTTGGCGCCGATGGTGATCGTGCTGCCCGGCGGGGCGACGACAGTTTCGCCGGGAGCGACGGGCGTGACCGCGTTGGCGGTGGTCGAGCTGACCGTGTGGACCGTGGCATTGGTCGAGGCCAGCTGCTGTGTGGCGTTGCCGGTGGCCTGCGCCACCGTCTGGGCCTGAGCGGCCTGCCCGGACGGGTTGGTGGTCTGCGGCGGTTCGTCGAACGGGGCCAGGGTGCTGGCGGTCTCACACGCGGCGGAATAGCCATACATCGCCGTGGCGTCTTGGACCCACATCTGCATGTACTGCGCTTCGGTGGCCGCGATCGCCGGGGTGTTCTGTCCGAAGAAATTGGTCGCGATCAGCGCCAGCAACTGCGCCCGGTTGGCCGCGATCACCGGCGGCGGCACCGTCATCGCAAACGCCGCCTCGTAGGCCGCCGCCGCCGCGTAGGCCTGGGCGCCGGTCTGGGCGGCCTGCGCGGCGGCAGCGGACAGCCACTCCACATAGGGTGTGGCCGCGGCCGCCATCAGCAGCGAGGAGGGGCCGGACCACGCCTGGCCGGTCAGCCCCGCCAGCTCGGCCGCATAGCCGTTGGCGGTGGACTCCAGCTGGGCGGCCAACGCGTCCCAGCCTGCGGCGGCCGCCAGCATCGGTCCCGATCCGGGGCCGGCATACATCAGCCCGGAGTTGACCTCCGGGGGCAACGACGCAAAGTCCATGTCGACGGTCCTCTCAGCGGCGGGCCGGGATATTTTCAACAGTCATAGAATACTTTTTTAACGGCGATAGAATAACGCCGGACGTGGTCGGGCACCAGCAATCGACGCAAACCCCGCGTGACAGCAAGCCGCGCCCCCACTCGCGCGGCGGTCGCCGAGATCGCTCCGACGCCGAGACGCTCGGCGAGGGTTAGACGATTGGCTTGCGAGCTACGCCTGCGAATCCCGGGGAACCGCGTGCCGCGGCTGGTACAGCAGGGCACGAACCAGCGGGCGCGGCCCGACGGACCGAAGCATCTGGCTGGCCGGGCGGACCCGTACCCGCTTCGGCCACCAGAACCAGCGACCCATCACCGTCATGATCGAAGGCGTGATGAGCGATCGGACGACGAAGGTGTCGAACATCAGGCCCAGCCCGATCGTCGTGCCGAACTGGCCGATCGCCCGGAGATCGCTGGTGATCATCGTGGCCATCGTGACGGCGAACACGAGACCGGCCGCGGTCACCACCGGCCCGGTGAGGCCCATGCCGCGGATGAGTCCCGTTTTCAGGCCGGCTCCGATCTCCTCCTCGATTCGGGACACCAGCATCAGGTTGTAGTCCGAACCCACCGCCAAAAGCACGATCAGCGCGAATTCGGTTGCCACCCAGTGCAACTGGAAATTGAGAAGATGCTGCCAGATCAGGGTGGAGAACCCGAAGGCGGCCCCGAGCGACATCACGATCGTGCCGACGATGACGCCCGCAGCGACCAGGGCGCGGGTGACGATCACCATGATGATGAAGATGAGCACGATCGAGGCCACCCCGGCGATCAGCAGGTCGTACTTGGCGCCGTTGGCGATGTCGTTAAACGTTGCGGCCGTGCCGCCGAGGTAGATGTCGGCGTTTTGCAGCGAGGTGAGTTTCAGCGCCTCCTTGGCCGCTTGGCGCTCCTGATTGACGGACGAGATTCCTTCCGTCGTCGCCGGATCCACCGCGTGGGTGATGATGAAGCGAGCGGCCTTGCCGTCAGGCGACACCATCAAGCTCAACCCCAGCTGGAAGTCCGGGTTCTGGAAGATCTCGGGCGGCAGGTAGAACAGGCTCTCGATCTGAGAGTCGTTGAAGGACTTGCCCATCACGGCGTTCGTGTCGGTCAGCCGGTCGAACTGATCGACCAGGTTGTCGAACGTGCTGTAGATGGTCAGCGTCGTATCGCGGATCGCCTTGGTGACGGCGATGTTCTCGGGAATGATCGCCAGCAATTCGCGGGTGGCCGCGGCCGTGTTGGTGAGGTCGCTGGTGAGGGCGTGGAACTTCTCGGCCAGTAGATCGAAACCGTCGAGGGCGTCGAACAGGCTTCGTAGCGACCAACAGATCGGGATGTCGTAGCAGTGCCTCTCCCAGTAGAAGTAGCTGCGAACCGGTCTCCAGAAGTCGTCGAAATCCGCGATGTGGTCGCGGATTTCGTCCGTGATGGCCGCCGTCTCCCCCGTGGTTTTCGCGCTGTGATCCGCGGCGTCCGCGAGCTTCTGGGTCACCGCGTACTGGCGCTCCAATAGGGTGATCTGGGTGTCGAGGAAGCCGGTGATCTTCTTGATGTCGCCGACGCGGTCCTTGAGGTAGTTCAGGTTGCTGCGGATCGGCGCGGTTTGCACACTGAGCTGGAACGGAACAGATCCATCTTGGATCGGCGGCCCAAGAGGTCTGGTGATGCTCTGCACCCGTTCGATGCCGGGCACCCGGAAGATGGCTCCGGCGATCTTGTCCAGGACCAGCATGTCGGTCGGATTGCGCAGGTCGTGGTCCGATTCGATCATCAGCAGGTCCGGGTTCAGCCGGGCCTGGGTGAAGTGTTGATCGGCCGCGGTGTACGCCTGAACCGAGGACGCACTCTTCGGCAGGTAGTACAGGTCGTTGTAGCGCGGGTTGAAGCCCGACAATCCCACGGCGCCGACAATCGCGAGGATGACGGAGGTGGCGAGGATCGGCGCCGGCCACCGCACGATTGCCGTCGCCAGGCGGCGCCACCGGGTGTAGTTGAACTTTCGCTTCGGATCGAAGAGGCCGAAGCCGCTCGCGAACGCGATCAGCGCCGGCGTCAGGGTCACCCCGGCGGCCACCACCACCAGCAGACCGATTGCGCACGGATACGCCAGCGAACTGAAGTAGGGCAGCCGGGTGAAATGCAGACACGCCAACGCCCCGACGATCGTCAAACCCGAACCCAGAACCACCTTGGTGACCCCGGCGAAGGTGTCATAGTAGGCGGCTTCGCGGTCGAGCCCCCGCTCGCGACCCTCCTGGTAGCGGCCCACCATGAAGATCGCGTAGTCGGTCCCGGCCGCGATGGCCAGCGCCGTCAGCAAGTTGACCGCAAACGTCGACAGCCCCATGATGCCGGTGTCGCCCAGCAGCGCCACCACGCCCCGGCCGGTGGCCAGGCCGACGAACAGAATCACCATCGTCAGCAGCACCGTGCCGATGGACCGATAGACGAACATCAGCATGATCGCGATGATGATGACGGTGATGATCGTCATCTTGAACAGGCTCGCGTTACCGACCACGATCGTGTCGTCGGTCAGGGCTCCCTGGCCCGCGACGTAGGCCTTCACCCCCGGCGGCGGCTTCGAGTCCTCGACGATCTTGCGAACCGCGTCAACCGACTTGTCGCCGACGGCGCCGCCCTGGTCGCCCCGCAAATTGACCTGGACGTAGGCGGACTTGTGGTCGTAGCTCTCGACGCCCGAGGCCGTAAACCGCTGCCCCCAGAAGTCGAGCGCATGCTCGACGTGTTTGGTGTCCTGCTTCAGCTTCTTGACCAGATCGTCGTAATAGCGGTGAGCGTCCTGGCCCAGAGGTTTGTCACCGACGAGGGTCACCAGGACGAGGTTGTCGGAGTCGTACTCCTTGAATTTCTCCCCGATGTGCTTCATCCCGGTCACCGAAGGCGCGTCGGATGGCGAGAGCGGCACCGAGACGTCCTCGGCAACCTTCTCCAACTGCGGGACGAAGATGTTGACGCCGACCGCGATCAGCAGCCAGATCAGGACGATCGGCAGCGCGAGGACGCGGATGGTGTGGGCGACTCGCGGTTTGCGCTCCACCCCGGTGCGCGGCGCGACGGGGATTTCGTCGGTGTCGTTGGTGTCGTCGTCGGTCACGCGGATTTGTCCAAGCAGGAGACCTGCGCATCGCGCGTGTTGACCTGTTGTTGATCGACCAATTTGCCGTCGACGGTGATCCGGCAGCCGATCGAGGGACCGTCACCCTGGGCGACGACGTAGGCGAAGATGCCGGGCATCTCGGCGACGATCGTCTGCGACCACGGCAACGTGGTGAAGTTGGCCTTCTGCGGTTGCGCGTCCGCATCCATCCAGTTGACGACGCCGGTCGTCCCCGGCGGTCCCAGGATTTCGTAGATGGCAGTCTTGGCCGCATACGGCGGGGTCGCATCCCGCGGATCGGGTTTGGGTAGGCCCGGTCCAGGGAAGACGCCGTTGAGGCGGTCCACCGCAACGCCGCCGATGATCACTGCCACGAGCACGACGAGCAGAACCCATCCCCGCCTCAGAAGCGTCAAGACCGTTCTCCCCGATCACGATTGCCCGACGGGGCTGATGTTAAGACACTTCGTCCGTTCAGGCATTTCGTCGCGTGCGCCACGGCTAACCGAACACCATGGCTGCCGAATTCATTCCTGCGGTGCGCCGTCGTTACGCCGCCCGGCCGTCACCGCACCGCTCGTCGTGCCCCACCTGATCCGCTTGCTCTGGGATACCGGGGCGGGCCACTCGCGTGTGGACGAGACGAAGCGACGATCAACAGAGCGGTACGCACGACCGCGTTGCACGGCGAAAAACCGTGAGCCGGTTGCGTGGGAAACATTCCGCGCTGCAGGCCATTCCGCAGCGTCGCGCAATTAGCACCTATTGACCTGGTGCGCCCTCGATTTCACCGAAATGACTGCGCCGGTCGCGCCAAAACTGCGGTGATGGGAGAAGGGACGGCGACCGAGTTAGTTTCAGAAAGTAATTCGCTGGCGCAGGCGATTTCGCGTTGAATTCTCCGCACTGGGCGTCTTGCGGGAGTCGATTGCCGCCGTCGATCTCAAAACCAGCACCGATTCGGGGCCGCGGCGCGTACCCTGACCGGCATGGCTACCAGGACCAGGGTCAAGACCTGTGTACATTGCGGCCACACGTTTGATCCCGACGCCCGCCGGCGGGACCTGTCCGATCCGGGCTGGCTTCCGGCCGCATCAAGTTATTGTTCGCATGAATGCAGTGACCGGTTCCACTGCGATATGACGCATTGCTGCTCTACCCACGCGAAAGCGAAGACTCACCACCCGGCCTCCAAGGCAGCGCGATAATCCGCGCCTCCGCCCAGCCGGAGCGCGCCGTCGAAAGCGGTCGACACATCACGTGGGACGCCGATGCGATCAACCGTTGCTCGGAAGGGCTAGCCTTCGAGCTTGTAGCCCAGCCCCCGCACGGTCACCAGGTGGACCGGGTTGGCCGGATCGGCTTCGATCTTGGACCGCAACCGCTTGACGTGGACGTCGAGCGTCTTGGTGTCGCCGACGTAATCGGCACCCCACACCCGGTCGATCAACTGCCCGCGGGTCAGCACCCGGCCGCTGTTGCGCATCAGGTACTCGAGCAAGTCGAATTCCTTGAGCGGCAAGGTGATTGTGTCGCCGTTGACTGAGACGACGTGTCGCTCGACATCCATCCGAACCGGTCCGGACTCGAGCACACCGTCGCTGATTTCGGAGTCGTCGTCCCCGCCGCGGCGCAGCACCGCGCGGATCCGGGCGATCAACTCGCGCGCCGAATACGGCTTGGTCACATAGTCATCGGCGCCGAGCTCCAGCCCGACGACCTTGTCGATCTCGCTGTCGCGCGCGGTCACCATGATCACCGGCACGCTGGAACGAGCGCGCAGCTGCTTGCACACGTCGGTCCCCGACATGCCGGGCAGCATCAGATCGAGCAACACGATGTCGGCGCCGCCACGATCGAACTCGGCCAGCGCGGCTTGTCCATCGGTCACGACCGTGGCCTCGAAGCCCTCTTTGCGCAACAAGAATGCCAGCGGATCGGCCAGCGACTCCTCGTCCTCCACGATCAGCACACTGGTCATGCGCGCCACTCCTTCTCATCGCGATGCTCTGCATCGTCGTAAGCGCGGGTCATCGACTTAGTTCTTCCTCTCGTTGTGACCTGTTGGGCCGCACCTCGCGACCCTGCGGTGGCTCGGGTTGCTCGTCATCGTCCTTGTAGGCCGGAATCGACAGCGTGAACGTCGATCCCGTCCCCGGCTTGCTCCACACCCCGATGCTGCCGTTGTGGTTGGCCGCGACGTGTTTGACGATGGCCAGGCCCAGCCCGCTGCCGCCAGTGGCGCGCGAGCGTGCCTTGTCCCCCCGGAAGAACCGCTCGAAGACCCGCTCCTGGTCTTCCAGCGCGATCCCGATGCCACGGTCGGTGACGGCGATCTCGATGTTGTCGCCGCGGCGGCGACGGCTGATCGAGACCGGCGAACCGGGCGGCGAATAGGCGATCGCGTTGGACACCAGGTTGGCCAGCGCGGTGACCAGAAGCGTTTCGTCGCCCAGCACCCGCAGGCCACTGGGCGCATCCGTGCGAACCTCGATCTGCGCGTTGTCGGCGGCCACCTTGTGGCGTGAGATCGCTTCCGACACAACGGTATCCACGTCAACCTCGGTGACGTTGGGCAGCCGCTCCGCGCCCTGCAGCCGAGACAGCTCGATCAGCTCGGCGACCATGTCCCCCAGCCGGTTGGCTTCGACGAGCACCTTTTCGGCAAACCGGCGGACGGTTTCGGGGTCGTCCGCCGACGCCAACAGGGCCTCGGCGAGCAGCGCCATGGCCCCGACCGGGGTCTTGAGCTCGTGGCTGACATTGGCCACGAAGTCGCGCCTGGTCGCTTCCATGCGCGCATAGTCGGACTGGTCGTGGGCGAACACCACGGCGAACCGGCGGTCTTCCTCGCTGAGCAGCCGGGCCTGACCGTGCACCGACAGCCCGGACCGGCCCGCCGCCCGCTTGGGCGGCCGCAGGTCGAATTCGACATCGACGCCGCCGAGCGCCTGCTGGGCCGCCTCCCATGCCTGGTCATCGAGCTGCCGGTCGCGCACCAGGCCCAGCTCCTTAGCCCGATCGTTGAGGTAGACGACGTCGCGGTGGGAATCCACCACCGCGACCCCCAGCGGCATCAGTGCGACGATGCGTTGCAGCATCTGCGCGACGGTGATCCCCGTCCATTCGGTGCTCACTCGCTGCCGGCGCTGGGCCGCTCTCGGCGACAGCCGGGTCCCGGCTGCTACACCTATGGCCAGCCCCAGCACGGACAACACCCCGGCCAGCAACAGCGCCGAGAACACAGTCACATAGCAAATCCTACAAATCTTCCTGAACGCTGCCCTAGCGGAACGAGGCCAAAATCGGACAAGTCACACTTTCCGCTTCAGGTGTTCCACTTCCGTTCACGCGATGTTCGGCAAACAGGCCTATGAGAAGCGCAGACGGCGCCGCGAGCGGCGTCACCCGCGCCCTTGGCTGGCTACCGCCGCGGCACCCGCGGCGGCCGCCTCCGGGTCCAGGTAGGTACCGCCCGGCAGCACCGGCCGCAGGTCGGAGTCCAGGTCGTAGCGCAGCGGAATCCCGGTCGGGATGTTCAGCCCGACGACGTCGTCGTCGGACATCCGGTCGAGGTACTTGACCAGGGCCCGCAACGAGTTGCCGTGCGCGACGATCAACACCGTCTTGCCGCTGCGCAGGTCCGGGACGATGACGTCGGTGAAGTACGGCAGGAACCGGACCACCACGTCGGCCAGGCATTCGGTCAGCGGGCCGCCGCCGATGTTGGCGTACCGCGGGTCGGTGTCCTGGCTGAACTGGCTGCCCTTCTCGATCGGCGGCGGCGGCGTGTCGTAGCTGCGCCGCCAGGTCATGAACTGCTCCTCGCCGTAGCGCTCCTTGGTCTCCGACTTGTTCAGGCCCTGCAGCGCGCCGTAGTGCCGCTCGTTGAGCCGCCAGCTGCGCCGCACCGGGATCCACAGCCGGTCGGCGGCGTCCAGCGCCAGGTGCGCGGTGGTGATCGCGCGGCGCAGCAGCGACGTGTAGAGGACGTCGGGCAGCAGGCCCTGCTCGGCCAACAGCTCGCCGCTGCGCACCGCCTCGGCCCGGCCCTTTTCGGTCAGCCCGACGTCCACCCAGCCGGTGAACAGGTTCAGGGCGTTCCAGTCGCTCTCGCCGTGGCGCAGCAGCACCAGCGTGGCAGTGTCTCCCATGGCGGCAAGTCTCTCACGCCCCCGGGGCGCGTCAGTCGTCCCCGTCGTCGTCTTCATCGATCAGGTGAGCGAACGCCTGCAGGTTCTTCAGCGACTCGCCGCGGGACACCCGCCACTCCCATTCTTTCTGTATCGACGAGCGAAAGCCCAACTCCAACAACGTATTGAAGTCCGAGTCCACCGCTTCGAGCACCTGTCCGAGCACTCGATCGATCTCGTCGGCGTCCACCGACGCCAGCGACATGCGGCCCACCAGGTAGATGTCGCCGACCTTGTCGAGCGTGTAGGCCACCCCGTAGAGGCGGCGGTTGCGCTTGAGCAGGAAGCGGTAAACGCCCTCGTGGTTCTCGTCGGGCTTGCGGCACACGAACGCCTCGACGCGCACCGAATGCTCGCCGATGCTCAGGATGGTGTTGGTCTTGAGCTTGCGCTCGCCGGGCAGCTCCACCACCATCCCGGGCGGACCGCCGTGCGCGCCATCGTGTTTGGAGTAGGCCAGACCGCTGGCCCGCAGCGCGTCCTCGATCACGCGCTCCACAGTGGACGTCATGCGCCCACCCCGCGCCGCTCCTCGGTGTATGCGCTGATCGCGCGGCGATAGCTGGCCAGCAGCGCGTCCGTGGTGTTCTCCCAGGAGAACGTGGCCGCGTGCGCGGCGGCCGCGCGGCTCATCGCCTCGGCCCTCCGCCCGCGCAGCCGCAGCATCCCATCCAGCGCGTCGGCCCACCGGTCGACCTCATGACCGGACACCAGCGTGCCGGTGATCCCGTCGCGCACCGCCACCGGCAGGCCGCCGACCGCGGCGGCGACCACGGGCGTGCCGCACGCCTGCGCCTCGACGGCCACCAGGCCGAACGACTCCGAATAGCTCGGCACGGCGACCAGGCTGGCGGCCCGGAACAAGGTCGCCAGGTCCGTGCGGGACTGCGGCGGCAGGAACGTCACCCGCGCCGCGATGCCGAGCTGGTCGGCCAGCCGCCGCAGCCCGTCCGGGGACGCCATGCCGCTGCCCGACGGGCCGCCCGCCACCACGATGCGCACGCCCGGCAATTTCGCGGCGGCGCGCAGGACGATGTCGGGCGCCTTCAACGGCTGAATCCGCCCGACGAACGCGACGACGTCCTCGTCGAGCGGCAACCCCAGCGCGGCCCGCGCCGCCCGGCGGTCGCCCGGGCGGAACACCTCGAGATCCACCCCCGGGTGGACGACGTCGATTCGGGCCGGGTCGGCGCGATGGATCGAAACCAGTTGCCTGGCTTCGTCATCGGTGTTGACGATCAGCCGGTCCGCCTCGTCGACCACCTGCTGTTCGCCGATTGTGCGCAGTGGCGGCTCGGGCGCGTCGCCCGCGGCCAGTGCCGCGTTCTTGACCGCGGCGAGCGTGTGCGCGGTGTGCACCAGCGGCACCGCCCAGCGGTCGCGGGCCAGCCAGCCCACCTGTCCGGACAGCCAGTAATGCGAGTGCACGATGTCGTAGTAGCCCGGTTCGTGCGACGCTTCCGCGCGCAGCACCCCGGCGGCGAACGCACACAGCTGCGTGGGCAGGTCGTATTTGTCCAGGCCCTCGAACGGGCCCGCCACCACGTTGCGCACCAGCACGCCGGGCGCCACCCGCGCGACGGGCGGGTCGGCGGACGCGGTGGCCCGGGTGAAGATCTCCACCTCGATGCCGCGGCGCGCCAGGTGCAACGCGGTCTGGAGCACGTAGACGTTCATGCCCCCGGCGTCGCCGGTGCCCGGCTGGGCCAGCGGTGAGGTGTGCACCGCCAACACTGCGACGCGGCGCGGTTTCAGCCGGAATACGTCATCGTGCCGCACCTTCTCATCTTTACAGGACGGCCGGCTCACCAGCCCAACGCCCACGGCATGGCTTCGCGTTAAGCGGAAGACTCGTCGGCGGCGGCCTCGCGCACCCGCGGGTTCAGCGCCCCCGCCCGCCGCATCGCACCGAGCGGGTCGGCGTACAGCCCGCCCAGCGACACGGTCCCCGCACCGGCCTCCTGCACCCGGTTGCCGAAGACCGTGACGCGAATGTCGCGCGGCGGCAGCACCGAGCGGTCGGCGAACGCCGCCTCCACGTGCTCCATCGCCTCGGGATACTCGGTGAAGGCCTGGCCCCCGACCACCAGTTCGTCGGGGTTGAGCATGTCGCGCAGCAACGCCACCGCCTCGCCGAGAACCCGGCCCCGCTCGTTGAGCAGGTCCTTGGCCTGCTCGTTGCCGGCCCGGGCCACCCGCAGCAGATCGGTGATGCCGGCGGCCGGGGCGTTGGGGGCGCCCGGCGGGGCGAACGGGAGGATCCGCAGCCGGCGCGCGGCGGCCAGCACCGCCCCGTCGCTGACGGTGGATTCCAGCTGCCCGGCGCCGCCGAGCAGCTCGGAATGGGCCGGCAGGGTGGCGATGGTGCCGGGGCCGCTGGCCGGGCAGTGCACCCGGCCCCCGATCACCAGCGCATAGCCCACGGTCTCGCGGGCGTAGACGTAGAGGCTGGTGGGCGAGCTGGGCAGGAATCGCCGCATGCCGAGCAGCAGCTCGGCCCCGGCCATGGCGTCGACGTGCGAGGCCACCGACACGGGCAGTCCCAGCGCGTCGGCCAGCACCGGGCCGACCGGCGCCTGACGCCAGCCCAGCCGCGGGTGGTCGACGTGGCCGGTGGCGCCGTCGACCGTGCCGCCGATCGCGACGCCGACCCACAACGGGCGGCGCCGGTGCCAACGCCGCAGGTAGCGTGCGGCGCTCTCGGCCAGGGCCGCCAGCGCGGGGCCGGCGGGACTGAGCGGTGTCGGCGTCTCGACGGTGTCCAGGGTGCGGCCGAACAGGTCGGTGGCCACGATGCTGGTGGTCCGGGCCCCGATGTGGATGCCCAGCGTCACGAACGGTTCGTGGTTGACCTCGACCGGCACGCGCGGGCGGCCAATCGCCCCGGAGACGGCCAAATCGGCGCGTTCCCGCAGCAAACCGGCCTCGAGCAGGGCGATGACCTGGCGGTTGACCGTCGCGATGCTCAGCGAGGTGACGCCGGCGATGACGTCACGGCCGACGGGGCCGCGCAATCGCACGGCCCGGAACACCGAGGCGGCCGCCGAGTCGGGGATGTGCAGCGCCGGTGGCACGATCTGACGGCGCACCGAACGGTGCCCCTGATAGTCGGCGCGACTGGGTGAATGGTGAGCTTGGGTGAGGGTATTCGAGCGCACGAGCGTCCTTTGTCCGAATTTTGTTGGCCGTCACTGGCCACACCTGAAAGTCAGGAGCGGCAAAGTGCGCGACAACAACACGCACCCGCCGCGCAGAGACACGCGGTGGTGGTGCTGGACAGGGCGCTGAGGTGCACTCCGAAAATTTAGCACGTTCACTAAGGTTGTTTCGATGGCTGGAAATGTCAGGAATGAGCGCGTCGCGGTGGTCACGGGGGCCAGCTCCGGAATCGGCGAGGCGACCGCGCAGACCCTTGCTGCGCAGGGCTTTCACGTGGTCGCGGTGGCGCGGCGGGCGGACCGGATCAACGCCCTGGCCAGGGAGATCGGCGGGACGGCCATTGTGGCCGACGTCACAGACGACGCGGCAGTCGCTTCGCTGGCCGACGAGTTGAGCCGGGTCGACGTGCTGGTCAACAACGCGGGCGGCGCGCGCGGGCTGGCACCGGTCGCCGACACCGACCTCGACCATTGGCGGTGGATGTGGGAGACCAACGTGCTGGGCACGCTGCGGGTCACCCGGGCGCTGCTGCCCAAGCTCATCGAATCCGGTGACGGCCTGATCGTCACAGTGACATCGGTTGCGGCACTTGAGGTTTACGACGGGGGCGCCGGATACACCGCCGCCAAACACGCCCAGGGGGCGCTGCACCGCACGCTGCGCGGAGAGCTGCTGGGCAAGCCGGTGCGGCTGACCGAGATCGCGCCGGGCGCGGTGGAGACCGAGTTCTCGCTGGTTCGTTTCGACGGCGATCAACAACGCGCCGACGCCGTCTACACCGGCATGACGCCGCTGGTTGCCGAGGACGTCGCCGAGGTGATCGGCTTCGTGGCCTCGCGGCCGTCCCACGTCGACCTCGACCTGATCGTCATGAAGCCGCGCGACCAGGCGTCGGCCACCCGGTTCAACCGCCGGGGTTAGCCCCCGGACTGGACGTGGTGGTCGTCGTCGGCGTGCCGGACAGGGTCGGGGCGGTCGACGGGGTGACCGGCGCGGTCACCGGAATCTGGGTGGACGGCGGGCGCGCGGTGGGTGGCGGGAGCGCCGACATGGCGACCCAGGTGTCCCAGTCGACGGCCCAGTCCCAGATGTCGCCGTCGGAGTAGGACAGCTGGATCGAGCTCCCGGTCACCTCGACCGGGTCGCCGTAGATCGCCGACTGGAAGTACTGCTCGGCGTCGCCGGTCGACAGGTTGATGCAGCCGTTGGTGACGTTGGTGTTGCCCTGCGCGCCCGCGCTCGCCGGGTTGGCGTGGATGAACTCGCCGTTGTTGGAGATCCGGACCGCCCAGCGTTCGTGCACGTGGCTGTAGCCGGCGGCGGGGTTGGACATGTAGAAATCCGCGTACTTCTCGGTGACCACGTGGACGCCGTTGCGGGTGACGTTGCGCGCCTTGTCGGCCTCGCCGTAGCTGCACGGGAAGTCCATGATGACGCCTTCGTCCCTGATCACCTGGATGCGGTGCGAGGTGACCTCGGCCTTGACCACCTGGCGGCGACCGATCTGGATGTTCAGCGAGATGTCGTCGGCGCCGTAGGCACTGTCACCGAACGGCAGGCCGTACAACTTGGCGTCGACGTTGACGGTCGTGCCCGCGGGGTAGTAGTCGCGGGTGCGCCAGTGCGCCCGAGCGCCCGCCGCCTCGTCGGGCAGCCACGCCCAACTGCCCTCGACGGGCGGATTCGTCGTGACCGTCAGCGCCTTCTCGACGGCCGCCTTGTCGGTGATCGGCGCGTCGAACTGGATGATGATCGGCGCCGCCACCCCGACGGTCTGCCCGTCGGCCAGCTGGAATGCCCCACTGATCTTCTTGCTCGGCGACACCGTGGTGAACTTGCCGGTGACCGGGATCGCCTTGCCGTCGTGCCCGACCGCCGAACCGCTCCAGGTGTAGGTCGCGTCGTAGCCCAGCGGCTCGGTGGTGGTGTAGACGGTGCGGTCGGAGTTGAATTTGCCCGCCACGGCCTTGCCGGCCGAATTCGTCAGCGTGACGTGCTGGAACCAGCCGTCGCTGATCTCGACGCTGATCGGCGCGATCGGCACCACGTTCTCGGTGGCGTCGGCCGGCTGGAACTTCAGCTTCGCCGCGGGCTGCTCCTTCTTCTCGGCCTGTTTGGCCGTGGTTCCGCCGCACGCGGCGAGCAGGCTGGGGGCGAACACCCCCAGTCCGAGGGTCGCCAATGCCACGCGCCGGTTGATCGGCGGCCGGTTCTGCGACGTGCTCACGAAAGTCAAAGATACCGGGCAAAATCCACCGACCCCGCCGCGACAAATCGGGGTCGGGGCGGTCGTCGGCAGGATTCCGAGCTACAGCCTGCAGCCGAGCAGGACCGGCTCGGGCATCAATGTGACACCAAACACATCACGAACGCCGTCGCGGATGGTGCGGGCCAGTGCGATCACCTCCTCGGTGGTGGCGCCGCCGCGGTTGGTCAGCGCCAGCGCGTGCTTGGTGGACAGCCGGCACCGGGCCGCCGGATCGTCGGGATAGCCCTTGGCGAAGCCGGCCCGCTCCACCAGCCAGCCGGCGGCCAGCTTGACGCCGTCCGGGGCCGGGTAGTGCGGAACCGGCCCGTCAGCGGCGCCGGCCAGCCGCTCGTACACCTCGGGTGCGACCACCGGGTTGGTGAAGAAGGAACCCACGCTCCAGGTGTCGTGGTCGTCCGGGTCGAGCACCATGCCCTTGCCGCCCCGCAGCCTCAGCACCGCCCGGCGGACCGCCGACGGGTCGGCACGCTCGCCACCGCCCACCCCCAGCGCGGCCGCCAGTTCGCCGTAGCGCAGCGGGGCGCTGCGGCCCGAGGCGTCCAGCGCGAACTCGACTTCCAGCACCACCCAAGGGATTTCGAGGCCGGCCCGCTTGAACACGCTGGTGCGGTAGCCGAAGCCGAGCTCGCCGCCCGGCACCCAGCGAACCTCCCCGCCGGCCCGGTCGAACACCCGGACCCGGGTGATGGTGTCGGAGACCTCCGCGCCGTACGCCCCGACGTTCTGCACCGGGGTGGCGCCGGCCGATCCCGGGATCCCGGACAGGCATTCCAGCCCGCCCAGGCCGTGTTCGATGGCGCTGACCACGACGTCGTCCCACACCGCGCCCGCCTCCGCGCGCAGCAGGTTGCCGTCGACGGCGATGCGGGTGTTGGCCAGCCGAACCGCGGTCAGGTCGGTCAGGGTGTCCGCGATCACCAGATTGGAGCCGCCGGCGAACACCAATACCGGGCGATGTTCTCCCCCAAGGCTTTCGGCATCCAGCTCCCGCACCACGTCGACCACCTGTCGCGTGCTGGTGCAGGTGATCAGGCGGCGCGCGACCGGCCCCACCCGCAACGTCGTCAGCGGCGCGAGGGGCACCGCCTCGGCGACGTGCGCGCCGGCGAATGTCGAACCGGCATCGCTGGATTTCATGGCCCGTAACGGTAGCCTCACCTGCTATGCCGCGTTCATTCGACTTGTCGGCCGACTACGACGGCAGCGTTGAAGCGGTCCATCGGGCGTTCACGGACGAGACCTATTGGCGGGCACGGCTGGCCGGATCCGGTGTCGACGTCGCCGTGTTGGAATCGATCCGGGTCGGTGGCGACACCGTCGAGGTCGTCACCGTCCAGGTGATCCACAGCCACAAGCTGCCCGGGATGGTCACGCAGTTGCACGTCGGCGACCTGCGAATCAGGCGCGAGGAGACGTGGGGACCGGTCGCCGACGGCGCCGCGCAGGGTTCGGTCGTCGGTTCGATCCTGGACGCCCCGGTGAATCTGACCGGTACCGCGATGCTGTCGCCGATCCACGAGACGGGGGGTGCCCGGCTCAGCTTTCGGGCCACCGTCCAGGTACGCGTCCCGATCATCGGCGGCAAGCTGGAGAACATCATCGGCGCCCGGCTGGCCGAGCTGGTGGCGGTGGAACAACGGTTCACCGAGGAGTGGATCGGCGGAACCGCGTGACCCGTCGAGCCTAAGCTGGCGGCCATGCGAATCGCGTTGGCGCAGATCCTCAGCGGCACCGATCCGGCCGCGAACCTGGACCTGGTGCGCGAGTACGCGGGCCGGGCAGCCGACTCGGGTGCTCAGCTGGTGGTGTTCCCGGAGGCGACCATGTGCCGGTTCGGCGTCCCGCTGGCGCCGATCGCCGAGCCGGTCGACGGGCCCTGGGCGACGAGCGTGCGGCGCATCGCCACGGACAGCGGGATCACGGTGGTCGCCGGCATGTTCACCCCGGCCGGGGACGGGCGGGTGAAGAACACGTTGATCGCGGCGGGGCCGGGCAGTCCCAACGAACCGGACGCGCACTACGACAAGATCCACCTCTACGACGCGTTCGGGTTCACCGAGTCGCGCACCGTCGCGCCCGGCCACGAGCCGGTGGTGATCACGGTCGCAGGCGTCCGGGTGGGGCTGACGGTCTGTTATGACATCCGCTTCCCGGCGCTCTACACCGAGCTGGCCCGCCGCGGCGCCCAGCTGATCGCCGTCTGCGCGTCGTGGGGTGCGGGCCCCGGCAAGCTCGACCAGTGGACGCTGTTGGCGCGGGCCCGCGCGCTGGACTCGATGACGTACGTCGCGGCGACCGGCCAGGCCGACCCGGGCGAGCCACTGACCGCCTCGGGCGCCCCCACCGGGGTGGGCGGCAGCCTGGTGGCCTCGCCGTTCGGCGAAGTGGTCGCGTCGGCCGGTCCCGGGCCGCAGTTGGTGGTGGCCGACATCGACGTCGACCGGGTGGCGAAGGCCCGCGAGAGCTTCGCGGTGCTACGCAACCACTCAGATTTCGCTCAGCTGGATAGGGCAGAATCGGTCGGGTGACGAACCCACAAGGACCGCCGAACCCTGACCCGTCGCCGTGGGGCCGTCCCGGCAATCAGGGCCCCTTTGGCCAGCCGCCCACCGAGCGGCCGACCGAGCGGATCAGCACCGGCGGCCCAGCACCTGCGCCGCCGCCGGCTTCCGGTCCGCCGCCGGGCCGGACCGAACGGATCAGCACTCCCCCGCCGAACATGCAGCGGCCCGATTACGCGCCGCCGCCGCCGCCCGTCCCGCCTGCGGGGCCCACGGAGAAGCTGGCCACCCCCGGCGGGGAGCCGGCCCCGGGCAAGAAGAAGCGGCGCTTCCTGCGCGACCCGCTGTCCGTCGTGCTGGTCTGCATCATCGTGGTGTGTCTGGTGATCGCCGGGCTGGTCGGCGCCGAGCTGTACGTCCGCCACGTCGCCAACAGCAAGGTCGCCGAGGCGGTGGCGTGCGAGGTCAAGGACCAGGCGACCGCGTCGTTCGGGGTGGCGCCGTTGATGCTGTGGCAGCAACTCACCAAGCACTACACCAACATCTCGGTGTCGACGGCAGGCAATCAGGTGCGTGACGCCAAGGGCATGAAGATCGACATCAACATCCGCGACGTCCGGCTCAAGGACACGCAGGACTCCAAGGGCACCATCGGATCGCTTGACGCGAACGTCACCTGGACGTCGGACGGGATCAAGGAATCGGTTCAGAACGCGATTCCGGTGCTGGGCCCGTTCGTCACCAACACGGTGACCACGCATCCCAACGACGGCACCATCGAGCTGAAGGGCATGCTGGACAACCTCACCACCAAGCCGGTGGTGTCGGGCACCGGCCTGCAGCTGCAGATCGTCAGCTTCAACGCGCTGGGCTTCACGATGCCGAAGGAGTCAGTGCAGTCGACCCTGGACGACTTCACCTCGCAGTTCACCAAGAACTACCCGCTGGGCATCCACGCGGACAGCGTGCAGGTCACGTCGACCGGTGTGACGAGCCACTTCTCCACCCGGAACGCGAGCATCCCCACCGGCAACAACAACGACCCCTGCTTCGCCAACCTGTGACGCTCTAAGCGAGCCCGTCGAGCACCGCCCGGGTGCCGGACAGGCCGAGCCGGGTGGCGCCGGCGTCCAGCATCGCCAGCGCGGCGGCGGCGTCGCGGATGCCCCCGCTGGCCTTGACCCCCAGCCGGCCGCCGACGGTCTGGCTCATCACGGTGACCGCGCGCACCGAGGCGCCGCCCGCGGGGTGGAACCCGGTCGACGTCTTGACGAAGTCGGCGCCGGCGTCCTCGGCCGCCTGACACACCCGCACCAGCGTGCGTTCGTCCGTCCCCGACAACAGCACCGCCGACTCCACGATCACCTTGAGCACGGCGCCGGGCACGGCGGCGCGCACGGCCGCGATATCGGCCCGCACCGCATCGATGTTCCCGGCCAGCGCGGCGCCGATGTCGATGACCATGTCGACCTCGGCCGCCCCGGCCGCCACCGCGTGTTCGGCCTCATGCGCCTTGACCGCCGAAATGTGCTTTCCCGACGGGAAACCCGCCACGCTCGCCACCGGGAGGCCTCCCCCGGCTCCCACGGCGACCGGGACCATCGACGGCGAGACGCACACCGCGTAGGCGCCCAACTCGACGGCCTCGGCCACCAGGGCGGCGACGTCGGCCTCGGTGGCCTCGGGCTTGAGCAGGGTGTGGTCGACCATCGCCGCCAGCTGGGAGCGGGTGTGTTTGCTGGCCACTAGAACCTTTCCTCGGGTCCGCCCGGGTTGCATCCGGACGCAACCATTTCGGCATCGTCGACGACGGGGCGCCACGGCTCCAGGTTCCAGCTGGCCTTGCCGGGCTCCGCCAGTTCGGCGAACTGCCAGTGACAGCTGAACTGGGCCCGCATGCCCGCGGTGTCGGCATCCGGCGACAGCGCCAACACCTCGCCCCACGCCTCGTCGGCGAGGGCCGCGTTCCCCTGCTGGCGCGACGCCAGCCGGCCCGACGGTGTCGGGAAGACCCGCAGGCTGCTCAGGCCGTGCCACTGCGCCCACGCGGTGTGGTCGATGAACGGCGGTGACGTCGAGGCCGGGTCCGCCGCCCCGGTGGGGGCCGGGCCCCACAGCGCGACGACCACCGCGGCCGGCGCCGTCAGCAGGGCCCTCATCCCGCTAGCGCGACTTACCTTGAATTTCCAGGAGTTTCGGCCGCACATCGACCAGATACACGCCAGCCGCGCACGCGGCGATAGCCATCCCGAGTACCCCGAAAACAAAACTCAGGATGGATGTCAGGGCAACAGCCAGACCGAGGATCACTAGCCACACCGGCTTGGTCAGCTTGTCGGCGGCGGTGTAAGCGTCGGGCCGCTGCAGCGCTGCGTGCACGAACGCGTATACCGCCGTGACCAAGACGGCGATCTGCAAGACCAACATGACGGTACCCACGAGATGGCTCACGCCTTAAGCGTATGCGGGCGCCATCCCAAACGTCGACTCAGAGTTACCCGGGGGCAACTCCGAGCCGACGTCCTGACTTACTTCTGGGTGACCTTCTTGGCGGACGCCTTCTTGGCCGGAGCCTTCTTGGCCGGAGCCTTCTTGGCGGGCGCCTTCTTCGCGACGGCCTTCTGAGCCTTCTGGGCCGCCTCGTCGGACTTCTTGGGCAGCTCGATGCCGACCAGCTTGGCCGCGCGCTCACCGACCGCGCGGGTCTGCGATGCGACGGTGCCCAGCGCCTCCTGGGTCAGCTCGACGGCCTGGTCCACGTAGCCCTCGGCGCGCGCGGAGGCGTCGTCCAGGCCGGTCTGGCTGCGCAGCCGCTGCAGGGCGGCCTCGCCCCGCTCGACGAGCTCGTTGTAGCGGTTGGTCGCGGCGTCCAGGTAGCCCTCGGCCGCCTTGCGCAATTCCTCGCTGGTGAAGCGCTCGCGGAGCTCGCCCAGCTGCTCGGGCAGGTCCTCCTGCAACTTGGTCAGGCGGGCGCGGCTCTCCTCCACCCGGCTGCGGGTGTCCGCGCGGGTCTCTTCGGCGCGGTCACGCAGGTTGGCGATCAATTCGTTGACCGTCGCCAGAGCCAGGTCTGCCGCACCGAGGGCTGCCAAGAGGGGGGCCCTCAAGTCTTCGATGTTGGTGTTGTCCGCCATGGTTTTTCCTTTCATGGTTTTCCGTTGTGGGCGTTCTTGGGTGTTGCGGTGAAACGTGAGGCGAGTTCTCCCTCTGGCCGGCGGCCGGCGGAGGCTTGCCCCTGGGTAGGACTAGCCGTTGAGTTCGGTTGAACACTCCTCGTCGCTTGACTCGCTGGATTCGTTTTGTTGGGTGAAGGAGGTGTAGATGTCGAGCAGCACCTGCTTTTGGCGCTCGGTGATCGCGGTATCGGTGATAATCGCGTCGCGCACCTGGCTCTTGTCGCTGGGCTCGAGGATCCCGGCCCGCACGTAGAGCACCTCGGCGGAAACCCGCAGCGCCTTGGCGATCTGGTTGAGCACGTCGGCGGACGGCTTACGCAATCCACGCTCCACCTGGCTCAGATACGGATTGCTGACCCCGGACTTCTCGGCGAGCTGGCGCACCGAGACCTGCGCGAGTTCGCGCTGGCTCCGGATGAAACTACCGATGTCGGAGGCCATGTCGGAGGCGGCGTTGGACACCTTGGCGGAGAGCTTCTCCTCGGGCGCCATCGCGTGCTCCTTGGTCTGACGATCGTGACGGCCTCAGCCTACTACAAGTGCTTGCTATTGCAAGCACTTGTTAGCACTACTAGAAAAACAGCTGCGCGACGGCGTAGATCGCCAGGCCCGCCAGGGACCCCACCACCGTCCCGTTGATCCGGATGAACTGCAGGTCACGGCCCACGTGCAGCTCGATGCGCCGGCTGGCCTCCTCGGCGTCCCAGCGCTCGATGGTGTCGGTGATGATCGCCGTGATCTCCACCCCGTATTGCGAGACCAGGTGCTGGGCGGCGCGCACGATCCAGTTGTCCACCTTGTCGCGCAGGTCGGCGTCGTCGCGCAGCGACTCCCCGATCCGGACCACCGTGTCGGCGATGCGGGTGCGCAGCGTGCTGGACGGGTCGTCCACGCCCTCGAGCACCAGGCGTTTGAGCGTCTTCCAGGCCGCCGCGGCGGCGTTGGCGATCTCGTCGCGCGCCATCAGCTGCTCTTTGACGGCATCGGCGCGCGCGATGGTGTCCGCGTCGTTCTGCAGGTCGTCGGCGAAGTCGAACAGGAAACGGGTGGCCGACCGGCGCAGCTCGTGATCGGGATTGCGCCGTACCTTGTCGGTGAAATCCATCAGCTCACGGTGGATGCGGTCGCCGACCAGGTGGTCGACGAAGCGCGGCGACCAGGTCGGCGAGTCGCGCTCGACCACCCGCTGGATGACCTCCCCGGCGTTCAGCGACCACTGGAAGGCCCGGTCGGCGAGCAGCTGGATCAACGCCTCCTGCCGGTTCTCGGCCAGCAGGGTCCCCAATACCCTTCCGACCGGCGGACCCCACTGCGGCTCGGCGATGCGCCGCACGATCATCCGGTCGATCACGTGCTGGACGTCGTCGTCGCGCAGCAGCTCGACCAGCACCCGCAGCACCGTCGCCGTCTCGCCGGCCACCCGCTCCGCGTGCGCCGCCTCCGACAGCCACTTGCCGAGCCGTCCGGGCACCTGGGCGTCGCGCAGCTTGGTCTCGACCACCGGCGGCGACAGAAAGTTTTCCCGCACGAAGGTGCCCAGGCCCTCGCCGAGCTGATCCTTCTTGCGCTTGATGATCGCGGTGTGGGGGATCGGGATGCCCAGCGGGTGCCTGAACAGCGCCGTCACCGCGAACCAGTCGGCCAGCGCGCCCACCATTCCGGCCTCCGCGGCGGCGCCGACGTAGCCGACCCAGGCGCCCAGGTGGGCGTGGGCCTGCGCCCAGCGGCACCCGAGGAACAGGACGGTCGCCCCGACCAGGAAGCCCAGCGCCACCGCCTTCATCCGGCGCAGCGCCACCCGGCGCTCCGCGTCGGCCTGCGGATCGGCACCGGCGAAGGATTCGGCCAGCGACGGGTGTGAGCGCCCGGTTTCGGTCAACGGTGTCGTCGACTTCGGCCCGGCCGCGCGCGGACCCGACGCTTCGCCTCGGGGCGAGGCCCTGTGTACCACCTCTCCATCATCTATCGTCCCGGCCGATTAGTGTGACGACACTGTTCGCGCGGCCCTCCCCGGGGGCGCGGTCGAAGCCCCAAGCAGGCCCGCACGCCGTAGTATCGAGTGCGTCTAGTGAATGGGATATCGGCGACAGTGGCAGAGCGAACATTGGCTGCGGCGGCCAAGACGGATGGTCGCAAGCGGCGCTGGCACCAACACAAGGTGGAGCGCCGTAACGAGTTGGTAGACGGCACGATCGACGCGATTCGGCGGCGCGGCGGCACCCTGAGCATGGATGACATCGCCGCGGAGATCGGGGTTTCCAAGACGGTGCTGTATCGCTATTTCGTCGACAAGAACGACCTGACCACCGCCGTGATGATGCGGTTCACCCAGACCACCCTGATTCCCAACATGGCCGCGGCGCTGACGTCCAACCTGGACGGGTTCGACCTGGCCCGCGAGGTCATCCGGGTGTACGTCGATACCGTCGCGTCCGAGCCCGAGCCGTATCGCTTTGTGATGTCCAACAGTTCGGCCAGCAAGAGCAAGGTGATCGCCGACTCCGAGCGGATCATCGCCCGCATGCTCGCGGTGATGATGCGGCGCCGCATGCAGCAGGCCGGCATGGACACCGGCGGCGCGGAGCCGTGGGCCTACCTGATCGTCGGCGGGGTGCAGCTGGCGACGCACTCGTGGATGTCGTCCCCGCGCATGAGCCGCGACGAGTTGATCGACTACCTGACGATGCTGAGCTGGAACGCGCTCAAGGGCATCGTCGAGGTCGGCGGATCGCTGGAGAAGTTCCGGGAAGAGCCGCATCCGTCGCCGATCGTCCCGCCCCGGGAGGAGGCGGATCAGTCCGCGCTCTAGATCGGCTCCCGAACGCAGCCGCAGCTGGTCCTTTTTGTCATTTCGGCTCGTCCCGTGTGACGCTTATGACGCGCTAGGGAGAACGACGTGCATCGCCGCAGCGACTAGCATGCAGGGGATGCATCGGGGGTGACGCAGGGTCGCGTCGTGGTCGCGTCGTGCCGGCTGGCCATCCCTGCCTCCGCATTAACGAAAGGCTCTTTTCGACATGTCCGTGCAGCTCACACCGCACTTCGGCAACGTGCAAGCCCACTACGACTTGTCCGACGACTTCTTCCGGTTATTCCTGGACCCCACCCAGACATACAGCTGCGCCTACTTCGAACGTGACGACATGACCCTGGAAGAGGCGCAGCTCGCCAAGATCGACCTGGCGCTGGGCAAGCTGAAGCTCGAGCCGGGGATGACGCTGCTCGACATCGGCTGCGGCTGGGGTGCCACCATGCGACGGGCCATCGAGAAGTACGACGTGAACGTCGTGGGCCTGACGTTGTCGGAGAACCAAGCCGAGCATGTGCAGAGGACGTTCGACGAGATGGACACCCCCCGCACCCGGCGGGTGCTGTTGGAGGGTTGGGAGAAGTTCCACGAGCCCGTCGACCGCATCGTCTCCATCGGCGCGTTCGAGCACTTCGGCCGTCAGCGCTACGGCCGCTTTTTCAAGATGGCCTACCAGGCCCTGCCGTCCGACGGTGTGATGTTGCTGCACACCATCGTTCGTCCGTCCTTCAAGGACGCCCGGGCGCGCGGCATGACGCTGACCCACGAGATCGTGCACTTCTCGCAATTCATCTTGACCGAGATCTTCCCGGGCGGCTGGCTGCCGACGCCTCAGACCGTCGGAGAGTACGCGGTGACGGCCGGCTTCGAACTGACTCGGGTCCACTCGCTGCAGCTGCACTACGCGCGGACCCTGGAGATGTGGGCGATCGCCCTCGAGGCCAATCGCGAAGAGGCCATCGCCATCCAGTCACAAGAGGTCTACGACCGATACATGAAGTACCTGACCGGTTGCGCGAAGCTGTTCCGCCAGGGTTACACCGACGTCGACCAGTTCACGCTCGAGAAGTAGTCAGCGGCTCACTTCACCAACGTGAATTGCCCCACGTTGCTGATCCCTTTGCGGAAAAAGTTCTCGCATCCAGTCAGGTAGTGCATATAGCGGTCGTAGACCTCTTGTGACTGGATGGCGATTGCCTTGTCCTTGTTGGCTTCCAGGTTGGCCGCCCAAAGGTTGAGCGTCCGCTCGTAATGCTCGCGCAGTAGCTGCACCTTTTCCACCGAGAAGCCGGCGGCCTGCGCGAACGTGAAAATGTCCTCCTGCGTCGGCAGCTGTCCGCCTGGGAAAATCTCTTTGCCGATGAATCGCGCGAATCGCACATCGCTCATCGTCAGCTTGATGCCGCGTGCGGGCATCTCTTGCCAGTGATACGTCAAAATTGTGTGTAGAAGCATCCGGCCATCGTTCGGAAGGATGCTGTGGGCACGTTCAAAGAACGCGGCGTAACGCTCCATCTTGAACGCTTCGAAGGCGCCGATGGTGACAATTCGGTCGACCTTGTCCTCGAATTCTTCCCACCCCTGCAGCCGCACCTCGACGTTGCGGCCGGTGGGAATCGCCGCCAGCTTGGCTTTGCTGTACTCAAACTGGTTGCGGCTCAGCGTGATTCCGATTACGTTGACGTCGAACTTCTCGACCGCCCGCTTCATCGCCCCGCCCCAGCCGCAACCGATATCGAGCAGGGTCATTCCGGGCTCGAGGTCCAGCTTTTTCAGCGCCAGGTCGAACTTCGCATTTTGGGCTTCTTCCAGCGTCATGTCGTCTCGCTCGAAGAATGCGCAGGTGTAGCCCATGGTCGGGTCTAGGAATAACGCGAAAAATTCATCCGAAATGTCATAGATAGATTGCGACTCTTCGTAGAACGGCCTCAACGTAGTCATGGATTCGCCCGAATGTCCTTTCGTTATTGAACGCGAGAATAATAACTGAACCACACGGGGCTGTCATATGCGGTCAATGGGCCATCACGACACCGGCCACGACCGCCGCCGGGGCGTCAGTACGTGTAAAAGCCCTGACCCGTTTTCTTACCGAGCCGGCCCGCCTCCACCATGCGCAACAGCAGCGGCGGCGGGCCGTACTGCGGTTCCTTGAATTCCTCGAACATCTTGTCCGCGATCAGCTTCAGGGTGTCCAGGCCGACGAGATCGGACAGCCGCAGCGGCCCCATCGGGTGTGAGAGCCCGGCGACAACGGCCTTGTCGACATCTTCGATGGTGGCAAAACCGGCCTCCACCATACGAATTGCGGACAGCAGGTAGGGAACCAACAGCGCGTTCACGACAAAGCCCGACCGGTCGGAACAGCGCACGACCTGCTTGCCCAGGACCGCGCTCGCGAATTCCTCGGTGCGGGCGGCGGCGGCTTCGTCGGTGACCAGCGTGCTGACCAGCTCGACCAGCGGGAGCACCGGCACCGGGTTGAAGAAGTGCAGGCCCAGCACCCGCTGCGGATTCTTGGTTGCCGCAGCGATCTTCATGATCGGAATGCTGGAAGTGTTGGACGCCAGGACCGCGTCCGGATCGCCGATGGCGCGGTCCAGTTCGGCGAAGATCTCCGCCTTGACGGCCTCGTCCTCGACGATCGCCTCGATGACCAGTTGCCGGTCGGCGAGGTCCTTCAGGTCGGTGGTGAAGGTGAGCTTGCTCAGCGCGCGGTCGCGCTCCCGCTCGGTGACCTTGCCCGCGCTGACGCCCCGCTCCAGCGACTTCACGATGCGGTTACGTCCGGCCGTGATCAACGCCTCGGTGGTCTCGAACACCGTCACGTCGACACCGGCGCGCACCGAGACTTCGGCGATGCCCGACCCCATCTGGCCGGCCCCGACAACCCCTACCCGCTGAATCGCTGCGTCGCTCACTGTCATCTCTTTCGGTTTCGTATCGTCTTGCACCGCAATAGGCCCCGCCCAGGTTCGCTGGGCGGGGCCAATGCTACTTCACGGCGAGTAGACGCAGACTCGCACGATCTGGATCGCAGCCGTGCGATCTTGCGCCTGCTCAGCTCGTCCTCAGTGGAACTGACCCTCTTCGGTCGAGCCGGTCAGCGCGGTGGTCGACGAGGTGGGGTCAACCGTGGTCGCGATGCGGTCGAAGTAACCCGCACCGACCTCGCGCTGGTGCTTGGTCGCGGTGTAACCGCGCTCCTCGGCGGCGAACTCGCGCTCCTGCAGCTCCACGTACGCGGTCATCTGGTTGCGGGCGTAGCCGTAGGCCAGATCGAACATCGAGTAGTTCAGCGCGTGGAAGCCGGCCAGCGTGATGAACTGGAACTTGAATCCCATTGCGCCGAGCTCTTTTTGGAACTTCGCGATGGTGGAGTCGTCCAGGTGCTTCTTCCAGTTGAAGGAAGGCGAGCAGTTGTAGGCCAGCATCTGGTCGGGGAACTCGGACTTGACGCCCTCGGCGAACTTGGCCGCGAGCTCGAGGTCCGGGGTTCCGGTCTCCATCCAGATCAGGTCGGAGTACGGCGCGTAGGCCTTGGCCCGAGCGATGCACGGCTCGAGGCCGTTCTTGACGCGGTAGAAGCCTTCCTTGGTCCGCTCACCGGTGATGAACGGCTGGTCGCGCTCGTCGACGTCGGAGGTGATCAGGGTGGCCGCCTCGGCGTCGGTTCGGGCGATCACGACCGTCGGCACGCCGGCGACGTCGGCGGCCAGACGCGCCGAGGTCAGGGTGCGGATGTGCTGCTGAGTCGGGATCAGCACCTTGCCACCGAGGTGGCCGCACTTCTTCTCCGAAGCCAGCTGATCTTCCCAGTGCGACCCCGCGACGCCTGCGGCGATCATTGCCTTCTGAAGCTCGTACACGTTCAGCGCGCCACCGAAGCCGGCCTCGCCGTCGGCGACGATCGGCGCCAGCCAGTTCTCCACCGAGGTGTCGCCCTCGACCCGGGCGATCTCGTCGGCGCGCAGCAGCGCGTTGTTGATACGACGGATGACCTGCGGCACCGAGTTGGCCGGGTACAGGCTCTGGTCGGGGTAGGTGTGGCCGGACAGGTTGGCGTCACCGGCGACCTGCCACCCGGACAGGTAGATGGCCTTCAGGCCGGCGCGCACCTGCTGCACGGCCATGTTGCCGGTCAGGGCACCGAGGGCGTTGATGTACTCCAGGTCGTGCAGCTGCTCCCAGAGCACCTCGGCGCCGCGGCGGGCCAGCGTGTGCTCCTCGACGACGCTGCCCTGCAGGGCGACGACGTCCGTGGCGGTGTAGGTACGGCTGACGTCCTTCCAACGCGGGTTGGTGTCCCAGTCCTTCTGGATCTCTTCGGCGCTCTTGGGGGTGCCAACGGCAGACATTGCGCATGCTCCTTAACGATCTTCACTACTGAGTTGGTGAACGCTGCACCAGCGGCAGCTAGAGGCTCAACTTCGCTGGTGTGCTAACTCGACGATGGCACAGCTGTTGACGCAGGTCCACACGTTTCATTTGCCAATTTCGGCCACGACTCGGCGGGAATTAGCAAATCTTGCGAAGATGAACGGAAACTGAACCGTTTCAGAAACTACCCGCCGGTAACCGGAATCCGCAGGTCAGCCCGCAAATTAATGGGACGCTTGTCCGGTTAGCGATTGAACAGGGCGGCGACCGCTTTGGTCTCGTCGCCGACCGCATATGTGAGCGTTGTAACAGGCCGATCCGTGAGCCCGGGTCCGAACTGTTCGGTCGAGCCGGCCGGATGGATGTGCGAGATGATCTCCAGCTTGTCGCCCAGCGCCACCGGCGCCTCGTGCTCGATGGTGATGCGCAGCGGCCGCGCCATCAGCGCCAGGTGAGACGCCAGGTAGTCCTCGATCACGCTCCAGTACACCGAGTTGTTCATGTGGTCGAACAAGTCGATATCGGTGACGCGGACGGGAAACTCGTGGATCTCGACCGCATCGTCGCGGCTGCCCGGCTTCAGGTAGGCCTTCCACCGCAGCCGGTCGACGGACGTCGTCTTGTGCAGCCCCGCCAGGAAGTCGTCGGAGATGCGCGACGGCATCTGGGTCTCCCGGTTGATGTTGATCCAGAACGCCTCGGACTCGATCAGCCCCCCCTTGCGGCCGTCGACGCGGACCCGCATCTCGCACCACCGGTTGGAGGTGCCCGAACACCAGCGCCGGCACCGCAGCATGTCCTGGAATTCGATCGGGCGGATCAGGTCGACCATGGTGCGCCGGACGATCCACAGGGGGTGCGTCTCCTCGAAACCCATCTCGCGCAGCTGGTCCTGGCCGATGTCCTGGATGTGCCGCGCGGCCGCGTCCAGCCGCAGCCGGCCCGTGCGGTCGATGTCGGCCACGCGCAGCGGCCATTCGCGATCGAACACATCGGGGTGGCCGTCGGGAACCGGCATCAGTTCTTTGTCCAGGCTCACGGCTTCGCTCCCCGTTTCCTCCTCGTGGGCACCCCAGGCTAGCCCTGCGGCCTCCGTTGCGAATCATGCCAACGACCTGGGCCAAACACCAACCGCGACGCGGACCCGACCGCTGCGAACTCTGCCAACCTTCGCTTAGCAGGGCCGGTACCCTGGGTAAAGTGTCCAAGACCTTCGTGGGCTCACGGGTCCGCCAGTTGCGCAACGAGCGCGGGTTCTCCCAGGCCGCCCTGGCCCAGATGCTCGAGATCTCCCCGAGTTACCTCAACCAGATCGAGCACGACGTCCGCCCCCTGACGGTGGCGGTGTTGCTGCGGATCACCGAGGTGTTCGGCGTGGACGCGACCTTTTTCGCCCCCCAGGACGACACCCGGCTGGTCGCCGAGCTGCGTGAGGTGACCATGGACCGCGACCTGGACATCGACGTCGACCCGACCGAGGTGGCCGAGATGGTCGGCGCCCACCCCACGCTGGCCCGCGCGGTGGTCAACCTGCACCGGCGCTATCGGATCACCACCGCGCAGCTGGCCGCCGCCACCGAGGAGCGGTACACGGACGGCAGCGGCACCGGCTCGATCACCATGCCGCACGAGGAGGTGCGCGACTACTTCTACCAGCGCCAGAACTACCTGCACGAGCTGGACACCGCCGCCGAGGACCTGACGATCCAGATGCGGATGCACCACGGCGACCTGGCCCGCGAGCTGAATCGCCGGCTGACCGAGGTGCACGGGGTGCACATCAACAGGCGCATCGATCTCGGCGACACGGTGCTGCACCGGTACGACCCCGGAACCAAAACGCTGGAGATCAGCAACCACCTGTCGCTGGGTCAGCAGGTCTTCAAGATGGCCGCCGAGCTCGCCTATCTCGAGTACGGCGACCTCATCGATCACCTGGTGGAGGAGGGCAAGTTCACCAGCGACGAGTCGCACACGTTGGCCCGCCTCGGGCTGGCCAACTACTTCGCCGCGGCGGCGGTGCTGCCCTACCGCCAATTCCACGACGTCGCGGAGAACTTCCGCTACGACGTGGAGCGATTGTCGTCGTTCTACTCGGTGAGCTACGAGACCATCGCGCACCGGCTTTCGACGCTGCAACGGCCGTCGATGCGCGGCGTGCCGTTCTCCTTCGTCCGGGTCGACCGGGCGGGCAACATGTCAAAACGCCAGTCCGCCACCGGTTTTCACTTCTCCTCCAGCGGCGGCACCTGCCCGCTGTGGAACGTGTACGAAACGTTCGCCAACCCGGGCAAGATACTCGTCCAGATCGCCCAGATGCCCGACGGCCGCAACTACATGTGGGTGGCCCGGACCGTGGAGCGCCGCGCCGCCCGGTATGGTCAGCCGGGTAAAACCTTCGCGATCGGGCTGGGCTGCGAGCTTCGCCAGGCGCACCGGCTCGTCTACTCGGAAGGACTCGACTTGTCGGGTGATATCGCCACCCCGATCGGCGCGGGCTGCCGGGTCTGCGAACGCGACAACTGCCCGCAGCGGGCGTTCCCGGCCTTGGGGCGCGCGCTGGATCTGGACGAGCACCGCAGCACGGTGTCCCCGTATCTGGTGAAGCAACCGTGAGCACCGTCGGCCGCATCCCGTCGGGGCGGTTCCGCGAATTGGGCCCGATCAACTGGGTGCTGGCGAAGTTGGCCGCGCGCACGGTCCGGGCTCCCGAGATGCACCTGTTCACCACGCTGGGCCAGCACCGGTTGCTGTTCTTGGCGTGGAGCGTGTACAGCGGGCGCGTGCTGCGCGGTCGGCTCCCGGCGGTCGACACCGAGCTGGTGATCCTGCGGGTGGCGCATGTGCGCGCCTGCGAATACGAGCTGCAACACCATCGCCGGATGGCCGCCAAGCAGGGCCTGAACGCGGACCTGCAGGCCGCGATCTTCGCGTGGCCCGAGCGGCTGGACCGTGTCGAGGCGCGCCTGACCGTCCGGCAGCAGGCGCTGCTGGCGGCGACGGACGAGTTCATCAAGGACCGCACCATCACCGACGCCACCTGGCGGCAGCTCGCCGAACACCTCGACCGGCGTCAGCTGATCGAATTCTGCTTGCTGGCAAGCCAATACGACGGGCTCGCCGCGACGATGGCGGCACTGGACATCCCGCTGGACAACCCGCGCTAGCCCCTGCCCGTCACAGGTAGACGTTGGCGAGCACGGCCAGGGTCAGCAGCAACGGCGGGACGGAGAGCCCGAACCCGAACCCCGACCACGCGTATTTCCGGCGGCGGCGCAGCAACGACGCCCACGCCGTGGCGCAGACCGCCAGCGCCAGCGACAGCAGCAAGACCGTTGGGGCCCACCGCCCCACCGCCGCGTTGTCGTCGACGATCGAATAGGCGGCCAGCCACAGGACGTAGCCGGCGGCGAGGCCGCCGACTGCCCCCAGAACGACGTCGCTGCGCATCCGGCTCAGAAGTTGATCATGTGGCCGACCAGGCCGTGGAAGCACTCCTGCAGCGCCTCGGACATGGTCGGGTGGGTGTGCACGTTGCGCGCCAGCTCGGTGGCGGTCAAATCCCACTTCTGCGCCAGCGTCAGCTCGGGCAGCAGCTCGGACACGTCGTGGCCGATCAGGTGGCCGCCCAGCAGTTCGAGGTGCTTCGCGTCGGCGATCAGCTTCGCGAAGCCGCTGGGGTCACCCAGGCCGTGCGCCTTGCCGTTGGCGGTGAACGGGAACTTGGCCACCACGACGTCGTGGCCCTCGTCGCGGGCCTGCTGCTCGGTCAGCCCGAAGCTGGCCACCTGGGGCTGGCAGAACGTCGCACGCGGCAGCATCCGGTAGTCGCCCAGGGCCAAAGTCTCTGCCCCGGCGATGGTTTCGGCCGCCACCACCCCCATCGCCTCGGCCACGTGGGCGAGCATCAGCTTCCCGGTCACGTCACCGATGGCGTAGATGTGCGGCACGCTGGTGATCATGTAGTCGTTGATCCCGATCGCCTTGCGGTCGGTGAGCGCCACACCGGTCTTCTCCAGGCCATAGCCCTCGACGTTGGGCGCGAAACCGATGGCCTGCAACACTTTCGCGGCCTTGAGTTCTTGGGAGTCGCCGTCCTTGCTGACGGCGACGGTGACCTCGGAGCCGTTGTCGGTGATGGACTCGACCTTGGTTCCGGTGAGGATCTTGATGCCCAGCTTCTTGAACTGCTTCTCGATCTCCTTGGAGACGTCGGCGTCCTCGTTGGGCAGCGCGCGCGGCAGGAACTCCACGATGGTCACGTCGACGCCGTAGTTCTTCAGGACGTAGCCGAACTCCATGCCGATCGCGCCGGCGCCGGCGATGACGATCGATTCGGGCAGCTCGCGGGACAGTATCTGCTCTTCGTAGGTGACCACGTTGGCCGACAGCGACGTCCCGGGCACCAGCCGGGTGCTGCTGCCGGTGGCGATGATGGCGTTGTCGAACGTGACGGTCTCGGTCCCGCCGTCGTTGAGGTCCACGGACAACGTGTTGGCGTCGGTGAATCTGCCGTAGCCGTTGATCTCGGTGATCTTGTTCTTCTTCATCAAGAAGTGCACGCCCGCGACCCGGCCCTCGGCCACCTTGCGGCTGCGGTCGAAGGCGGCGCCGTAATCGAAGGTCGCCTCGCCGTTCATCCCGAACGTCTTGGCCTCTTTGGTGAAGATCTGCACCAGCTCGGCGTTGCGGAGCAGCGCCTTGGACGGGATGCAGCCGACGTTGAGGCAGACTCCGCCCCAGTACTTGGGCTCGACGACTGCGGTGTTCAGGCCGAGCTGTGCGGCGCGAATTGCTGCGACATATCCGCCGGGACCGGCCCCGAGGACGACGACGTCAAAATGGGTCACGGCCCTACCCTAGTGGCCGCCCCGGTCGGGCGTTAATACGGAATGAGGCCGAGGAGGCAGTGGCCCACCCGCGCGCAGTGGTAGTAGCCGTCCAGGGGCGCCGCCGCGGCCAGGGACGCGAACGGCCCCGACATCACCGCCAGCGACAGCGCCGAGACCAGCGGCCTGCCCTCGACCATCGCGAGCAGCACGCCGGCGACGGCGCAGGCCACCACGTACACCAGCACCGCGAACAGCGCCGCGGTGTTGTCGGCCGAGTGATACCACCAATAGAACAGGCCGAACCCGACGACGGCGGCCACCGACCACACGCCGAGGGTCACCAGCAGCAGCTTCCACCACTTCAGGTAGAGGTAGCGCCCGGGAACGGTGACCGGTTGCACCGGGGTGAGGGCGGATTCGGCGCCGGCATCCTGTTCGCCGGCGGCCGGCGCGGGCGTCGCGGGCTCGTCCTTCGCCGCGGTTGCGGGCTCGTCATCGTCGCCGTCGGCATCCGAGAAATCCGGCACCCAGGACTGCGTCCCCGTGTCCTCGTCGGAATCGGAGAAGTCGGGCTTCCAAGACTGGGTGCCCGGGCTCGACGGGGTGTCGTCGTCAGCCATGGGAGGTCACCTGGAGGGCGACGAGCACACCGAACCAGCCGGACGCCAACGACAGCATGAACGCGCCCAGCATCGTTACCCACCGACGTCCGGAGAACAGGATCGTCACCAGCCCGGCCGCGGTGGGAATCCCGACCACCGACGCGAGCGCGAAGGCCGGGCGCACGCTCCCGTGGGCCGTCCCGGCGAATCCCACCCCGGCCAGCAACCCGGCCGCGGCGCCGATCAGCATGGCCGCGGCCAGCAACCGCGGGCGCGGAAGGGGGATCACGATTTCGACATTACTGCGGTCACCGGGCCGGGGGGCACGTGCGCAACGCCGCGTCGGTCACCACCTGACCGCGCGCGCAAGGGCGTTCGCCCCGTTCGTAATCGGCGCCGGTGATGACCGGCGTCCCCCGCAGCTCGGCCTGTTCGTCGTCGGTGAAGACGCGGCCGCGGGCCAGGAACCGCACCCCTTCGGGCGCCTCCAGGCTGAATCCACCGCCGCGGCCCGGGACCACGTCGATGACCAGCTGCGTGTGCTTCCAGGTCTGGTATTGCGGGCCCGAAATCCACACCGGCACCCCGTCGCCGACGTCGAGCACGCCCAGCAGCACGTCGCGGTCACCCACCAGGAAATCCCCGCGCGGGAAGCACATCGGCGACGACCCGTCGCAGCAACCGCCGGACTGGTGGAACATCACCGGGCCGTGGCGGTCCTGCAGGCGCGCCAGCAGTTCCGCGGCGCCGGCGGTGATGACAACTCCTGAAGGAGGCCCGGAACCCATCTAGAAGAACCCCTGCGCCTTCTCGGAGTAGGACACCATCAGGTTCTTGGTCTGCTGGTAGTGGTCGAGCATCATCTTGTGGTTCTCCCGGCCGATGCCGGACTGCTTGTAACCGCCGAACGCGGCGTGCGCGGGATACGCGTGGTAGCAGTTCACCCACACCCGGCCGGCCTGGATGTCGCGGCCCGCCCGGTAGGCGGTGTTGCCGTCGCGGCTCCACACGCCCGCGCCCAGCCCGTAGAGGGTGTCGTTGGCGATGGAGATCGCGTCGTCGTAGTCGGAGAACGACGTCACCGCCACCACCGGGCCGAAGATCTCCTCCTGGAAGATCCGCATCTTGTTGTTGCCGGCGAAGATCGTCGGCTGCATGTAGTAGCCACCGGACAGGTCGCCGCCCAGTTCGGCGCGTTCGCCACCGGTGACGATCGTGGCGCCCTCGTCCTTGCCGATCTCGATGTAGGACAACACCTTTTCCAGCTGATCGTTGGACGCCTGCGAACCCAGCATGGTCTCGGTGTCCAGCGGATCGCCCTGGCGCACCGCCTTGGTGCGGATCGCGGCCAGCTCGAGGAACTCGTCGTAGATGTCGGACTGAATCAGGCTGCGCGACGGGCAGGTGCACACCTCGCCCTGGTTGAGGGCGAACATGGTGAAGCCCTCCAGCGCCTTGTCCTGGTAGTCGTCGGCCTTGGCCAGCACGTCGGAGAAGAAGATGTTGGGGCTCTTGCCGCCCAGCTCCAGGGTGACCGGGATCAGATTCTGGGAGGCGTACTGCATGATCAGCCGCCCGGTGGTGGTCTCCCCGGTGAAGGCGATCTTGGCGATCCGGTTGCTCGACGCCAGCGGCTTGCCCGCCTCGGCGCCGAACCCGTTGACGACGTTGACCACCCCCGCCGGCAACAGGTCACCGATCAGCGACATCAGGTAGAGCACCGAGACCGGCGTCTGCTCGGCGGGTTTGAGCACCACCGCGTTGCCGGCCGCCAGCGCGGGAGCCAGCTTCCAGGTGGCCATCAGGATCGGGAAGTTCCACGGGATGATCTGCCCGACCACGCCGAGCGGCTCGTGGAAGTGGTAGGCGACGGTGTCCTCGTCGATCTGGGACAGCGAACCCTCCTGCGCGCGGATCGCCCCGGCGAAGTAGCGGAAATGGTCGACCGCCAGCGTGATGTCGGCGCCCAGCGCCTCGCGGATCGGTTTGCCGTTGTCCCACACCTCGGCGACCGCCAGCGCGGCCTTGTTCTCCTCGATCCGGTCGGCGATCTTGTTCAAAACCGCCGCGCGCTCGGCCGGGGGGGTCTTGCCCCACGCCGGAGCCGCCCCGTGGGCGGCGTCGAGCGCCTTTTCGACGTCGGCCTCGTCGGAGCGGGCCACCTCGCAGAACGGCTGGCCGGTGACGGGGGTCGGGTTCTCGAAGTAGCGGCCCTGCGCGGGCCGGACCCACTGACCCCCGATGAAGTTGTCGTAGCGCGACTCGTACGACATCAGCGCCCCAGCGGAACCTGGACGTGCGAAAACAGTCATCTGCTCTCACTCCTCGCTCGCCTGTGTAATACACCTCACACTACCGCCGGAGGTCACAATGGCGGTCATGACATCGCAGGCCCCCCAAGCCCCCGAAGACGACGGCGATCCTTACCTGTGGCTCGAGGACGTCACCGGCGACGAGGCGCTGGACTGGGTGCGAGCCCGTAACGAACCGACGCTGGCGACGTTTTGCGACGCGGACTTCGAGCGGATGCGCGCCGAGGCGCTCGAGGTGCTCGACACCGACGCGCGCATTCCGTACGTCGTCCGCCGCGGCGGGTACCTCTACAACTTCTGGCGCGACGCCGCCAACCCGCGCGGGCGGTGGCGGCGCACCACGCTGGACAGCTATCGCAGCGACTCCCCCGAGTGGGACGTGCTGATCGACACAGATGAGCTCGGTCGCACCGACGACACGAACTGGGTGTGGGCCGGGGCCGGCGTCATCGAACCCGAGTACACGCGCGCCCTGGTCGCGCTGTCCAGGGGCGGCTCGGACGCCTCGGTCGTACGCGAATTCGACATGGCGACACGCGAATTCGTCGCCGACGGGTTCGCGCTGCCGGAGGCCAAGTCGCAGCTGGCCTGGGTGGACGCCGACACCGTGCTGGTGGGCACGGACTTCGGCGACGGCTCGCTCACCGACTCGGGCTATCCGCGGGTGATCAAGCGGTGGCGCCGGGGCACCCCGCTCGCCGACGCGGAAACCGTGTTCCAGGGTGCCCGCACCGACGTCCGGGTGTCCGCCTCGGTGGATCGCACCCCCGGCTTCGAGCGCACCCTGCTCGCGCGCGCCCTCGACTTCTGGAACGAAGAGGTCTACGAACTGCGCGGGCTCCCGGAAAACCCGGAGCTGATCCGGATCGACGCGCCCACCGACGCGAGCTTGTCGATACACCGCGAGTGGCTCCTGATCGAGTTGCGCACCGACTGGTTCTACGGCGCCGACAGCTATCCCGCCGGCGCGCTGCTGGCCGCCGACTACAACGAATTTCTATCGGGCACAGCCGAATTGACCGTGGTGTTCGAGCCCGACGAGCACACGGCGCTGAATCACTACGCGTGGACGCGCGACCGCCTGCTGCTGGTCACCCTGGCCGACGTGGCGAGCCGGGTGGAGATCGTCACGCCGCCCTCGCGTGACGACCCGTCCCCCGCAAGCGGGAGGTGCCCCCAGCGCCCGGCTTCGCCCTCGCGCACCTGGCGGCGCGAGCCGGTCGCCGGCATCCCGGCGGCGACCAACACCGTCGTCGTCGCCGCCGACGACACCGGCGACGAGTTCTTCCTCGACTCCAGCGGCTTCGTCACCCCCTCGCGGCTGCTGCGCGGCACCGGCGACGGGCCACTGGAACAGGTCAAGTCCGCACCGTCGTTCTTCGACGCCGAAAGCCTGGCGGTGGCACAGCATTTCGTGGCCTCGCAGGACGGCACGCAGGTCCCCTACTTCGTGGTGCGGCCCGCCGACGCGAAGGGTCCCGGGCCGACCATGCTGTACGGCTACGGCGGCTTCGAGTCCGCCAACACCCCCGGCTACAGCGGTGTGCTCGGCCGGCTGTGGCTGGCCCGCGGCGGCACCTACGTGCTGGCCAATATCCGTGGGGGCGGCGAGTACGGGCCCGGCTGGCACACCCAGGCGATGCGTGAGGGCCGGCACAAGGTGGCCGAGGACTTCGCCGCCGTGGCAACCGATCTGGTGAACCGCGGGATCACGACCGTCGACCAGCTCGGCGCGCAGGGCGGCAGCAACGGCGGCCTGCTCATGGGCATCATGCTGACCCAGTACCCGGAGCGCTTCGGCGCGCTGGTCTGCAGCGTGCCGCTGCTGGACATGAAGCGCTACCACCTGCTGCTCGCGGGCGCCTCGTGGATGGCCGAATACGGCGACCCGGACAACCCGCAGGACTGGGCGTTCATCTCCGAATATTCGCCCTACCAGAACATTTCGGCGACCCGCCACTACCCGCCGGTGCTGATGACCACGTCCACCCGCGACGACCGGGTGCATCCGGGCCATGCCCGCAAGATGACGGCGGCCCTCGAGGCCGCCGGGCACCCGGTGTACTACTACGAGAACATCGAGGGCGGGCACGCCGGCGCGGCGGACAACCAGCAGGTCGCCTTCAAGTCGGCGCTGACCTATTCGTTCCTGTGGCGGATGCTGGGCCGCCCCGCTTCCGGCCCATAGGATCGTCGACGTGTCAGCGACCCAACGCATCGAACTCACCCTGCTGGTGACCGGCTTGATCTTCATCCTGGTCTCGGCGGCGCAGGCACGCTACCGCTTCATCGGCGACCGCCGCGCCGGCCGGCGGTTCTACTGGGCGACCGCGCTCATCGGCACCGTCTGTTTCGCGATCGGCACCGGCAGGATCTGGCCCAACGCCGTCTGCGTGGCGGTGATCTTCTCCGGCCTCCTCGCGCTGTCCGCCTACCTGACGACGCCGTATCTCAAGATCGGCGACCGCATCTACGCGGCATCGCCGGAGAACCGTCAGCCCGACCCCTAAGGACGCCATGACTGCACCCGCCTTCGAGACGCTGCTGTACGCGACGGCCGGCCCGGTTGCCACCATCACGTTGAACCGTCCCGAGCAGCTCAACACCATCGTGCCGCCCATGCCCGACGAGATCGAGGCGGCCGTCGGCCGGGCGGAGCGTGACCCGGCCGTCAAGGTCATCGTGCTGCGCGGCGCCGGCCGGGCCTTCTCCGGCGGCTACGACTTCGGCGGCGGCTTTGCCCACTGGGCCGATTCGATGATGACCGACGGCCGGTGGGACCCCGGCAAGGACTTCGCGATGGTCACCGCCCGCGAGACCGGGCCGACGCAGAAATTCATGGCCATCTGGCGGGCGTCCAAGCCCGTCATCGCCCAGGTGCACGGCTGGTGCGTCGGCGGGGCCAGCGACTACGCGCTGTGCGCGGACCTGGTCATCGCCAGCGACGACGCCGTGATCGGCACCCCCTACAGCAGGATGTGGGGCGCATACCTGAGCGGCATGTGGCTCTACCGGCTCAGCTTCGCCAAGGCCAAGTGGCATTCGCTGACCGGACGGCCGCTGACCGGCGCCCAGGCGGCCGAGATCGAGCTGATCAACGAGGCCGTGCCGTTCGAGCGCCTCGAGGCCCGGGTCGCCGAGATCGCGGCCGAGCTGGCCCGCATCCCGCTGTCGCAGCTGCAGGCGCAGAAACTGATCGTCAACCAGGCCTACGAGAACATGGGATTGGCGTCCACCCAGACGCTGGGCGGCATCCTCGACGGCCTGATGCGCAACACCCCCGACGCCCTGGACTTCATCAAGACCGCCGAGACCCAGGGCGTGCGGGCGGCGGTGGAGCGCCGCGACGGCCCGTTCGGCGACTACAGCCAGGCGCCGCCCGAGCTGCGGCCCGACCCGGCGCACATCATCGTGCCTGATCGCGACCAATGCTGAGCTGAGCTAGGAACTGTCCCCCCGCCGCGCAAAAGTGCTACCGTTACTACCATGTCTCGGCTGAACACTGGCTTGCGCGCAGGCGCCGCCTTCCTCGCCCTCGGCATCGCTGCGACGGTCTTCCCGAAGACCGCCGTGGCCGATTCCACGGAGGACTTCCCGATTCCACGCCGGATGATCAACACCACGTGCGACGCCGAGCAGATCATGGCGGCCACCCGCGACACCAGCCCGGTGTACTACCAGCGGTACATGATCGACTTCGACAACCACCCGAACGTCCAGCAGGCGACGATCGACAAGGTGCACTGGTTCTACTCGTTGTCCCCGGAGGACCGCCGCACGTACTCCGAGAACTTCTTCAACAACGACCCGCTGTGGTACGCGTGGCCGAACCACATGAAGCTCTTCTTCAACAACAAGGGCGTCGTGGCCAAGGCCACCGACGTGTGCAACCAGTACCCGCCCGGCGACATGGCGGTGTGGGACTGGGCCGAGCCAACCGGTCCTCCCGGCTGGCCTGGGCCTCCCAAAGGCAGGGTTCAGTAATGCGGTGAAGCCGCCGGGAAATCCGCGCGTCCCCGAGGGGTACGCGCGGATTTTTTTGTGCGGCGATCGAGCGCTCGGGTGCCGTCTCACCGCGAAGTCTTAACCACGCCCTGAGGCCGATTCGCAGTCCATCACGCCAGCGGTAATCCCGACGTTCACGTGCCACGTCGGATCAGCGTGGCTGCACCAATCCGCCCGCCGGGCGCTCCTCGACGTTCTTGAGGAGCAAATCGCGCACAGCGGGACGCGGTCCGTACGGTCGCAGCATGGTGCTGGCCGGCCGTGGGCGCACGTGCTGCGGCCACCAGAACCAGCGCCCGAGCAAGGTCGCCAGCGACGGCGTCATGAACGACCGCACGATCAAGGTGTCGAACAACAAACCCAGCGCGATCGTCGTACCTACCTGGGCCATCACCAGCAGCGGGCTGAACATGAACGTGGCCATGGTCGCGGCGAACACCAGACCGGCGGAGGTCACCACCGAGCCCGAACCGGCCATCGCGCGGATCGTCCCCGTTTTGAGCCCGGCGTGGATTTCCTCCTTGAACCGCGATATCAACAGCAGGTTGTAGTCCGAGCCGACCGCCAGCAGCAGGATGATCGCCATCGCCAGCACCATCCAGTGCAACTTCAAGCCCAGGATGTACTGCCATAGCAGCACGGAGAGTCCGAATGAGGCGCCTAGTGACAGCAACACCGTACCGACGATCACGACGGCCGCCACGGCGCTTCGGGTGATCACCAGCATGATGATGAAAATCAGTGTGGCCGCGGCAATTCCGGCGATCATCAGGTCGATGTTAGAGCCGTCGTGCATGTCCTTGTACGTCGCGGCGGTACCGCCGAGGTAGACCTTGGCGCCCTCCCAGGGCGTGCCCTTGATCGCCTCGTGCACGGCCTGCTTGATCGGTTCGATGTGGCTGATGCCTTCGGGAGTCGCCGGGTCGCCTTCATGGGAGATGATCAACCGGACGGCGCGCCCATCCGGCGAGATGAACTGTTTGAGACCCCGTGCGAAATCCGGGCTCTTGAACGCCTCCGGCGGAAGGTAGAACGTGTCGTCATTTTTTGCTTTATCGAAGGCATCGCCTTGGGCGGTGGCGTTGTCGGACTGCGCTTTCGCCTGTTCGTTGAGACCCATCGTGGTCGCGTAGTTCGACATGATGGTGTCGAGGTTGCGCTGCTGACTCTCGATCTGCGGCGGTATCAGCGCCACCAGCTTCGGCTGGATCTGATCCAACTTGTCCAGATTCGCGCTGAGCTCCACGATGTTCTGAGCCACCTGGTCGATTCCGTCGAGCGCGTTGAAGACCGACCGTAGCGCCCAGCAGGCCGGAATGTCGTAGCAGTGCCTCTCCCAGTAGAAGAAGCTGCGGATCGGCCGGAAGAAGTCGTCGAAGTTGGCGATGTCGTCGCGCAATGCCTCGGTGATCTTCACGGTTTCTTTGGTGAGCCTGGTGGTTTCGTGCGTCGTGTTACTCAGGTCCTGGGTCACCTGCATCTGCTCATGCAGCGTTGCCATCGTCTTGCGGAGCTCGTCCGCCTGCTTGAGCAGGTTGTTCGCCTGCTCTTCCTGATAGTGCTGGGTCTGGATCCGCCCTGCGGCTTGTGCACTCATCTGAAAACCGAGGGTGCTGTGGTCGAGCGGCGTGCCCAACGGCCGGGTGATGGTCTGCACCCGGCCGATACCGGGAATGTGGAAGACCGCCTTGGCGACCTTGTCCAGGACCAGGAAATCGGCCGGGTTACGCAGGTCGTGATCGGTCTCGATCATCAACAGCTCAGGATTGAGCCGAGCCTGGTCGAAGTGCCGGTCCGCAGCGGCATAACCGACATTGGCCGGGGTGTCAGCCGGCAGGAAGTGGCGGTTGTCGTAGTCCGTCTTGTAACCGGGCAGGGCGAGCAGACCAACCAATGCGACCCCGATGGTCACCGCGAGAACCGGTGCGGGCCAGCGGACGACCGCGGTGCCGATGCGACGCCAGCCCCGGGTCTGCAGCTTGCGCTTCGGGTCGAGCAGCTTGAAGAACGATGCCACCGTCAGCACCGCCGGCGCCAGCGTCAAAGCCGCCAACACCGCGACCAGCATGCCGACCGCACAAGGCACCCCCAGCGACTCGAAGTACGGCAGCCGGCAGAAGCTCAGGCAGTACATCGCGCCGGCGATGGTCAGGCCCGACCCCAGCACGACGTGCGCGGTGCTGTGGAACATGGTGTAGAACGCTTCTTCGCGGGTCTCGCCGAGACCGCGCGCCTCGTGGTATCGGCCGACCACAAAGATCGCGTAATCCGTCCCGGCGGCGATCGCCATCAGCACCAGCATGTTGTTGGCGAACGTGGAAAGCCCCATGACGCCGTAGTTACCGAGCGTCGCGACGACGCCTCGAGCCGCGGCCAACTCGATGAACACCATCGCCAGCATGATCAGCATGGTGGTGACCGAGCGGTAGACGAACAGCAGCATCACCACGATCACCAAAAAGGTGACGAGAGTGACGACCATGACGCCCTTCTCGCCCGCATGGGACTGATCGGCGAACAGCGGACCCGCACCGGTGACGTAGACCTTGATCCCCGGCGGCGCGGGCACCGAGTCCACGATCTTGCGGAGGGCCAGGGCAGACTCGTTCGCCAGCCCGCCGCCCATGTTGCCGGCGAGGTAAACCTGGACGTACGCGGCCTTTTGATCGTGGCTCTGGGAACCCGCCGCCGTCAGCGGATCACTCCAGAAATCCTGCACGTGCTGAACGTGTGTCTTGTCTTGCTCGGCGCGCCGGACGATCTCGTCGTAGTAGCGGTGCGCTTCGGCCCCGAGTGGCTTGTCGCCCTCCAGCAAGATCATGGCCGAGTTGTCGGAGTTGAACTCTTTGAACGTCGATCCGACCTTCATCATCGACTGAAAGGACGCCGCGTCAGTCGGACTCATCGACACCGAGTGGGTTTTGGCGACGACCTCCAGCTGTGGCGAGATGGTGTTGGTGACAAAGACAATGCCCAACCACACCAGGACGATCGGCAGGGCAAGCCGATGGATCATCCGCGGCAGGAACGGCGGGATCAGCGGCTGATCGACGCGCGGCGGAGCCCCGCCTGGCTCGCTCATGCGGACTTGTCCAGGCAGTAGACGAAGGGGTTCACGGTTTCGATGGAATCTGAGCGATTCGGAGCCTTGATGACGTCACCGTGCCCGTCGTGGTTGTTCACGACGAATCGGCAGGCAATCCAACTCCCGTCGCCTTGCGCGATCAGGTTTGCCGGGATGCCGGGTTTCGTTGAACTCAATACGATGCTCCAGGGCAAGGGCACGTTGGCGGCCTGCTGCGGATGGGAGTTTTCGTCGAGGTAGTTGATGGTCGCCGTGCTGCCCGGTGAGCCCCAGACCTCGAGCGTGATCGTCTTGGCGTTGAACTGGTCGAGGACCTCGCCCGAGGTGCCACCACCGAACGAACCCTTGTGAACGCCGAAGACGCCGTGCAACCGGTACACCACGAATCCCGACACCGCGACGACGGCTGCGATCGTGAGCACCAACCAAAAACGCCCCAACAGCCCCTTTTTCGTGGCGCGCTGCGGAGCGACATCTTTGCCCTCCCCGCCGGCGGAGCCCTGCGTCATCAGCGGCTCGGTCCTTGACTCAGTCGTCGTCATGGGCACTCCAAGTCCTTCCCCCTCTGCACCGGTTGGAGTTCGCCAAGCCACAGCTCCCCGGCCTCCTTGTTCATGCCTTCTCCGCGATGAGACCGACGCACGTCGCAGTCAGCAGGCGGGTCAGGGCGGAAGTAAAGTCCAGATTCCACTCCGGGGGAAGCACTTCGGGCTCCTCGGCGTAGAGGTCGGTGAGGCGCTCGGGCGGGTTGGCGACCTGCCACAGGGTGGCCGCCAGCGAGTACGCCGCCAACAAAATGTCGAGCGACCCCGAGCGGCCGAGCTCCGGCACCGCGCTCTCGATGGAATCGGCGAGCGAGAGCGTGGCGGCGGTGCTGATCCGCTTGACCTCGATCACCCGCTCGGCGTCCACCTCGTGTTCGAGGTGCAGGTGCAGGTTGGCCAGCAGGTCGCAGAACAACGGGTCCTCGGCCAGGGCGTTGGCCAGCGTCTCGGCGATTTGCGAGGGCGACTTCGGGCCGGGTTCGGCCAGCTTCTCCGACACGGTGTTCGACCACCGCACCCACCCCTCCGCGGAGAGGTGCAGGAGGACTTCCTTGTGCGAGCTGAAGTAGCGGCGGACGGCGGAGTAGTGAATGCCGGCCCGGCTGGCGACGGCGGTCAGCGTGACGGACGCGACGCCGGTCTCCAGCGCCAGCGAACGCGCGGCTTCCACGAGTGCCTCCGCACGTTGGCGCTTCTTCTCCTCGGTGCGGGCGCGCTGGAAGGTGAGTTGCGCCACCGGCAGAGCGTAACGCACATTGTGTGATTTGTATAACGCACATCATGTGATTTGTTCCGGGCCAGTTGAACCATTCCGGCAGGTACAAGGTGTAAGTAGCTATGCACACCATCGCGCTCATCGGCTTCCTCGGCGGCCTCATCACCGGCATCTCGCCATGCATCCTGCCGGTGCTTCCGGTGGTCTTCTTCTCGGGCGTGGACGGCACCGGGACGCGCGGCGCCACCAGCCGGCCGTACGCGGTCATTGCGGGCCTGGTCTGCAGCTTCAGCGTGGTGACCCTGGCGGGCTCGGCCATCCTGTCGGCGCTGCACCTGCCTCAGGACGCGATCCGCTGGGCCGCGCTGGTGGTGCTGACGCTGATCGGGCTCGGCCTGATCGTCCCGCCCCTGCAACACCTGATCGAACGGCCGTTCGCCCGCCTGCCGCAACGTCAACTACGCACGGGCAGAAGCGGTTTCGGGCTGGGTTTGACGCTCGGCGCGCTGTACGTGCCGTGCGCGGGACCGGTGCTGGCCGCGATCGTGGTCGCGGGCGGCACCGCGTCCATCGGCGTGCCCATCCTGATCCTCACCGCCGCGTTCGCCCTCGGCACCGCCTTGCCGCTGCTGGCTTTCGCGCTGGCCGGGCGAGGTGTCGCCGAGCGCGTCGGCGCGTTCCGCCGGCGCCGGCGCGTCGTGTCGGTCGCCGGCGGAGTCACGATGATCGTGCTGGCCGTGGCGCTGGTGTTCAACCTGCCCGCGACGCTGCAACGCGCGGTCCCCGACTACACGGCCGCGATGCAGAAAGCGGTCGGCGCCAACACGATCCGGCAGCAGCTTGCCGGCAGCGGGGGCGCCGGCGCGCTGGGCGACTGCGCCGACGGCGCGGAGCGCCTCGAGCGGTGCGGGCCGGCGCCCGCGGTCAGCGGCGTCACGGGCTGGCTCAACACGCCGGGCGGCGCCCCGCTCGACCTGGCGTCGCTGCGCGGCGAGGTGGTGCTGATCGACTTCTGGGCATACTCGTGCATCAATTGCCAACGTGCCATCGCGCACGTGATCGATTGGTACAACCGGTATCACGACGCCGGGCTCGTCGTCATCGGTGTGCACACCCCGGAGTACGCCTTCGAACGGGTGCCCGCCAATGTGGCCGGCGGCGCCGCCGCGTTGCACATCACCTACCCCATCGCGTTGGACAACGACTACACCACGTGGAACAACTACCAAAACCTTTACTGGCCGGCCGAATACCTGATCGACGCGAGCGGGACGGTCCGGCACACGAAGTTCGGCGAGGGCGATTACGACGGCACCGAGAACCTGATCCGCGCGCTGCTCGTCGACGCCCGCCCCGACGTCCGGCTGCCCGCGCCGACGCACTCGCCGGACACCACGCCGCGCACCAGGCTCACCCCCGAGACCTACCTCGGGGTCGAGCGGGCCGTGAATTACGGCGGCACAGGCGATTACAAGACCGGCACGTTCGGCTATCCGCCGCAGCTGGGGGGCGACAGGTTCGCGCTGGCCGGCCGGTGGAAACTGGACGACCAAGGCGCCACCGCCGACGGCGACGACGCCGCCGTCCGGCTGAACTACACGGCCAAGGACGTCTACGTCGTCGTCGGCGGCACGGGCACCCTCACGGTGGCCCGGGACGGAAAGACCACCGCGACGCCGATCGGCGGGCCGCCCACCCTGCACCAGATCGTGGCCGGCGGGGCCGCACACAGCGACCGGCTCGACATGCGGGTCAGCCCTGGCCTGCAAGTGTTTTCGTTCACCTTCGGCTAGCCGGCGGGCTTCTTCCGCAGGCCGCCCAGCATGGCGGCGACCACACCGCCGATCACCAGGGCGGCGCCGCAGAGCAGCGTCAGGTTGAGCCACTCGTGCAGGCTCGCCTCGGCGTGGCCGACCATCACCTCGGCGATGCGGCGGATGTCGCCGGTGGTGCGGTTGAGCGCGGCGTCGACGTAGCGGCCGGCGATCTCGATGCCCGCCCATCCGCCGGCGCCGACCAGCAGCGCGGAGACGCCGAGGCTGGTGAGCGCCTTGCCGCGGCGGCGCGCGGCGGCCAGCGTCAGCACGGCGCAGCCGACGCTGAGGCCGACCGCACCGATGGCGACCCACGGCCCCCACGTGGCAAGCGGGCCGAGTTGCCCGGGCCGCAGCGATCGCGGCGCCGACGCCGTCAGCGGAACGTTCAGGGTCGCAGGCGCTTTCACGTTGTGGCTGCTCAGTATCCGCTGCAGCGAGGGATCCTCGAGCATCGGGGCCACGTCGATCGCCCACGACCCGCCCGCCCCGTCGGTGCTGAACAGCCAGCGGTGCGCCGCCCGGTTCGCCCGGGCGAACAGCGCCGGGAACGCCGGCCCGGCCGTGAACGCGGCGGCGGTCTCGTGCAGCTGCGCGCCGTCCGCGGGCTGGCGTCCGCCGTTGTGGGCCGCGATGAGTGCCATCGCGCGATTGGTCAGTTCGTCGGCCGCGGCGGACTGCAGCGCGGGATCGCCCGCGGCCCGCTGCGCCAGCGCCGCGTAGCCGCCCTCGCTGACGACGTTGCACTGCAGCCACGCCGCCGGGACCGCCACCGCCAGCGCGACGGTCGCGGCCAGCCACAGCACCGCCCGCAAGACCGCGGCCACGAATCGCACGCTGCGAGAACCCAAGCCCTAGGGGGCGATTCCGCGGACGTAGGCGGCCTGGCCCAGGTGCTGGGCGCAGTCGTCGATGATGCTCACCAACCGCGCGCTGGCCGTCACCGGCGGGTCCCAGTTGGTGTCGACCACCCGCTCCAGGTCGGCGTCGGTCACGCCGGCGATGTACTCGAGGGTCAGCTTGTGCACCGCGTGGTAGTAGCCGGACAGCAGGTCCGCGGGCGCCTTGACCTTGGCGACCTGCTCGGGGCCGTGCCCGTAGCCGGTGTCGTTGCGCGGCAGGTCCAGCCCGAACCGGTCCACCCAGCCGTCGCGCAACCACACCTGCTCGACGCCGGCCACGTCGGCCAGCTGGATGTCCTGCACCCGGGCGCTGTGCCAGATCAGCCAGGCGATGCTGTTGGCGTCGGGGGTGACTCGGTAGTTGGCGACCTCGTCGGTCAACCCGTCGGCGATGTCGTCGACGTGTTCGATCAACCGGGTGAAGGCGTCGCGGAGCAGTTCCTGGGCGGCGGCGTCGGGGCTGGAGGTGTTGGCCATACCAGCGACACTAGATCCTGGCACCACCCGCGGGCGCGGTCGTAGATTATTTGGATGACCTACGACCTCATCATCCGCAACGGCACCATCGTCGACGGGCTGGGCGGTGAACCGTTCGTCGGCGACGTCGCCGTAGCGGACGGCGTCATCAAAAAGGTGGGGCCGGTGGGCAACGTCAACGGTGAAAACGCCCACCGGGAGATCGACGCCGCCGGGCTGCTGGTCACCCCCGGCTTCGTCGACCTGCACACCCACTACGACGGCCAGTCGATCTGGTCGGAACGCCTGACGCCGTCGTCCGCGCACGGCGTGACCACCGTGGTGATGGGCAACTGCGGGGTGGGCTTCGCCCCCTGCCGCCAGGAGGACCACGACGTGCTCGTCGACGTGATGGCCGGCGTCGAGGACATCCCCGGGGTGGTCATGACCGACGGCCTGCCGTGGACCTGGGAGACGTTCCCCGAATACCTGGACGCGCTGGACGCCGGCCGGCGGGACATCGACGTCGCCGCGTACCTGCCGCACTCCCCGCTGCGCGTCTACGTGATGGGCGAACGCGGCGCCAACCGCGAGCCGGCCACCGCCGAAGACCTCGCCAGGATGCGGGCGCTGGCGAAGGAGGCGATCGAGGTCGGGGCGCTTGGCTTCGCGTCGTCCCGGTTGACGATCCACAAGACCGAAAGCGGTTCGCCCATCCCCAGTTACGACGCCGCCCGCGAGGAGATCGAGGAGATCGCCCGCGGTGTCGTCGACGGGGGCGGCGGCCTGCTGCAGTTCGTGCCGGACATCCCGGCCGGCGGCTACGAGCCGGTGCTGCAGATGGTGTTCGACGTCGCCGAGGACGTCGGCCTGCCGCTCACCTTCACGCTGGTCGTCGCCAACGCCGGCGACCCGACGTGGCCGGACGCCATCACCATGATCGAGAAGGCCAACGCGGCCGGCGGCGACATCACCGCGCAGCTGTTGCCGCGGCCGATCGGGTTGATCATCGGGCTGCAACTGTCCGCCAACCCGTTCGTGCTCTACCCCAGCTACCGGGAGATCGCGCACCTGCCGCTGGCCGAGCGGGTCGCCGAGATGCGCAAGCCGGAGGTGCGCGCGCGCATCCTGGCCGACAAGCCCGGCGTCGGTCATCCGATCCTCTACGTGGCGCAGATGTGGGACTGGATCTTCCCGCTGGGCGACACCCCCGACTACGAGCCGGACCCGACGACCAGCATCGGCGCCAGGGCCCGCGCCCGCGGGGTCGACCCGATGGAGGAGGCCTACGACCGCCTGCTCGACGACGAGGGCCGCGCCATGCTGCTGGTGGCCACCAGCAACCTGCAGGGCAACTCGCTGGACACCGTCGGGGAGCTGCTGCACCGCGAGGACGTGGTGCTGGGGCTCGGCGACGGCGGCGCGCACTACGGGATGATCTGTGACGCCAGCTATTCGACGTACTTCCTGGCGCATTGGGCACGCGACCGCAAGTCGGGACGGTTCACCGTGCCGGAGGCCGTCCGCGAGCTCACGTCGGTGCCGGCCCGCATCGCCGGGCTGGGCGACCGGGGCCGCATCGCCGTGGGGTACAAGGCCGACCTCAACGTCATCGATCACGCCGCGCTGCGGCTGCACAAGCCGGTCATCAGCTACGACCTGCCCGCCGGGGGGCGGCGCCTGGACCAGACGGCCGACGGATACGTCGCGACCATCGTCGCCGGCGAAGTGATCGCGGAAAACGGCGTGCCGACCGAGGCTCGCCCGGGCAAGTTGGTCCGCGGGCGCCGGCCCAGGCCAGTAGCCGCGCAATAACGCCACCAAATCGGCCGAATCCCGGGTAAGTTAAGCCGGTGACGAGCCCGCATTTTGCGTGGTTGCCGCCAGAAGTGAACTCGGCACGAATCCATTCGGGTCCCGGAGCCGGGCCGCTGCTTGCTGCCGCGGAAGCCTGGGACGGCCTTGCCGAGGACTTGGCGTCGTCAGCATCGTCGTTTTCTTCGGTCACGTCAAACCTCGCCAACGGGTCCTGGCAGGGCCCCTCCTCGGCGGCGATGATGGCCCTCGCCACGCACTACGTGAGCTGGCTCAGCGCGGCGGCGGCCCAGGCCGAGGCGGTGTCCAGCCAGGCGTCTGCCGTCGCGGCCGCGTTCGAGGGGGCGCTGGCGGCCACGGTGCAGCCCGCGGTGGTCGCGGCCAATCGCGCTCTGGCGCACGCGTTGTCGGCGACCAACTGGCTGGGCCAGAACACCCCCGCGATCGCCGACATCGAGGCCGCCTACGACCAGATGTGGGCGTCGGACGTGGAGGCGATGTACGGCTACCACGCCGACGCGTCGGCGGCCGTCGAGAAGCTGGCGCCCTGGCAGCAGGTCCTGCAGAACCTCGGTTTCCACTTCAGCAGCAGCGGCCAGCTCACGTTCGGCCTCCCGGCGGCGCGGGTTCCGCGCACGCTGTAGCGGCCCCGCCCCGCCCTATCCTGGAGCACCATGCGCACGAAGAAGAAGGTGGACCTCGAGCGGCTCGCCGCCGCCCTCCCCGACTACCCGTACGCCTACCTGGTCACCGTGGACGACGACTACCGCGTGCACACCGTGACGGTCGAACCGCGGCTGAGCGGAGCGACCATCGATGTCGGACTCATCGGCGGCCGCACCCGGCAGAATCTCGCCCAGCGCCGCGACGTCACCCTGCTGTGGCCCCCGACCGAGCCCGGCGGCTATTCGCTGATCGTCGACGGCACGGCCGAGGTGGGCCCGGAGAACCGAGCCGGGGACGCCGTTGGCCTCACGGTGGTGCCCTCCCGCGCGCTGCTGCACCGCGAGGCCGACCCCGACTCCCCCGGCGCGGCCAGGGGCTGCCTGCACGACTGCGTGGTCTTCTCGCTGCCCGCCTGAAGTGCGCGCCGTACAGTCTCATCCGTGAGCCGCGTCGCACCGCTCCCCCCACCGTGGAGCGAGGAAGATGCCACTGGAATCAACAGCTGGGGTCACCCGGACCGCAGCTATGAGCCGCTGCTGCTGGTGCGCTGCCTGCAGCGCCACCCGGCGCTGGCCACCCGGC